>JAXHMH010000002.1 GCA_034521515.1 Candidatus Saccharibacteria bacterium | reverse complement strand
TCAAACGTGCTTCAACTTCGTACCATATTTGCTATCGCCTTTTTCGCCTTCGTGTATACCTTCTTTTAATAAATCTAGGAACACCGCAGCCGACAAAGTTCCGCAAATGGTGTGGCATAAAACGCTAACTTATCTGCAGATTTTTACTTTCAGCAGTAATATACCGCCGATTAATGAGAAAATCCGCCGATTAATGAGAAAATATAATGTGCAATATGTCGCCATGAATAGTCCAATCTATATGTTTGTAATAATAATTTATTTGTTTATGTACTGGCATAGTTTTCAGACCGTTCCTGTGATTTGCCGCAAATAATTCGCAATTTGTCGTAAAATCGCCTATATGAATCAGGAATTCTTGTCATTCAAAAAGACTCAGAGAGTCACGGTCACTTCGTAACCAAGCAGCGTATGCGATTATTTTTTATCATGCAGAAGCATAATGCACTGACTATACGTGACCTTATCAAGCTTCTACCTCGACAAGATCAGGCAACTGTGTATCGCAATATTCGTGTTTTTGAACGTCTTGGCATAATCACGGCTACAACTCGGATGGCACTCCAAGTTGGGAGTTAACGACAAGTTCCGTGGCCATCATCATCACTTAACTTGTCTAAAATGCGGTAGCGTTACCGGCACTGCCAGAAGACAAAGCCCTGAGGCAAACCTTGATAGACTCGGCACTACAGAGGCTTTGAGAGCAACGATCACCAACTAGAAATCCGCGGCCTCTGCCACTCCTGCCAGTAAATTAGGCAAAGTTATTACTCGGGTTAGATTGCGATTTTTATGCTTTTTGCGAGTTTATTTCGCTAAATGCATGTTAAGTTCGAGGGAGAGCAGCCGGAGTTCATTAACGACATATCATCTGCGGTTTTTGGCTCCGTATGTGAGCGTAACTCGGAGTTTTGGCGTTTGCGCTTGGGTGTATAAGCGGATTTCTTTGCGAGCAACTGGCGGCCGTACTCATTATCAAATCCATCTTTCATGCGGATTTACTTCGCTGAAAGTATGTCCATATTGGGAGGAGAGCAGCCAGAGAAAATGTACTTCATTTTCCCTGCGCGTCAGAGGAGGAATCACCTCCTCTCAAATTTTTAGACCCCAGGCAGTCGCCTGCAGGTCAATGGAAGCCTCACACTTCCACCCATATAATACGCCCTTATTTTTTAGCCTTCAAGCCTTTTTGCTTACGTTTTGAGCTCTTTTTAGCCTTGCCTTTTTTCTTCCTTAACTTGTCGGTTATCCCTGGTTTTGGATGCTTGGTCTTATCAACAATATCCACATATTTAAACACCTCGCCACAAGCCCAGCCCACAGCAATACCGCCAACCACGTCCATCGGTAAGTGAACGCCTAAAAATACACGAGAGATACTTACGCCACCGATTAACACCGTCATAACCCACCATTTGTGCTTTCGCGGCAGCACGGTCGATAAAGTAACTGCTATAGCCGTTGCTAACGCCGCATGCCCAGAAGGAAACCCAGGCCCACGCACTATATAGTCACGCACCACTAAATCACTGAAAAATTCAGCCGGCCGTCCACGCCCCAATAAATCTTTTGCTACACCCGACACCACATAAGCCAAACAGCCGCTTAATAGGAGCTTCAATAATATTCCATAGCGCCGATATACGGCATAAAAAATTGCCAACCCGAATAATACAAAAATATTCCCCAGTTGGGTGATTGCCAGCAAGTAGGGCTCGACAAAATTCGGCAGATTATAGAATGTCCAAAAGGCGGCTTCTTCCCACAACGGCAAATTACCGCCACTCACCACCGCAGCCGAGGCCACAAACAGAATCATCGCCATGAAAAGCTGTAGTGTTGGTCCTGGCCTAAACCGAATATAGTGATTTTTTGTCATGTTTATTATTTATTTTGTGTAATCACAAGCATTTTAGCGCGTTTTCTCTGACTAAACAAACACCGGCACAGACTAATGTTTTCTGTCTTTACCTTCTAATCGATAAATCCTGTCGTGATCCAAGCCAAAGTAGTGCGCCACCTCGTGCCAAACAGTGTTTTTTACGGTCTTTTCTAATTCCTCGTATGTCCACGCCTGGTGTTGCATGGGTCGTTTAAATATCGTTATTTTATCTGGCAGTACGCCGCTGTAGTTATTGTTGCGCTGTGTCAACGGCACTCCTTCGTATAGCCCAAATAACGTGACACCGTGATGAAGATGCAGCCGCTCGCGTTGCTCAGGTGACGGTTCGTCCTCAACCACAAAGCCAACATTCTTGATAAAGTTCCCGTAATGCTCCGGAATATCATCAATAGCATCCGTGACCATCTTTTCAAACGCTTCGTCGCTAATATCAATCATCTTTTTGGCCTAATAATTACCCATAGTAGTGAAGCGACAATTAAAAACAAAGCCGCATAAAAGCCGACTTCGCCGTATAGCTCTACCTTGTAGCCCTCGTTAAAATTCATGACAAAATAGGCCACTGCAGTTGTGACATAGGCAGCGACCGCTAATGCAGCGGTGGCAAATATTGCCGATCTACTAAGCAGTAGCATTGACACAATAATTGGTATCAAATACAAGACAACTGCCCGACTGGCCATGCCGCGCTGAAAATATACATAAAACGATACGAACAGGAGATCAGCCGTAATGAGCGCGAAGGTTAGACTTGTATACAAAGCTACGCTGCGCTTTTTTAGCACTTTTGCTAAATACCACACCACTGTTACCGCCACAAAAAGTCCGGCGACCGCTATCCAGCGGTGTAACACCATCTGCGGGGTTATTAACCCCCAAGCATCATAAACCACGATTTGCGCCGCCAAGATAGCGATAAACGCAAAATGCACTCGCCCGATTCCAACGACACTGGCTTGCAGCCGATTAACTTGATTTTGTTTATTTGACATTACGTGCCGCAATTATAACTCTTATGCTGCTGCTAATAAAGACCTCTTAGTAGTTCAGTCACGAAACACGCCGCCGCTTATGCGTATCAACTTATCATCACCCGACCGTTCAACACCCCGACCGTCAGTGTTGGATGTGGTGATGTAGAGCTGGTCGTTATAGATGACAGTCACCGCTCGTATCCTGCCGTATTCGTCCCGCAGATGAGCCTGCAAATCAACAGATTCACCCTCGCCAAGCCTCGCTTCATAAAGCGTCACCCCGCGTAGTCCACCAAAAAAGAGTGAGCCATCCCAATATGTCAAGCTGGCCGGAGCCCATGTCACGTCCGATCCGGAATGAATCACAGGAGCTTGCATACCTTCACGCGTTTCATCGCCCTCAATCACCGGCCAACCATAGTTAACTCCACGCTCAATCAGATTTAGCTCGTCCATCCCGGACAATCTTCCCGACCGGCCGTGTTCGCTTGACCACATCCTTCCCTGATCATCCCAGGCAATGCCCTGAGGGTTACGGTGACCATAGCTATGCACGGCATTACCGAACGGGTTGTCATCAGGTATCTCGCCGTTTTCATCGACCCGTAGTATTTTGCCTGCCAGCGAGCTTGTACTTTGCGCAAGTGCCGTATCGCCAGCATCGCCAGTGGTTATATACAGGTATCCATCCGGCCCAAAAGCAATCCGTCCGCCATCGTGATAAGAGGCGCCAGGGATACCTTCTAGGATACTAGTACGTTCACTCAATCCGTTCTCGTTATATTTATACCGTTCAACTCGGTTGGTCAAACCACCTGCTGTCTCGGTTGTCATGTACAAATAAATTTGCTGGTTGCCCTCAAACTCTGGGTGCAGCGCCATACCTAAAAGACCGCCCTCACCACGGTGAGCTACGCCATCAATTTTATACCTCTGCTCGCCTTGACCTATCCTCACCAGGTTCCCGCTACGCTCAGTCACCAGTAAGTCGCCGCTAGGTAATTGCAAAACTTCCCAGGGAACATCTAGGCTCGTCGCTATCACTTCAATCTCTGATTGCTGTCTGTCTGAAACTTCACTCACGCCTTCTGTTGTCGCCGAATCTGACGGACTAAAAAATTGCTGCATTAGCCACTCCCTAGAAAAATACCAGCCAATACCTGCTAGTAATATCACTAACCCCAGCACTAGTAAAACGTTTTTTAGTTTGCCCATACACTTAAGTATAGCGCATCTAACTTACGGCGAAACGCCGTTTACTTCTTATGCTTCTTCTACCGGAATGAAATAGGCTTCACAAATATTTAATCCAGCATTTGTTATTTTACAGTTCTCGTTAGGTACGAAGAGTCCGTCCTTCATTTGAAAGTTCAACGACATCGAACCCTCTTGGTCTGGTTCAATCATAGAAAACTCTACGTCAAATATTTCGTTTTGCAACACTTTTACTGATCGAATAATGGTTAGGGTTCTAGAGACACACTCGTCCGGATTTATACGAAGTTTATTATTACCTAAAAGCTCAGTAAGCCAGTAATGTTGCCCTTCATTAAGATCCGTTTCGTGCACTCGATTGTCAACGTTTTTAAAGTATTCAACTAAGTCAAATAACTCTTTTTCACTCATAAGTGTATTATAACATTTATAACACTATTGTGCAAACGTAGCATTGACTAGTTTTGAATATTATGTTAATATGATATTATGGAATCTGTGTACCCGGATGAAGTTATCAACCTATCTGAACCACTGTCACCCTATCTTGAGAAGCAGATTACCGACAATTCAACTGTTGCCCGTCTATGGAGCGAGCGACAACCTAAACCTACACCTCAACCGACACGTAAACCTATTGAACCCAATTATACGGAAACTCAAGTACCTTCAAGTGGTATCGAATCTTATGCAGCAACTAATGAACCGACACTCCTACTTGGGCGGTTATTAGACATAAAGCTCTAGTCTCTACTAAAACTGCTGACAATTTCCTCAAACTCCAGTTGGTAATTGCCCCAGTCAGGATATTGAGTGTAGGTCAATATGTAGCTGTCGGTACCGTCAAATGCCACCACACTAACGTACTGCGTGCCAATCGGCGGGCCAACTATCGGTTCCTCAGATTGTGTATAGACAGCTCGGGTTGCTGGCATTCCGTCAAGCTCAGTTACCAAGAAACTTTGGTCATTGATATCGGTTCGTGCCATGAACGCCGTTTCTTCATAACGCCGATCACCGGATGTCTTAGTGATAGATATCAAGCCTCCGAACTCACTTGCGCACACACCTAATAAATCATCGTTTGGCGCAACAAACAGCGAATCGACTCCATCACACGTCGTATCAAGCCAGGCTTCCGGTATCATTACCTCAAAACCACCGCTCTCAGACACCGCAATGCGTGTTGCTGGTTCTTCTTCTGGAGCTGCCTCGTCTGGCTCCTCATCCGAGTCTACTTGTATAGAGGTTTCTTCCGCCGACTCTTCAATAGGTTGTGGCTCGTTACGTTGCCATAACCACCAACCAAAGGCAGCCAATAACATGATAATAATACATATAATAATGAGGTGTACTGGATGCAGACCACCCCTAGAATCAGTGTATACGTGTTTCATTCATAGCCCCCGCTTACGCCGCTAAGTTACCAAAACTACTTATAAAATACCACGAAGTATCTACATTTTGAAAAAAGATTTACACTTACGCTTGAATAAATTCTGCACTGATATTACTGTGTTGCCATGACACAAATCGATAGGCTTTCGCCAGAGACTTTTACCCTAGACGCTCAGTTCACACCTGAAATACCTTTTAAACTTCTAGAGGAGGGCTCAGGAATGTACCATGATTTCTTTGAGCGATATCACGTACACGAAAAAGCCACCCCAATAGCCGTTACATCAGGGAGCAAAGCTGCTGTATGGTTCGGTCAAAACACAGATTACATCGAAGTCCCCTCACTGGTTGTAATTACCCGCGATTCTTTACCAATAGATGACGTATTCGAATACGGTAGTTTCAAAAAATGGTTATTTGGATTTGTAAAAACAGAGGAGCTTGCAACACTCGACAGGCAAGAAAAAGCGGATTACTCAGCTGATGCATCGACATATGAAGCACCTACTTGGGTTGTCGCGCTCGATGGTCTGAAAGACAATATTTCTGCCAACAAAAGCGTATAGACTTAGTCGAGTATTATTTAGATACTCAGGTCTTTCCAGTCAGTGTTGGCTTTTACTGTTTTCTTATCGTTGTGATACTCCATATAGTAATGCCACAATTCACCCTCTACATCCGCGAGGGGAGCATTAAGGCTGCAGGTACTTTGGCTAGAAATTGTCGTTTCGTAATACTTTTTAACACTCGTATCAGATTTTTTCTTCATATAAAGTTTACATTTACCGCTGCGAGATTTGTCCAGGCTAGCCGATACTACTACATTGCTACCGGATTTTTCTGCTGATAGACCAGTCAGGCTGAATTTATAGTAATCTGGGTCTTCGTTTTCTTTTTTGTCCTTATCAGTAGTTGTGTCAGTTGGTTTCTTCTTTACGGTTTCGGTTGTGCCGCTTGTCTTCTTTGGTTCGTCCTGCGTAGTTTCATCTTCTGTTTTCTCAGATTCTGTTTTTTCCTCGCTTTGCTCTGCTAGTGCCAAATCTTTCTCAGCAGCTTGGGCAAATTTTGAATCAAGCTGGGCTTGCTCTGCTGCTTGTTGGCTGGCCTGGTTTTTGCGCTGCGTGTTAACCACGTTACCTATCACAAAGCCAATCACTCCAACCAGTACCACAATGGCAACAATATGTACCGGCGAAAACCCGGTTTGATTTTTATGTATGTTTTTCATCTAGTCTATTCCTGTTTTTATTTTTCTATTAATCGCAAGAAGTATACCACCTGACATCAACTGTGCAAGCAGGTTATACTACTGTTATGTATGGTACACCTCTCGCCGAACGAATGCGGCCAAAAAAACTGGCTGATGTCATTGGTCAAGAGCACTTGCTAGCCAAAGGTCAGATACTGCGCGAAATCATACAAAAACAAAGCCCCACCAGCCTGATTTTATGGGGTCCACCAGGCAGCGGCAAAACCACTCTGGCACGAATTATTGCTAGTGAGACAGAGTCCGAGTTTGTTGAACTAAGTGCCGTCACTGCCGGCAAAGCCGATGTAACCAAGGTTATCGAGCACGCCAAAGCTAATCAGCGTCTGGGCATGACCACTATCTTATTCATAGATGAAATTCACCGGTTCAACAAAGCCCAGCAAGATGCCTTTTTGCCTCATGTTGAGGCTGGAACTGTCGTCTTGATAGGAGCAACCACCGAAAACCCCAGCTTTGAAGTTATAAATCCGCTGCTATCGCGTAGTCGTGTGCTGGTGCTAGAACCCTTAAGCAAAACCGACATAATGCAGGTGCTTAAAGCTGCCATAAAATCAGAGAAACTTACTGCCAAGCAAGTCCCCGCCAAGAGTCTTGATCTGATTGCCGAGCTATCTGGTGGCGACGCCCGCGTTGCGCTCGGTAATCTAGAGTTGGCTCTGCAGCTGGCCGGCAAAAAACCAGTAACTAAACAAGTCGTGGAAACGGCCGCTCAACGCCGTGTACCCGGCTATGACAAAGCTGGCGAAACCCACTACAACGTCATCAGCGCATTTATTAAATCCATGCGCGGGTCAGACGCCAATGCCGCCTTATATTACTTGGCGCGCATGCTACAAGCTGGTGAAGACCCCAAGTTTGTTGCCCGTCGGATGGTAATTTTTGCCTCAGAAGATGTCGGTATCGCAGCCTCGCCGGTGCTAAACCTAGCTGTATCAACCTTCCAGGCAGTAGAACGCATCGGTATGCCAGAGTGTCAGTACAACCTGTTTCACTGCGCGCTGGTGTTAGCCAAATGTGACAAGTCCCGTACCGTAGCCAACGCTATGACCGCAGCTGCCAGCGCCGCCCGCGACCACCCCGACCTACCAGTTCCACTACATGTGCGCAACGCCCCGACCAAACTCATGAAAGATCTAGGTTACGGCAAAGATTACAAATGGGAAGCCAACTTCCAGCACCAAAAAGGCTTCTTGCCGGACGACATCCAGGATCTCAACCTATTTACCTGACATTACGCGCCTAGCCCCTGCACCGTTAATCTGTTAAAATAACCTCGTCAGAAAACGCAGCATCCCAAGTACTAGGTACTGTCTACTGTGTACTGTGTACTAGGTACTAGGTACTGAGTACTATGAGCTAAAGCTCACCTCATTGGGGATTAGCCAAGTTCCGCCATAGGCGGATAAAGTCCAGGCAACGGGTGGTGTTTATCCTGAGCTTGTCGAAGGGACCCCGTGATCGGGCTCGCCGGAGGTGAGTCGAATCATACACTCAAAATTGGTATACTTTTCTTAGCAGTAGGGCGTGGCCAAGTGGTAAGGCAACGGGTTCTGGTCCCGTGATCGGGGGTTCGAATCCCTCCGCCCTAGCCAAGCATTGTAACAGAGGAGACATTGATGAAAGGCTATTCACAAAACATAGAGGAATTAACTAGAGAAAATGATAAGTATAGAAAAGTACTCTATACGAGCAAATATTCCCAACTTGTACTGATGTGTTTGAATCCAAACCAAGAAATTGGTTTAGAAACACATCAAAATAATGATCAATTCTTTAGAATAGAAACAGGCCAAGGTAAAGTAGTGATTGACGATAATGAACACACAGTACGGGACGGTAGCGCAGTAATAGTACCTGCTGGAGCTAGACATAATGTCATTAATACTTCTGACACTGAAAAGCTAAAATTGTACACCATATACTCACCACCGCACCACAAAGACGGCATTGAATTCGACAAATTAGAACCAGCTGAAGCCAGTGAAGAAGAATTTGATGGACAAACAACAGAATAGCTATAAAACAAACCATTGAAGTCTAAAAGTTAAAGATATTGGTGTTTGTCGATAATCTATATTGGGACTTTGGTATTTCCGAAATTTATTAATTGCTTCTGGAGCACTCAGTTGTTGTGCATTAAGCAAGTTGGCAGACCTATCGACGGCCGTTAGACAATATAAAATGTACATATTTAAATGTTTCTGACCTGCATCCCCAGCCAAAAGGTTTGTTTGTAAGCTTTAGCTTGCTGACAAACCTTTTTTGTTTGGTTGCGCGGGATTCGAACGGGTGCGAAATGTCTTTGCTCCCCGGGACTTTCGGAGATTAATCGACGAAAGCGAATCCCTCCATCCCAGCCAGATGTTATAATGTAATCAGTAACTTTCAGATGGAGAGATTAATAGTGAATGAATTTAATATATTTATGTGTGGCAGCTGGCACATTAAGCCAGGAGAGGAAGACTCCTTTATAAAACTATGGCAAGATTTTGCCAATCAATCAGAGTCACCTAGTGCTGGCAGGGCTAGATTGTTACGGGATAAAACCAATTTAAGCCATTTTCTGTCGTACCGTGATTGGCAAAGCCTAGAGGTAGTAGACGAGTGGCGCCAGAGCCCGGAGTTTAAACAGTTTTTTACTCAAGTTAAAAAGGTTGTAGAAAAGGTAGATGTCTACACTCTTGATAAAGTAGCAGATTCTGAAGCTAATAAGTAGATGTTCTAGACCCATAAGGTCAGCCAAATTGCATTTCTGAGATTTTCATTTGTTGTTTCGGTTTGGTTATTTTAACAACTAAACAATATTTACTTCATAAGTTCAAAATAACTCTTCTGGGCAAAGTTCGAATCCTTTCTCTCCCAGAATGATATAAGTGTTTTACCCTGGTTATCACGCCTTATATTAAGAGACGTGACGAGCGACTGTTAGCAACAGCCTCCGCCACCAGATTGAGGGACACTAAATTCAAAGTTTATTTTCTGGCTAATTTCTATTGCTAGATCCTGCGTCATTTTCTGTATGTTGGCCTGGTGTTTGGTCAAGTCTTGTATTGCTGTAACTTTCCCGATTTCACCCTGAAGAGAATTGAGCTTATCCATGGACTCTCCGGCATCTATGCCACTACGCTGTAGCGTAATAACCGTTTCGCGAGTTTCCTGAAACTGACGAATGAGTTCTTGGGCTTTTTTGTCAGCCTGTAATTCTTCCATAGCTTTTTTATATAACTTCATCTCCTTGGTTTCGTTGATGATATCAGCTAGTTCACGGGCTGCTTGCTTGGGGGTTTTTACTGCTTTCGTTTTAGACATAGTTAACATTCCTTCCTTGGTGCAAAATCAACACCGATTTTTTGCTCTAATATATATCCGATGTATCCTGTAGCACGTTTTACAAATGTTTCAGCACGTAAATAGCGCATTATATTTGCATCATCGCGCATTTTCGCCATCGTTTCGCTCAACAATTGTTGTTGCTGGTCATCGACTGGGAGCCCGCTATCTTGCAATGTTTTCATTGTCTCCTGAATCTCTTGTTTTTTCTGCCAAAGTGCGAGCGACTCAGGATGAGCATGTAAATCGTCCTTCGCTTTCTTGAACTCGACGACTTCTGGCACATAATCAAAAACAGTAGATACAAAGCCCTGTAGCTGACTAGCTAGGCGAGGGTCCATGTATTCATGTAGTTTGTTGACCAGCTTCACTACCTTTGCCTCAATTTGTCGTACTATTTCTTCGGCGTCTACATTGCTACCGCTGGATTTATTTGGCCGATCCCATACTTCGATGTCGGCATCGACGTATGTTGATGGTGTACTCGTCTGACCAAGCGTTATGACAATACGGTATCTTTCAGAATCGCTCGGGTTTAGAGTTCTAGTATGTATACCCTCCGTCTTATATCCCTTCGCCTGCAAGGGCTCAGATATTGGATGGTTCTGGTCTACAGATTCTAAATTCAATACAGCTGCATCGGCAGTCCACTCTAGTGCATATTTTTGAACGAGTGTATTGAATATCGCTTGCGCGACTTTTACGCTTACCGCATCATCGCGGCTGACAAACAATACCTTCTGTGTCGAATTATTCTTTTCCATATAGTAAATATCCCGCTTCTCTTAGATTGTTTATACCGTTTAAATCATCAGGCATCATATCGAGGGTGGCAATCGTTCCACTGAATTTCTTTTTCATATCATCAAGGTGCTTTTGTTGCATACTACGACGCTCTTTCCAGAAATTGTTTGTTGCGTACGAATCATTAATCACTAAATTCGCAACAACGAGCGTGGTAGTGATTCCTGCAGATTCAAGCTCTTGTACTGCTCGATGTGCTTCGATGATTGGCGTTGTTTCGGGATACATCACAAAACTAAATGTTGTTTTGCGTGGATCTCGTAGCCTATCGATGACTTTGTCGTAACGTTCTTTAGTTGCTTTGTCTACTTCTGTCACTTGTTCTTGATTTAGCGTTTTTATCTCGAGCTGTTTATCCCAAGCAATTGGTAGGTTCAACAACCGCAGTGTGTGACCGGTCGGTGCGGTGTCGAATACGATAATGTCGTATTCGCTTTGGCTCATGTAGTCCATGAACTTTTCGAATGTAGCCATTTCTTCAGTGCAGGGTGAATCCAGTTCTTCTTCTATAGCACTCAATCTTTCGGCGTCATATTTTTTTCGAGCCTGAGAAAGAATTTTTTCCTTGTATTCTTCAGTAGCTTTTTCGGCATCGATGTGTGCTAGGTCGAGGTTGGGTACATCTTTATGCGGAGTGGGGTGATGATGAATCTCCTGACCGAAGACCTCCTTAAGGTGAGAGGCTGGGTCAGTGGTGAGAACGAGCGTTTTATAGCCTTTTTCGGCTAGCCACAGACCAGTTGCCGATGACACGCTTGTTTTTCCTACCCCTCCTTTACCCGCAAAGAAAATAGTCCGTGTTTGATAGTCTGGATCTGGGGTAAGTAGTTTAACTATGCTCGAGTCAGTTTTTGGATATGAAGATATGGTCTTTAGAGTTTTTGCTTTACCTGATGAAAAAGCATAGTCAGACAAACGCTGCGTTCTAAGGTGCAGATCTTCACCAATTTCTTTTAATTTCGTTAATCCACCAATCTCGCTTGAACGTAAGTACAATATTTTTGGATCAGTCTTGAATGTCTTTATGATTATACGAAGAAACTCTTTTTGCTTTTGCTGTCGCTTCATAGCAAGAGGGTTATCTACGGCTTCAGCAGGAAAGACTCCGTTGACTATAAGGTCAATTGACTCGATGCCAAGACGCTGCAGTTCTTTTATGGATCGTTTGGTTTCTTGTATTGAGGTTGATTCTGGCCGAAGCACAAACGTAAAGCTTGTCGTGTTTTTATCCCGCATCGCTTCTATGGCTCTATCGAATTTTTCTTTTGATTCAGCAAGGGCTGCTGCTGGACCTATGCATGTCTGTCCGCTACTGCCTTCTTTTGAAGCGGTTTCAATTACGCCGCTCCATTCAACCGGCAGTTCTAGTAGTCGTAGCGTGTGGCCGGTAGGTGCGGTATCAAATATAACTTCATCAAATGTTCCTTCTTGCAGAAAATCCGTAAATTTATCAAACGACGCCATTTCTGCCGTACACGGAGAATTGAGTTGCTCCTCGATAACCGTCAGGCTTTCTGCTGGCAATATGTCCCGGAGTGGGCCTAAAGTTTTCTCTTTGTACTCACTGGTTGCGATATCTGGATCAAGCTCCATAGCAAAGAGATTATCAACGCTTTGTATTGGGGTAATATCATGCCCAATCTTCTGATCAAATACATCAGCCAAGTTTGACGCGGGGTCTGTTGTGACGATGAGAGTTTTCTTACCCTGCCCAGCTAAATGTAGGGCGGTAGCAGATGATGTAGTCGTCTTGCCGACGCCGCCTTTACCTGAGAAAAAATAGAACTTAGTTGCCATATAAACTAACCTTTCTTTGCGGCATGCACTTCATCTATCGTGGGATAACTGCCTGTTTTTATAATCTCACCGTCTACGACTGTAATTGGTAAAACTTTTAGTTGCTTTTCTTGTATGAGTTTAATGATCCTTGGATCTTCTTTGAATTTTTCTGGGCTTTGATTTATTAAGTAGCGATTAACCTCAAAAGAAGACTTTTTAAGCTCTGCCAGCATGGTTTCGACATCCATTAGACTCTCGTCGGGATTTGGGCCACAAACACCAGACGAACAACACATAGGTGGATCGTATATTATTACGTTTGACATATTATTTTACCTCCGTTAATTTTTTGCATGCTTCATGGTCGACACAAAGTGACGGGCTGTAGTTTTCAATACTCAGCTCACGCTTGAATTGTTCCTCGAACCGCTTAAATGTCTCAACATTTAGCGAGTAATGCACCCATGATCCGACCTTCCTGGTTTGCACCAAGCCCTCAGTACTCAATTTTTTGAGATGGTGCGACAATAATGACTGATCCATGTCGAGCGATTCGGCCATCGTGCACACGCAGTCCTCTTGCATATTCAAGTGCCGAATTATGTTATACCTATTTTTATCGGCTAAAAGCTTAAATAAATTAAGCACGTTGTCGTCATCATCATATGAACGCATATTCATATGTTACATGAGTTTACTGCTATTGCAAACGATTAGTTACCCTCAAATGAACTTTTGTTATACAGTTTTAAATGAGTAAATCTTGCTATTTATGATGGATATAACAGCATCAAGTATTATCATCCTGCTCATTCTTCAAGAGTTTTTTAATCTGTTCAATTTCCGTTTCAGGGTCGAAGTCATCAATAGAAAAAGTTTGGTCACCGTCCCGTCTATCCAGCCATTCGACAGGCTCATGGCTTTCAGCCGGAAACTAGAGAATGTCCTGAGCTGTGTCGAAGGACTATTATGTACTACCTGTTTTAGTTATTTTGTACGATGAGCGTTGAACCGCCCTGAACGATTAACCCCAAAAAGTACAGCTTTTACCGCCAACTTACCTGCAAGCATTGGGCTCATGTTCTTAGCAGCAACCATGGATTCAGGTGTCGCGTGCCATGCCAGCAGTGCTCGATTTTTCAATATTGGCTGCACTGCAGTTTTACCTGTGCGATGGTCTTCTGAAAGATCCCAGATGCTGTCAACTACTTCTGATACTGCGCCAACGACCTGAACCCATTCTTCAAATTCTTCAAATCTATCCGTACGGCACACATCTGGGACAACGTCAGAAAACAGCTTTCCAAACAATCTACCTTGCGCCAGTCTATGGCGAGTTAGAGACTTAACGGAAGAGTCAACAGGATTGCCTGCATGTAACAACGCAAGACTAATTGAATTATCGACGAATTCCTGGCGATGACTATCTTCAAGCCCAACAAGCTTAAAGTTTTTGACTAGACCTTCAAGAGCGATACTTGCATGAATGTTAGGTAATTGAGGAGCTTCTTCTGCCTCGCCACTTATGAAGCCTACTATATCCTCGACGTTCAACTCACCTTGTTGTCCGTAGTCTCCATCTTCGATGGCGTCAAGATATGTCACTACGGACATAACCGAATGCCATGTTCTATGAAGATTTTCTGAAACTGGTAGGCCAAACTGACGTCTCGCAGAATAATCTATAATATCTACCGAGCTGAATCCAGGTAATAGCGAACCTGTAGGTATCTCTGTCATAAACTTTTCCTTTTGACAAGTTTATCATAGATTATACATAAATCTGCGGATAAACAGCTCCATCTATGGGGTACGTGCTCAGCCATTCGACAGGCTCATGGCTTTCAGCCGGAGACTGGAAAATGCCCTGAGCCTGTCGAAGGACTATTATGTACTACCTTGAGCTGTTGAACGTCGCCTAGACTGTACTTGGAATATTCGCCTAGACCACACTCCAAAACAGCATGAATCAATAATTTCACATTCTACTCCCTGTCAGAGTACGAACCTCTAGGAGCCCAGTTTGAAAACGAACCGATAAATAAGTAGTCGCTCTGGTTGTATCTATTTACGCGTTATTTCGGAAGTGAATAGTAAACTCAACTCGAGTTCTAGAAAAAATTTACTTTTTAGTTTAGTCTATAGGTAAAGTAAAGCGACTGAATTATGGAAACACTGAAATCTATCGGAGGCTCGCTCCTTGGCATCGTAATATTCATAGGTATTATTGTAGCTACGGTTCTACTATTTACATTGGGCGCAAGAGTAGCATTCACAATTCAACCATTCGTTAACTGGCTAACAGGAATATTACTTACAATTAACATAATCACCTTGTTGATCGCTATAGCTCCAAAAGCACGAGGCGTTGCAGGCATTATTATCTTTATCTCATCATACGTCTACGGTTTAAACGCCTGGATATTTGGACTTGCGGTTACGCTTGCCTTATGGGGATGGATAGCCGTTATTATTGGTCTTTTCTTGGGTGGTGTAGGCGTTGTGCCTATTGGCATGTTAGCATCAGCACTTAACGGACATTGGGAAATATTCTGGACTCTGATACTTGCAGTATTCTTGACCTATGGTGCACGAATCATTGGTGCTCTACTTGCTGAGAGTTCCGAAAAAGCCGAAGAAGATGCTGACGTAATTGATTTAGAGCCAGAAAAGGCCAAACGAACATGGAGAGATATAGAGTAATGGAGTTACCGCACTCAAAACTTCGTGAAGAATATACTAACGAGATTAAAGTTATTGAGGCGAACATAAAAGACATTGCTAGCGGTGATGCACCACAAGAACTATATAATTACTCTCAGAATAAGTTAGACAAATTGGCCGAGCGCTTTCAATATTATGAGAAATTAGGAACTGCGCGATACAAGCTATATGAGCTACAGGCAATACTTTATTACTTCCAAAATAAAGACAATGATGCACTTGCTTTCATCAAGCAAGCAATAAAAATGAAAGGTGAATCATACAAGCGAGCAGAACAACTCATAAATCAAATTAACGATACACCCAAAGAACCGCAGGCAAGTACTAAGTCGGAAAAAGAACTAACCAAGGCAAAAAAACGAAAAAAACTAGTAGGACTAGACGGCTGGCTAGCATTTTTTACATTACATACTTTATCTTGACAGCTTTGGTCCCTTTTCAGCTTCATTTCAAGAAGGCCTTGGCCTGATCTGGGTCCGACATAAGTGCACTCAACGAATATCAACCTGGGCTTGGCGATACATTTTCAACGCTAACAGCTTTTGAAAACGTTGCAGTAATTGTATATATAGGTTTGCTTATAGGTTCAGCAATTCTGATATTCAGTCGAAAAAAAGCAGCGAAAACAGTAGCTATTGCTGCATTATCATTCGGTGCTATCTATGCAATAGCCGACTATGCAATTGTTTACAACGTATTAACTGGTGCTGGGTTATCAACTGAATACATAAGCGATTATTCAAAGGATGTAGGACGCAGCATTTTTTATGCGCTTATATGGGTACCGTATTTATTGGTATCTAAACGAGTAAAGGCGACTTTAACAAAATGACCACACACAAAGAGGACTATTCGTGGATACATATTGGACTTGCAATATTAATCGGTGGAGTAATTTTATATTTACTCTTTTTCTCATCAGGCTCTGATTATGTCAAAATCAAATATCGTGATGACAAAGTAAATATTTCTGCTAGTAATTTTGAATCACTCAATAAATCCGATTCAACCGTAAAAGGCGCATGGTATGACAAGGCGCAAGAGTACATGGTCATAAAGCTAGGCAGTACCTACTATCACTATTGCGAGATGCCAAGCGTTGCGTGGAATGATTTCAGAAGCTCAAACCATCCCTACGACCATTATGAAGATAGGATTAGAGGCGATTACGATTGTAGAATTTATAGAGTTCCTAGATATTAGAGATGCATAGGAGGATAAATCGTGGCAAAGAAAGATAAGACAAAAGTAGCCGTCGATAACGGCCCGATGGGTTACGTGCTATTTGTAGCGTGGATTGGTGCGTTTGCGTACTTTTTGCAAACATCTGGCATTCTTCTACGCTTTACTAAAATCAATAGTGCGGCCAGCCTGATCGAAATGTATTACCTGTTTGAGCTATTGAAAGTCGCCTAGAGTGTGTTTGGAATATACGCCTAGACCACGCTCCAAAACAGCATAAATCAATAATTTCACATTCTACTCCCCTGTTAGAGGACGGACCTCTAGAAAGAAAAGTATATTTACATCTTTTGCAGTAATTGGATTACAATAGTTGTATGGATATCACAAGTGAGTATTTGTTCATCACACCCGATGACCTAGAGGCAGGCGCACAAGCGGATAGTCAGCGGGAATGGAACGTTGCCTGTACAACGCAAAATTTTGTACTGCACCATGAAGAATGACACTTCAAGTTAGACCTGCAACACCTCGATGAGTTCCGTGCAAGTCTTGAAGAGACTATGGCGTTATCTGAACCAGAAGGTCACAAACGACAACTTGGCAACGCACACCTAGAGCGCTGTCAAAAACTAGCTGGGGGAATGCTAGACCAGCTATTCGTATAAACCAACAATTCAACATTTTGCTCCCTGTTAGAGGACAGTCCTCTGGGTTCCCTTTGGCATAGCCGTAGCAACGATCTTCTCCGTCAAATTCCATGACGTACCATGTCCAGTTACTCCAGGGTGTGAAGAACTTGGCATGAACGATCATGTCATCGACCTTCAGGTCTTCTGACTTGTAGAGCTCTGGTATGCTCTTTAACTCTTGTTTTGTAAGTAATGATGTTGTGTGCATGATTCCCTCCTTTGGGATGTTATTTTTTATGCACCAACATCACCACGGCATAGGTTCTGGCTTGGCAAGGTGGAGATTCCCCTTAAGGCCACCAAAATAACCCTTAAACAATTGCCTTATGGGTGAATACGACCTTACCTGGGCAGGTTCTATGCGTACACTGAGAAGGCATAAAGAAGGAAACCAACCACAATAACTAAGAGTTTACTTTTGAAGCTGTTTCTGTTTTGTCTAATATTTCTAACACCATCTAGCTTGAGCTGTAAGAGCTAAAAATACTCTTATTAAATTTATATGTCGAATTTCACTAAAGAAAAAAGCTGTCTAGCGCTTAAGCTGAGTCTTTATGTTAAAAGATCTATGCAAATTGAGACCTCGCCTACCTGATACAATAAGATTAGATGAGCTGGGAGCACAACGAAGCTAAGAATGATTTAGAGAAACTACAAAAAAGTATTGCCAACACTTTGCGTGAAAATAATTTCAGCGATACATTAAAAAACTCGCTTAGAGTGACCGCTCATATCCCTGAAATTGACTACTCAAAAATATTTCCAAGAACCCAGTCCGAGCAGATCCAAAAGCTGTTATCAGAAATGACACAGCAACACATTGGACAAGTATCAAAATTAGTAAAGACGTCCCTTGAACTTATCGCGACTAGTTATCCTGATAACTGGAGAGATGGTGAATATCTGTCCTTGCCAGATAATTTAGATAGCCTTATCGCTGAAGGTATCCCTTTAGCATGGACGCCACCCAGGGATATACTAGAAAAGATATTTTTATCTGAATCTCCTGGCAATCGTAGGAAAATTTTGAGTGATAATCATAAGTCAATCGTGAGGCATGGCTTCACGGTGCTTGATTCGATAGATTCATACGTTTTGTCGGAGTACGTAGTTTTTGCAAAAAAATCTGCCACGGCATTCGAGTGTGGTCATTGGGAAGCAAGTCAGGCGCTGAGCACTAATCTACTCGATTCACTTTTGTACAGAATATTTGATGAGCAATCGCGTATAAGTATCACGAGCCAGAAGAACCCCATAGACTGGAAGGAGGAGTCAGTTGGTATAGCTCTAGTGGTTGGCGCGATATCTGCTAGCTATGGAGAGTATTGGCCAAAAAACGGTGATAAAATTCCTAAAAAATACTCTCGCAATGCTTCGACACACGGTGTATCTCCGATGCAGTATTCTAAACTGAATGCACTGATTGCGCTCATGCATGTCGTAAGCTTGCTTAAATGTACTGAGATTGACTTAATCAAGCCAGAGGATAAAAATATATGAACAAAGAGGATCAACGACAACCAAGCAAAGATAAATTAGGGGCGATACACCATTATGTACCACAAGGTTATCTAAAACGGTTTGCAACCAAAAATAATCCGGACCAAATTGTTGCTTATGAGATTGGCAAGAAGCCATATATTACGAATATCCATAATATTGCCGGACAGAGAGACTTTTATACATACACCGTCGTAGAAACCGGACAAAAAGATTCAGCGCTAGAAGATGCGCTCGCCGATGTAGATGCCGAAGGTGTAAACATGATGCGCCTACTTGATGATATGACTGATGGTTTTATTGACTTGCCTGAAAAACAGAAAGGCAATCTACTCGCGTACATAGCTTTTCAGCATACGCGCAATCTTCAAGAGCGGAAAATGTGGGCGACCTCATATGGACAATCAACAAAAATGCATATGCAAGCTGTCGCATCGCACAAAAAGTCGTACCACAAGGATGCAAAGAAAGCATTCGGTGAAAAATACGACTACGAAAAGGTTGAGAATTCTAGAAAAGCGTTCTTAGACGGCAAAGCAGAGATTAAGTTTGACCCGATGGATCAGTATTTCATGGGTGCAGCACTAGATATGAGCAGAACGTTATACGAAATACTTTTCACGCTGAAGAAGGCGGTGCTCGTTAGTAAAACGCACGACGCAGGAGTATTCGTAACCTCCGATAACCCTGTGACTCACTACCTAACAGCGCAGCAGCGCGCTAAACGACCGGCGTTCTTCCAAGGAGTAGGCTATATTGATGCGATATTTCAAATTCCAATAAGTCCGTATAGATGCCTGCTGCTTGTAAATGAAGATATGGTGATGGAAACTTTTCAATACAATCAGGATGCAGTGAATTATATCAATTACTTCACCTATCACTTTGCTGATCGATGGATATTCAGCAACCTGGAAGACAGAACTATTACAGACCATTTCAAGAAGTTCAAGCGAACAGCACCAATTACCAGCATAAGCTCCCCGTTCAACAGAAGTAGCAAATTGTAGCTCTTCCCAATCTCCCGTGCATAGCTCTAGCACATTTCCTGTATTGAGCAGTTTTACGTCTTGCTCAGGACGCTCGAGCTAGCTCTTATTGCTCGTAATAACTTCAAGCCAATCAATGCGGCCAAAAGCAGTAGAGAGTAAGTCACTCCATAGGCTTGCCTTACCTTGCTCACAAGCTAGCTGACGTCGCAGTCGAGACTCAAGCCATCCAGCTTGCTCAAAGTCGCTTACTTGAGAATCCAGAGAACCCAGAGGAACCCAGAGGACTGTCCTCTAACACTATCTCAGATTACAGTAATGGATTGAGTGAGCATGCGTTCAGAAGGGGTAGTTTAAAGGACTCTGAAGATAACATAAAATAAAATATTTTTTTCGCATCGAATCGAAATGCAAGATTAAACGTGACTCTATGGCAAATCATGTATTCCAGCATTAGTTTATGGCTTGTTTTCGTATATAATCAAAATACAAAGAGATTTTTATGAAGCGACGTTTTGAAGATTTCCACAAAACTAAAAAATATATTGAAGCACTTGACGCTGCCTATCAGCAAGACAAGTTGTCAAAAACAGAAATATTAAAAATGCAGTCGAGGCTTGATCAGCTCGCTGATAAATATCAGGAGAACAATGAGATAGGGTCTGATCGTTACCTACTATATCAGCTCCAGGCAATGATTTTTTTAGCAAAAGAAAAATTTGAAGATGCACGGGGCTTCTTAAGAGATGCCGAATCATTAAAAGGTGATGATGATTTTGATTCAGAAATGATTAGTGCGTATCAAAACGGGGTAATCGGTCTAGACGATAATGAAATTCTTGATGCTTATCTCGGACGAGAAACTACTAAAGAAACTTCGAAATCGAACAACCATAAAAAGATAAACAATACCAAGACAATATCTGGTTGGCTTGCACTCTTTGGGCTTATGGTAATTGTAAGCCCTTTCATTAACGCCTACTATTCCATAACCAATATGGGGTTGGTTTTAGACAGCAATACAGATGTCCTCCCTTCGATTGCTGTATATGTTGCAATGGTTTCACTTGGGGGTATAATCATAGCGCAATTATTTTTTGTTTATTGGTTTTGGTTTTTTAGAAAAAAGAAATCTGCTCGGGCTTTTGGAATATTTATTGTAAGTTTCTTGGTTTTACTGTTGCTCTTTGAAATAGTTGCGGGAATAATTGTATTTTCTAGATTAGGCATGTTAAGTGACTTTACGCCAGGTATCGCAGAGTCTATACCTGGACTAGCAGTTTCTGTGGCTTGGCTGTTTTATCTCATAAAAAGCCAGAGAGTGAAGCAAACATTTGTAAACTGAACGTAGAGATTATATAATATATAAGGTGAAGCGTCTTCATGAAACTCAAGATTTTGAGTTAAATAACCAAAAAACAATCGGCGTCAGCAATATCGCTGCTATCTTTCAAGGCAGAAGGCTAGTGTATGGTAGTGGTGTCTTGTTTTTAGTGCTGATGTTTGCAGGGTTCACTACTGGCCACGCCAATTATGTTTTTAATGCGTATCCACCAATGAATCTTGGAGAAAATATTACTACACTTGAGTGCAATTATGCAGATAATGAAATCACGTTAGATGTAGCTACCTACGATAGCGTCTACAGGTATTATCATTACAATTCAACAAAATCATCCAGTCTTGATAACGCACATTTCAATCGACTGGCTGAAAGCCACCCTAACGACACTTTTATCGCTGAACTGGCTGATGATATAAGAGACTTAGGGTATCAATACGGACTAAATGATGATCAGTTGGTCGAGCTCACTACTTGCTTCATTCAAAACATACCTTACGATGAACAAAAGGCTGAAGTGGTCCTAAGCGATGCTTTCATAACAGATAGAGAGTTAGCACAGTACCCATACGAGACTATATACAATAACTCTGGTATTTGTACAGGCAAAACATATCTTGGTAGTGCTCTTCTACAAGAGCTTGGCTATGGCACTGGGATAATGCTGTTTCCTGATGCACAGCACATGGCGCTAGGCATCAAAAGCCCAGACGGATATACGGATTTTGGAACTAGCTATGCGTACATGGAGATGACGGCCCCAGGTTTTGCCCCGGGAGAAATACCTAGCAGTGTAAATGAGTCTAACGGCACGCCTGCTGTTTCAATAAGCTCTATTAATGATCTAGATATATCAGATGATCCTTCAGACTACGAATACACCCCATCCGGAACAATCTCGATGCCAAATATGATAGTTGACGTTAATGAAGGGCAAGAGTATCGTCGCATTGTAATAATTCGCAACCTTGAGCAAGAAATTATAAACCGGTTCGATGGTCTTGAAAGCAGCACCGCTACGCTTAATCAGCAATATGATAAACTTATGCGCCTCGATGCCAATCAGGCAAGTGCCTATAATACATATCTCGCTACACCGTCAACCACTCTAGACTGCGGATATAGCTATGATTACTCGTATAATTCCTACTACTACGATAGTTATTACAGCCCATCCTACAGGTATTCTTGCGACACCGTAAATAATCCTAGAAAGAGTCAAACGTACAACAACTATCTTTATGCTCTTGACAGTTATAACGCTCAAGTAGACTACTATAACCAGTTAATCAGTGAGCACAACAGACTTGTCGATGCCGTTGAAATAAAAATAGATCAGTATAAGTCATTCGATTACCACGAAGCTTGATTACGATAAATGTACTGGCAGCAGGATGTTGTCTAGTTGAGATATATAAAATATACAGTATCATTACTGCACCACTTTGCCTGCCATTGAACGGAGTGTAGACTGCGAGATAAACGGGAAGAAGTTAGTGCAGGTCAGTTATCTGTCGGGAACCCAGAGGACTGTCCTCTAACAGGGGCGTGGATTGTGATTTTAGATACGTGCATATTTTCATATGACTACCTTTTTTATATGGGTTCTGTATGACGTGCAGGAGCTAATGGTGCGGACTAAAGACCGTTTACATTGGACAAATCTTGGGCATTTTCTGGTGGTGTAATAGTCACAGATACATCGTAATCATATTCGATCACAAAGCTACTGTTAGCCTCATCGCTCTCGATGCGGACAATCCGGTTACTACTGTTATCAATGTAAGTTGTGGTATCGGTATTTGTATCTTCATCAACGTATGACCAAACATCGCATGTTCCGGAGCTGCAAGGTGAGCTACCTTCGTAAGTAGCAATATCGCGGAAGTCGTTGTAGTCTTCTTCGTTAAAGTTGAACCTATCCGGGTTAAACGGGCTGGCACTATTGGCTGAATCTTCATTATTGTTGCTGAACTTTACGCAATCACTGCCATCTTGGCAGGCGTAGGTACCGTCTGGCGTGACGTACATTTCTGAACTAGTACCGTTATCGGTAAACTTATAGACTATACTTCCCTGCCCGTCAGACTCGATAGTGCCAGAAATCTCGCCGTCCTCATCAGAACCGGAAATCGTTGCAATGTAGGCGACCTCTTCTGTATCGACCGGATTAAAGCCAGGCTCGGGTGTTTGTCTGTCATTATTATCTGTTGTGGCTTGTTCTTCTTGGTTTTGTTGATTGGTTACATCATCGCCGGTGAAGTACATATATGCAAACACACCGCCGACTACAATAATGAGTCCCGCAAAAAGACCAATTAACTGCTGCTTTGTTAGTCCCATCATACCCCCTGAGTTATTTTCTTACTCCTACCATTATACGTGTCGATGCAATAAAAATGTAACTCTTAGCATTGCGGTTTTTTGTCCAAAATAATTGGTTTGCTATTATTAAGTAGTTGCTTAATCAATAAATGGCACGTGTTTAATCTGCAGAAATTAACCGTTGCTTTATACTGGACGCAATACAATTACATTTGATTTAAAATAAGCCGGGCATTCCGGTGCCAATTTAAGGGGGAACAATATGGGTACAAACAACACTTACGATTTAATCGTACTCGGAACCGGAGGAGCTGGCTATCAGGTTGCGATGCGCGCCAAAGAAGCCGGCAAAAAGGTAGCCCTCATCAACGACGGTCTTTTTGGTGGAACATGCTCTGTTAGAGGTTGTATTCCAAAAAAAGTTTTAGCTGGCACAGCAGAAATTGCTGATATTAATCGACGCCTTGCTGACCTTGATATCGTCGCATCACAACCTGCAATGAATTGGTCTAGCTTGATTACCTTCAAGCGTAGCTTTACCGATGACATCCCCTCTAGTACAGAGAACTCCATAAAAGAAGCCGGGATTGACGTATTTACCGGCAGCCCACGCTTTACTGACAACTTAACACTTGAAGTCAACGGCTCAACACTAACTGCCGATAAAGTTCACATTGCTGTTGGTGCCAAACCTGCAAAATTACCTATTGATGGATTTAAGCACATGATTACAAGCGACGATTTCTTGGAGCTTGATGAGTTGCCAAAACGAATCATCTTCGTTGGTGGCGGTTATATATCGTTTGAGTTTGCGCACATAGCATCACGTTTTGGAGCCGAAGTGACGATATTACACGGTGACGACAAACCGGTTGCCATGTTTGATGACGACATGGTAAAAGAACTCTTAAGTGCATCCGAAGAAATTGGTATTAAGACAGAACTAAACCAACTGGTGACTAGCATAGAAAAAACTGCGGACACGTTCTTGATAAAAACAAAGAGTGGTCAGTCGTTTGAAGCTGATTTGGTAATGCACGGCGCCGGTCGCCCCCCTGCTATTGCTGAGCTGAACCTTGAAGCGACAAACGTCGAGTTTGATCTTAGACGCGGGGTTATAGTTAATGAGCATTTGCAAAGTGTGTCCAATCCCAACGTATATGCTGCCGGTGATGCCGCTGCAGCCGGCCCGCCATTGTCACCCGTCGCCGGTGTTCAAGGATCAATTGTGGCCAAGAACATTCTGGGTGGCAACCTCGAGCAACCAAATTACCTGTCTACCCCAAGCGTTCTGTTCACGACACCAGTTGTGGCGAGTGTTGGCCATAACGAGGCAAGTGCTACACAGTCCCAGTTGGAGTACGATGTTATTAATAAAGATACATCAGGCTGGTTCGACGCAAAAAGACTAAATCAAATCCATTCAAAAAGTAAGGTGCTCGTCGAGAAGAAATCAGGTAAAATCATCGGTGCTCACCTTATCGGGAACCATACCGAAGACCTAATAAACATATTCAGTCTCGCGATTGAGCTTGGCCTAACCACTGATGATATAAAAAAGCCGATTATGGCCTTCCCAACGGCGAGCGATGACATGAGATCTATGTTCTAGAACATGCTAAAACACATCAAGCAATACGCCACTAAGATAATAAAAGATAGTCACGGAAATGTTGTTATAGGCCAACGTCCAAACGCGATACTTATAATATGGGCTACTTTGGCACTTGCACGCCTCTTAGTACCTGCATCACATTCCCTGCATCAAGGTCTCGGTTGGGCAACGTTGTTAGCCGGACTTATCTGGTCAGGACTAGAGCTAACTTTAGGTGTAAATTTGTTTAGACGCTTGCTCGGAGGGTTAATTATGATTTTCTTACTTAGCCGTTTTTTCACCTAAACGCTTTTACATATAATCCATTCAACTTTCGACGTGATAGCATACATATATGCCCAATAGTGAGAACAAGTACGGTACCGAGCTAATTCTTGATTTGTACCAGTGCGATGTGTCTAAATTCACCGAGCAAACATTACGCGTATTTTTTATCGAATTATGTAAAGAAATTGATATGGAACGATACGGAGAACCAATGTTTTGGATTGATAATAGCGACACCCCACACCTAAAAGGAGTCTCTGCCGTTCAGTTCATTACAACCAGTAACGTTACCATACACTGCCTTGACAAACTTCAAACTGTTTTTATTAATTTATTCTCCTGTAAACCTTACGACACCAAGCAGGCAAAAACCTTTTGCGAAAACTACTTTCAAGCCGCTGACAGTAGAGAGTCCGTGATAGGCAGATATTACAATTCTTAACGACACTCTAGGCAAATGAGCGTATAATGGGTATTACCTAAACAGGAGGAGTTAGTATGGTCTATAACTATTATCAAGGTGTGGTAAGAGAGCGTATTAGCAAGCTAGCCTTGCTAACGATAGCGCTACTCTTTTCTTTAACAGCCGCGATCGGTGTGTTTTCAAGTGCTGGCGCGAGTGATCACTGTCAAACAACACCAGCCGGCACGGCCAATTACGTCAATGAAGTACCCAATAATGCGTTTACTGTAACGTGTGAAATTGGTATTTACTTTGACCAAAACGGCACGATTAACCGCGCACAGGTTGAAGGCGCTACCGACAGTGCAATGTCAACCCAGTACGGTATTTACGTTGACGGCGCTAAAGTAGACGTCAGAAATTCTAGCGTGACGGTGGAAGAAGACTATGCCAACCGATTTGTTGGTGTAACGTACCAAGACGGAGCATCAGGTGCAGTTCGTAACAGCGAGTTAACTGGTGCACTTCGTGCCGCTGTTGTTGTTCGTGGTGCAAACACAGATGTATCCGTGCAGAAGAATTTGATAGCCGGCACCGGGGCAAAAACGAGCGGATGGGCAGAAAACGGCGTACAAGTCGACCAAGGTGCAACCGCCAGCATCAAAAACAATCAGATTGAAGGATTTTGGTGGGATGGCGAATCTAACTGGGCGTCAACCGCTATCATGTTGTTTGCAGATAAGTCTTCTGTGGTTAACAACGATGTAAAAGACAGCGAGTTCGCTTTTTATGTAAGCGGCGACAAAAATAAGGTTAAGGGTAACACAACCAACTCTACGGTTGTGAGTTCTGTATTCAGCGCTTATGGAATACTAGTTTCCGGCGAGAAAAATCATATTGCTGGCAACAAACTAACCAGCGACGATGGAGCCGTAGGTGTCTACTTCTTCCCAGGATCTGAAAAGAACCGTCTAACCGGAAACCGCGTGAGCGGCTTTGCATACCCAGTGTATGACGGCGGAGACAACGTAGTGAGAGGTCTAGTAACCCCAGTACAATAAAAACACAGTAAAAATATCTTTTAAAAAGCCGCCTGCTTAAAAAGGGGCGGCTTTTTAATGCATAGCCACAATAATAACCTGCAGTTAACGACCACCGCGATCCAGCTTGTATTTCTGATGATACAATAACCTTATGAAGCGTTTGATTGCCGGCTTATGTTCTATACCAATTCTTTTGCTGTTTATTCCAGCAACCTCGAGCGCTCAATCCGTTGATAACTTCACGTTTGATTCTTTTGATGCCGACTATTACCTATCCCAAGACGATGAAGGCCGCTCGCATATGCGGGTTGTTGAAACGCTGGTTGCTCAGTTCCCAGACCATGACCAAAACAAAGGTATCGTGCGTGAAATCCCCATAACCTATGATGGACACCCGCTTTCTTATGAGTTTGTATCGCTTACGAGGAACGGGCAGCCGGAGCCAGTTTATGATGAATCCAAAGAAGGCGGGTTTGCAATTGTTGAAACCGGCACCGATGAATACGTAACTGGCCAGCAAACGTACGAGTTCACTTACACCCTCCGGGACGTCACCCGCGATCTTGAGAACACTCAGGAACTTTTCTGGAACGTCAACGGTACTGGCTGGCGACAACCCTTTGAGAGCGTAACCGCCCGCGTACACTTGGATGACTCTACAAAAAACGCCTTCACTGGCAAAATTACCTGTTACCAGGGCAGGCCTGGTTCTCGTTATAACTGCGAGAGTCAGATCGGAGAAAGCCTCGTGACGTTTACGACTACTCGTCCGATGAAATCTGGCGAAACACTGTCGCTGGTTATGGAGTTTGAACCTGACGCCTTTTCTGCATTTGCTGAAGGTAGTGCCGGGCTTGTCCGTTGGATTATTGCTGCAATCTCGGTATTTCTAACAGTCGCCGGTACGTTTCTAGGCATAGTTGTACGACGCCGTTCACCTGATGCACCGGGGAGAGGTACTATTATCCCGGAATATACACCGCTAAAACATATTTCGCCCCTGTACTTAGCTTCAATTTATGAGAATAACAAAATGATGTCTCGCGCCGTGACTGCTCAAATTATGGATCTGGCGGTGCGCAAATTTGTGAAAATTATTGAAACCGAGCGTAAGCAACATTTTTTCAGCAGCAAACCGGTATTTGAACTGGAGCTAAAGAAGACCAAAGGTCTTTCTGACAATGAACTAAAGTTCTTGAGCGCCTTTTTTGGCGACATACTCAAACCCGGCGCACGCTACAATCTATCTAAAGCAAAACCAAAAACTACCAAAAAGCTCCACAGACTAAAGACAAAACTTGATAAGCAAAAAATAGACGACGGCTACCGATATAAGGCCAAAAATCTGTGGTTACCGCTGGTTGTTCTGGGAATCGCCTTCGTGTCAGCACTGGGAGTATTTATCAACATGTCAGAAGCCGGATTTGTGCTATTACCACACCAGGAATGGCGAACCATACCCTTACCTTTGAGTGTCATCGCCTTTATTGTTATGAGTATTATACTTGGTAAAAACGCCAAGCCGTTAACCAACAAAGGCCGAAAGGTAGTTGACTATCTAAAGGGTGTAGAAATGTACGTCAAGCTGGCAGAGGCTGATAGATTGCGATACCTTCAGAGTCCAGAAGGAGCCTTGCGCACCAGTGTTGACGCCAAGGACACCGGCCAAGTGGTAAAGCTCTATGAGAAACTACTGCCCTACGCAGTTTTATTAAACCAAGAGAAACAGTGGTTCAAGCAAATTGGCGATTATTATGAGCAACAACAGTCCGCACCAGCTTGGTACGCCGGAACAAGCAGCTTTAACGCGGCTCATTTTTCAACTGCAATGAGTCAGGTAAGTTCTACCGCTACGACATCAAGCGGCAGTGGGTTTTCCGGCGGTGCCGGCGGAGGCGGCGGCGGAGGCGGCGGTGGAGGCCGTTAAAACCCCCTAACCCAACCTTGGTTTACGCCAGTGCTGCGAAGTGCTACTATTGATGTAGACGTATAAATTAAGAGGGGGAGACTCTATATGGCGAACGACAACGCATCTGCAGACAACGACAAAAAACAAAACGGTGAAGATCTTGAGCAAGTAAAAATAATGGCAGCACTCGCCTACTTTGGCATTTTGTTCTTTTTACCACTAGTAACCAATCCAAACAGCCAGTTTGGTAAGTTTCACGCAAATCAAGGGCTGATGCTACTCATTTTTGGGTTTGCCGGCACCACAATAGGTACCATAATCCCACTTATCGGTTGGTTTTTGATTCTGCCGGTTGTGAGCATCGCATCGCTCGTATTCTTTGTTATGGGCATCATCAACGCGCTCAACAAGGATATGAAACGACTACCGCTCATCGGTAACTTCGATCTCATTAAGTAACAGGAAATATTATGGCTGAAAATACATCACCTTCTAAAGACAACCAATCACAACAAACGCCTCCACCACCAAATCAGGGTCAGAAGAAGACATTAAAAATTATCCTGATTGTACTGGCAGTGCTTGTGGTGTTAGGTGTGCTTGGCACAATGCTGCTTGGCTTTATCGGTGCCAAAGTCGGTAAAGAAATATTCGAGCAATCTACCAACACGCAAATAGAAACCGATGGAGACAATGTTTCTATAGAATCAGACGACGGGTCACTGCAGGTTGGCGGTGCTGAATTGGCAGACGACTTCCCAAGCGAAGTTCCGCTTTATGACCCAGCTACAGTTACGTCTTCTAGCTCATACAGCGCCGGGGAAAACAAGGTTTGGTCTGTACGGCTCACGTCAGACGACGAGGTGGATGACATCTACGCCTTTTACGACGACGAGTTTAGCGACGGTTGGGAAGTTCAGTCTACAAGCTCGCGCAATGATACCAGAACCATTAGCGCACTGAGGCAAGATGAAATTACACGAGTAAACGTGGTGATTGAGGCTGGCGACCAGTCTGAGCTCACGCTTTCTGTTACTCGCCTAGAGAACAACGAGTAAGACACTACTACCAAAAAATAATTTAAACGAGCAGGAAAAATCTGCTCGTTTAAATTTTATAAATCTACTTTTAATCGTACTAGACTGCTCGTTGCGCTACTAAAGCAATACTTTAATTAAGCTTGTTCAATTTTGCCGCAGGCAAGCCTTGGGCCGCCACTATGACCAGAACCAGTTTCACCTGGCGTATGTGGATCTGGATTAGCGTGCACCATCAGAGATGTGCCTTCTTCTGGCTGCAAGATTGATACCGGTCCATCAGACAACGTTACGCGAGTAGTTATTGTTTCTAGCTCGCCCTTGCCTTGCTCGTCAACAGTAATACTTGGTAAGTCACCGGCGTGATAGCCATGGTTGGCATCGGCATCAGTATTACCAGAAGGGCCTGGATCAAAATGACCACCGGCACACTTGAACCCTTCGCACTCGCAGTCACCCTTTTCGTGAATATGCACGGCGTGCCGCCCGGGCGTGAGTACGCTTGGGTCACCATCTAACGCTAACGCTATGTGCACATACTTCCATCCATCCACGTCGTATTCGGTAAACTCTGCTGTACCCTTTATACTCGGTCCATCCACCTGAGCCTTGGCCTGGTTAGTTATATTTTTATCTTCAGCATCTAGACGGACTTTCATCGATTACTCCTTTGCTTTATTGCATAAATTGCAGCTATCAGCCCCGATGCGGCGACGACACCTACTGCAATCCAGGTTAATACACCTAGACTTAGGGTGTGCTCTACAGTGTGATGCGCGAAATTTACCATGTAATACCCTCCTGTTATGACCCCTAGTATAGTGGATATGGCAATAAATTAACAAGTGAGCAGTACGTAGTACATAGTACACAGTACCTAGTGTGTAGTACTTAGAGGTTAGCGGATAGTGATGAGTGGTGAGTAGTGAGGAGTGAGTTATGAGTAATGAGGGGATAGGGGTTAGTGGATAGGGTTAAACGGTAGAAATGTAGCGATATAGTATGTTTTATTGTATTATATAGCTTATGTCGAACCCAGAGTTTTGCCCAGAACCACCACAACGGGTGACTTTTAGAGGTATTGAGACAGGCCCGAATGATCTGCAACTTGAGTTTGAAATTGATGATTATACTTATCTTAACGCGACTCACAACACGATAACCGGTATGTTTGGTATCGCCACCGTGAATGTTCGTCCAGATCTACGCAGGCAAGGTGTTGGTACACGATTATTGCAAGCGGCTTTTGATACTGCGCTAGACTATGAAGCAAGATTTATCCATGCAACACTCAGATCTCGTGAATCGATTGACTTAATGCAAGGATTTTTTGGTAAAGACGCAGTCTCAATCGACAGACTTGGAAGTTATGCTCAAGATTACGTCCCAGACTTTGCCAACAACAATGCAAAACTCTTTTTTGAGATTGACCCCAGCGAACTCTAAACCAAAAACCCAAGCACTGTGTACTATGTACTAGATACTGCGTACTAGGTACTGTGTACTGTTGTGCTGTGTACTGGTTGCTGGGTACTGGGTACTAGGTACTCACGTCTCACTACTCACCGCTCTCCACTAACACGCAATGGTATAATTGTAATCACGAACGTAATCATAATGGATAATGGGGGCTCAAGGATGAATAAGGGGTTTTTAGCAATAATAGCGATCTTTGTACTAGTGGCCGGCATCGGGATATTTATGGTATTCCAGGATAATGGTGCTACCAATGGAGCCAATAACCCAGAAACCTCCACCCAAGCTACTGACCAGCAGACAAATACGAACCCAACAACAAACAACAGCGATTCTCAAGACCCAAGCTCAACTGCTTCTGACGCACAACAGGTAACCTACGACGGAAGCTCTTTTAGCCCAAGCGAAATATCTATCAGTGCCGGCGAAACGGTAATTTTTACAAATAACGCTGATCGTTCCATGTGGGTGGCTTCCGATACGCACCCCAGCCACACTGACTTACCGGAATTTGATTCCGGCCAAATTCCAGTCGGCGGAACGTATAGTTTTACTTTTGAAGAGAGTGGAACGTGGGGTTACCACAATCATCTAGCCTCACACATTACCGGTACTGTTATTGTTGAGTAATCTAGCCCGACAAAAAATATGTTATGTTTTGCGGTAACACATTAGCGTGTTAGGGTGGTGCTTATGGAACAAAATTCAAGCAAGGATAAATCTACAGACAGCAGCGGTTTTTCACGCGGGCTGAAAAACTTTAATTATATGGTCTGGTCAACAATCGGTGTCGCCGTATTGACCCTAATGGCAGTTGCAGTTTTTGGTAGCGGCACGTGGGTAGAGAACCTTAACCTAACTAAACAACCAGAAGTCGCCCAGCAACAAGACACTCAAGGCTCTCAAACACCACCACCTCAACAACAGCAACAGCAGCCAACCCAGGAACAACTTGACTGCGTAAGTGATGAGGTCGGCGAAGAACGCTTTACTGAGTTACAACAAGGTCAGCAACCCAACCAAGAAGAAACAGCTGCTATTCAAACCTGCTTAAGTAGTTAAAGCACTGGATACGCTTCTTGCATTAAACGCGCCAGTCGACTGGCGCGTTTAGCATTATCCGTTATTTTTTGTTTTTATCGATATTCGGGGTTGTCACTTGCAGCATTAGTAACCTCTTGCCATCCCTCCGTGGTGTTACCTACTGCTGGCAGACCATTGTTGTCTTTTAACAAGCGTGCCATGTGCATTAAATTCCAAGCCATGAAAGTGGTGTTTCGATTGGTAAACTGATTATCAAAACCAGCCGGCGGATTAAGCACCTTACCGTCCCACTCGGTGTCTCCGTAACTCGGACCTGGTCCAGCCTCACCCAGCCACGCACAGTCTGCCTGCGGCGGTATGGTGTAACCAATATGCCCCATAGCATACAAGATATCCATCGCGCAATGCTTTGCTCCGTCTTCATTACCCGTAATAACACACCCGCCTGTCTTGCCATAATAAGCATACTGATTTTTGTGGTTCATGTCGCCGCTATAGGCGTACATCCGCTCAATAACTTGGGTAGCAACACTTGACTTTGCGCCAAGCCATATCGGGGTTCCAATCACCAAAATGTCGGCATCCATAATTTTTTGCTGAATCATCGGCCAATCATCAGTTTGCCCTTCTTGGTTGCCGTCTTTGACCATGCCAAAGGCGATTTCATAATCAAGCGCGTAGCGATGCTCAATCTTCACTCCTTGCTCGCTCATGACACTGGCTGCTTTATCCATCAATGTCTGTGTGTGCGATTGCGCTTTATCCTGCTTAATCGAGCAATTTATAAATAGTGCTTTTAGATCGTTATAGGCTGTATTTTGTTTATGCATACACTCATTATACGCTTTATTCGCTATGGTGTTGGTTTTACTTCGGAGTTCTGAGTATTCGTATTGTTAACAAAGATATATATAGATGTTGCAGCTGCTAAAAATGCTCCGGCAGCAATAAGTTCGAGGTTCTCCTCTACAAGATGATCCATCAAGTTAAACGCAATAGGGTACCACCAATGTGTTGCCTGAAGTGCAGCCCAAGCAGATTGCAGCCCCGGGTCGCCAATACTTAGTGCAAAGTTATAGAACTTGTCACCAGCAATCTCGTATACGTTTTGAGATACCAGCTTAGAAAATGCAGTACCTGCGAACGACAGAGATCCGGCTGCAAAATAAAATACATAAGCGATGATGATATATACCTTGGCGCGTGCCAACTGCTTCAGTGGTGCACCATAGCGAATATAGGCGTACACAGGAATGCCGCCAAGCACTATGAAGTAAAGCATCTCAAATAGTGTGCCAAACACGCCTTGATCTTGCTCATCAGCAATTGCTTGCACATAACCCATAAGAGTGTGCCTAATGCCTGCAGCATCCTGCATGAGCATCAATAGCAAAGCTACAGCTATCAGTAGCGTAAACATAAACAGTTGCGTAGTTTGGCGGCGAGCTTCCTTACTGGTTTGAGCTATTCGACGCGCATAAAGACTGCCGGCGCAATACATCATAATTAAAGCTGAGCTGCCGAGCAAACCGTATTGGAGGATCTCCGCCAACCCACCATTTCTACCCCAGTGAGCAAAAAATAGAGGCACATAGTCAGTGTAAAAATATAACGGGTTAACCGCAAAAAGTATGTCACGTAATCCAAAAACATTGCGCAAGTCTACAAAATAAAACGCCAAAAGCGACACAATAGCTACACAAACACCTGCAAAAAAAATGTAGTCTGGCAGTGTTAACCGCGACAATTGTTTTTGTAATGTCCGTTTCATAATTCTATTAGAATATCATAAAACCAGGGGCGCGTTTATATTTATATACTGTTAATCATGTGTCTATTGTCGGATATCTTCGAGACGATGATCGTGAATGATACCTCGCTGACCAAGCCGGACAATTAATATCGCGGCCACTACTATTATGATGAAAACCAAAAGTAGCTTTAGGTCAATAGACGGCAAAACATTACGCGTTAAATCACCTTCTACAATTTCTTGCCAGGGCCATACTTTACGGAGCGAGCCAATCATCATACCGATAAGCAGCGCAACTACTACGTTGTGATGAGACAGTAGTAGCCATGACAACAACCGCGAAAACAGCGCTAACCCTATTGCCCCGCCGATAACTAAAAACAGTAGTAGTGAGATATTCTTATCCGACACAGCCTGCAACACTGCCGTATAAGAACCAATTATCAACATGATTAATGATCCGGAAATACCTGGTAGTATCATGGCGCAAAATGCCACGAGACCAGTCAAGAAAAACACCAAAGGCGTGGCTGGCAAATCACCGGCAGTTAAGCCGACGATTAAAAACACTGACACTGCGCCTGCGACCAACGCCAGCTTATCCTGCATACGCCAACGTGGTAACCGCTGGCTTACAACATAGACTGAGCCGACTATCAGCCCAAAAAAGGCAGCGTAAATATAAGTCGTGTGATTATCAATCAAGTACGAGACAAGACCGGCCATAGTAAAAATAGCCAACACGATACCGCCAAGCAACGGAACCAAAAAATTAAACGGCACACTGCGAAAGGCGGCGATGATGTTACCTTTCAAAGTAAGTGTGATTGTCTTGCTTGTGACACTTTTAATGGCCGCCACTAACTCTTCGTATATACCAAAAATAAAGGCGATTGTACCGCCGGAAACTCCCGGAACCAAATCTGCCAAACCCATAAAAGCACCGATTCCAAACAGGTTAAACTTGCGGTTTGACTTACTTGAGTTATTTGACAGTTTTGTATTTTTAGCTTGTCTTGTCACCATTACAGTATAATGCCAGTCCGTAAAAAATCATAAAATCCTATTGCAGATGTTTAAGTGTATGCTAAAATACTTATATGCAATCAACTAGCATTCATAATCCACAACTAACCAACTCGGAAGAGCGGCTAATTTATATCATGCAACTACTTGGCGACAAGACGCGTTATAAGTTGTTCAAATTGCTCATGTCTCGCCAGGAAATGTGCGTTTCAGAAATAGCAGATGAACTAGATATATCACCGTCAGCCGTATCGCAACACTTTCGTAATTTTGAGATTGTCGGGCTAGTTGATAAGCAACGGTTCGGACAGCGCATATGTTATGTTTTGAAGAACCAGGATGATTTAGTTCATAAGATCGAACAAATCGCGGTTGAAGAAAGTAAATAAAGGAGGGCAACCATGTCTAAAATAACAATCTATAGTACGTCAACCTGCGGGTATTGCAAAATGCTCAAGAGCTACCTGCAAAACCACGATATAACGTACGATGAGAAGATAGCCGATGAAGACCAGTCACTCGCCAAAGAATTGTATGAGAAAAGCGGTCAACTTGGTGTGCCGTTTACAATCATTGAGCAAGATAATGGCGAAGAAGTGAGCGTGCTTGGTTTTGACAGGCACAAGATTGACCATGCACTCGGTCTTGCCAAATAATAGTAAAAATATCGACTAAATTAAGGGGATCTATGCCACGATCAATCACGGCAGCAGAACTAAAAGACCTACGACAAAACAATAAGCAAACCGTTGTCATAGACGTACTTGCGCCAGAAAGTTACGAAGCACGTCATATTCCAGGTGCTATAAACATACCTAACGGACCAGAATTAATCCACGAGGTAGAAAAGCAAAACATCGACAAGGATACGCCGCTTGTTGTGTATTGTTCTTCGGCAACGTGTGGGGCTAGTCCCGCCGCCGCTGCTTCAATCGAGAAAGCTGGTTTTACAAACGTGGCTGATTTCGACGACGGCCTAGCAGGCTGGCAAGATGCAGGCTTTGGTTTTGAAGGATCCGCTGCTTAACCAGTCTCTTATCTACCTTAAAACCCATGCTAAATTTAAACGCGCCACTCGACTGGCGCGTTTAACGTTTTAGGGTTTGTGGGCTCAATCGCCAAGCTGCTAGCTTGTAAGTAATTGCGAACATAGAGGTGAACGCCAGTCCACTGATGCAAAAAGTTGCCAGTGCAGCCGTTGACGGGCGTAACATGATTAAGCCCGCACCGGTTCCAATCATATACACCGCAGCTGTTACAACGTACTGCTTGATGCGTTGCAGTACACCTTTACGTAGAAGTGCCGATGCTATACCGTGCGCAACCACACCAAACGAGATAAAAGCACCGGCAATATGTAGGGTTAGTAAGGTTTCAGACATAACAGGTATATCCTAAAGAACGATAGTGCTTTGGACAAGGTGAATATGCAAAAGCTGTAGAACAAGTAAACCAATTAATCCAACAGCAATTAACAAAACCACTCTGACAAATTGACTGTCATTGCTCTGTTTTAAAGTTTTTATGAGCTTGCCGTTATTAGCATGTAGTTTAAGCGTGAGGTAGGCACCAACCACTCCAAATGCCATAACCATAAGATAACCGGTTATCAGCACCACCCAAGAATATTCATTCCAAACTCGGCTAAAGGCCACCATAATAAATGCGGTGTACCAGGAAACAATCGAAACCGCGCCCGTTAGTGCAAACAACCAGTACTTAGACTGAAGGGAGGCAGACCGAAACGACTTTCCGATGCTCTTTTTCAGGTACGGAAATACCTTGGTATGAAATATGATACCGTTTGCTACCAAAACACTAAATATAATTAGCTTCATCTGGAAAAAACTCCATCCCAGGCGTGGTATTTCGCCCAGTTCCCTGTATTCAAGCAACATAGCTGCCGCACCCGACACAATCAGTAATGCAACACTTGTCCAGACCAGAAAAGATAGAGTTTTTATTAACTTGTACTCGTCTTTAGATACCTGCCCGTCTTTAGTTGAGCGAATAAACACCAAGTCACTAGCAGTAGCTCCGCCTATACCAAACGCGAAACCAAGTAGGTGTAGTGCGACCAGGAATGTATGAAGTTCCATATTGTATGCCTAAATTTCTATTATTATTAATTTCTACTGTTAATGTACTACTTTTATAAAATTTATGCAAAATGCTTCCGGTTATATTGCCATAAACTTAGGTTGCATTAAAAAGTATGTACTAGGCGTGAACATCGGATGATGGCATCTCGCTCAAGGCGTTGCTGCGGGTAGTTGGATGAGCCTGGCTCATGATTCTTCTGCTTAAAATACTTACGAATATCGGAGCGACGACGCTGGTAACGATAACCATGCCGATAACAGCCGAAAGCAATTCTGGCGGTAAAATACCTTCCCCGAAACCTAGAAACGCTACTGCTAACGCAGTTGCAAGTTGCGGTATTGCTGACGATCCAACTAACATGCTAGAAAGATTATCAAGCCCACTCAGCCGTGCGCCGATCCAGCCGCTGAAAAACTTTGAAATAACCAGTGCTACCACAACAACAAATGTAATAATCAGCGGACGCAAGCCTTCTGTAAAAACCGATAAATCGGTGTTCGCACCAACTGACACAAAGAATATAGGCACAAAGAACCCGTAGCTAATGGCGTGCAGCTTGGCTTTAATAATTGCGCTATCCATAGCATGTGATAAGATCATGCCGCCGAAGAAACCGGCAATTATAGCGTGCAAACCGATGAACTCAAAGAACACCACTAAGCCGATTAAGACTAATATGGTAAAGCGTAATTCCCGCTCAAACATATCGGGAGCATCCTTAGCGGGACGCGGCACAACCAGCCACCGTACCCGCGGCAGCACCCAGGCAAAAGCTCCTAGTAGAACCATAGCGAACGGATAAACCAATAGCGAACTCACGCTTGGGCCGCCACCGGTTGCAAATTGTAAAAACACTGAAAGCAGCAGCAGGCTCAGTGCATCAATAATAACCGTTGAACTAACAATGGTTCGCCCAAGTTTGGTTGTTAATATGTTGTTGGCTTGAAATTGTGGCAACAACATGGCAATTGCTGGCGACATAAACACGATGCCCATAAGAATTGCGGGGGTTAAACCATAACCAAAACTCAAGATAATTCCTGTCCCGACCAACGGCGGTAATATTCCAATAAACAGACCGATTATCGCGATATCGGCTTTTATGTCTTTTAGCTCCGAAAGTTTTGCCTCCAGCCCCGCCATAAACATCAAAAATACCAACCCGATAGTTGCCAGGAAATCTATGGTCTCGTTACCGCTGAACCAACCGAAGCCATTTGGACCGGCAATGATTCCACCAACAATAAGCGACACTACCCATGGAATGCGCGCTCGAGCAAACGCCCAAGAGAAGACTACGGCAATGAGCAATATAATAAAAAATGGGATAAATTCTTGCATAGTTTAGCTACTCGCCTATTATTTAACCACAGGGTTAGGTCTTACCCAACAATGCTTGTGTTTTAACGGAAATCTGGGTCTATCTTTTTAATAATAAAGAACTTGTGTAATTCACCAGCAGCGATAATCGGAGCCATCGCGATAACCGTCGTGATCAAGAAGTGCTGAACTGAAATTGGTTCAAGCGACAATACCCCCTGAAGCGGCCCGAACAAAGCCAGCATCTGTGTAACTACCGCAATAGTCAACCCAACGTAGAAAGCTTTGTTCATAGTCTTGATACGGATAAATATGGATTGCCACAAGCTTCGGCCGTTAAACGCATCAGCCCATTGCATCACTACAAGCGCACTGAAAGCGATAGTTCGGGCATAATCTTCGCTCATAAACTGGTTGAAGTAATGGAACAAGCTTAGGGTTACGGTTGCCATAACGGCGGCAATAAAAATCATCCGGCTTATCACGACCTTACCAAGAATCGGCTTGTTAGGCTTGCGCGGTTTACGGCGCATAACATCGCTTTCGCCCGGCTCCAAACCTAACGGGATAACCATAGCAGTATCGGTAACCAGGTTAATCCACAAAATCTGAACCGCTAGTACTGGAACCGGCATACCAATCAGTAAAGCTACCATAAATGTTAAAGCTTCACCGGCACTCGTCGTCAGTAATAAGAAAAGCATTCGCCGAATGTTGTCAAAGATCTTCCGACCTTCGCTCAAGGCGGCAGTAATGCTCTTGAAATTATTGTCAAGCAGTATGATATCACCAGCATCTTTGGCTATCTCAGAACCGCTACCCATGGCAAACCCAATATGCGCGTTAGTCAAGGCCGGTACATCATTAACACCGTCGCCAGTCATGGCGGTAATATCATGCTCTTTTAATACTTCAAGAATGCGATGTTTGTGCTCCGGAATTACGCGGGCAAAAACTCGAGAATTCTTGACTGTTTCCGACAGTTCTTCGTCGCTCATGTCTTTTATACGACGGCTATCAAATACTTGGTCGCGTGAATCACACAGTCCGAGCTGGCGGCCTATGCTGTATGCCGTCTCAAAGTGATCACCGGTAATCATTCGTACCGTAATACCGGCGCGTTGAGCTTCGCGGATTGCCCCCTTTGATTCTGGGCGTAGTTCATCGGCAACCGCAATGAGTGCCAAAAACTCAATCGGTACGCCTTTGAGCTCATCAAGATCTTTAACTTGTTTATCGTTGACCCGACCCAGCGCAATAACCCGGAGCCCTTGTGACGATAGCTCAGTAAGCTCCGCCTCCACCTTGCTTTTTTCAGCTGCAGTCAGTGTTGTCTTTTCCAGTATACGCTCAGGTGAACCCTTCAGATAAATGCAGTGTTTGCCCTTATGTTTCCAGACGTTTCCACTCATTGCTACAACCGGATCGAACGGATGGCTGGAAACTTGTTCGTATGATTCTTTGCTTGGCGAATGTTTTTTGGCATAGGCGATGAAGGCTTCGTCCAGCGGGTCGTGTGCTACATCGTTTTTGCGGTTGGTACTTAGTAATAAGTAAGCGGCGGTCTGGCTTAAATCAGCTTTTGGATCCAGGTGCCACAAAGTGTTTACCTCCAGTAGATTCTTGGTGAGCGTGCCGGTCTTGTCACTGGCAATTGTGGTGATCAGCCCGATATTCTCAATGGCTGCCATATTCCGAACCAAAGCCTTGCGGCGAGCCATCCGACGCATGCCAAACACCAAAACAACCGATATAGCTACTGGCAAACCTTCCGGTATAACCGATACAGATAAAGCCAGTACAAAGTGAACCGCCTCTGCAAAACTAGTATCTCTGAAAAGACTTAAAATAATCAAGAATACCGCCAACACAGCAACAACACCGACAATATATTCAATTAGTTTGTCTATTTTTTGCTGTACCGGCGAGCTGGTTTCGCGGTTTTGAGCCAATACAGCAATTTTGCCAAACTCTGTATCGTTGCCGGTTGCAGTTACTAGTGCTGTAATTTCGCCGTCGACAATAAACGAACCCGAAAAGAGCATGTTTTTCTGGGAATACGTTTCTTGTTCACCGGATAATGCAGCATCTTGTTTGGTAACGGGAGCCGATTCGCCGGTCAGTAATGACTCGTCCGCACGCACATTGCTAGCATTAATGATACGAGCGTCAGCCGGAACTTTCTGACCTTCATACAATCTGATGATATCACCTGGTACCAGTTCTTCGACCGGTATTTCTGCCGTTTTATTATCACGCCAGACTTCGACCTTAGCGGCATCATATTTTTTGAGTGTTTTAAGGACTCTCTCTGTAGAAAACCGTTGGATATAATATATAGCTGCGCTAATTGAGATTATGACTAGAATTATTATAGCGTCCAGGCTTTCACCCATGAAGAAGCTGATACCGGCTGCCAAGAACAGTATGGCCATAAAAATACTACGAAATGGCTCGATAATCTTCTTCCAAAGGGGCTCGCCCTTTAAGGTCAAAGCGTTTGGCCCATACTGCTCGGTTCGCTGTTACCTTACTTCAGGCTAACAAACCCGCTTCGCTAGATTCAAGTGAATGCAAGGCCTCATTAGTGGACTGATTATAATATGGCTTCATATGTTTTGATTTAACCTGATTAAGCTTAGTGTATCATAAAATGCTTTTCGGCGAGTTAATTGTTTTATGCGCGCGAATTACGCTATACTGTTTATGATTAATTTATGGATGTAGACAAAAAAATACGGTTCAGCCCCGGACTAGCGATCAGCTTATTTATCATACTCATCCCCTCGCTCGCCTGGATGATTGGGTTCGACTTTGCCGATAAAGATCTTATTGAAATTATCGGTCATATTGTAAAACGAACGGCAGCTTTTGCCGGTATGGCAATGTTTGCTTGGTCACTAATACTAAGCGGGCGTTTTAAGTTCCTAGATACATGGTTTAGAGGGCTTGATAAAGTTTATGTGGCACATAGATTTTTCGGTACCGCTGCTTTGGCACTCCTGTTGTTCCACCCTCTTGGCTACACCATACTGCACATAGCAGATAACGGTGCCGGTAATCTTCTTCAACATTTTCTTGGTTTTAGCGACTTAGCGGTTGCGCTGGGTCGGGTTTCGCTCTACGGTCTTATTCTTATTGGATTATGGTCAATTTTTTTCAAAGTTCGACACGAAACATTTATCGCGGTTCACAGGTGGCTTGGAGTGCTATTTGTTATTGGCGCGGTACACGCCTTTTCATCCGGTCCTGAGTCAGTGCTGGCAAACAATCAGTTTATGTGGTGGTATATGTTCATACTGTCACTTACCGCTACGCTAACCTTCATTCACTATTCATTGCTGGCCGACTTCCTCCATCCTTATTATAAATACAAGGTTTCCAACGTTCACGTGTTACCGGGTGGCGTTATTGATATTGAGCTTGAGCCAAAATACCGAATCCCTAGCTTTAAACCAGGGCAGTTTTTTTACGTGGCGTTTGATGCTATGGACGCCGAAGAATATCACCCCTACTCTGTCGCTTCGAGCAATGATAGCTCAAAGATGCGATTTTTAGTCAAACAACTTGGAGACTACACTAATAAACTGGCTGATTTAAAACCAGGTACTAAAGCTCGCCTGAAAGGACCTTACGGCGGCTTCACTTTTAATGACAAAAAACATGGTAAACAGCTATGGATTGCTGGTGGTATTGGTGTAACGCCGTTTTTGAGTAAGGCGCACAGCCTTCGCTTCAGTAAACTAGCCCCCGAGGTCAAAATGTTTCACTGTGCTCGGGCAGACGAAGAGGCGATTGACAAAGATATCCTGGACATAATCGAACAAGGTCATCGAGCCTTTGATTACACCTGTCTGCCGGAAAATGAATTTGGCATAATTTCTCTGAAAGATATCGCTGAGCAGATTGGCGAGCTAGATGATTATGCGATATATATATGCGGCCCGCCCGGTATGTTGAAAGCTTATGAAAGCCAGGCACAGGAGCTTGGTCTCGACAATCAGCTATATTTTGAAGAATTTAGTTTTTAACACTGTTTTACAAGTAGCTGAAATCGCACCACTTTAATATAAAAACTTTGCTTGCAAGCGACCGACCCTTTTATGTTTGTGGGTTTGGTGTGTTTTCAAGTTCGAAAGTCGGCTCGGTCATTGGATCGGCTGGTTCATCCAAGCCCGGTAATGGCCTATTGAGTTCATCCAGTAACTGTTGAATCGGTACAGTATCAGATGGTGGTTCTATCTCAAACTCTGAGCCTAGCGGTTTGGCTTCAAAATCAAGTGTGACATAAATATCATTGTCTGCTTGTTCAAACTGCAATGTAGCTTGGGTAGTATGCGTCTTTATATTGGTCTCAATGTCAAATTCAGCCGATAAACCAGAGTCACCTTCATAAAACCGCATGAACATAGGAACACTGTCTCCTCCCTGGTAGGATTGGCCGATCTCTGTATAATTGTTTTCATTATCGTTATCGGTTACACGAATCTTGTGCACTAATTTAGTCCGAGTATCTATCCAAACTTCGATTTCATCCTCTATCTCGCTCTCTGTATCGCGCTGGCATGATTCCTGAGCCGATGATTTCCACTCCTCGATTTGCTGACTATCAACGTCCTCTTGATTTTGTACGGCATCGGTTGATAAGACCGAATCAGCCAGCTCATAACAGAACGCCGCAGCATTATCCAGGTCTACAGTCGCTTCATATCGGTTGGCTGTCACATTATCCTCAAGACTCTCTGTCCCCTTAAAATCACCCATCTTCAGTACTGCGCGTTCATCATCGGAGGTAAACAGTCTGTCACGGATAGGAGTAATTGCCGCTTGAGTAATTTCGGTAAGTTCTTCGGCCGTCAGTAGTTCGTCTTCTTGGTCGTCACGTTCAAAAGCATCAACAATATCATCTGGCGCGGACGTTTCTAGCCAATCGCCCGACACCTCTATCCATTGTCCGTCATAGTTTGAGATACCCGGCATAAACATATCAAGCCCAAACGAATCAATCCCTGTAATCCTAAAGTAGCTATCTGGGAAAACCGCATCTTCGGGTTGTTCGGTCAAAAAATCAACCTCCATACTTGCGTTTTCCCCATCAGCTGACAAATCAAACGCTAGACTACTATCAATAACCTCATCTGTATAGCGTGCACTCATCGAACCGGTAATAATTCCCCCTTCGAAAGCTGCGTCAAGCTGGGCACTAAAATCCATGCTTTTGAGAGTGTCGAGAGATTCTTGCTCGACGCTCGACAACACAATTTCTTCGAAAGCTTCACCTGATCGCTCCATGCCAGCCGCCCAAACATTTTCTGGTCGGTTGGGGATATACCAACCAAACACGCCAGCAGCTCCTAAGGCAAGTAATGATATTGTTATGGCTATGGCGACCTTAAGAGACATTTTCTTTTTCTTGTTGATTGGTTCCGGCTGTTTGGCAACCTCTGGAGTTCCTAGAGAAGGAGTACTATTTTGCACGTCTGGCTTATCTTGGCTTGGTAATTCACCTGTAGCTGATTGTGCTGGCTCCGCCGAAGTTGATTCGGCCGGCTTGCTAGTATCTGAAGACTCTACCGGGTCAGAATCTAGTCCAGTCGGTTGGTTGGTCGGATTTTGTGGCTGAATTGTTTGGTCAGGTTGCACTGATTGCTCGTTTGTGGAATCTGTTGATTCTTGTGCCTGTTGGTTTAAGTTTTCAGACTGATTGCTTACACTATCGTCTTGATTTTCTGGCTTATTCTTGTCGCCATCCATTAGCTTTATACCTCTAATTGCTTACGATTATAAATCATTGTTAAAAACTATAACACAGCACACTGTTTATGCCAGTTGTCCTAGCAGCGCCGTGGCAATAGAAAAGTAGATGACCAGACCCATCACATCGGCGACTGAGGTGATTAACGGCCCGCTAGCAACCGCTGGGTCTATCTTCAATCTAGAGAGTAAAAACGGCAACAAGCTACCAAGCAAGTTCGTTAGAACAACAATAACTGCCATAGATAGACCGACAATTAACCCAATAACCGGACCGCCTCGAATCATACCGACTCCAGCGCTGGCAATACCAAGCACTATAGCCAAACTTATACCAACCGCCATTTCCTTATAAATTGTTTTAAACCACTGAGATAAACGAACCTCTCCGGTGGAAATCGCTCGTATCATGAGCGTAGCTGATTGTGCTCCCGCATTTCCGCCGCTGTCGATAAGCAACGGGATAAAGAAGGCCAGTGCCAATGCGGCGGCAAGTGTTTCTTCGTAAGCCGCGATGACTCCGGATGAGGCCAGGTTTATAACCACCAACCCAATCAACCAACCGGCTCGACGGTGTACCAGTCGCCACACTCCGGCTTTTTGATAGCTTACATCAAGATTGGCTATGGCCGATGTTTTATGAAAATCCTCAGTTGTCTCTTCTTGGGCAACTTCGATAACGTCGTCAAAAGTCACAATACCAATCAACGTATCCCCGGAATCAACAATCGGTATAACCGACAGTTTGTGACTATTCATTAACCGAACAGCGTGCTCCCTGTCGTCATAAGCCGACAGACTAATGACCCTATCATCCATGATACTTGTCACGCCTTGATCTGATTCAGCTAGTATTAACCGGTTAAGTTCGATAAAACCCGACAGTTTCCATGTCTTGTCGACCACATACACTACATTGATGGTTTCGCTTTCTTTGGCTCGATCGCGCATGTGTTCAAGCGCTTTTTCTACTGTCCAACTATCTTTCACAGCCACAAAATCAGGGGTCATTAAGCGTCCGATACTATCTTCGGGGTAGCCAAGCAATTTAACGGCTTCTGCTCTATCTTCAGGCTCTAACATATTGAGCATCCGTCTAGTAACTTTGGCGGGCATCTCCTCAATCAGATTGACGCGCTCATCGGGTTTTAAGGAGTGCAGCAGCTTGGCTGTCTCTTCCTTACTTAAGCCCTTTAGAAGCTGTTCTTCCTGATGAAACTCTAAGCGACGAAAAACTTTTGAAGCAAGGGTTCTTGGGAGCAAGCGAAATACCAGCGTGGATTGGGCATCGCTGAGCTCATCGATTATCTCAACAACCGTCTGCGTGTGAAGGCGTTTTAAGTACGTACGCAGATTAGAAATCTGACCCGCATGGATGAGTTCCCTGACTTCATGTACGTGCTCGTGAGTTTTTGTGTGACTTTTTGGCATACACCTATTAAACCATAGTAATGAAAAAACCCGTTGAGTAGGCGGCATTTTAGTCTTTTCATGTCGATAGCGATAAAATTATCATAGTGACAGCTTTCTAGTTTAGCTAGAATTTGGGTATTAGAATGGGAGGTATATAAGATGACAATAACTAGTTCGGCCTTTCGACACGAAGAAATAATTCCAAGCTCTTACACCTGTGATGGAGATAATGTGAATCCTCCTCTTACGTTTTCCGATATACCAAAAGATGCTGCCGGTTTGGCATTGATTATTGATGACCCGGACGCACCTGCAGGACTGTTCACTCACTGGATGCTGTATGATATGTCACCAGCCACACTGCAGATACTTGAAAATTCTATTCCTAAAACCGGCCTTCAGGGCAAAAACGATTTCGGTAACCAAAATTACGATGGTCCTTGTCCACCTGACGGTAAACATAGATATTATGTAACATTGTTCGCCCTTAAATCGCCAACCAAACTTGAAAAAGGTGCCACTAGACAGCAACTAGACAACGCGCTTGAAGGAAACGTCCTAGAAAAGGCAGTATTTATGGGATACTACGAAAAACCAAACAACACTAGTCTGCCTGACGGCAATAATTTAGATAATTATACCGATGATCGAAACACCACAGACGGTCAGGTCATTGGTGCTTAATTAAGGGTACGAAAAGATAACCCGGGTGCTGCATGTCACGAAATTTATCTGACGATAACTTGTCAATCACATGAACAGAACCTTCGACTGGTATAACCGCGCGGCCGCCAACTTTCAACTGCTGCAACAACTCATCAGGCAGCGAACCAGCCGCTGCACTTACCAAAATCCGATCATACGGTGCGTGCCTTGGCAGACCATACACCTCGCCTGCCTCAAAAAAGGCAACATTATCAATCCCCTCCCGTGAGCAATTATCCTCACCAAATTTTTTAAGCTGAGGCACTTTTTCTACAGCGTAAACCCTCCCCTCTTTACCGACCAGATTGGCCAGTAAAGCACTGGTCCAACCTGAACCGGAGCCGACATCAAGAATTTTTTCGTTTTTTTGAACCTCCAGCCACTCCAACATCCGGCGTACCGTCGATGGTTGACTATTGGTTTGACCATAACCGATTGGGAGCGGACTATCTAAATCTGCTTTGTGTTTTATATCATCGGGTAAAAAATCTTTTCTTTTTATCACCCTAAAAGCTCGCTCTACTGGATCTACTTGGTTGTTCTTTGACATACCAAAACCCCTTTCTATGGTAAATTCTACGTAAAGAACACTCAATATGCAGCCGGTTTGTTCACATATCCTCCGCTTTTAATGTAATACGCACAGTTTATAAATAATAGTTAGCTTAGTAAAAACTGGTACAATAAAGCTTATGCAAATACTTTTTACATTACTGGTTCTAATTATATGGACGGCTATCTGCGCTTACGGCATACGGCAGAGTTATAAACGACGTTCTAAGCCAATATTACTGGTTTGGGTTAGCATGTTTATCATCGTTAGCGTCTACATAATACTTACGCTTATTGATTAAGCAATTTATTAGGGCTAAACGGCTCATAAATTCTATTGATTTACCGCAATAACTGCCTATTTACCATGGTTTCTATGCCACCAAGGCACCCCAAACTACAACTGCAGTCACGTATCAACCTATACGATTTACCTGCCTTAAAGCACCGGGCATGTCTTGTACAAATTGTCTCGTTGCATCATTTGACAGAGGATATGCGCTTGCCAAATCGACCAGGCTGAACCCAGCATAGCTCGCAGACTTTAACATTCGTAGTGCTCGCTGCCTATTTTCTGCATACTCCTGTACGACCTCACCAGCCGCGTCTGAATCCGCATCGAAGAACTTAGCGCACATACTTTCTAATCTGTCGATCGAAAGTCTTGACGCCACTCTATAAGGAAGGAAGGCTGCATATTGCTCAGTATCTGTGTCACTAAATTCATCGTCTTTACCTATCGTCAAAAACTTTCGAATATGTGAATCCTGTTTTAGCTCGGCGTGAAGGTCGTTAATACCAAGAGAACTAGTTACCCCTAAAGATACCGCGTATGTGTAGAGCATCTTTATTCCTGCATCTCGCGCAAAACACAAATCTGAATTATCGCCAATTGGCTTAATGGAATGATAAGCGTCTGATATAAACGCTCTCAGTGTACTGGCCGCCACACTTACTTCTACTTTTTCATCACGAACTCTCACGGCATCTACCCCTGTCTTTAGCGCACCTAAAGCATCATTTTCAAATATTACATGTAGCCGATCAGAGTCATGGACGAGCCTGTCCAGTTTCTCCACCCAAGCTTGTTCGAGCCCATATGAAGCAAGAGAAGCTACTATATACTCCCCTTCGCCAGCTACTAACTCCTTCAAATCGGGCACATTTGGCTCAATATCATCAGGGAGACTAATTATATCCTCCACGCTACTAAAAACTTCGCGTGCGTAACGCGTCTCATCGAATAAATCTTTTGGATTATCACTCTGTTCCATAGTTTTATTGCACTCTATTGTCCTGGCTATCCTGCTGATTACGCCATTTATTAATCTCGGCGTGATGACCGCTCAGCAGTACGTCCGGCACGTGTAATCCTCGGAATTCCTCCGGTCGTGTATATTGCGGGAATTCTACTGATTTGTCATCCTGCTGGAAACTCTCAATTTCAGCAGACGTTTCGCCACCGAGCACTCCAGGCAAAAGCCGCACCACGCTATCTATGACCACCATTGCCGGCAATTCTCCGCCTGTTAAAACATAGTTGCCGATGCAAAATTGTTTATCAATCCAACTTGTGACGCGCTCATCATAACCTTCATAACGAGGACAAACTAAAATCATTCCCTTAGCTTTAGCGGCCAATCGCTTGGCGTCAGACTGCTTATACGTCTTACCGCGAGGCGTCGGCATAATCACTGTAGCGCTTGGATCGTTCTTTTTAGCCTGCTCAATCGCTGATACGAGCGGCTCAACCATCAATAGCATGCCGTCACCGCCGCCATACGGCGTGTCATCAACCTGCTTTCGCGAGCCTAAACCAAAGTCGCGTAGGTTTACATACGCAAACTCAACCGCGCCCTTATCTTGCGCCTTCCAGAGCATGCTAGCGTTTAGCACACCTTCAAACATCTCTGGAAACAATGATACAATTTGCACTTTCATCCAAATCATTATACCAAATATCACACGACTTTCATATTTTCGACGGCCGTCGTAAAATTGAAAGTATGTCTCGTTTAACACCCACAACACAATATATACTCAAATCCCTTGTTCCCTATACCAAGGCAAACTTGTTGCTCAGTTTCCAGCCTTCTAAGTTTTTTGCAGAGCTAGAACGAGTAGAAAAAATTTCTGCAAACACATTGCAAACGGCCTATTACCGTGCTATTAAGTCTGGCTTGCTTATCCTAGACGATAACGGAGTTCCAAGACTGACCGACAAAGGTCGGCATCGTGTAAAACTATACAAGCCTAAACGCCTTGAGGCGGGGGCGTTTCTGCTGGTGGTGTTTGATGTACCCGAAGACGAGCGATACAAGCGTCAACATCTGAGAGATCTATTAAAGGAACTGTCCTTCAAGAAAATACAGCAAAGCGTTTGGGCTACTGAATACGATCATCGTGATTACCTAAAGGCTGAAATCAAGGAGTACAAACTTGAAAAATACGTACAGATTTTTGAAGCCGTGTCACTTAAAACATCCTGACTTTCACATTTACGACGGCCGTCGTAAATGTGAAAGTCGTGGGACTGTTGGGTGATGATACAAAAAGAACCCCTTTAGGGGTTCGCTTTGTCACATAAGGCTCCCACCCGCGACATAATCACGAGTGGCTCGCAATGAGCCCTTACAATGTTTTTGTTTTTAATTGCCGGAGGTTGCGGCCGTCGATAACTACTTAAATATACCGCAACCTCTGTTCTAATACAATACTTTTTATGGATATACTGTGGATATCTGTGTTACACGTCTAGGTCGTCAAACTCTTCCAGTTCTTTTCGTGTCTTGCTGGCCACTGAATCTTCATCATTATCGTCCGCTACAGTTTCCGTATCCTCACTCTGGGCTTCTGGTGCTTCAGCTTGATCACCGTTATCGATAATTTTTAAATTATATCGGGCATCGTTTTTAGTACCTAGTGCACGTAGTAACGTACGTAAACTCTGAGCAGTTGCCCCACGCTTACCAATAACACGTCCTAAGTCGTCCGGGTCAACAGTAAGTTCTAGTAACACACCTCTTTCATCTATAGTGCGTTCAACTGTTACCGCATCCGGTTTGCCAACCAGTGATTTGACGATATATTCGATGAATTGCTGATCAATATCTTTAGCCATGACTGATACTCCTCCCATTACTGTCTTTGCAGTTTTATTATACCAAATTAAGGTTCAATTATTTGTCAGACTCTGCTTCTTGGCTTGGCTTATCATCTGCCACTTCAGTGGCATCTTCTGTATTCTTATCCGGCGCCTCATCAGCTGCTTCGGCGACCTCTTCTTTGGGTGTTTCTTCAGTAGATTCTTCTGTTTTTTCTTCTGCGGGACGATTCTTCCGAAGTTTATCTGTATTTTTAATAGAGCGCTTCTTTGAGTCAGTCAGTTCAACCCATTTTGGCAGCTTAACGCCTTCACTTTTTAGAAGTCGGGCGACACGCTCCGACGGTTGAGCACCGTTCTGTAAATAGTAAGAAGCTTTGTCTTTATCAACAACCGCTTCCTTGCTGTGTGGATTATAATACCCCAGACTGGCAACTAGTTTACCGCTGGTAGGGGTCCGGCGCGAGTCTTGAACTACGACGCGGAATTGAGCGTGACCTTTACGGCCAGTACGCTGCATACGAATGACTAACATCCCTATCTCTCTTTCTTGTTAAATGAATAATTACTAACCTGTGCATTTTACAGGGAATGACCTCTGTTGTCAATCAATTAATCAACCAATCCTTCATTCTTTTTTGAAACTACCATGCAAGACTATGCACAGAAGACTTATATTTTTGGCGTGGTAGGCTTTCTGAGCCTAATATGTTCTTTATTGGTATTTTTTGAGTGCAGACTCGGCAGCAGAAACCTGACCAGCCTGCTTGCTTGGTCCTTCGCCCTGACCCTTCATAGCACCATCGACATACACTCCAACGGTAAACACTTTATCGTGGTCTGGACCTTCTTCACTAAGAACCTTGTACTGAGGTGTATGCCCTTCAGTGCTCTGGACAAGTTCTTGCAACTGCGATTTTGGATCCATCCAAGAACCTGTTTCAAGGATTTCTTTAAACGTCACGAGCAAACTCTCCGTAATAAATTTCTTAGCAGCTTCATAGCCCTGATCTAGGTAGATAGCACCGACAACTGCTTCATAACTGTTGGCTAAAATCTGTGCGCGAGCACGATCTGTTCCACGCTTTTCGCCGCGGCTTAAACGCAGTAGTGGCTCAAACTCGTACCTCTCGGCAGCTGCGCCAATGCTTTCAGTTCGCACCAGGGCACTACGCCAATTAGTAAGTGTGCCTTCCGGATCGGTGAAGTTTTCGTACAAGTATTCTGTAACTACCAGTTCAAGTACAGCATCACCCAAAAACTCAAGTCGCTCATTGTGCTCTCGAACTGATTTACGATGCTCGTTTAAATATGAACGATGCGTAAAAGCGGTTATGAGTAGATCTAGATCGTTAAACTCAATTTCGAGTTTTTCTTTTGCAAATTTTTTATACGGTGTGGTGTCCATAGTTTGTTACTTATGCTGACAGATAAAAGCCAGTAAACTGTACGGCATATTGCCCATTTACTCGTTCCTATCTACCTGCTTGCTCCTTTCATGAATGTGAATTACGAATTTTTTTAAGTGCCAACAAAATTAGCTTACCAATATCATCATATTCTATCCTATCAAGTGCTTCGGGCGCCGAAAACCACTGAATACCATTCATCCATTCTTCGGGTTTGAGTTTATCAGTGTCACTGAGAGCCTTCACTAAAAATATTTCGGTTGTCATTAATACAAGACTATTAGTACGTCGGTAACGGAAATTTATCTTACCTAACCAGTTGAGTACTCTAACCTGTTGAAGGCCGGTTTCTTCCCGAATCTCACGCTCTGCAGTCTGTTTTGCTGACTCACCTTCTTCGATGTGACCTTTCGGTATAGTCCAGCGGTTCTTGGCATCTTGAATCAGCAGGATCTCTACCTGCTTAGACTTTGGGTTGTGACGAAATATAACTCCGCCTGCAGTTGGCTCCCGCACAACTTCGTTGATAGCTGGACGCCGCTGAGATACAAACTTCTTAAACCCTCTTATTGGCTTTGGTCGTTTCACCATTTATCTTACTTCTCTTCCTTAGGCTTTGCTGGTTTCTCTGGTTCTGATTGCGGACTGTTTTGTTTTAAAACCGTCCCCAGCACACCATTTATAAATTTGCTTGAATTTTCTCCACCAAATGCTTTAGCGAGTTCGACTGCTTCGTTGATGACTACCTTTGGTGGCACTTCTGCTTCGTGTAGCAGCTCATACGCGCCCATCCTTAGTACCAACCGATCCATTCTCGCAATCTGATCAAGCGGCCACTCTGGAGCAATTGGTTGAATTATGTCATCAAGAGACTGCTGTCTTTGATTGACTCCATTTACCAATCTTTCAATAAACGTCCGGTCATCTACCATTGCCTTGTAGCGACTAATGTTACGCTTAAGAATGCTTGAGAGTTTTACATTCTTATCATTACACTCTTGTCGAAACTCCTGTTCGTATAGCGTTTGCAAAGCAATGATTCGGCCGAGATGTCGATTTGCGCTCATATTGTTAAACTAATTCCTAGCTCCAGTATAACCTACCGGCGAAGCGTACTTAAGCTTTTTTGCCGGTTTCTTTTTTGGTTGTATATGCCTTGACTGGCGACTTGGCGTTTACTGCGCGCGCTAACTTAACTACCAGATGGCTGCGCCGTGTACCGGTCGCACGATGACTTGTTCGCTTCTTTGGTTTACCCATACGAGTACAGAGCTCCTGCTTACCTAATTGATGAATGTTATGATGTATAGTAGCCTAAAACTACAATAAACTCAAGTAGTTAGGCATTGACTTTTTAATATATTAATGTTATAGTACAACAATGAACTTTTTTCGACGCAGCACTCTCGACACCTCATCAATCGATGAGTTTGAAGAACAAAGGCTAGCACTCCAACCCGACCTATATAAACTAGCTCATGAAACCGCAGTTGCTAACGGTGAGGTTGTAGATTTATTCCCTACCGAAAAAGACCCCTTAAGCCATCGAGTCATTGGTGATTACCCTGTTGCTGGCCATGTCAAAGTTGTTCCAGCCGCTGAACATAGACATAGCGTTGAATTATTCGATCAAGACCAGGTTGGCTAGACTACAAAGTTAACTAGTTTATTTGATACGTAGATTGATTTTTTTAGATGCTGATCTTTTAGATAACTAGCTACTTTTTCTTCGGTTTTTGCAGCCTGTAAAATAGTCTCTTTATCTGCATCAGGTGCAACACTAATATTAGCGCGGACTTTGCCGTTAACTTGCACGACTATGTTCATCATATCTGCAATCAGGTATTGGTCATCGTGTACAGGCCAGTCACTTGTATGAATAGTGCTTTTGTAACCCAGATCGTGCCACAGTTCTTCTGCAATGTGTGGTGCAAATGGCGCAAGAAGCTGTAGAAGCGTAGCTAAAGACGACCGCCACTCACGCGCATCAAAATCGTCATCGGACTTTATTTTATATAGCGCATTAGTGTATTCCATCAACGCTGCGATGGCAGTATTAAAGTTCATTTCGTGCAAATCTTCGCTCACCTTCTTGATGGTTTTATGAGTCTCCCTTAGAATTTGCTGCGAAGCAGCGTTATCTTGACTTTGGACTTTGGAGATTGGAGTTTGGACTCTCTCTAGGTACTCTTGAACAAGCGACCAGACTCGAGCTACAAAACGGTGAGTACCCCCAACTGTCTCAGAACTCCACGGCGTAGTCTGATCGTATGGTGCCAAAAACGTAATTGCTAAGCGCAAGGCATCAGCTCCGTAACCTGCATCAAGGATTTCGTTCGGATTTACAATATTACCTTTACTTTTACTCATCTTTGAGCCGTCTTCGGCCAAAATTATGCCTTGTCCGCGGCGAGCTAAATACGGCTCTGGAGTCGGCACTAGACCTATATCATAAAAGAATTGGTGCCAAAATCGGCTGTACAAAAGATGTAGCGTGGTGTGCTCCATGCCGCCAAGATATAAATCTACCGAACCCCAATACTCTAGCTTTTTCTTATCTGCAAATGCACGGTCGTTGTGAGCATCGTAGTAACGTAAATAATACCAACTGCTCCCCGCCCAGTTCGGCATAGTGTCGGTTTCGCGCTTGGCAGCTCCGCCGCATTTTGGACAGTCGACGCTCACCCAGTCTTCAATTTCTGCAAGCGGGCTTTCGCCACTATCGGTCGGTTCGTAATGTTCTACCGGTGGCAATTTTACTGGCAACTGGCTGTCGGGAACAGGCACAGCTCCGCATTTTTTACAGTGGATAATCGGAATAGGCTCGCCCCAGTAGTGTTGACGGCTAAAAATCCAGTCACGTAAGCGGTAGTTGACCTGTTCCTCAGCCATATCCTTATTGGCTAGAGCTGCCACGATTTTATCGCGTGCTTCACTGGAGGATATACCGTTATACTCACCTGAATTGACCATCTCACCCTCACCGGTGTAACAGCCTTCAAAGCCCTTTGGCGCTTGAACCACTTCTATAATCGGTAAATCAAACTTCTTGGCAAAACCGTGATCACGTTCATCATGAGCCGGGACTGCCATAATTGCGCCAGTGCCGTATCCGGATAGCACGTAGTCAGCAATCCAGATTGGAACTTTCTCATGACTGATTGGGTTAATGGCGTACGCGCCGGTAAACACACCGGTTTTTTCACGATTTGTGTCTTGGCGTTCAATCTCGCTCTTGGCCTGAGCTTGCTTGACATAGGCTTCTACGTTTTTGCGTTGTTTTTCTGTAGCAATCTGTTCTACTAAGTCATGCTCTGGTGCCAATACCATAAACGTTGCCCCAAACAGCGTATCTGGCCGCGTAGTAAAGACTTCGATTTGTTTTGACTTTGAGCCCTCAACTTTAAACTTGATCACGGCTCCTCGTGAGCGGCCAATCCAGTTGATTTGCTGGTCAGCGATACGGCTTGGGTAATCCACTGTCTCTAGTCCGTCAATCAAACGATCAGCATAATCGGTGATACGTAGCAACCATTGATTGAGCTCTTTCTTCTCCACCGGTGTGTCGCAGCGCTCGTGCGTGCCGTTTACAACTTCTTCATTCGCAAGACCTGTCTTACATTTTGGGCACCAGTTAATGGCAATCTCTTCCTGATATGCCAAGCCTTTGTTAAAGAACTGTAAAAACAACCACTGCGTCCACTTGTAATAATCCGGATCGGTTGTCTTAAAGCTACGCGACCAATCGATGCTATAGCCTAGGCTTTCGAACTGTTCTTGGAAGTTAGCAGCGTTTGTCTCGGTTGCTACTTGCGGTGCGACTTTATTCTTAATGGCAAAGTTTTCGGTCGGTAAACCAAACGCATCATAGGCCATCGGATACAGCACATTGTACCCTGTCATTCGCTTATAGCGCGCCAGTATATCGCCTAGCGTGTATTCGCGGATGTGTCCCATATGCAGACCGTCACCAGATGGGTAGGGGAACTCGGTGAGCATGACAAACTTTGGCCGCGACTCATCAAAATCCAGCGCTCTATAAATGCCCTGGCCAGCCCAAGTTTTCTGCCACTTCGGCTCTATCTCTTTCGGGTTGTAACGTTTCATATCAATTAACACCTTATCACATCTGATAGATTGTCACCACTGTTACGCTACATTACGCCAGTGCGGGAAGCGTTTATCGGTGCCGCGCTGGATGGCTTCTAGATCTTTCATCAGTTTCTTGGTAATTATACCTGGTTTACCGTCACCGATTGGACGACGATCAATCGACAAAATTGGCGTCACCCGAACCGATGTACCACACAAAAATGTCTCGTTTGCTTTATACAGCTCAGTACGGTCAATGCTCCGCTCCTCTACCAAAATATTGTCCTCCTTGGCGATTGATAGTAACGAGTCGCGGGTAATTCCCTCTAGAATGTCCGTCGATGTATCTGGCGTCACAAGCTTATCGCCGCAAACTATAAACAGATTCGCAACAGTGCTTTCGGCAACGTGGCCGTTATGATCTAGTGAAATTGCATCATCATAACCGTTCAATATCGCCTCGTTTTTCATTAGTGCTGCATTTATATAGCTCCCATTCACCTTAGCTTTGGCTGGAATTGAATTGTCTGAATTACGCACCCAACTAGAGACACACAGGTGAGCCCCAGACGAAGGTAAAATTTCACCGGCTGGATATACGTACACGCTTACACTGTTTTTCAAGCCGTGAATTTTGGTACCAGACTGGATTTCATCGATAAACACGGTAACACGCACCAGAGCATCTTCTTGGACTTTGTTGATCTTTAGTAGCTCCAGCACGACGGACTCAAACTTTTCATACGTCCAAGATTCTACAAACCCGTGTAAGTCCATAATCCGCGCAGAGTTAACCAGCCGCTTATAGTGATCTTTCATCCGAAATACATATAATTGCTGCTCTTGCTCATTCCAATTGACCGGAATAACCGTATAGACACTTAACCCATACAAAACCGGAGAGCTGGCAATGCTAAGCTTAGCCTCCTTGAATGGAACAAAACTTCCTCTTAGATAAGCTTTTGATTGTGTGAGTTTCATAACTTAACCTAAAATTGTTTGAGGTAGTTGGTGTTAAATACTGTATTTTGCCGTTGTTGTTCCTGCCAGCGCTCTTCGGCCAACCTCACTAATGTCTGCACCAGCTCAATACTGCTTAATCCAGCTGCACGCCAGTTGTGGGCGTACAACCCACCAGGCAACGGATTGACCTCATTAAAGTAGACTGTGCCATCTTTCTTATCGATAAGCATGTCTATGCGCGCTGTCCCTGCAAGCCCAAGCGCTTTGTAAGTGTCTATCCCTACCTTTTCTGCTTTTTCATACAGTGCTTTGTCTAGTTTAGCTGGTAGTTCGCTGTAGCCTTGCGCACCTTTTGACCCACCTGACTTGCCGCCTTTTTTACCGCCCTGTAGGTACTTGGTGTCAAAATCAAAGAAGTCTTCCGGGCTGGTAAGTGGGCGCTCCAATAAAGCTGGTTTTAGCTCCTCATTGCCAAGAATTGGCAAAGTTACTTCAATAAGATTTGGCACTTCTTCTTCAACTAATACTTTGGTGTCGTAGTGGCAAGCTACCTCTATAGCATTTTGTAGCTCACTACGGTTCTTGACCCGTGATATCCCTATGCTAGAGCCAAGATGAGCTGGTTTTACGAATAATGGGTATTTCAAATCTTTTTCAATGTTATCGAGAATTTGCTTGGGTTTTTGAGCAAAATTATCACGCATAAAATACTGGTAAGCGGCAACCGCTACATCTTGCGACTCGGCAACCTGTTTAGCCAATACTTTGTCCATACTTAAGACACTGCCGTCAATATCACAGCCAACAAATGGTACATTAGCCATACGCAGCAAACCCATAAGGCTGCCGTCCTCGCCGTACGTTCCGTGCATTGCCGGAAACACAAGATCTACTTTTTTGATGGTTTTTCGGCCAGCGATACCGCTGGATTTTATAAGCGTCATGCCACCGTCAAACTGCACACTGACAGGGTTTGATTTATGGAGAAAATCACGGATATCTCCAGAGGTGAACAGTTTAATATCCTTGAGTTTGTCATCCCAATACCAAGCTCCGTCTTTAGATACATATATTGATTCTACTTTGTATTGCTTTGTGAGCTCCAAAGGTTTTATAACACTGGCTAGTGCCGTAACAATTGATACATCATGCTCAGTTGATCTGCCGCCGAAAATAACCGCTATCGTTTTCATAAATCTAGCTTATATCACATTTACTACAATTTCAACCTACAATTAACGTATACAATTAGCTAACTACCTAATATCAACGTATAATTTCTTCACTTTATGTCCGATCGGACATAAAGTGAGGATTTTTGCTTAATTCTAGTCGTCAATCAGGATAGAGCAAATCCAGCGGTAACTAGCTGTAGTTGTCTGTCCAGTCGTTCTGCATTAGCACGATATCACCCTGGGCAACAAAATGCTCCAGATTGGTATAAAACTCTAATGGCTTGCCTTCTATAAGCAGCTCGCCATCAAAACCAGCTTCACGCAGCCCATTTTGTATATAACTGGTGGTTGAGTTCTGCATAAGCACCACTTTATCGGGGTGTGCAGCGGCAATTGCTCGCCCAAGCTCTTCGTGAACCTGCTGCTTCATGTCGCCTTGCTCAACAAAGCCAGGTGTAACGTAAATTTTGTTTCCATCAGCTGTAAGCTCATTTAAGAATCGCAGCCCGGCTTTGGCTCCCTCAATATTACCGTTATAAGTATCATCAATAATCCAAGCTCCGGCCATCTTGTATGGCTGCATCCTATGCTCATATGGTTGCGTGTGAGAAACACCCTGTTCGATCTGTTTATCGCTAAGCCCGAGCTGTTTAGCGATTGCCGCAATGGCGCATAATGGCCCAATCTGGTGCAAACCAAGTAGAGAAGTTTGAAGGCTAAGTTTTTGCTTTTTATGGTTTAGAGTGAACTCAGTCCCGCTTATAGAGGATTTTATGTCATCAACCTTCCACTCCCCAACCCCATTAATGGTATAGGCTATACTTTTATGCACTCTGTCACTTAATTCAAACGATTCGCCGTTGGTGTAAAGATTATCTCCGACATAATGCACAACATCCGAAAAATCCGCCATCACAGCATCGAGAGAACCATATTCATCAAGATGTGCCGGCGCTAGACCAGTGATAACCGCTATGTCCGGTTGCGTAAATGCGGCCATTTTGCCAACATCCCCCGGATACGCTTCACCATATTCTATGATCAAGACTTCTTCGTCGCCCTGAAGACGGTTAATCCAACGAGCCTGGCTAATTAGGACATTTTTGTTGCCAGGCGTTGCAGCGACGCGCTTTCCTTCTCTCAGCACAGTTTCAAGCAGTTGCTTCATGGTAGTTTTGCCGTAACTTCCCAAGATTGCTATGACCGTTACGTCCATAGATTCTAACTGTGCTTTTGCTCGAGTAATCTCTTTGCGCTCTGCAGGATTTACGACAACCAAGCGTGCTAGTAAAGCAACAGTTGCAAGAACCCCCGCGACTACGAACGGTGTACCAACAAAAATTATTACCGCGATTGGATATAATCCGTCAACAACAGACCAAGCAGCAGCCGCCAAACTAGCTACCCAAGTCATATAAGCTAGCACGAGTAACATCTTAGCTTTTCGTGTTTTAACAAGAGTTTGTCGCGCCATAACCCGGTTTAAGTCCGGGTAACGTAACAGCCAGCGCAAAAATAATTTTGGCTGATACTCCACCTGCTGCAACATATACACTAGAATGTGCGGTGCTTTTAGTCGGTAATAGCTCAAAAAATTCATGACTTTTCTCCGAGAAAAGCCTGTACTCGTTTAACGACGTCTTCGGCAGCATCCTGATGAATAAAGTGGCCAGCTTCTGGCAAAACGTCAAGCTTAGAGTTTTGAATGAGGCTGTGGAACGTTTCACCATAACTAGTAGGCGTAGCGTTATCGTGGCCGCCATACAAAAGCAATGTTCGGGCGGTAATGTTTTTGGCATCGGACTGAACATCGTCTGTAATAACTTTCTTAAACGTTTCTTGCATATGTTCAGCAACCAACATATCCGAGCCAATAGATCGGTAAATTCGATTTCTTAAACCGCGCTTAACGGACATTGGCAGTGGCATGGTAAGATATTTACCAAGCTTAACCAGATAGCGGAGTGCTTTTTTGTGCACCTTATATACATCTCGAATCCCTGATGACGCCAGCAAGATTAACTTGTCAGTCTGAAGCGTATCCGTACCTAGGCCACGGGTTGCAATTGCCCCACCGTTTGAATGGCCGATTATAGCGTAAGGCGGTTGTATGCCAACCTTTTTTACAAAGGACGCTGTAAACTCCGCATACTCATCAAGACCCCAAGCTGTGTTAGGCGTCTGTGATTTACCAAACCCCGGTAAATCAACTGAAACCACGTGATAATCGCCCGATAATTGTTTTTGCAAAATGGAGAACGTATCGGCACTATCACCCCAACCGTGCAATAAGAGTATTGCTTTACCCTTACCCCTGGAGGTGTAGTTAACCAATAGGTCGCGTACGATTGCTTGCATGTGTCAAAGTATAGATGAGCAAGGTCTTAAATGCCATGAAAGGACAACAAAAAACCTTACTGGACACTCTGAAGGCGTGTCTGAAGTTCATCAACAGATATGGTTTCTTCCGCATCGGGTATGGTAATCGGAAGCAAAGCACCGTGCGAACTGTAGCGTTCTGTACGTCCGGAATCTACGAAAACAAGTTCACGTAATTGCCGCGACCAGACATCAACCGTTATCTGAAACTGTAAGTCCGGCGAGTCGCTAAATTGAGCTGGGTCAATATCCTCCAGATGGTTAAGCTCTACGGATTGAGCGAATTGTTTGAGCATAACAATGTAATCTTCTGGTGTAACGGTTACCGTATACGTCAGCTGTGGTCGCCATCCCCAGAGACTCTTTTCGGTATCAGCGTAGTCGACTTGAAATACATCGCGGTTAGCTATAGTTTGTGTTAACTCCTGACGATCTTCGTGCGCCAACACTCCGAAAGGTACAATCCCTAAACTTGCTTCCGTGAACAGTTCACCATCCGTCTGCCCGGAGGATGACTCAGCGCGACCCCACTCATCAATTGTCTCGCTAAAATCCAGCGGTTGATTATCAGCTCCCACTTCAGAGGTTTCGATACTTCGATAACGAATAAGGTCTTCTTTTGGTGTACCCACCGCCTCTGTTACAACATGCGCATCCGATTCGTCGTTGGGATACGTTAAATCTGTAATCGACCGGGCAGCCTGTTGTCGGTAGGCTTGTAGTAGGATTGTCTGGTCTATCGACTGAAAGTCATCCGACTGCTCCACCGAACGCCCTATACCATACGTTTGAAAACTATTTTCTAACATACCTAGGAAAACGTTACGCGGGCTGCTATATACATGTTGAAACCAGAGAAAGCCAGATATAAAAAATGCACATACACCTATAACTAGCAGCACCCGAGCGGTTATGTTACTAATTTGAGGTAAAATCTGAGATTTGTTATTCATAAAGTCTATTGTATCAGCAAAGAAGTTCCTATGCTCCTTTGCCATAACGTCCTTTGTAACAATCAAATGGTGGAGACGACAGGGACTCGCCCTGTCGGCCGACAGGGCGCCATATCTCATGATATGGCGAACCCTTGACCTGTCGCCGCGGCGATCGCAATAGCTAAAAATGGTGGAGTCGGGGAGAATCGAACTCCCATCTCATCCATGCCATGGATGCATACTAGCCGTTATACGACGACCCCAATATATGTTTCAACTCCTCACGACCTCTGCCCGTCTTAAAGTACATTTCTCTTCTGTAGGCCTCTGTCCGTGTATTATAGCTTTCTTTGTAGACAAGCTCAAAAGGTCTTGTGAATTTAGTTGCCTTGGGCTTGCCATTGTCATGCTCGTGCAGCCTTTTTGCAACATCAACTGTAGAACCCGTGTATAGGCGCCCAGTCTTTAAACTTTTTAGTACGTCTACGTAATACTTATCGACCTGTCGCCGCGGCGACCGCTCTAGCCAACTGAGCTATAGCCCCACCAAGTATTTTCGATCGAGAATTCCTTTTAACTCCTTAAGTTACTTCTTTGCGAATCGAACAAATTATAGCAGACTTAGATACCGATCTCCTTACGAACCACGCTGTTAGTCGGTTATCTGGTTGTAAAATTCTTGAAGAAAATCCTGACCCCACTCGGCAATACCTTTAACCTTTAGCTCGCCGTGGTTAATTTCTTGGCATAAATCTAAAAACGATTGGTATCTAATTCCAAAAATAATATTCTCTTTACCGTAGTAGACAAGCTCGTCCTCGTTTTCGAATCTTAGATGATTGGCCAGCATACGGAATACTTTCGTTACTGCATGCCCTACAGTCTGACTATCTTGCGGAAGATTATTGTGGAAATCTACAATGTCCGCCTCTGTAACACATTGCGGATTAACAGCCGTTTCTTCTACATTAAGACCTCTGGCAATCAATGTTTTATCTATTCTATCCGAGATAACATTCGTAACTTTATCAGACGCTTGTAAGCCATGCACCAACAGCGTGTGGTATCCCAAGTGTTCGTATCGTTCTTGTGTGACATACTGACTGACCAAAATACCACCGATAGACTCAACAACCTCCACCGTTTCTTCGGTTATCCCGCGAACTACTTCGGGCGAATTGTTTATTTTATGTAAAACATCGTGGGTTGGTTGACCCAGATCATCTTGTTGGCGTTCACTCATAAACTACTCCCTAAACTCATATACTACTCTTTGCAGCAAAAACCGCTCCATCCCTTTTTAGAATCAGAGCGGTTGCTCGTGCGCGCCCACCAAAGGGCTTTTTGTTTTTGATGTTTGTTTTATCTCGCGCAAGCAGCCCTTGCGCACGATCACTTTTATAATAACCGTTTTTGCTTATTTGTCAATAATATCGAGGAGATCTTCTTCAGAAATTTGCTTTGTGCCGTATCGATCTGCTTTGGTAAGTTTACTGGAGCCAACATTTTTACCCACCACGAGATAATCCGTATCTTTACCTAAAGATGACTGAAATGTGCCACCAAGTGCCCTTATTTTTTCTGCTGCGACATCTCGACCCATTGTTTCTAGAGTGCCGGTTATAGCAAATTTTTGTCCGTTTAATTTACCTCCGGTCTGTTTTACTTCTTTTGGCCAAACGCCGAGTGCGCGAAATTTGGCCAACAATCGCTGGTTGTCGTCATCTTCAAACCAAAGCACAATTGAGCTAGCGACGATATCACCCACGCCTTCAACTGATTGCAGTTCTTGAAGAGTGGCGCTACCTAAATTATCGAGCCGTTTAAAATGATTCGCCAGATCAATAGCGGTCTGTGCACCAACGTGGCGGATGCCTAAACCATAGATAAACCGATGCAATGGCGGAGTCTTTTTTGCCTGTATACCATAGACGAGCTTTTTGGCGCTCACTTCTGCAAATCTATCTAGTTTAATAAGCTGATCTTCTTTAAGTGTAAAAATATCTGCTAAATCCGATACAAGTCCGGCATCAACCAAAGCTTCAACATTTTTTTCTCCCAAAGTATCTATGTCAAGCGCGCCTTTACTGGCAAAGTGACGTAGGCCTCGCTTTAAAAGCAGCGGCCCAGTGGCGCCTTTTACCCGATACACAGCCTCACCTTTAGGTCGCACAAATTCCAAGTCTCCGTGCTGACGCTTTAGCTCTTGCTCCATGTTAAATCGTCTGGTACCGCGAGGACGTAATTCATGTACAACCCGGTCGACTTGCGGAATAATATCGCCCGCCTTATATATAACAACCGTATCGCCAACTCGTATATCTTTACGTTCAATCTCGTCAGCATTATGCAAGCTGGCATGTTGCACGGTTGTACCGGCAACTACCACCGGATCAAACACAGCTACAGGTGTTGCGGCTCCCGTACGGCCAACGCTTATAGCAATGTCTTTTACAGCCGTCGTGGCTTCCTCCGCTGGGTATTTATAAGCCACAGCGGCACGAGGGTTTTTACCTACAACGCCAAGTTGAGCATATAAACGGCGGTCGTTTAATTTAATAACAATGCCGTCGGTGTGAAACGGCAGCTCGTGACGTTTCTCTTCCCACACGTCAATAAATTGCATCACTTCGTCCACCGTTTTTACGACTTTACGCTCCTTATTAACCATGACACCCAGCGACAAAATCGTGTTGTAGGCATCAGCGTATGTTGGCACATCTTCATTGTTGTCGCGCAACAAATCCCAACCTCTAAATTGCAAGGGTCGGGCAGCCACTAATTTTGGATCGAGCTGACGTATTGTTCCGGCTGCTAAATTGCGCGGGTTCATAAAAACCGGTAAACCCTCTTTTTCTCGTTGTTTATTGAGAGCCTCAAAATCTTTTTTGAGCATTATAATTTCACCGCGAACTTCAGTGCGGCCTTTAAGGAAGATGCTATTTGTACCATCATCATGCAGCCGGAGCGGCACACTGCTAATAGTGCGAACATTTTGTGTTACATCCTCACCAATCAACCCATCCCCCCGAGTTATCGCACGTTCCAGAACACCGTTGTTGTAATGCAACGCGCACGCCAAGCCGTCCATCTTAAGTTCACAACTAAACTCGTGCGTCTGACCAGGTGCTAATTTATCAGTCCGCTTAACCCAGGCCTCCACATCTTCACGGTTGAATACATCATTGAGACTAAGCATTCGTGATGAGTGCTCAAACTTTTCAAACTTATCAAGCGGTTGATTCCCAACCCTTTGCGACGGTGAATCGGACGTTATTAATTCCGGATTTGCTTGCTCAAGATCTTTAAGTTCACGCATCAACCCGTCATACACCGCATCACTCACCGATGGCTTATCCAGTACATGATACTCATAATTATATTTATTGAGCAGCTGCTTTAGTTCTTTGTATCTTGCTTTAGTTTTAACCATATCTATAGAAGTTCTCTATACAAGGTATACATATAGCTATGCACGACCGCTAATGCAAACATTGTACCTATGAAAAATATATATTCAGCAATCAGAGTTACGGTTAATAACAACGGTACCATTATGACCGCTGCACTAATCAATAGTATGAAAGGGAGTACCATGATTTTTCTCATCAAAGACCAGCGTCTGTAACGAACCAGTTCGCGTGCCGAACGTAGTGCCGACATTGGCGTCATGTCTGGCAAGGTTACGATATATAGCGCAAAGAGCGAGGAACTTACCATATACAGCGACAGAAGTATCAGCAGACCAAGAACTAGCAGCCAGATAACCTGTTCTGCACCGGTAACAGCAAGCCCACCTGAAACCACTATGCTGTAGAACGCACCGCCGATGATAGCCGGCAACAATTGCAAACCGACCACCGCCAAAACTAGAATGAAAGGAACAAGTGGATACATGCCTTTATAGAACGCGTCACGTATCCTGATTGGCTCCTTGGCGTAGGTTTGACGTAACGCCCAAATAAGAGCCAAGCTTACCATTATAAGTAATATAGTTTGGTATAGGCCAGCTATTCCTGAACTAGCATTACCGGTTGAGCCCACCAATAAACCATATAGCGTTAAGCCGGTAAACAAACGACCACTGCCAGCTAATAGTTCATCAACGACTCCACGTAGCTCGGTGACATCCCCGCCGACACCAAAGCCTTTGACGAACACTACGGTTAAAAGTAAGTAAACGGCCGTTATACCAATAAAAACTTTTTTATGCGCCAATATATGCGCCAGACTCCACTTCAATAACTTGAGCGAGCTAGGGAGCGAGCCATTTGGATGTTTAATGGGTTTACTGATTTTAAATGAACGGTACGTTGGTGCCGCGAGTTTCCGGGATTTTGTTGTAGCCCGTTTCTTGGTTTCTTTATTCCCGATTGTTGGTTTTTTACTCGATGCGCTCATTAAGTCCTCTAGGCGTGTGTTCCCATTTCTCGTAATCTTTTAGCTCGTTCTTCGACTGGCGGATGAGTACTAAATAGCTTGGACATTGACTTACCTTTTAAGGGGTTAGCAAAAAATAAGTGAGCTGTTGAAGTGTTTTGTCGTTTCATAGAACTGCCACGCGCACCAATCTTTTCTAGCGCGCTCGCCAAACCTTCTGGATAACGCGTGGTTAGTGCTCCGGTCGCATCTGCCAAAAATTCTCGTCGCCTGGATACTGCCAGCTGAATAAGCATAGCAATGATAGGCGCTAAAATCGCCGCAACTATCCCTAGTATCATGATAATCCCATGACTACTATTATTGTTACGATTGCCACCACCAAACCAAACCATCCTAAGCATAATGTCCGCTAGGATTGAAATGACTGCTACAAGCGCAAAAGCTATCATTGTTACCCTAATATCATAATTTTTTACATGTCCTAGTTCGTGAGCCATAACCCCTTCCAGCTCTGTATCTGTCAATAAGTCCAAAATTCCGGTAGTTGCAGCAACCGACGCAGTTTTTGGGTCACGCCCAGTTGCGAAAGCGTTTGGCGCCGGATCATCGATTATGTACACCTTGGGCATCGGCATACCGTTGGTTATGGCAAGGTTCTCCACGATACGCCACAACCTTGGATTATCGCGTTTTTGTATTTGGTGAGCACCGTTCATTGCAAGCGCAGCACGCGACCCAAGCCAGTAACTCAATAAGGCATAGATACCGGCTCCTGCTAATACATATGGGGTTATTGCTGGCTCTCCCATGTACAGAGCAAATACCCAACCAAGCCCAGCCACGAGCACGACGAAAAAGAACATTAACAAGAAGGTTTTACGTTTATTAGCAGCAATCTGGCTATACACGGGCCGCTACACTCCAATTCAACTATTATCTATCAATTATTAACTATAAGCTTTCGCCTGTGGGCGAATGCTTAGAATTTGACGTCGGTTGGCTTGGCAATTGCTGCGGCTTCTAATTCTTCTACTTCAAAGAAGTCCCGCTCTTTAAAGCCAAGCATGCCAGCAAAAAGATTGTTAGGGAAAACCTTCACTTTGGTGTTGAGATCCCTAGCTGAACCGTTATAGAACCGACGAGCTGCCTGAATCTTATCTTCTGTGTCTACCAATTCTTCTTGCAGATGTTTGAAGTTTTCGTTTGCCTTAAGGTCTGGGTAGGCTTCAGAGACCGCAAATAGGCTTTTTAAAGCCCCTGTAAGCATGTTTTCTGCTTCTGCTGACTCTTTAACACCACTAGCGTTAACCACAGCACTTCGCGCTTCAGTCACTTCCTTGAACACACCCTTTTCATGCTTGGCGTAACCTTTGACGGTATCAACCAAGTTCGGGATTAGATCAGCCCGGCGTTTTAACTGTACGGTTATGTCACTCCATGCCTCGTCAACGCGAACGTTAAGTTTCACTAAACTGTTATAAACAGCAATCAGGAATACAGCCAACAGGCCAACAATTCCAAGAATAATCCATATTGTCATTTTTAACTATCCCCCTACATTTATGTACTTTCAATTATACATCATCACTAGCGTAAATTCACGATGTTTCCGTAGCTCTCACAACTGCAGTAGCCCTGTTTTCGAACCCCTGCCCGGCGCCATACAAGAAAAAACGATCATGCTGCAAGTATGGTCGTTTATTCTTGGTGGGCGAGGTGGGACTTGCCCTGTCATCCGACAGGGCACCATATCGGATGATATGGCGAACCCTTTAACCACACCTGCTGTCGTAAATTAAAACAGCTTCCGCTATTTCACGGAAGCTGTCATGCAATTTCAAGTTGGTGGGCGAGGTGGGACTTGAACCCACACGAGTTATTCACTCAACGGATTTTAAGTCCGCACTGTCTACCAATTCCAGCACTCGCCCATTGAAATATTTAGGTTTTGGAGGCGCGTACGGGTAACGCTCCCGTCTAGCAGGTTTTGCAGACCTGTGCCTAACTTCTCGGCCAACGCGCCAGCTACCAGTGAATTATAGCTTACCAAGCTATTTTGATAAAACTAGTTCCGTTTTCTTTGAAGAGGCCACGGGTTTTATATGAGCCCTTCGACAGGCTCAGGGTCATTCGACTAACAAAAACGCCCATGGTTTACCATGAGCGAATGAAATGAGTCGAATGGTGCGAGACACGGGACTCAAAACACCGCGACCGCTGGCGCTATCGCGGTGTGACCGTGGCCAATAGTTTTCTTTGAAGAGGCCACGGGTTTGAGTCGGCGACATACCAATGAAAAACCCGGCGCTATGGCCGGGTTTTTCATTGGTGCAGTACCTAGGTAAAAGTTTACACACTATTAAAGATGAGATGGCTAGATGGAGGGAGATTTTGGAAGTTCCATATAATGAGTATTTACTAGACAGGTAAGCACAGGGATTCACACAAGAAATTGTTGAGTGTTGCTATTTATTCAATATCATTCAAGTTGAATTTCGAAAGAGTATACTTATATTGATGGATAAGGTTATCTCAGACGAATTGTGGAGAGTTGCGGAGTACATATTCTTCGCAGTAATTATCGTTTTTGCATATCGTATAGGTAGAAACGGGCTGAACAATAGTAATAACGAGCTTAAATTAGTTGAGCTTTATAAGCGTTTAGGGATTGGTGTTCTCATCATCCTAGGAATTGCTTTATTCGCTGCATTTAATGTTGGTCAGTCGACATGTATTGAACAAGATTTTGAACCACGAGGTGGATGTATTACTTACGCCGATGATGGATATGAACCTCAATCAAATGAACAGATTGCCACGTTTGCATTTGTGTCCCTATTATTTGGGGTGCCCTACCTTTTTGGTGGGTGGGCAAAATATAACTATGTGAGCAGTGGAAAAGCCGAAGAAGATGAGAAATTTGAAAGAATCAGAAAAAAATTAGAAGACGAAAAATTCTATAGAGAATTAGGAAAGGAAAGGAAAGGAAAGTAAGAACAGTTACTAAATCGCAAAAAATTGTGTCCAAAAACTCCAATTATTGCGAAATGTGAGCGAGAAGTTACAAGAAATAAGGGCGGAAATAGCCCCCCTCGTCACCTTAGTTGGTAACAAAAAAGCCCGAGCTAATGCTGCTCAGGCCCATTTGGTGCAAGATAGTTGACGCATTTCAAACATCGGCAATTGATGCACAAGATGATTATAAACTGAAACATATTGTTGAACAATTCCAGTTAGCAGATAATATAATTTAACTGGTTTTAATCTTCAAACATAGGCAGTGTGAAGTTATATAGACTTTACTACAGAAACAGATACACTTCATTTAGGTCAACAACGTTAGACTGTATAGCAGGGTGCATAAGTAGTCGCCCGTTCTTTGTATCTGACGGTGTATTGGTTTATATTCCAACCCCTCCCAATTATAATCTAGGAACTTCTCTGTTGACATAGTTACCTTAACAGCCATTTCTTCGTCCGTTTCACCCCTATCATCGGTAAAGTCAGTTCTTGACTCAACTTCTATGCCGGCTACTTCACTAATATTTGCTATTTCTTTACCCCAACCAACAAAGTTAGTGTAAGTAGTTTCTATTGCGTCTTCTTCATCCCAAAAACTTTCATCATAGTACGATAAAAAGGCAGTCCCAGTACTTTCATCAAAGTTAATTTCTACATTATTTCGACCAGTAGTCTCGTCAGCTGCAACCCATAACCTATCTATGGTAGTAGTATTTGACTCTTCTTGCTCAGCTGGTTCACTTTCAGCCTGCGTAGTTTCGTTACTTGCTTGTGAGCTATTGCTCGAAGTATCTGTTGAAGTATCTGTTGTAGCGATACCGATTAGGATAGGCAGCATCACAACTACGACCACTGCAGTAACGGCGATTTTTACATTCTTACTCCACTTTGACTTAGCCCAAGCATACCAAATTAGAAAATACGGGAATAATAATATTGCAGCTACTAAACCCCATCCGTGCTTGTACCATTCTTTATTTTGATTAGTTTTTTGCTGCTGTTCCGACATAACCTCACTCCTATTCGCTATTTCATAAAATTACTAACTCTTTGTTAGCAAATATCAAATATTCCGTTATCAAAAATAGCATATTACATTTGTTTCTGCTAACACTACGTTAGTGGTCTTACTGTTCACATAAAAGTAATTTGAACAGTAAATGAAACGTAATTCAATGGAGCTGCACCTACTGCAGCTGAAGCTTGCGCATTCGCCGTGCTCGATGCAAGCATCTGCGCGTGGCTCATTGGCGCCCAAACCCTCGTTCTGCGCCTAGGGCGCATCACTGGACGGGGTTTGTATCCACCCCCGAGCCAGAATGAACAGATTTTAGTTTCTGGTTAGGAGAAATTGAAGCACGGACGAAACGTATAAGTGATACGTAGAGAGAGTGCTGGAAATTTCGGCACCGCCAGGACGAAACAGCCAGCGGAGTGATGAGCTTCGCTCATAAGCAGGCTGGCTGATCTGTCATTCTGGTGCGCTGTTAGCTACGAAATTAAAACTTCATTTTATGCTCTGGGTGTTTCTTCAGATTCTGTCTCTTCAGCATCCTCTTCGTCTGCAAACTCATAATTGAATGTCATCAATAGATCCAAGAATTTGATGATTTTATCTGCATCTTCCTTAGTAGAAATTACAAGTTCGTGATTAGACTCATTGCCCATGTCCTTGATTTCTTTAACCCATGTACTGCTTTTTGGGGGTGTGAAGTGATTAGTCTCAAGGTAACTAACGTACTGAACGAATTTTTCACCTTCCTCAGCTCCGAGCGATACAGCTATATGCATCAATAGCTTACGTCCACCCATCACAACCAGAGAATAAGCCCCATCGGCACTTGCTCGGCGCATTTCTGCATAAAGCAAATCAATATCGTTGGGCAACTTTTTTATACTTCGCCCAATCATTGGCGCAGGAATTTGTTTAATGGTTTCGTCTATTAATGTCAGTCTATTACAATCGTGACAAAGATATGCTCTTGCCGTCTGATTACTGTGGTTACCAGCAAAGGCATAATAACCTCGATCTGATGAAACTCTGTTACCACAGTGGCCACAGGTAAATCTTAGTGACGACAGTGCTTCTAGGCTCTTCCAGTCTCCTTTTAGTCTTTCCATAATTAGCAATTATAACTTAATCCGTTAAAACCTGAAATTAACATATAAAAAAGAGCGCTTTTGGGCTCTAAGGTTGCGAATGGTGCGAGTGAGAGGATATCGGCAGGCCTCTTCCGCTCGAGCTTACTCTATGCAAGCATCTGCGTGAGCTCTCGCTTCACCAAACCCTCGTTCTACGCCTAGGGCGCATCACTGGACGGGGTTTGTATCCACCAGACCAATCAAAAAACCGAGCACAAGGCTCGGCTCTTTCATTGGTGCGAGACACGGGACAGCGGGCTGAAGCCCTTTTCCGCTTGCTTGAAAAGAAAATACCTTCGGTGCTTTCTTTTCTGCGCTGCGCTCCAACAAACCCTCGTTCGCTTTGCTCACTTACACGGGTTTGAATCTGTGCTAGACCAAATAAAGAACCCCAGACAAGCTGGGGTTCTTTATTTGGTGCGAGACACGGGACTCAAACCCGTGGCCTCTTCCTTGGCAAGGAAGCGCTCTATCAGCTGAGCTAGTCTCGCATATTACTCTGACAATTACAGTCAGTTACTGATAAATTGTTAATGACTCACTCCCGTGACAGCTGCCAGAGCGCTTGCGCGTTTATTATTTCTTCCAGCAAGCTGGGGCAGCTGACCTGCCCGTTCTGTCCAACGGACAGGCCGGGCTAGTCTCGCATAAACACTACTTAACAGCGGTGAATTATAGCTGACGAAACCTCTTAGGGCAAGTTTTACTATTGAGATTCGCGAGCATTTTCAAGTAAAACGTCGTGGAGCTCTTTGGCATCTTCTAAACTAATACCGGGGAGATATCCCTCTGATGCGGTTATGGTGCCACCGACACTGCTTTTAGCACCTGCAGCATTACCAGCAGTTTCTATACTTATCCTGGAAAGCCCGAGTATCCTGTCTGCTAATCCCCGACTTATGTTAACGTTTTGAATTTGCTGGTATGGAATCGTCACCTGATGTTTATGAACAACGCCGTGTGTTTTCTTGAAACCCGTTTCGTCAACGGAGTAATAAAAACTGTTGAAAACGATCTGGGCAGTAATATAAAGCACTATCAAATACACAGCCAAACCAAGACCGGCATAAATGGGCTCTACAACCAAACCAATAGCTAGTAGCCCAAACACAATAGCCGTTTTTGCGACATAAGACATATAAAACGACAATACAGCACGGGGGCAGAGTTGGCGTTTGGGTATATAATTGTCTGCCTTTGTAGATTTTTTAGGAGATCTACTGGTTGAGGAATCCTCTATGGCGACTGCTGCTGCTTGTAACGCTACAGCTGGAGCTTTTGCTTTAAACGCTCCAGCTTCACTGCCGTGCTGTGGAGCACCACACTCCGGACAAAACTTCGATTTTCCTGGTATATGCTGACCGCAGTTTATGCAATACTTCTTGTTCATTACTTATCATTCTAACATCAATGTGAGTACCTGTAGCATCTAGTTATATCGAAAAATAATTTATAAAGAAAAAAGCCCACGGTAATGTGGGCTTTTTTCTTGGTGGCTCCTCTCGGACTCGAACCGAGGACACAAGGCTCTTCAAGCCTCTGCTCTACCAACTGAGCTAAAGAGCCACATCTAGATTAAGTTTGTAATGTGCTGCCCTCACTAAGCAGGCTTTCATCGCTAGCTCTAACACTCGCTGATAGTAAATTATATCAGCTCGCTATTTAGGTAAAGTTTCGACTTATCGAAACTTGACGCTAATCAAGCCTCTGCTCTACCAACTGAGCTAAAGAGCCAGGAATGACTAAACAATAAGTATGGTGGGTTGTGAGGGGCTCGAACCCCCGACCCCCTGTGTGTAAAACAGGTGCTCTAGCCAACTGAGCTAACAACCCTTATTTTTTTATTACTTAATGTACAGCTTTTCTCTTAACAGGCGTGTATGTACGTCAGTTGGCTAGAGCTGGCTTATTCTCTAACTTGCAACATTCTGTTGCGGCAACTGAGCTAATCACCCGAATTATTTAACATTTATCATTGATCAATTTACAAATTGTAGGTAAATGCTAAATGTGAATTTATTAAATGTACTATGTTTGTACTGCAAGATAATACCACAACTGACCTTGGTGTGCGAGAGAGGACAGCGCTCCGGCTTGCGCGCGGAGCTAACCTCCCCGCTCTCCGCCGACTAGCGGATTATTTTTTAAGGATCAAGGCTATTAATCTAGGCCCTTCGATTCACTTTGTTCACTCAGGGTCATTCGACTCAGCATGATGGTTTACCTTGAGCGAAGCAGGATTGTATCCTGCTGAGTCGAATGGTGCGCGAGAGAGGACTTGCCCTGTCATCCGACAGGGCACCATATCGGATGATATGGTGAACCTTTTAATAATGCTCCGATTACCGCCAACAATAAAACGGTATTACCATTCTGGTGCGCGAGAGAGGACTTGAACCTCCACAGCCTTGCGGCCACTGGCCCCTCAAGCCAGCGCGTCTACCGATTCCGCCACTCGCGCACATGTTTGTCACGCAGGCGCGTCTACGATTGTCCACTCGAAGCCGCCACTCGCGCATAACCGCCGTATTGTATCTGTTACATACCTAAAACACAAGCTCTAAACGTTGGGTTACGTCCGTGGCATGTGGCCGTATAGATGACCCATAGAATACTCGTGCCTAAGTAGTGGTTTGATATCATTTAGCTCAACATTTATTTTTACGCCCGGATTTAATGTTCCGTAAGGATCAAATATCTGTTTGGTCTTCTGAAACAAAGCGTAAACCTCTTGACCATACATCTCTTGAAGATATGGTGCACGCAACCTACCATCGCTATGGTCACCACTCGTGCTACCGCCAAGGCTTATCACCATTCTGTAGTAGTCATCTATCAGCTTAAAGGCTTTTTGGCGATCGCCCACTTGACTTAGATCTAAGAATGGCTGCATGCGCAAATTACCATTTCCGGCGTGCCCCCAAACCGCAGGCTGCAGATTGTAGCGCTTGAACATTTCATAAACATTGTCTAGATATTGCTGGAACTTATCAATCGGCACTACACCATCATCAATAATGGGCAATGCCCTGGTTGAACCTTGGTCGTGCCAAGCCACACTGGCAGCACTGTGGCGAATTTTCCAGAGCTCGTCCTTTTTATGTGTATCGGTTTCTATACGGTACTCAACCTGGTAGCGTTTTAATAACTTGGTGGTCTTTTTGGTCATACGCTTCTGAGTTCGTTCACTGAGATTGTCAAATTCAATAAGGGCAACCAACTTAGTGAAAGGAGGTTCTAAAACACCCTTTAGTTGATTTGGGTTGTGTTCTTGCAAAAAATTCAGCAAATTTTCGTCAACAATTTCAATGGCTGATGGAATTTCAGAAAGATTGCGTAAATCCTGAATTGCCTGTTCGGCGACCTGGACATCATCAAAAAGAGCGGCAATCAAGGTGGTATTGGGGTTATGTGCCTCGGTCTCCAACACAGCCTCAGTAACAATACCAAGCGTGCCTTGAGAGCCAACAATAAGCGGTGTTAAGTCAAAAGAGCCATCTTTACGCTTAACTTCATTAAGAGCATATCCGGCCGCGTTTTTTGAAACAGTTAGTTTTGCACTATTTAGAGCTTCCTGATTCTCCTCAATTAATGTGTCGAGGTTCCTGTAGATTTCTCCCTCAAAAGACGCCAAACCAAGTTTTTTATTGAGTTCTCGTTTACTCAGACGTTTGGTTTCTATAACTTCACCATTTGCTAGCACAACCCGTAAACTCTTTGTAAAATCCCTTGTGCAGCCGTATTTGACTGACTTTTCCCCGCCGGCATTATTCGCAATGGCACCACCAACGGTTGAATACTCCATGGAGGCCGGAAATGGCGGCAAAAATCGTCCGTGGGTATGCAGAGTCTGCTGGAGTTTGCCGTAATTTATTCCCGGCTCTACGGTCACACTGCCGGTTTTGCCGTCTAGCTCCAGAATCCGGTTCATGTGTGCTGGAAAAACTGTCATTATGCCTGAACCAAGTGCTGCACCTGATTGATCTGTACCGAGACCACGAGCTGTTATGGGTATAACTCGGCCTCGTTCCGCTAACTGCCAAGTAAAACGAGTGGTTTTACGTATATCTTGCTCATTTCGAGGATAAATAATAATTGACGGCGTAACAGTAAACACGCTGCTGTCCGTCGCAAAATGTTTGCGAGCATCAGCCGATGTTACCACTTCACCACTAAGATGTTCCTGAAGATAGTGCGCAACCTTGTTCATAAAATATGCGATTGTCCTGATTAAGCGTTACCGTGACTGGTAGCTATCATAGCATAATACACCTATACTTTTCAGTCCAAATCAACTATCGTCATCTTATTATTGAGTTTTTATATTTAAGCCCGTAAGATACGATTGGCTCTGCGCGAGTGGCGGCTTCGAGTAAACTATCGTAGACGCGCTAGCGCGGGTAGTAATAGTAATCTGCGCGAGTGGCGGAATCGGTAGACGCGCTAGCTTCAGGAGCTAGTGAGCATTACGCTCGTGGAGGTTCAAGTCCTCTCGCGCACCAGAATGGTAATACCGTTTTATTGTTGGCGGTAATCGGGGCATTATTAAAAGGTTCACCATATCATGCGATATGGTGCCCTGTCGGATGACAGGGCAAGTCCTCTCTCGCGCACCATTCGACTCAGCAGGATACAATCCTGCTTCGCTCAAGGTAAACCATCATGCTGAGTCGAATGACCCTGAGTGAACAAAGTAAATCGAAGGGCCTAGAGTAATAGTCTTAACCTCCATTAGTGATCCGTAAGTCGGCGGAGAGCGAGGAGGTTAGCTCCGCGCTATTTGTTTACTTTAGTGGTTCTTGTCATCCAATTGTGTACGTTGCTGTATCTATCGCTCGTTGTATTAACAATCTTTTGATCGAAGTTGTGCAGATTTCCTCGAACAACATACAAAAACCTAGGCTGATATAACATTAAGGCCGGTGCATCACGTCGCCATGCCTCCAGGAACGGCTCGTATTTTGCATTTCGCAGTGTTTCATCTATTCTAGTACGACCTCCTTCCAAAGCAACATCAGCTACTTCGGAACTATATTCGCTCAAATTTAACCGGGTATCGGAGCGCGGATCTGCCTGCGAGCTGTGCCAATAAGCGAACACGTCCGGGTCAACACCTATGCTTATGCCGTAAAGTAAAGCGTCATAATTATGAAGTGCCATTAGTGATTGAAACTCGTTATCTGATGGTTGATGAACTTCCACCTCAACTCCGATATCGCGCCATTCGGTTTGCAGGGTTTGGGTTACATAGGTGAACTCGCTGCTATTTTGAGCGTGCAACCTAAAACTCAAACGCTCGCCATCTTTCACTCTAATACCGTCGTCCCCTCGTTTCCAGCCGGCTTCCGATAGCAGCTTGTTAGCTCGAGCTTTATCGTGGTTTAGCTGCGTAACAGATGGGTCGTATGCGAAATGCTCGCGCAAAAACGGTGAATCAGCCCCAATAACCGGGTAACCTAAGCCCTGAATCAAGGCATTGGTGTCGACTGCTCGCACTAAAGCTTGGCGAACCTGTCTATTTTTCAGGTACTTGTGATTATTATTAAAAAACGTGGCAATCTGTCCAGTAAAAGGAATAGAGTGCTCGGTGGCATCGATTTTTTCAGCTAGCGTATCTGGTACCGTACGCAGACCAACCATTGCGTTTATCTCGCGTTCTTCAAAACTATTCAATAACCGTTCTTCACTGCGGAAGGCTCTAAGTGTCAAGGTTTGGAGCTTTGGCATGCCATCATGATACTGCTCATGCGGGACAAGACGGATCCGCTCTTCCCGCTCTTCTGGGGTTCGACCGCTCACTTCTATGATGTCAAATTTGAATGGACCCGAACCGATCGGATTCACCGTATTAAAAGCATGTCCGCGCATCTGTGACGGTTCGACTGTAGCCAGAATGTGTTTGGGTACGATACCGTTTGTCATAGAATGCGGGAATGAGCTTAGCACATTAGGAAGTGTAAAGGTAACAGTCCGCTCATCTTGAATTTCCAGTTCAACATGCTGCCAGCTCGCAAACAGTGGTGACCTTGTATCGGGATTTTGTATCAATTGATAAGTAAACTCAACATCCTCTGCAGTTACATCTTCTCCGTCTTGCCACTTTAGATTATCTTTCAACACAACGGTGTAGCTCTGTTCTGATTCATCAAGTTCCCAGCTTTCAGCCAGGTCGCCGGTTAGTTGATTATTTTGATCGTATTTAAGTAGACCGGAAAACACCAATTGCGATACCGCGCCATCAAAACCCCCAGTTGCATACAATGGATTAGCATTAGTAAAGGCTCCTAATACACCTTCTGTGTAGCTGCCACCAACTGTAGGAACCGTCTGTTGATAATAAGGACTTAACGCTCGAACCTGCGCGATAACTACACCTATCATCAATACAAAAAGCAGCAACCATCCTGCGACAAACCGCCGCACCCGATATAGCCGTCCAAGTCGGCGAATAAGATGCCGCTCAAGATGCTCTTCGGCTTGAACGCCTATATCTTCGACATGTCGCCGGCTACGACGTATCTTGCGACGTAGACGTAGCTTGGTTGCTCTATCTATCACAAAAACCTCCTGCGGAGGGATCTATCGATTTACATTGGCCAATTTCCAGTAATTTAGCAGTTACCATTTGCCATATTTTACTAATGTAATATGAGAAATGATATCTAAATGTAAATTGTGAAATGGTAAATTTAAAATCGTTTTTCATGAAAAACGTCTAAGCGACGAGATGCATAATAAGAGACGACGCAAACACAAAAGCAACAAAAATTGTTATTTGGTGAAGCGTCATGTCAGTTCCGCGTCTTGTCATGTTAATTTCCCCACTCCCGGCACCGCCAAACCCTGCACCAAGGCTCGCCCCGCGAGTCTGCACAAGAATCAATGCGATGAGAATCACAACTGAGACTAGACTTATGTAGTTATATATATTCATGGTGCGTTCTTACCTTACTCTGAGATTATTCCAAAATTGCTGATACTAGGTAGTTTACCAGCCCTATAACCATCCCGGCAAGAATAGCCGCCCAAAAACTTGCCACATACAGTTGCGGATATAGTGCACTAACCAACCACACCATAAGCCCGTTTATTACAATCATAAATAGACCTAGACTGAACAAAATAGCCGGCAGCGATAATATAACGACAATCGGTTTAATAATGGCGTTAATCAATGCCAGAATAAGACCGGCTAACACGATAACCCCTAAACGGCTATCATATGTAATACCGCCAAAAATGCCAGCCGCAACCCACAGTCCAAGACTGCATACAAACCAGCGCATCAGTAATCGTGATAAAGCATGTTTCATTCTATACTCACCATTCTAGGCTAGGCCGGCAGCCGTGGCAAGTTGCTCGACAGCACATCGATACCGCTTTTAGTTATAACAATGTCATCCTCAATACGAACTCCTATATTCTCTTTTGGGATATATATACCAGGCTCCACTGTTAATACCATGCCTGCCTCTAGTGGCTGGGAGTAATCCCCAACGTCATGAACATCCAAACCCAAAAAGTGTGATGTTGCATGCGGAAAGTACTGCCGGACAGTTGATTGTTTGATTGTTTTTATCAATCCCAGTTCACGAAGCTTCTCGCCGGCATACGTTTCAATCTTTTGCTCATATTCACGCATCGTAACACCCGGCTTTAGACAGCTATAGGCGAACTCCTGAACTGATACTACCGCATTGAGCACAGCCCGTTGACGCTTGGTGGGTTCACTGGTGGTATATGTACGGGTTATATCGGCTGCGTAGCCCTGCACTTCTGCCCCAATGTCCATCAGCAACATACTTTCCGTGCCAATATTGGCAGTATTGATGTTGTAGTGCAGTACGCAAGCGTTTATTCCAGATGCAACTATTGGCTCGTAGGCATGAGTTGCCCCGTGGCTCCTAAAATAACCGGTAAAAAATGCTTCGGCTTCGTATTCACGCTTCCAGGAAGAACGATATTTAGAACTTTCTTTAAAAGCTCTAGTTGTTAGATCAACCGCAGCACGTATCGATTCCAATTCTGGTGGCTGTTTAATCTGCCTCATTTTAACTAAATGCTTAGTAAGATCCAGAAGTTCCAGGTTTTGGTTTTGCTGCTTTAGACGAGATACGAGCTGAGATCGCGCTGGATTAGTATACAGCCCAATTTGATCCTGATAGCTTGGCGGTGGTGACAGGGTGGCAACGTGCCGCACACGCTTAACACGCAAGCCTAGCCGTTTCCAACCCTCTTTTGCAGTCAGTATTTCCGAGATTCCAGATTTTTCACGAAGGGCAGCTTCATCGTGCACGCCATCAAATATCTGTTGTACTTCGCTAAGTTCCGGCAAAATGAGGTATTCTTTGTCTTTATCGAGCACCAGCAGAACATCGGCTTCATCGATACCAGTCAAATACCAAAAATTACTGTCTTGCCTAAACGGAAAGGCGCTGTCACGGCTCCGTTGCAACCTTCCGGCTGCACTCATAACAATCGGTGCCGTACCACTAAAAAGTTGCCGCAAACGTTTGCGGTTACCAATAAAAAAATCACTCGTAAAATAAGATTTCATGCTGCAGTCCGATAGTATAACACTAGATATCACCGGGTGACGATTTTCTATGCGCCCGTAAGTATTTATGAAGTGTAGCGGCTTTTTTAGCACCGACTACCTTTTCGAGTGCTGCCTGATCCGCTTGCAACACCCCTTTCATGCTGCCAAATGCTTTGAGCAGTTTCTTACGAGTCGATGGTCCGACGCCGGGGATATCATCAAGTAAGCTGGCGGTTTGTCGCTTGGTTTTGAGCACCGAGTGATAGCTCACAGCAAACCGGTGTGATTCATCACGAATGCGTTGCAGTAATTTGACGATGTGTGAACTGTGCGGCAAGGAAACTATCGTAAAAGCCTCAGTATCAAACCGATGCCCAGCCATGGATTGCAAGGCTTCGGTATTTAGCCTTACGTTGGATTTTGTTTTATGAACCACCAGCTCTTCGTCACGTTTAGCCAAGCCAATCATCGGGATATCCAATCCGGCCTTATCGCGCGCTTCTATTGCTGCTGTTAACTGTCCTCTACCGCCATCAATCAGGCACATATCCGGCACGCCCCATTTTTTGCGGTTATTTTCGCGCAATCGCCTAATAAGTGCCTCGTTAATGTGTGCATAATCATCATTACCAGGAACTCGCAGTTTAAACTTGCGGTACGCTGCTTTATCAGGCACACCGCTCACGAACACCACCATGCTGGCCACATTATCGGTTCCTTGCAAATGAGATATGTCATAACCCTCTATGCGGCGCGGAATGGCCGCTAATCCCAGCAACTCTGCCAAACCACTCAAGGCAAGGTCTTTACTTATGTCCAAGCCTTCCCGATCAGAAAACACGATTTGCCGCGACAAACCCTTCAAAGCCGTATATTGATTACGTAACTTAGCAGCTTGCTCAAAATTTCGGACTTTAGCGGCTGCCTTCATCTCCCGTTCAATATCCCGCATCAGTTTAACCCGCTCACCTTTTAAATACTGCATGAGACGCCTGAGATTCAACCGATAATCTTGGAGCGATGTCTGGCCGCTTTCCAGACCCGGACAAAGGCCAAGATGCACCTGAAGACAGTTGCGCTTTGGTATGGAATTCGCGTGCGTAGAATACGGAAAAATTCTGCGTAAATACTTCAACGCCCGCCGCACCGCCAAAGCACTAAAATACGGCCCCATATAACGCGCACCATCGTCCAGCGGCCGCCGAGTCAATGTAACGGTTGGATGTTTGGCATCGTAGTCAATCCTCACATACGTCAAGCTCTTATCATCACGCAGCAAAATGTTATAACGCGGCATATAGCGACGAATAAGCTCAGCTTCTAAAAATAAAGCGTCCAGCTCGGTCTCAACTTCCGTCCATTCAACGTCGGCTATTTCGGCAATCAGCGCTTCTGTTTTAGGGTCACGCGCACGACTTTTTTGAAAGTATTGCCTTACCCGATTACGCAAAACAGCGGCTTTGCCAATATAGATAATGTCGCCACTCTTATCTTTATAAAAATAAACACCTGGGCTTTTAGGTATCTTAGCTAATTTATTATCCAACATTTTTGTCATTTATTACCTTTCAGGCCAACATGTCGTTTCATTAAGCGTTTTTCCCATGCACGAACGCGCAGCACCCAATCCCAGGGGCTATCCGGGCCAATATTTTCCACCCAAACTGTCGTAAAACCACTCCGGTTGCCACCCAGCACATCAGCGATTAGTTTATCGCCAATAATAGCGATTTCTTGTGGTTCAGCCTGAAAATGCTCTATGATGCGCTTGAAATAGGCTTTTTTGGGCTTGCGGTGGTATAAATTTGCTCGGACAACACCCGCGTCAATACTTTCTGCCAATGCACCTAGGTCATTACTTAAACGGTTGCTGGCAACGCACCAACCATCGAACAAGTGCCGCTGCTGTTTAATATGACGTTTGGTTTCTTCTGATAATTCTGTACCCCTAAAATGAACCAATGTGCTGTCCGCGTCAAATGCTATAAATTTTATGCCACGATCTTTGAGCAGTTTAAAATCTACCTCAAAAACTGATGGCGCCATAAAATCCGGCACAAAATTTGGTGTATTCTTATGTCGCATTAGACGTCTCATACTTTTACAGTATAGGTTATAAGGTTTAGTTGTGACCAATTGTACCCGTTTTGGCTATAAACATTTTATGCACACTTCGGAAAGAAAATAGAGAACACGTGTAATTTGATTGAAGGTAATAGAGCCGCCGAGGCGGGGGCTGGTTTGACGAATTGTACGTCAGAAATCCAGCCCCCGCCTGGTTCATGTCAGTCGTCGCTGCTCAGCGTCCTCAAGCTCCGATCTTTGGTGACCCAAAACCATCCGCAGATAATCAAAGTCAGGCCAATTGCCAAAGCGAGGGCGCCACGTTGACGTTCGGCATCCTGCCAAATGTAGTAGCCACAAGCGGCCGCTCCACCGACAAATACTGCCAAGACGACGACAAATCCTAGGGTCTTTTCAACCATAATACGCATTCTTACTCCTTGGTTTGTAGGCTAAAAGAACGGTCTCCGCCCGAACTTTTGTCCCCCTACGAGACCAAGGTTGTCGCTTGCCTGATAGGCCTGCGACATAATGGAAGACACGTGTCCTCCGAACTATGCACACCTCTGTTAAATCGCCGGAAGCCCAAAAGCATCCATAGTATCATGGTACACTATTTTTGCAAGTTTGTCAATTTATTGTACTTCTACTGATTTTTTGGTGCATGTGTCGCATAAATCTTGGTTAGCGCACGCTTTACAGACAAGAACCAAGCGATTACAGGAAACGTCGTCGCAGTTTTCGAAATTACTCGTTTTGCCCTGGCAATGAACACACTGGCCTATATCTACAGATTTTTTAGAAAAACGATGCGTCATGCGATCATCAAAAATATACAGTGCTCCTTCCCATAGCCCGTCGTCCTTGTACGTTTCACCGTACTTCACAATGCCGCCATCCATCTGATAGACCTCTTTAAAGCCTCGCTTTTTCATTAGGCTGCTTAATACCTCACAACGAACACCGCCGGTACAGTAAGTCACGACTGGCTTGTCTTTTATATCTTCGTATTTATCGCTGTCAATCTCTTTTAGAAAATCTCGGCTAGTCTTAGTGTCCGGAACAACCGCATTTTTAAAACGACCGACTTGCGCCTCAAACGCGTTACGTCCGTCAAAAAACACCACATCATCGCCGCGTTCCGCGAGCAGCTTGTGTAATTGTTTTGGTTTGAGGTGTTTGCCTCCCCCAATAACTCCATTTTCATCAACCTGGACTTCGCCTGAAGCATCAAACGCTACCAATTCAGGTTTAACTTTAACTCGCAGCCTGGGGAATTCTTCGCCAGTACCTTCACTCCACTTATACTCAATACCTTTGAAAATGACCGATTTGTTCATCTCTTTTTTATACGTTTTTAGATCATCCAAATTACCACCAAGAGTGCCGTTAATGCCATGCGGGCTGATAATTATGCGTCCTTTTAAGTTAAGACGCGTGCAAAGTTCGCGCTGCCAGCGCATGGTCATTTCCGGATCCGTCACCGGCACAAATTTGTAGTACAGTATGACTTTCTGCATAGTGGTTCTATAGTTTTATGCTTCTTTAGAGACTTCAGATTCGTCGGATGGCTCTTCGTCTTTTTCTGTATCATCAGGTTCTTCTGCTGGTTCTTCGTCAGGCACGCCCTGATCTTCGGCAAGACTCTCGGCAGCGGCATCAGCTTCGGCAACCTGGTCTCGTGGCATTTCAACGACTGCTAACGTCAAATCTGGATCGGTTAGGATTGTAACGCCTTGCGGTGCCTTAATATCAGATACGTGTACTCGATCGCCCACATCTGCCAGAACTGTCGCATCGGCTGTTAGTTCGTCTGGTAAATCTTTAGGCAATGCCTCAACATCAACCGTGTCGTACTGTGTCAGGATAAGCAGATTTTTCTTCTCGGCCGGGATTTCTTCGCCGACAAGCACGACTGGGATTTCCGCGGTGGTGGTTTCGTTCTGGCGGATTGCCTGGAACACAATGTGGCGCATCTTGTGTTTGGTAGGGTCAAAATCAACGTCCTTTATAAGCGCTAAACGCTGTTTTGAACCAATCTTAAGAGAAACCGGATGGTGCCGACCGGCTTTTTGATAGGCTTTTTCAAGTGCTACGGCATCACCCATAACATGCATGGACTCCTTACCGTGGTTATGAATAACCGCAGGTACTTGACCCTGGGTACGCAACCCAGTCAAACCTTTACGGATAACTTCTCGTTCTTTTAGCGTAATTGCAATATCGTCAGACACATTTCCTCCTCAGGCTTTTGTACAATCTATTATAGCAAGACTGTTTGCGTGTTACCAGAGGCGCCGTACGTTTTTCTCACAAATGTTCGTCAATAGAAAAGCGGTGTTTACGTAAAGCCAACTCAGCAAGCGCACTGTAGGGCACGTAATGGCCAGTTTTGGAACGGATTGCCCGTTCGCTAGATTTCAATGCTATCTGCCTCGTAATGTTTTTGAACACACTCGGATCAGCACACTCTGTAGCAACATGGTGCGCGTCAGTAATTTCGTAACCATGCGCAACTAAACCCTCTTCGATTGAAGTCATCAACTCCTCAGAGCTCGCTCCGTAAGGCAGTGCTTGCTTGCAAGCTATGACGTAACCAGTCAGAATCTCAAGCTTCTGAGTCTCCGGCGCATCTGGTGATGTCTCAGCAAGAAGCGATACGAAGGCCTCTCTGTCGCTCTCGAAAGATACATGGCTCAATTCAATATCCATAATATGTTTATTATAACATATCTGCAAGATATTTGCCAGTGTACGAGCCTTTGGTTTTTGCTACTTGTTCAGGGGTGCCAACAGCTATTATTTCACCACCAGCCTCGCCGCCCTCCGGCCCCATATCTATTACATGATCGGCGTTCTTAACCACATCTAAATTATGCTCGATTACAATCATACTGTTACCGGTATCAACCAGGGCATGTAAAACACCGAGCAACTTGTCCACGTCATCCATATGAAGTCCAGTCGTTGGCTCATCCAGTATGTACAGCGTGCGCCCGGTAGGACGCCGCGACAGCTCAGTCGCCAGTTTGACGCGTTGCGCCTCGCCGCCAGATAATGTGGTCGCTGGCTGGCCTAGCGTAATGTAACCCAGCCCAACTTCTACCATAGTGTTCAGTTTACGAGAAATTGATGGAATATTTTGGAAAAACTCCAGTGCCTGCTCACAAGTCATCTCCAGTACATCGCTAATGGTTTTACCTTTGTAGTGGATTTCCAGAGCTTCACGGTTATAGCGTTTACCATTACATACTTCGCACGATACATACACATCGGGCAAGAAATGCATCTCGATCTTGATAATGCCATCACCGGCGCAGTTTTCGCAGCGACCACCGCGTACGTTAAAACTAAATCGCCCTGGCCCATAACCGCGTATCTTAGATTCCGGGACACTAGCAAATAACTCACGAATCGGGGTAAACAATCCGGTATAAGTAGCCGGATTAGAACGCGGTGTTCGTCCAATAGGTGACTGATCTATGATGATTGCTTTGTCCAGCTGCTTTATCCCCTCAATATCATCATGTTTTCCAGGTACGCTATTGGCACGCATCAATCTAGCCGAAAGTTCTTTAGCTAAAATATCGTTGATGAGCGTTGACTTACCAGAGCCGGATACACCGCTTACTACAATTAGTTTTCCAAGCGGAATGTCGACTGTCAGATTTTTTAGGTTGTGCTCCCTGGCACCATGGATTGTCAGCGACTTCCCGTTCCCACTGCGACGCTTTTTTGGCACTGGAATTTGTAAGTCACCACGTAGGTACTGACCAGTGATGCTCCGTTTATTCTTGGCTACCGTTTCCGGTTTTCCTTCGGCAACAATTTCTCCGCCACTCAGCCCAGCACCCGGACCGATATCAAGCAAATAATCAGCTGTGCGAATAGTCTCCTCGTCGTGCTCAACAACTATTACAGTGTTGCCGAGATCGCGCAGATGCTGAAGTGTGCGCAAAAGCCTGGCATTGTCACGCTGATGCAGGCCAATAGATGGCTCGTCCAAAACATACAGCACACCTTGCAAACCAGAACCAATCTGTGTCGCCAGCCTAATGCGTTGCGCCTCGCCGCCAGATAGCGTTGCCGCACTCCGCAATAAGTTAAGGTAGTTTAGTCCTACGTCTTGCATAAAAGTAAGCCGAGCTTTAATTTCTTTTAATATCTGGTGGGCAATTTTGCGCTCTTTATCAGACAGTTTGAGATTATCAAAAAAGCTGGTTGCATCGTCTATAGATAGCTCGCAAACGTCCATGATTGAATAACCGGCGACTGTGATAGCCAGAACTGCCGGACGTAGTCGGCGCCCCTTACACTCGTGGCATGATTTTTCGCGCATAAAGCGCTCAATATCACGACGCATAAAATCGCTATCGGTCTCTTTATGGCGACGTTCTAAGTTTGGAATAACTCCCTCGTAAGTAGTATCAAACGACCGACCCATACTGAGCTTAACCTTATAGGTTTCAGACCCACTGCCATACAGCAGCTTGTCTAGGTCTGTCTGTTTAAGCTCACTGGTTGGCACATGCAAACTGAAACCATAACGCTCGGCTACTGCCTGCATTTTCTTCATATACCAAGCGTCGGCGTTTACCCGGTTAAACGGGCGGATTGCGCCCTCTGCAATAGTCAACCGGCCATTAGGGATAACTAAATCAGGATCCACTTCAAGGCGTGAGCCAAGACCAGTGCAGACCGGACAGGCACCTTGCGGACTATTAAAGCTGAAGGTTCTTGGCTCTAGCTCCGGAATCGCGACTTCCGGATGATCTAAGCATGCATAAAGCAACGAGTATTCCAGCTCTTCTTCACTATCAGCGTTGACGACCTTGAGTTTACCGTCAGTAATATCAAGAGCCTGCTCTATAGACTGCACCAAGCGCCCGCGACTATCTTGGTCATTCACGACCCGATCTACGACTACTTCTATGGTGTGCTTGTACTTTTTATCAAGCTCTGGGAACTCGTCTAGTGCGTAAACAACCCCATCGACCCTAGCCCGGGCAAAACCAGCCCGCATGTATTGCTCGGGTATATGCTCAAATGCACCTTTTTTGTCTGCGACGACTGGCGCAAGAATCATCAACCGGGCACCTTCGGTTTGACCGACAACTTGATCGACAATCGCCTGAGTGGTCTGACGCTCTACCGGTTTTTGGCAGACTGGACAATGTGGCGTACCGATACGAGCAAACAGCAAACGAAGATAATCATATATTTCAGTGACTGTGGCAACAGTACTGCGCGGATTGCGGCTGGTTGATTTTTGATCAATGCTGATTGCCGGGCTTAACCCGTCGATCTGGTCGACATCCGGTTTCTCCATGAGCCCCAAAAACTGGCGCGCATAGCTACTCAACGATTCAACGTAGCGGCGCTGGCCTTCGGCGTAAATCGTGTCAAAAGCAAGGCTAGATTTACCGGATCCGGATAGGCCTGTAATAACCACCAGCTTATTGCGGGGGAGCTCCACGCTGATGTTTTTCAAGTTGTGCTCACGCGCACCTTGCACACGAATCATCTCATGCGAGGTTGCTTGTCCCGTAGCATCCGCTTTTTGCGGATTGCTATCGGGATGTTCTCGCGCTCCCTGAACTCTTATCACATCACTCATAAAACCAGTCGATTATACCGAAAAAACAGAGTAAAGTCGAGGTATACGCAGCTCAACTAACAGCACGCAAACCTTTGCCTCCACGGTTACGCACTCTAGTTGGTTGGTTTGAATATTTCTGTTTAGACCTTGCTTTGAAACCTTTGTCGTTCTGGAATAGCCTTCTTCCAGTATCAAACCCATCTACGTGTAAGTTCCCGGACACTGATGGCATAAACGACTTTGGTTTAACTTGCTTGTTTTTGCTTTTTGGCCTCATTACCGTCGACATATGGGGCACAAAATCACTGTCATTCTCATCACTACTTAGTACATCGACGCGCATCGTATCCATTACAATATCCAGTAGTTTCGATCTGATATGTTCAACTTCTGGAGTTTTCTCAACTGTAACTCCTAAGAATCGTCCAAACTCTGCCAAACCCCGCACTTCTCTTGAAGGCCTGAGCACCATCTGGCTTAAGGGTAGGCTCCCTAGATAATCTACTGTGTGTTTGTTTGCATTATCAAGTGCTATGAGATCGCGCTCTGTCACAACATCAATAGCAGTCTCCTGGTAGTCAAGCATGGTCACATGGACTTGATTATATGCAACAACGTCTCCAAACTGACGAGGTATGTCGTCCAAAAAACCTTTCATGGCACGTGTATTACCGTTAATTGTTAAGATTGCCCCTATGCCCTGACGTTCGACACTAGCCATTATTGTCTCCCGGTTTTTTATATTATTACAGCCCACACTATACGTAACAAGATACAATAATTTTCAAAACTTTCCTATTATTAACAAGATTATCTAGGGTTCACTAAAATATTGTGATATATTATTGACTTTTGTGCGATTTTCTGTATATTTATAATCAATTAACTGGTGGTTTTTATGTTGGAATTTATTGTTTTGGGGCAAGTCCCTGGCACTCAGTTTTATATTACCTTTTTGCAAATAACAGCAATTATGTTGTTTTTGCTGGTTATTACGCTTGTAAAAATCGACACGAGTAAATCTCATTCAAAACAAGACACTAAAAAATCAACCAATAGAAATAAGGGTGCTAAGAAGACTCAGACGGCATAATAGATTGGCCGTATAGCTGGAGCTCTTCGAGAATGTATTGTTTTTCAGGTGTAAGGTGCGGTGCTTTGGCTAGTTCTGATAAGCGCTCGAAGTAACGCGCCAGTCGACTAGCTTCTTTACCGCCAAGCAGTTTTTGCGTCTTGAATCGTTCCCACTGTACGCGCTCTTCGTCACTTAGGGTTTGCGGGAAATGTCGAGCCTTGTAAAGCGGCAATAGAGCTCGTAGACGCTGATCGTTAAAAACAATGTCTAGGCTCTCTAGTTCCTCGGCATCGGAGGCTCTCACGACGCTCATTTTCGGCTTATCTTCGTCAGGAATAAACCCATCATATAGCTGAGCATCGACTAGTTGCTCGTCTTGCAAAAGAGTAGCTTGTTGTTCCTTTTCTAATATTTCTAAGGCAGCAATAATGTTCTGGCCAAGATTAGCTTTTTGAAGTTTTTGATAATTTTTTTGGATAGCTGTTAGAGAAAGACCCAGCCGCTTTTGACTCGCTTGATCCAGGACGGCGAGTGGCGCTATTGCCGGACAGCGATTATATTTCAGCATTTTTACGGGAAGCCGCTCAGGTATTTCACCCGTGTCCTGGTCGGCGGATTTATATCGCCACTTATCTGCCAGTTCAGCCGGTTTGAGTGCTTTGTACTCATCTGGGTCATGACGCAAATCAAACACCAGTGCAGCCTGCTGTTTTGGATGTTTGGCCACCATACCAACAGCTGTGGTTTTCTCCCATGCATTATCATATCTACCGGAAGTATATATAAACGGGGAGCCGCCTTCTACAAGCTCGGCAACTTTTTGCTTATTGCGCATCTGCAGCAAAAAATCAAACAATTTGGGCTGTTTATTGCGTATTAATCGAGCCAGTGCAATGGTAGCCCGCACATCACTTAGCGCGTCATGCGCATTTGCATGCTCAAGCTTATTGGCCGAGCTAAGTAGTTCTAGCCGGTTGCTTGGCTTGCCATCACTATCCATTGGCCATTTTATACCATCTGGACGTAACGCTCTCGTCATTCGCACAAGATCAAGCAAATCCCAGCGGCTCTTACCGTCAGACCACTGCCATTCGTAAGGATCGTAGAAGTTCCGATATTGCATATATCGCATAAATTCGTCGTCAAAACGAACCGTATTAAACCCGACAAACGTTGTGTTTGGTATAGCTATTTGTTCATGAAAAATTTTTAAAAACTCTGGCTCAGACATACCCTCAGCGATTGTTTTTTGTGGCGTAATACCGGTGACCATAATCGCACGCGGGTCAGGAACAGTGTCTTCGGTTAATTTGATTAGATAATCATGAGGTTCACCTATGGGTTTTAATTGCATGTCGGTGCGGATCCCGGCAAACTGCATAACACGATCATGCCTTGGATTGGTTCCCGATGTTTCAAGGTCGTAAAAGAAAAAACTAGCAGCCATACAGCTACTAGTCTAGCACTTTTCAGTGACTGCATACTTACAGCTTTATTTTACCGTATTTGCCAAACCAAATATTGTCTTCTGGTTGAGCACCTTGGCGCTCTAATTCGTGAGCTATACCCATCTTTTTCATAATATCGCGTAGGCGTTGAACCGCGTGATAGTTACCAAAATCGGTTTTAGCAGCAAATCGTTCGATTTTACGTCCGGTTACCATGAATCCGCCCTCCTCAGTTGGCTGCACTAACCAGCTCTCGGCTGTATCGGCCAACCTCAATACCGGCACGCCCGCTTCCGGTTCTTCTTGTTCATGTTGAGCGGCAATCTTTTTACGCTGGGCAATGACGACCTTTTGTACGGCATAGAGCAGATCATTGACTCCTTTTTTACTTTGCGCGGATATTGCAAAAATCTGGGTGTTTTTTGGTAGAGCCACCCGTAGTTCATCACTTCGATCGGTAATCATGTCATCGTCTAAACCGTCGATTTTATTAAGCACTACAATCTGTGGCTTACTGGCAATATCTAGCTTATAAGCCTCAAGTTCAGAACGTACCGTTTTATAAGTTGTAATTAGATCTTCCTGATAAATGTCAATCATATGTACCAAGACTAGAGTCCGCTCAACATGGCGTAAAAACTCGTCGCCAAGACCTTTACCCTCGCTGGCGCCTTCTATTAGTCCAGGAATATCTGCAAACAACAAGCTAGATTTTTTATCAATATCAACCACTCCGAGATTTGGTCGTAAGGTTGTGAATGGATAATTGGCTATATCGGGATGAGCGTTACTAATACTAGCTAATAAGGTGGACTTTCCGGCATTAGGCAGGCCTACTAAACCAACATCGGCAATCATTTTTAATTCAAGAGAAACCTGAAGTTCTTCACCCGGTTCGCCTTTTTCGGCTACACGGGGAGTCTGTCGCTTACTGGACGTAAAGTGGGCATTACCGAAACCACCTTTGCCGCCCGCAGCTATGAGTTCTTGTTGACCGTCTTGTACTAAATCAGCAAGGACTACTCCATCTTGGTTAGTAACGACTGTGCCAACTGGCACTGGTACGACTAAATCCTGGCCACTTTTACCATGTTTTTTTCGCTTTCCGCCTGATTGACCGGGAGTAGCTTTTAATAAGCGCTGGTAACGAAATTCGGCCAACGTGTTCTCGTTATTACTTGCCTGGAGCACAACGTCGCCGCCGTCGCCGCCGTCGCCACCATCTGGACCGCCTTTATCGACAAATTTTTCGTGGCGAAAACTGACGACGCCACTACCGCCATCTCCAGCCTTGAAAGTAACCTGTGCCTTATCAACAAACATCATTACTAGGATATAGGAAATAGAAACCAGAAACTAGCAAAGAATACAAAACCATAATACTGACCATGACCAGCCTATTGCTGTTTGTTCGTTACAGGTTTCTAGTAAACGAACCCGTAACTACCAAAATCGGCAGGTGAAATCGTACGATAAGTAACTCCACCCCAAATCGGGAAATTCATATCAGATACAAGAATTGAACCATCGGGGTTCACTTTTTCTACATAGCCAACGTGTCCAAGCCCACCGGCAATCGCGGTATTTCTGTGCCAAATGACCGCCCCGGCTCGAGGTGTATCCCCAACCGGTAAACCGGCTCGTTGAGCAAGCACAAACCACGTTGCCGCATTACCAAGATTGGTTGGCAACGGGTTACCTGTTTGCATACGCCGATTGGCCGCATGCCACGTGCACCAACCGTAGATGTAGCCATTTCCGCCATAAGAAGCACGATAAAAAGTGTAGTTACTGTATGTCGGCGTCGGAGCTGGTTTTCGCCCACCGCGAATCAATATATTCTCACCGACTTTCAGCCCTTTTAGTTCGGCATCGTTATCGGCAATTAGTTGAGCTTTGTTCGCGTTGTACCGCTCCGCGATACTGTCTACCGTGTCACCGGAACGCACTTCATAGACAATACCATTGACTGGAGGCACGTAAAGATCTTGGTTGACCTGTAGGGCGTCTCCCACTATACCGTTTGACCAACGTATAGAATCTGATGTGACACCATATTTCCGAGCAACACTTGAAACTGTCTCGTCGCGCTTAACGGTATGAACAACTATATCGCTTTTTGATTTAAGATCAGTAGTAACAAGTTGCGGTTTTGTAGCAATAGATTCGTCAGACGACGTAACCGCCATATTGGCACTAACGCTGTCTGCCTGGTTAACCACCGCAACCGATTCTTCAAGATCAGCCATCATAGCCACGTTTACCGCAATATCGGCTGATGATAACTGGTCGAGCGGATTAGCTCGCTCCGTGGCTTCCTCTGATACTCGAACGACAGTCTGCCCTGCTAGCGAACTTGATGCAGGCTCGTAGGTTATAAAACCAATTACGGCTATAAGCAACACTATATTTGCACCAACTAAACTATACCGAGCGATACGCTTACGCGACCGTCCGATACGTTTTTTGATCAACCGTCTCAGTGTTGAGCTAATTGATTTTCTAGAACTGAGCCGTTGGCTTAGTGCTGAAATACTTGTACGAATGATAGTTCTCCCGGTTTGTCATTACGCCAAACCGTCTTTCTAAACTGGTTCTTATTTACAATTATAGGCAAAAGAGTCGACCTGTTTTGCCTTATAGGTAGTTCGCAGTTTAATAGCAACAGAGCTAAGTGTTTCACCGTGACGGTTAAGCTTAACGCTGTTACCGGGCGATAATAGCATAATACTAACCCTAGTTCAAGTTATATCGCGTCTTTTCACCCCTGTTATATTACTTATTGCTGACATCTTTCACGGCAATAGAGTTGCACATTACGTTGATGCTCCTCATTAGTATGAGAGAAGTAATTGGTACAGGTACCACCTGCTTCTAGGCAGTCATCTCCACTCACAAAGAAAAGATAATTTGTATCGGCAGGGCGAACAACCGCCTCGAGTGAAGACAGAGTTACATTGCTTATTGGCCCTGGTGGTAGTCCAGGATTTTGATAGGTATTATACAAAGAGCTATAACTTGAAGTTGGCGGTTTATTGTCAAGTATTGCGCCGTAGTCCGTCGTCGCGTTAGATTCAAGTGCCATACCTTCATCCAGCCGACGCAAGAAAACCTGGGCGACTTTTGGCCGATCTTCTGGATTGTGATCGCTAACCTCCTGCTCTATGATAGATGCTAAAATGATGCCCTGGTGCACCGAGAGGCCTTGATTAGTAATACCGCTGCGAATCTCATCCGTTAAACGCTTATGCATTTCATCCAAAGAAGCTTCGATGATTTGTTCTGGAGTGGTCTCAGCAGTCTTGTGAAACGATTCAGGATATAAGTAGCCTTCCAGGCTGGCACTATCTGGCTTGTCCGCTAAAGCAGGATGGTTCGCATAATTATCTGCCTCCAGAGCTCGTTCGACTGCCTGAGGCTCAAAACCATGGTTAATAAGTGCATCCTTAACTTCATCAAGGCGCTTTCCGGGCAGTATTGTCACAAGATCGGTTTCGACGCGGCCGTGTGTTAGCGTATCGACAATCTCTTGCGTGCTCAGACTTGGTTTAAGCGAATATGTTCCGGCTTGTATCTTGTCGCGTAATCCAGTATTGCGCACGTACCACTCAAATGCCCAAGTACTTTTTATAAGCCCTTCGTTCTGTAGTAAATTGGCGATTTCAGTTGGAGTTGCACCCAGTTCTATGGTTATTGACTGGCTGGTTTCTGAATTACTAACCGGCTTTAAGTTTTCCATGTAGGTATTGTGCGCCCACGCGCCAGCGCCCACCACGATAAATATAAAAACAACTAAAACAATCAGCACCACTTTTGGCCAGTTACGTTGAGAACCATTTGATGTGTAATTATTCATTATTAGCTATTTTCCTTTGTCATATGTTCTGCTAAATAATCTTCAAGTATATAGGTTGCTGCGAGTTCATCGATGGTCGGCGGTTTGCCTCTGTACTTTTTTGACTGCAAGTGTTCTTGAGCTTTTTGGGAAGTGAGTGCTTCTTCCTGAAAAAAAATAGGTATATGGATATGGTTTTTTAAATCCTCTGCAAATTGCCTGACAGATTTAGTCTGTTGTGTCTCGGTGCTCGCTAAGCTTCTCGGCAGGCCAACAACCAGCAAGCCTGCTTTATGCTCGTCAATAAGCTCTGCTATGGCTGCATGTATCTTGTCCGACATTATCAATGTCGTTAGCGGCTCAGGGAGCCGGGCAACAATGTTAGCTCGTGCAACGCCTATACGTACCGATCCAACATCAAGCGCCAATATCGTATCACGGCTCGTCGGTTGCTGCATCTTCCTCTTCTATCTCTTCTTCATCTACCGGCTCATCAACACTTTGTATTATCAGATCAATCTTGTCTTCGTTGCGAGGTGTCGAAAATACCCAGAACGGATTGTAATCAATGATTGTGTCTCGGATGCCTGGACGATCCTTGATTATGCGCTCTGTATCGGATCGTGATGTACCTTTTATCTCCGCTTTGATTGATGCTTCATCGAGCTCTGGTCCGGCAGTCACGAACGTACGTACATTCACACGAGCGTCACCGCTCGGCTCGGTTGCTGTGACCCGAAAGGTTGCATCATCAAGGCCGTCATCCAAAATAGTCTGACGCTCGGTATCAATATCTTCGGCAACATCGTTTGCAATTAGAGTGTGTAGTCCCTCGCGATTAACTCCTAGCATGGTGTATACGATTGTCGCAGTAATAGTTGCTTGGTCTGCCTCAGCTCCTACATTTGGGCTGCTACCAACGTCTGGATCTCCTGATTGGAAGGTACCCTCCAACGGTATGTAACCGGCTGCACTCAGCTCATCTTTAAGCTCTTGCGTAGCAACCTCTTTGTTGCGCTCTATAAGCCGATCGCGAGCATCGTTAACATCCTTTTGCCTAACCACACTCACTATTTTATCTGTACCACCGGTCATTTCTGACCCCTCTGCAACCATTGCCGGATAATCTGAGACTGAGTACTCACGTTCATCGACGTTGTAGTCGGTTCCTGGATTTTGAGCAACGACATCTACTTCATCGCTTGGACGATTTTTATTGCAGTCATCACCACTCAAACTACTGTGGTTGCTGGGCTCCACCTCGACATCTTCTGTCAGGATGAATGTTAAATCGCCAGAACTCACGCCCGTACCAGCTGGAACCGTGCGCGTCCTGGTAGCAATAAGATCCAACAAGCTACAATTATATATAACGACTGTACCGGTAGCTTTATCGCCAATGTTTTTTTCACCGGTTGCATCGGTTTTTTCGGTATCGGTTTGGCGCAATTCTTCGCTCACCCCGGGTACGATTGATAATTCTTCATCAATGTCTTCAAGTCCTGGGCGCACCACAAAATCAACGTCGCTACTGACAGTCGTGGTTCGGGTTTCAATGGTGATAGTAGCTCGCGGCAAAACAAACGCTGCCACATACCAGCCAGCAACCAGCAAGATAATAAGCACCAGTCCGATAATCAGTCGCGTTCGAAACTTATTAAAGTTTGGTATCTTCAGTTTTTTACCCGACTTTTTCTTGCTCTTTGTAGTTGATTCCTTGGAGTCAGTCCCTGTATCTTCTGGGGTGTCAACTTCAATAGGCTCATCATCGCCGGCTAGTTCACCAACCGTCTTTGTTGAATCAACCGGTAAATCTCCAGCTGATACTTCTTCGGAAATTTCAGCGTCAATTGTCGCCGAACTGACCGAAGGAGCCACCGGTATTTCCGGACGACTCTGAAGTGTCTTAGCGGCATGCAGCCCAACCGCTCCAGCCAACGGTAGCAAGCCTGCCTCCGAGGTAATTAAAACGATTTTTTTCTTGGCAGTATCACCGGCACGCTTTAATAATTTCATGTTAACAATAGACTGAAGCATAGCCGCACGCTTTGGTAACACTAGAGCAACAATCTTATGTGAAGACGACTGCACTTTTTCAATGATACTAGTAATTTCGTCGTCTATATCTATGTAGACAATGTCTTTTTGGGCAGAACTCATAGCAACACCCCTCCAGCCTGAAAGCTCAAATAGCAAAATTCAAAATTCAAGCCAGCGCAGCGGTTGGCTGCTTTGAACTTTGAGCTTTGAACTTTGAGCTTTGTTCGTATCATACTCTTAGCATCCTATCTATACGTTCTCTAATGGAACCAGCCGGTTGATCGTTTTCTTGCAAGAGCGTGTCAGCGCCGACTCGAAGTAGACCCATAGCTGTAATAAATGTGTGGTCAGCCACGTCTCCAGTTTTGTCAACCATACCCACAACCTTATCAGGGTCAATATGTTTAACAACCGGTTTTTTACTAAATGGTAATTCTTTTTGCCAATCTTGTTGCTCCAGACGCTGCACAAGTAGATCTAGACTGGAACCGCCACCGCACAATAGAATCTGATTTGGTAGGTGGTCGAGTTTATCAAACTCAGCAAGCGCCAGCTCAACACCAGATGCCCAAACCTCGAGTGTCTTATCTAGAGCTGCCTCAACAGCTGGGGCTTTTGAGCGAGGTGTTTTATTGGTACTTAGCCCAAGCTTGAGCTCCTCGGCTTCCGCAAAACTGACCCCCAAATCACGTTCAACGGCACGAGTATATGCCCGGCCACCAATCCCAAACATCTTGGTGCCTTGCACACCACCTTCATCAATAACAGCAATATCAGTTGTACCGCCACCAACATCCATCAGAATTGCACTCATGTTGGCATTTGTATCGTTACCGATTACTGATCTGGCAACCCCAAACGGTTCAGCAGCAACTGCCAACAAATCCAGATCCAACTCTTGTGCGGTTCGTTCAAGTGCCCCGATATGAATCATGGGCGCAAAAGCAGTGTAAAGTTGAACTAACACATCTTTTCCTTGGAACCCCACAGGATTTGTAACGGCATACCCATCGATGTCTATACTGACTAACGCGCTATTTACTAACCTAATTTCGACCTCTTTACCGCCCAATTCCCAGGCAAGTTGTTGCTTGGCTTTCGCTTCGGCTCGACCTTGAACAAGCGATATAATTCGTTCAACTTCTGGTATATCTAATGGCCGAGTTGGATTTTTACGTGTGCACTTAACGGTTGTAGTCGTGCCCTTAACTAATTCACCAGCAATACCTATGACCGCGCTCCGTGCATTGACCCCGGCCTGTTGCTCGGCCTGATTAAGTGCCGCATCACAATTACCAACAACTGCGGCGATATCAGCAATAGCTCCAGCTTGCATATCAGACAATTCTTGATGCGCCCGACCCACTCCTAGCACTTCTAGCTCGTCACCCTTTAGTTCGGCAACAAGTGCTTTGACATTTTCGGTACCAATATCAAGACCGACAATATACTGTCCGTCGTTCTTCTTTTTTCTCTTATCCAGTACAGAGCTCTTGAGGCTCTTCATTTTATCAAGCATACCTAGTAGTAGACCTTCTGTTGATTACACAGTAATGTAAGTTGGATTTTAATCATATACCTCGCAAAGACCTTTTTAGCTACTATCAATTTATTACTAAGTGACACAGAAAGCTCACTGCAAGGCATAATCGGAATAATTATAACACGCCACAGGTGTTTTGAAGACCTGAAATTAGCTTATTTTAGGACGGCTTTGATGCGGCGGAGCTGGCTTCCTCTTTTTGCGGCTTCGCCTTATGAGAGGGGAGTATCCCCTCTCATCGCGCCGGGCGCGGAATAAATCCGCGCTTCGGGCTACTCTCCCCTAAACCAGGACGGCTTTGATGCGGCGGATGCCGGCGGAGCTGGCCTCCTCTTTGATGATTTTAAACTTTTTACCATCCTCAAACAGTTGCAGAGTATGATCAACGTGCGGGCCGCCACAAATTTCAAAACTAAACGGCCGTTCATCCTCTGGCGCTTTTGGATTCTTCATGGAATAAACCTTGACCGTATCACCATAACGATCACCGAACTGCCCGAGCGCGCCTAAGCGTCCAGTGGCTTCTTCCGTCGGATATTCAGCCCAGCTAATACGTAAATCTTTCGCAATTTCTCGGTTAACGATTTCCTCAACTTCATCAAGCTGCTCGCGAGTAACCTTTTCTGGGTGGCTAAAATCAAAGCGCAGGCGTTCTTCAGTAATGTTACTACCACGCTGAATGACGTGGTCGCCCAGTACGTCGCGCAAGGCCTGATACATCAAGTGTGTTGCAGTATGGTACTTCTTGTGCTGCATGGTCTGTCCACCCAGACCACCCTTAAACGCCCCTTTGGCCGCCGTTTGACTCCGCTCCCGCTGCTCTTTCATCCTCGCCTCGAACTGCTCACGCCAATTTTCATCAAGTTTGATATCTTGCTTAAACGCTTCTTCAACACTTAGCTCAACCGGGAATCCATAGGTGTCATAAAGAGTAAAGATTGCTGCACCGTGACTTTGTACTTTAGACTTTCCACTTTCAACTCCGAAAAGGTTTTGAAACTCTTTTAAGCCTTTTCGAATCGTTTGGCGGAAGGCTTTTTCTTCTTTAATTAGCGTATCTATAACTTCTTGGCGCTTGGCGGCAACTTCTGGGAAATCATCGTGATATATGTCTGTAATAACAGGCACGATGTTCTCTAAAAAGTTCTGCTCAACACCCAGATCAAAGGCGTAACGGATAGCTCGACGAACCAACCGGCGCATGACATAACCCTGCTCTTTGTTGCTTGGCTTTACGCCGTCAACTGCCAGGAATGTAGCGACCCGCAAATGATCAGCAATAACCCGCATACTTTCGGTGTGGCTGTCGTACTTTTTGCCGCTGAGCTTTTCTAGCTCTGTGACAATTGGATGAATCAGGCTAATCCAAAACACGTCTGGGCTGTCGATTGCAGCTGCGGCAATGCGTTCTAGGCCACCGCCAAAGTCAACATTTGGTTTAGCGAGCGGCTCAAAACCAGCTTCTGTGCGACGATACTGCATAAATACTTGGTTGCCGATTTCCATAAATCGGCCGGAGTCGCTGGCCGGGTGTGGTTCTCCGTAACCTTCAGCATGGTTTTGGTCACCAAAGTCATAAAATACTTCGCTGTCTGGCCCACATGGGTCACCAATCGGCGTCTTGTCTAGGCCACCGGCACGGCTCCACCAGTTTTCGCCGTCGTCGTAAAAGAAAATCCGCTCACCTGGGTGTATTCCTCGCTTGTCGCCGTCTTCTTGCGAGCCGACTTCTACAATCTTGGCGTCAATACCTTTTTCTTTAAACAGCTCCTGCCAAATCCCGGCAGCTTCGTCATCACGCGGAATGTTATGCTCTTTGCTACCTATAAAACACGTCACGTAAATTTTGTTAGGGTCGAGGCCGACGACATCTGTCAGAAACTCGAAAAACCACCTAATCTGATCTTTTTTAAAATAATCACCCAAGCTCCAGTTGCCAAGCATTTCAAAAAATGTGGTGTGGCGGTTATCACCAATATCATCAATATCCTGAGCACGCAGACAGGTCTGACTGTTTACAAGCCTATTGCCTTCCTGATGTGGTTCACCTAGCAAGTACGGAATAAGCGGCTGCATACCCGAGCCGGTAAACAGTGTGGTTGGGTCATTGTACGGTACGAGCAAAGCCCGCGGAATCACCTCGTGATCACGCTGCTTAAAGAAATCTAAGTAAGCCTTACGGATTTGTTGTGCATTCATTAGTATGTATTGTACCAGAGGTCACCCTAGATGACGATGCCGCCGCCTAAGACGCGGTCTCCATCGTAGAGGACAGCGGATTGACCTGGCGTGAGGGCGCGGATTTCATCTTTTAGTTCTAGCTGCGCATTTGGTTCAGCAGAAATGAGCGTGGCTTCTACGAGCGGGGCGCGGTGACGCGTCCTTACCCGATAGGTTCTACCGGACTCCGGTGCTCCGTTAATCCAGTGTGTACTTGTAAGTTTAATGGCTTTACTCCATAGATTTTTGTCAGCGATGTCAGACGTGACGTAAACCTCGTTTTTATCCATATCTTTGCCGGTAACGTAGAAAGGCAGGCCACCGCCAACATTCATGCCATGCCGCTGGCCGATGGTGTAGAAGATTGCGCCATCGTGTTCGCCAATCGTGACACCGTTCTGATCTTTGATTACGCCAGGCTCGGTTTTGACGTACTGCTGCAAGAACTCTTTAATGCCGACCTTACCGACAAAACAAATCCCCATGCTCTCCTTCTTACCAGCTGTAACCAACCCGAATTTCTTGGCGAGTTTGCGCACTTCCGGCTTGGTGTAATCACCCAGAGGAAACAGTGTTTTTTCTAGCGCTGCTTCCGTCACCCGATACAAAAAATATGTTTGATCCTTGTTGTCGTCCTTGGCTTTTTGTAACTCTGCAGTTCCCTTTTTGCCTTTTGCCTTTTGCCTTTTGCTAACTTTTGCGTAATGTCCTGTTGCTATCAAATCAGCGCCGTCCCCTAAAGCCGCATCTAAAAACAACTTGAACTTTACTTCCTGATTGCACACGATGTCCGGGTTTGGAGTGCGCCCAGCCTGGTATTCATTAATCATATAATCTACCACCTTTTGGCGATACTGGGTCTCAAAATCATACATTTTAAAGTCGATGCCTAACTGTACAGCTACGCGCTTGGCGTCTTGATAGTCTTCTTTCCAGGGGCACGGGAAACCGGGCAGGTCTTTGCTCCAATTTTTCATGAACACACCTACAACCTTATAACCATGTTCTTTGAGCAAGGCTGCCGTGACGGAGCTATCCACCCCGCCGCTCATTCCAACATACACACATGGCTTATGCGCCTCACTGTCCTGCTTGCGTGTAGAGCTCGCAACACTGACAGTTCTTTTGGCGTGCTGCGACCTCTGTATGTCCGCTACTCGTTCGCTGTACGTCATGTACACCTCACTCCGTTGCTCGTCGCATCACCCACATCACATCCAACTGCAAAAGCCATGGTCTTCATCTGGCCTATTTTATCAGACATCTCGCCACTTCCTATCACTCTAGCTTAGCTATAGCTAGTACAAAAATATAGCTATACCATATTATTCTTATTTCCAAGACCTGGTCTTGGAAATAGCTAGAATATTACATAACTACTTTTATTGTTCGCTACTGCGGTGTAGGTTTGGAAAAGAAAACTCTAGAAAGGGCGTTCGCCGCGCTCAATCTTGCTACGAATTGAATGTAGTTGATATTTCTTGCCGAGCCAAAAAGTTGAGAATATAAACGGTATCAATATGGCCGCCGGCTGCCAAAGTATACGAGTTCGTGCCGCGGCTGTCGCCTGACCTTCCCCTGCTGCATCAGCATCCGTTTGGCTGAGAGGCCCGTTAGCGACTCCTACCAACTGTAAGAAGGCAGCTGTATCATTATTATCAGTTGCCCTAACCACAACGTTATACACTCCAGGGTTATCGTAGACATGTTCAATGTCAAACTCGCCGGGTAGCCCGATCGTAAACAGATCCGGCGGTGTACCGTCACCCCAATCGACACTCATTGCATACGGCCCCTGTCCGCCGCTCAACGACACAGGCCACGTCAAGGTTTGCCCCGGGTTAGCCCCCCTCTTGGCAAAACTACTAGTCAGTGTCGGACGGGCTATGCCTCCAGGAGCTGGATTATCAAATACTACGGAAACTGTGTTTGAATCCGGCCCTGCTTGATCAAGTTCGTCAAACACCCGTGCCACTAGCTCGTTGTCGCCGGAAAACAGGTCGGTCACAATAGAGTAGCTGCCGTTGTCACACTGAGCTGATCCAGCAAAAACATTGTTCTTAAACAACTTTATAAGCAAATCGTCCGAACAAAGCCCCGACACCGTAATTGGGACTTCGCTGAAGGTTTGGCCGTTACTTGGAGATGTGATCGTTGCTCCAGTCGTAGGTGGCGGCGAGCTGATGCGCCCTTCAACACCAACAGAACCACTTTGTTCGGAAGATTGCGCCTTCGCTATGGTTGGTAACATGAACGGTACCATCAAAATTGCAATAATTAGTGTTGTTTGTATTAGACGTGTCATGTTTCTTGTTATGCTAAATAACCTCTCCTTATACTAGCATACGGCCGTACAGAAGAGGTTATTTTAGTTTACCGCAATATATTTATTTCTTACTAGAACTGGACTTGGTTTTAAAGCTCCCCGTAGTGACGCGCTTGCGTGCATAATAGACGCCGGTACCGATCAGAATGATTAATACTAACACGCCTATGACGAACCACGCCGGCAAGTACCAAAACGAATCGCTTAGTATGAGTACTTCACCGCCATTACCAAAACTAACACTAGCGGTAGCTATGTAACGTCCTGGCATACTTACTCCTTCAATATCATTCTTGAAGGTACGGCTACTTTCCGGCAATACATTGCTCCGAGGGTTCCCGGTATTTATCTCGTAATTATGTACTTCATTACCAAACATATTTGATACCGACACGTTGCCAAATGGCTTTTCAAAACCATTGCCTTGATTAACAATGTGCAACCCAACTTGCTCTGGAGGTGATGTAAAGAATGTCCCAGCAATATCCTGTCGATAAAATTCAATATTTCTCAGCTGTACTTGTTCGCGAATTTCACCAGGTACTTCCACGAGTAAGATTGATGAGACACTAGCAGTTAAAGACACCTGCCCGTCGTCCTGGCTAGGGGCTCCTTCAGGAACAGCTAAATATCGAACGACACCGTAGTATCCGCCAGGAGCTGTATCTTCAGGCACGGAAACTACGATCTCAACCGATTGATCTTCACCTTCAGCGAGCGTGATCTCGTCTAGCTCCGGCATAAACGGGCGTATGCTTGGGACATCAATCTCTTCGTTAACTACAATTTGTGGTTGCCCGGTCTCATCATCCGAGTAAAAATCATTGACCACTGGCCTAGCAGTAATACTGTTAGTTGTAACGTTACGTACGTTAATCGTAAACGTACTGCTTGAACCTGGCTCAATACGCAACTCTGTGCGTGTTGGCGATACGCTCAGGCCACTCCCGCCTTGCTGTTGAGCAAGAACTGCTGGTGCCAAACTAATAAAACCAAGTGATGCTACTGAAATAACCGTCAGCAGCTTGCCAAATACCTTCATACTTATCATCCCTCCTTAATTTCCCGTTTCCATTATAACTAAACATCATTGTACAAGGAACGCGTGCCCTGCGCAATTCTCTTCAGGTTAAAAATCTGCAACCGCGGTATATGTAAACGTCCCGCTATAAACGCCGGGAGGCTGCTGCGGGGAAATGTTCGCCATGTATGACACTGTCATTACGGTAAAGTGAGTCGGGATATTCGATTCAGATATAACCGAACCTGGCTGAAACCTAAATTGATTAACTGTGCCGTATCCACTTACTGGTGCGGATGTACCGCTACCTGTAGGGTTACTGCCAACGGATGGGTTAGTGTTACTGCGTAGATTAATCCCAAACTGTGATGTTCCGGGTAAGCTTGCGGCTGACGGATTAAGGGCGGGTATAACGTTATTGCCTGAAGTTAGGGTCGTACCGTGTACTGAGACCGAGAAGCCGTCAGGATCATTGGTTGCGCCGGCGAACTGCGATGTTCCGGTCTTTGCAGCTGATGTGTCAAACTCACCAAGATCAACCAAAAATCCAGCACTGGAGCTACAGTCCGGGGCAATTGTTACTCCAACACAGAACACCAAGAAAGGAGGGACATAAGCAGTGGTAGTTATAGAAGTTACAGTGCTAAAAACAACCGCACCATCGTCAACAAACGGCCCGCTTCCATCATCAGTTGAGTGTAGGCTAATCCGAACATAAGTTGAATCGTTTGGAGCGCTTGGATTTGTTACGTTATCAAACACGTATTGGCTAGGCCCTGGTGTGGTGACAGTTGAAGTACGGCTTATCACAATGGTGTTGTCGTCAGTTGCTGAGTGCATACTAAAGCCAGTCTCTCCTGCTTCAAAATCAAGACTAGCCAGTGACACATCTAACCCTGTTGGCGGTGTACAGGGTGTTGAAAATAAAGGCGTATTACTGCAAAATTCAAACTTTATAGAACCGACTGAGTTTGAGGAATTAATATCAAAACCAAAAATATAACTTGTGGTTGCTCCGCCTTGAGGGTTTAACACCTGTACCGAGCGACTAGTCAATAACGCTGCGTGAGCAGGTCGAACAATTAGTAACGGTGCCAACACAAGTGTTAGCACCGTAACAATCGACAAGATTTTTTTGCGTACGTTTTTTTGCATTGGTTATAGTTTAGAACAAAACCATGTAAAACGTAACCGTTAACTTAGACTAAAACGTCGGTGTTGCTACGTATGTACTGGTGACAGCATATTGACCAGTTGGGGTGGTCAGTGAAGCAGTCGCAGCAAACTGAATCAACAGAACTTCGTTATCAAGTACGTCATTCGAGCTAGCTATCGGTACGACGTCGCCAGTCGGATCCCATGCCCAGCATGGCTCGTCTGCTGCACCGGTACAAGCTGTGGCATTGCCAGTCGATCCATCACCTCTATAGTCAGCATCTCGTACCATGTTAGAAGTCAGGCCGCCCTGGTTGATATCTGACACGGTCATGCCGAATGATTCTGTTCCAGCCACTATATTAACTGGTGCGTTAAAACCGGGGATTCCGTCATCCCAGCCAGCACTATTGAAACACTGGTCAACCGATGATTCAGTTGGTTCGTTTTCACAATCTGCGCCAGGAATACGTAGTGAGCCCAGGTGATCAGAAGCGCCACCGGTGGTATCCTGTTCGGCATAGTAGGTTACTCCTGCGCCTTCTTGAGCATTGGTGGCGACAAGGGCGTATGAACCGCTGGCTCCACCCTGCCCGGTTGTCTCGCAGGGGTTACTCAATGTCACACACACGTCAAGAAAGTCGACCGCCCCAAGATCCTGAGTAGTGCCGCTAATTTCCGTACATTGATCCGTATCGCCGTCGGTTGCTTCAGTAGTATCTGTCCCTACACAAAATACCAAACGTTCTTGGACACGAGCAGTCACGGTAATCTGCTGTACGATTGCGGCTGCAACCACACCGTAGTGTTGGTGATCAGCAGTAGCAAAATCTTCACCGCTATATAGGTTTATACGAACATATATGGTTTGCTCATCGTCCGGGTGATTTATGCCACTTAGCGTAATGGATTTCGTGCCGGAAGTTTCGTCAAGCGCTTCAGTTCGAGTTAGACAGGCTTCAAATGCACCATTAGTTGCAGCTGTACAATCATTTTCATCAATGCCTCCGTTGCTAGCAAAAGCAGTTGCTTGCGAGAAGCTCTGAGCATCAACTGTAAAACTCGAGGCATCAAAAGCTGTGCCGGAATCTGTTGGAGCTACACATGTTCCAAGCGGATCTTGACACCACTGGATACGTATACTTTGAACAGCCGTGTCGCCGCCGGTTGGGATGTCAAATTCAAAGACGTACTCAACATCGGTTGCTTCAGGGTACGATTTGTCTATGGTTGCGCTACGGGATGGTAGCTGCTCGGCACTTACAATTTGGCTACTCATTAATGGCAACAAACTTGCAACTAACAATACAGCTATTGCAATGTATGACACCGCTCTTTTAAATAATATTTCTTGTGTTTTCATCTTTTCTCCTATTTTTGTTTTTGTTTATTTTTATTGGTGTAACTTAGACTAAAACGTCGGTGTTGCTACGTATGTACTGGTGACAGCATATTGACCAGTTGGGGTGGTCAGTGAAGCAGTCGCAGCAAACTGAATCAACAGAACTTCGTTATCAAGTACGTCATTCGAGCTAGCTATCGGTACGACGTCGCCAGTCGGATCCCATGCCCAGCATGGCTCGTCTGCTGCACCGGTACAAGCTGTGGCATTGCCAGTCGATCCATCACCTCTATAGTCAGCATCTCGTACCATGTTAGAAGTCAGGCCGCCCTGGTTGATATCTGACACGGTCATGCCGAATGATTCTGTTCCAGCCACTATATTAACTGGTGCGTTAAAACCGGGGATTCCATCATCCCAGCCAGCACTATTGAAACACTGGTCAACCGATGATTCAGTTGGTTCGTTTTCACAATCTGCGCCAGGAATACGTAGCATGAGCCCAGGTGATCAGAAGCGCCACCGGTGGTATCCTGTTCGGCATAGTAGGTTACTCCTGCGCCTTCTTGAGCATTGGTGGCGACAAGGGCAAATGAGCCAGTTGTATCGCTAGGGTTGTTTGTTTCACAAGGGTTACTCAATGTCACACACACGGCAAGAAAGTCGACCGCCCCAAGATCCTGAGTAGTGCCGCTAACTTCTGCGCAATCATCCGTAGCAGCTGCCGAACCTGCACTCGTCTCTGTCCCTACACAAAATACCAAACGTTCTTGGACACGAGCAGTCACGGTAATCTGCTGTACGATTGCGGCTGCAACCACACCGTAGTGTTGGTGATCAGCAGTAGCAAAATCTTCACCGCTATATAGGTTTATACGAACATATATGGTTTGCTCATCGTCCGGGTGATTTATGCCACTTAGCGTAATGGATTTCGTGCCGACATCTTCTGGTGTTGTTTGTGTTCGGGTTAAACAAACCTCGTATGTGGAGTTGGTTGCAGCCGTACAGTCGTTTTCATCAATGCCTCCGTTGCTGGCAAAGGTTCCGGTTTCTGTAAAGCTTTGGGCATCAACCGTAAAGCCAGAGGCATCAAAAGCTGTGCCGGAATCTGTTGGAGCTACACATGTTCCAAGCGGCTGTGTACACCACTGCAAACGGATACTTTGAACAGCTGTTCCGCCGCCAGTTGGGATGTCAAATTCAAAGACGTACTCAACATCGGTTGCTTCAGGGTAGGATTTGTCTATGGTTGCGCTACGGGATGTTAGCTGCTCGGCTCCAACTTGTCCTATTCCAAAGGCTGGCAACAAAGCCACTAATGCGAGAACCCCGGCAGCTAATAATAAGCTGACTCGTCTTGTTAGTTCTAATGATTTCGGCATGGATTTCTCCTTATAACTGTTTGTATTTTGATAGCTATAACAACTTTATACCACGATGCTTATGGCTTGTGCAACTATTAGTTAGTAGTTTTCCACAGCTTTATCGTGATTGGAATGTATTAATAATCTCTTCAAACTCTTTTCCGTCAGGGTTTGCTCGCAAGTCTCTATAATACAAAACGTATTGCGCCTCACCGTTATCTGGCCGCTGTAGTGTTATAAGCGGTTCACCGCCGTCTTCTCCTGCGAGTACATCAAAAATTACGCCATCTACCAGGCACGTAAAAGTTACGCCGCTGAAAGTAATTGTTCTTGGACTTTTGTTTTGATCTTCTATTGACTCACCACAATGATCGCTTATACCATTCTTAGCGTTTAGTAGACCGTCCTTTGTTGGATTAACAGCGACCACTCTGGAAGCTCGGAGACGCGCCATTTCAGCAGGAGTCGGGTTTACGTATACCTGAAGGTCATGCTCAATCAAGCGCCCACGGTAAGCTCTGTACATATAAAAATCATCGGATGAGGCCTTAGCATCTTCTACCCATTTATCACTGGCTTGGAATTGAAAGTAAGCCGACCGAAACACCGTCAACGGCGATACCTCCGAACTAATCTGCAGATCAGACGTAACGGGTTCAGGTTCTTGTTGCTCAAAAAGCGGAACTAGAAACCAGCCAACCGCAATCAAAACCAACACAAGAGCTGTAACAACTGTAGTTTTCAACAGTAGACGAAGTTTGCGTTTATGTGGCTTATGTTCTGCGTAATAGTGTTCGGGCATGCGTACTACTTTCTGTTACCTATAACAGGAACGCTGCTTATATAAATAATACCACAGCCACAAACATATTCGACACACCACTAAAAGGTTGGTACCGCAGCAAGTTCATGCTCCATAACATAAGCCCCACCGGGAGTTATAGAAGAAACGTTTGCAACATAGGATATCGTGTAATTAGTTTGCCCGACAGCTTGATTACCCGCCGTTGCTGGAGACTGTGCAATTGTCTCGCCCTTACCGTAGCGGAATTGATCTGCAACGTTGTACCCGGCAGCAGCCGCTCCGTCAGCAAAGTCGTCATCAGGCACATTTGTTGGATTTGCACCAATATTAGGGGTGGTATTTTCGACCAAATTGATACCAAATTGTTCAGTCCCAACCGATGGCGTATCAGTTGTCGCCATGCCGTCCAGCTCAACGCTGCCGTTTGTCGGGGGATCACTTAACGTAATGATAGAGTACGAACTAGAAAGATAAGTTCTGACATAAAAATTCGCATCACCACTTGCAGTCGAGCCAACATCAAGTGTTCCTAAATCAACCGAGTTTGATTGAACAACAAACTCTAAGAAAGGAGCATTCTGGCTAAGAAAGCCTGCTTCTGAGCGAAACCCGGCACTCGAACTCTCGCCAACTCCTAAGCTACCTGACGAACCTTGTGCGTTAAAGTTATCAGAGTTCATGTCAACTTCACCGCCAGTTCCAAAAAAATACTCGTCAACACTATAATTACTGGATGAGGGAGTCTGAGCAGCGACCGGTATAGCCGCACTGACTATAAGCAAAACGCTCAATAGCAATGTCCTGTTTGTTTTTTTCCATTTCATGTCACGACCATGATACCATAAGCAATTAACTTTTTACTCCTGTCATATATGGCAATTTTTATCAAACGGCTCCACGTGCAAGCAACTCACAAGCTACAACGAAGAATAACGCTTACGTTTTAGCGAAAAAATAGGTATGATGGTACCTGTAACAGTTAATGACCAGTATATATGGATTCAAATAAAGATAACGATAACGGCGAATTAAGCACCCTTGAAGATCAAGGGACGGTTACTCAAAGCACCCAAAACGCCCAGCCTGACCCTAATTCTTCACAGCCTCCAGCCGATCAGCCGCAACAACCAAAAAAGAAAAGAAAGCTCACTGAGCGTATCCAGGGTGCAATAAGCCGCATTAATATATACTTGTTGTTCTTCATACTAGTTGTTGTGGTCTCTGGGCTCATTGTTTTTGTTAGTTTTCAGCGTCAATCACAGGAAGATAGCGACACCACATTCGATGGGCAACCCTTGACCCAGGAAGAGCTTCAACAAATTCGCGATAGCGAGACCACAATTGGCGATGCGCAACATACACTGAACATTGAGTCCAATGCAGACTTTAAAGGCAGCGTGCTGGTGCGCGATAGCCTTGATGTGGCTGGCACTATCCGCGTAGGCGGCTCCTTAAGTTTGCCGGGTATAACCGTGTCCGGAACAAGCAGCTTTGAGCAGATTCGCAGCGAACCAACTTTCCATTGCCGGTAACACAGATATCCAGGGCGAACTTTTAGTAGAGTCCGATTTATCGGTGACAGGAAGTGGTACATTTGGAGGCACCCTGTCCGCTGCGTCACTCAATATAGAAACGCTGCAATTAAACAATGACCTCCAGCTTAATAGGCATATTGATGCAGGTGGGGCAACACCATCACAGACCAATGGCAGCGCCCTCGGCGGCGGCGGTACCGCATCTATCAGCGGCACCGATACCGCAGGTACCGTCAATATCAACACCGGAAACAGCCCGCCCGCTGGTTGTTTTATTACGGTCAATTTTTCTGTACCGTTTAACGGCACTCCGCATGTGGTAATTACGCCTGTTGGATCTTCGGCTGCAAGTTTAAATTATTATATAACCAAGTCTGGTTCCAGTTTCAGAATATGCACAACCAACCCACCTCCGGCAGGAGCTAATTTTGCATTCGACTACGTAGCAATCGACTAATATTTAGAACATTCCTCAAGCCACCAATACCTACCTGTTTTTTATTAGTCTTTAGTCAATTAAAAAGATTACGGTGTGTTAAACGTCAAGAAAAACAACCACATTATTGGATTTAACGTGCATAATGCCACGCTGGATACTTATTTTCTCTTCTCCTTGATCGGTTCTTACAATAATATCGCAAGGGTTCAACAGCGTCATGAAGTGATGATGTTGCGGTAATACGTCAAACGGACCGGTATCGTTTTCTGCAGAAATACTTTTTGCTTCTCCATCAAAATAGACTTTAAACGGAGCGTAGACTTTGATGTGCATAAAACCTGGTTTTGGTTGCTGTTTTTCTTGCTGTTTGTTTTCTTCTGGCATGCGATTTCCTAGGCAATAATTTCTTCAATAGAGCGCAGTGTTTCCTCACGTGTTGAATACTCTCCGGGTACACCATTATGTTTGGTCATCACGTGCATATTCTGGGTGAAGTTCTTTATTAGCTGCTTTGCTTTAGCGTAATCTGCACGATCAGTAGCCGAAAGCTCATTTTCGCCAATAATTGCGATGATACCTTTTAGGGATTCGTATTTTTGTAACAATGACTGTACTTGAACACTCAAAACGTAGTGTCGCTCGCCAACAATATCGGGCGTCAGCAAACTTGAGGACGTTTTGTTAATATCAACAGCTGGCCGCTGGCCTTGCTCGGCAACTTTACGCGAAAGCACAATAATCGAGTCTAGCTCGTGTTGAATAAGTTGTACAGCCGGGTCGCTTAAGTCGTCGGCCGGCACATAGATAGTCTGTACAGAAGTAATCGAACCCTTCTCGTTGGAACTCAGTCGATCCTGCAGTACTTTGATATCGGAGAATATGGTGGATCCATAGCCGCCTTCGCTAGGTACTTGATCAAGAATGGTTGATAACTCATTGCGAGCTTGGACATATCGATACATGTTGTCTGCAAAAAACAGGATATTTTTACCCTGTTCATCACGGAAATACTCTGCAGAAGCCACGGCCGATACACCAATAAGCGAACGCTGGACAGGGTTCTCGTTCATCTGGCCAAAGAACATGCATGTATCTTTCAAAAGATCGTTCTCGGCTAATGTCTCCCATAGTTCATGACCTTCACGGATACGCTCACCAATACCGGCAAAAAACGACAAACCAGACCCATGTTTAGCAATATTGTTAATAAGCTCCATGGTTAACACGGTTTTACCGACACCAGCTCCACCGATAATACCGATTTTACGGCCTTTCACGAACGGCGTGAAAAAATCAATCACCTTGATGCCCGTCTCTAGGATTTCCGGCTTTTTGTTTGAAAATTCAGTCGATAACGATGGCAGTTTTAAAATATCTTTCACGGCAACATCTTTACCTTCGATACGCTCTTTACCATCTAACGGGTCGCCAACAGCGTTCAAAATACGACCAACAGTTGGCTCCCCAACCGGTATCTCAATACCTTTGCCGGTACGTTTGGCCGCCATGCCGCGTTGCAACCTTCTGTCAGAAAATATGTTCAAACACACGGCAATGCCGCCACGGTCGAGGTGGTTAACGAGCAGCTTGGTATCGTGACCATTATCGACAAGCAATACTTCACCAATCTCGGGCACGTTATCATCAAACTGTGCACGAACAACAATATCTTTGATGGATACAACTACGCCTGGATTCATATCTGTACCTTCGTCTTTCTAAGTCCATTAACTAGCTCTTTTAACCGCTCGTCTTTCAAAGCTCGTCGTGCGTGGTTATATGCTAGATGTAGTTCAGATTTTGACTCATCGGCCTTTTGGTGTGAAGCTGACATAGCCCGAAACCGCGAAGCATATTGCGCAAGCTTGGAGTCTAATATTAGCTGGCTTAGTGCAATGTGCAACATGGATCGTTCCAGGTGGCTTACTACTTCGTAGGTGCTCGGTTCAAATATATAATTTACTTCTGATATGAAATCTTCCGATTTATCAGAATCCTTACCCTGCTCTTGAACGGCTGCAGAAAGTTCAATACGGCGCACGTCTTGTACCATTAACGATACGTATTGCTGATAAAACACCGAGGTAGTTTTGTACTGCTGGACATATTTGATAATAGGGGTAACATTGATGTTCTGGTCACGCGTTGGCAACTTAAAGTATTTTCTATAAGATACACCTCTTTGCGCGAGCTGAACCGCTCCGTGATGTCCAATAACTAGGATGTCTTGCTTGTCTTTGTCGTAGGTCTTCATCATAAGTTGGATGAGCTTCTGGTCGATATCGCCGCTAAATCCGCCCTCAGCCGTAATTAAAATATATAGCTCCTTGTCGATGCTTTCGTCTTCGTCCATAGAACGACCAAATCTAAATAGACTGTCTACACGTAGCTGTGAATAAATGTGCCACAACTCATGAAAAAACTGTGTCGCTTGTAGAACTTGGTTCTTGATCTGTGCTATGCGCATACTGGCGATACCTTCAAATACACTCGTTAGTTCGACAAGCGTGCCAACAGCTTTTTCCTCGCGCTCGATTTCACTAGGATGCCTCATTTCTTGGCTCCTTTCTCGACGGTTTCTTCCTTCTTATCTGATTTGTCAGCTTTAGGTTTTTGAGGCGGTTCAGACTTTTGTTGGTTCTGATTACTATCGTCTGGAGGTTTCTGCTCAGCAGCTGGCTGTTTTGATTGCTCTGCACCTTTGAGCTCTACCAAACACGTAGCTTTAAACTGATCTTTAATACTATCAAACTGTTCATCATTTGTTACTTTTTCGGCAAACTCAGGAGACTTTTGTTTGAGAAGCGACATATCTAATAATTCACCGTCCTCCAAGTTCAAGACGACGTCAAGCATAAGCTGTTGAGCCATGAACGAGAACGTATCATCGGGGTTTTGCGTGAGCAGTTCAAAAATACGTTTACCGGTTTCTAGGCTGCGCTTTGCTTCTACTGCCAGCTCTGAACCAAAGTGCGAAAACTCCTCCGCCTCACGATATCCTGCTAAAGTTTTTAAGGCTTGCGAGGCTAACTCTTTTTGACGTTTATTATGCCCGACGCCACCAACACGAGTTACAGATAACCCGAGGCTCAGTGCCGGACGAATTCCGCTTCTAAATACATCCATGTCTAAAATCCACTGCCCGTCGGTAATAGACATAATATTTGTCGGCAAATAGGCTGTTGCGTCGCCGCCATAGACGTTGACAAGCGGAATACTGGTAAGATGGGCTCCGTTACTATCAAGCCGTCCAGCACGCTCCAATAAGCTAGAGTGAGCATAAAACATGTCACCCGGGTAAGAATCCCGCCCTGGACTCACCCCTGATAACAATGCAACTTCTCGGTAAGCATGGGCGTGACTGGTTAAGTCATCATAAATAATAATGGCGTCTTGGCCTAAGTCTTGCCACAAATACTCAGCCATAGCACAAGCCACATACGGCGCTAGATAGCTGGTAATAAGCGACTCGAACATGGTCGACACCACCACAATCGCTTTTTCTAACCCGCCACTTTCCTGCAACCTGGTAACCAACATGTCCACATCGCTTCGACGTTTAGTAATCATGGCATATACAACCACTTGGTCGGTATTTTTCTGGTTTGTCGTAAGCTGAGTTACCAGCGTACTTTTACCCGATTTACTATCGCCAAGCAATGCCATACGTTGACCTCGTACTACTGGAAAGAACGCATCTATTGCAGTCACGCCGCTCTCTAGCTGCGTATCTAGGGCTTTACGTTGATAAAGCGCCGGCGCGGTGTTAAATACCGGTCGTGTAGCATCGACAGCTATCGGGCCTTTACCGTCAAGCGGCTCGCCAGTTATTGAGACAACTCGTCCGATAAAATCTTTCCCGACTTTACAGACCAATTCTTGGTGCTGGATTACAGCAACTTTACCTATTTCCATCTCGGTATCACCAAGATGTAACACCACTACATGGTCGGTAAGAACCTGGTGAACAAACCCTTTGCTACCGTCGCTAAACAAAACAAGTGCGTTGATAGAACAAGGCTGCAGCCCTTCTACGCGCAGCAGAAATTTGTTAACGGAGATGACTTCACCTACTGGATTACCCGCTTCGACAAGTTTGTCAAAGTGTCGATTGCCGCTATTCATGAAGTTACCTCGTCAGCTGTTTGCTTTGGCGGTGCGGGTTCAACCTCTGGAGCGTTGTGCAGTTTTGTCAGTAGTAATTCTCGCTTACTGTCAAAGTAGTTTCGCAAACTAAAATCAAAATATTTGTTTTGCGTTCGAACCACACAACCAGCTCCTATACCTGGCTGTAAGCCAATTTGAACCAGTACGTGCGGGTGAATCTCCTGCCGTAACCATTGCATCAATTTCTGCATGAACTGCGGCGGCGGATCAGCCTGAAAACTAATATGCAGTAACGGTGCCTGTTCTTTAAGCTCTCCAAGAAAGGCACTTAGTCGCTCTCTGTCATCTGTAACCAAGGCATTTAGCTTGTTTGTAGACAATAGTTCGTCAAGCAGTTTACTTGTCTTTGGAAGCTGCGGCTGCGTACCCGGCTCACGAATCGTGCTGGCCTTTATAAAATTATTGAGCGAGTCTACCTCACGAAACAAACGGTTCACATCAACACGAGTTGCTGCGCTTAGCGGTAACTTTATAGTGGGTTGCTTTGGTTTATCAGCCATTTCCACTTAGATCCCTTATAATTGCGTCCTTGTTGGCCTCCAAATCAGATAGAATAAATTCCAATTGGTCATTTAAATCAATTTGGTCGCCTATTGCTGCCAAAACATAATGGTTGATTATATCCGTCATATCGTTCTCGAACCGCTTAATCAACCGCTGACGCTCATCGGCAAGTTCTTTCTGGAGTTGTTGCCCCATTAATTGACGTTGTTGTTCAACGGCTTCTTGCGTCTTATTTATGGAGTCAATTGCCAGCTGTTTGGCGTCAGTGATTGACTCTTCATACTTGGCAAATTCATCCTGCAACTTACGGGTTATTTCTGTTTTCATGAACTCATTAAGCTGAGACGTCGTCAGCCTAAGGTCTTGCTGTAAGAACATAGCATTTTCGCCTATAATCTTCTCAAAGTGCAATCGCCCACGATTACGCAGCTCCTCACGAAATTCGTCGTTAAATATATGCTCGACATCTTCTTGAGCTTTGCCTGTTAATACGCCGGTGCCTTGCTGGGTTTTACCAGAACCGTTTATCTTAAACACAACCCACAAGAAGGCCAGAGTGCTGGCGAGAATGCTTCCGATTATTAATATAAGTTGATACAGTTCCACGTATTGCCCACCTTCTGAACCTTTATAACCTTAGTAGTAAATATACCGCAAATATGCTCGTAATAAAAACGATCAGTCCGACTATGATAACCTGAACCATACTTCTAATAATGGAACTTTTGGACAACGGGTTACGCCCAATAGATATGATACCGCTTTTCACACCCCCGTACATGAGAGTCGCAGCAATTGCCGTACCAATGATAAATATAACCAAGCCGACATAAACCCTAAGCGCGTCAACTCGCTTACCGGCTATTTGTTCTGCAGCGCGACGCAAAAACTCCGGTACGTTTTCTTCTACTTTTAATATCGGGTTTCTGGCAACCGTTATATCCACCTCTACTCTTCCCAGGGCTACAGTTTTTCCGGACACCTCCGTGGTTCCGAACGAATCCTGTCCGTCAAAGCTTTCTAATGCGCGACCGACCACAACCGGCGCACTGGTATCAACTTTCATACCAATACCACGCAACGAAGAAATCGTAATATAATCACCAGCATTAATCGCTCCATTCTGGTTACTAACTATCACGTCATACCGTCCGGTTGTAGCCACAAAAATAGTGTTTTCCTCGTCCGATAAGGTAATCGGGGCATCGTTTTGACCGACAGTCACTCCGAGCATTTGATCGGCAAACTCTATGGAGAGAGGCTCTACATATGAGGTGTCTTCGTCGTCGAATTTAACAATAAGACCGCTCTGGAGCTGTTCTTCGGTATTATAACCTTGTGACACGGCTTGTGCCTGTACAGCACCCCGAGCACCAAGCATCACCAACACAATCAGTAATGCCAGAGCAAATATTTTTGGAACCGTGATAAATTGTCTTATTTTTGTCTTCATGTCAATAATTATGCTCTTAGTATAAGCATATCTGTTATCTGTAGCAAGCCTGAATCAAGCGTGACTAACTAGTTTGCTTAACATATCGACTGTTTTTTTGATATCGCTCTCCTTGGTTTGACGACCCATAGTAAAGCGGAGTGAAGCTTGAGCCTGCGACTCACTTAAGCCGATTGCTCTTAAGACGTGTGATGGCTCTTCCTTGCTGGCGCTACAGGCCGAACCTACAGCACACATAACACCACGCTGATCCAACTCCATCATAATTCGCTCGTTATCTGTGCCCGGAATGGTTATGTGGACGTTGTTGGGCAAACGTTGTTTCTTAGTGCCGTTTATGACCGCCTGCGGTATTTTTCTCTTAAGCAAATCGAAAAAAAGTGATTGCAGCTCTAGAGTACGTTTGCTTTCCGCCTGCTTGTCCCCTTGAACGAGATCAAGCGCCGCAGCAAACCCAGCAATATTGGCTGGACTTTCCGTGCCGCTCCGACGGCCGTTCTCTTGTCCGCCGCCATCAATCAACGGCACAAGCTGAATGCCAGTCCGGGCATACAACAATCCGGTCTGCTTTGGACCATAAATTTTACCAGCATTTAGCGTCAACAAATCGACACCGAGGCCATGCACGTGCAGGTTAAGATAATTACCAGCCTGACAGGCATCGGTATGTAGATAGATTGGAAGACCGTCTTTTTGGTTATATCTACGAGCTCTTTCTTCTTCGACAACCTGCGCCACCTGCCGCAAGGGCTGGATAGTACCGATTTCATTATTGGCGTACATAATGCTTACCAAAACTGTCTTATCATCAATTGATTTGGCAAGTTGTTGTATGTCAACCAAGCCACTCGGCCTAACCACAGCTTCACGGCAATTGTAGCGATGCGCTGGCGCCATTACGGCTTCGTGCTCTACCGCACTTACTACCATGTTCGCATCAGGAAACTGGCGCATCACGCCATGGATAGCTAAGTTATTGGCTTCGGTACCACTGGCGGTAAAAGTAATTTCAGCTGGGCGAGCACCAAGCCACCGAGCAATACGTCCGCGAGCTGCCTCAATCTCGTCGCGCACAGCTTTACCTGATAAGTATGGTGCCGATGGATTGTAAAACTTTTGCATATAATACGGCTGCATAGCCTTGAAAACGCTTGGATCAAGCGGTGTTGCAGCGGCATAATCAAGATAAATCGACTTATTCATACCACGTCTAGTATAAAGGCAGCTCGAGACTTAGGCGAACTGATAAATTTCAGCTCGTGTCCGCCGTACATACAGCTTAATAGCGTCACGTAGATGAATCGCTTCTTCACGGCTTAAGCTTTGGTAATGCCCGTTTTGAGATTTTATGACACCGTTTGGTCGTACATCATATCTGGTTGTAGTTATCTGGCGTTGACCATTATTGTCGATCCATTCTTCATGCCACACCCAAGTATGCTCGTCCAGACAGAAAAACTCTCGCCTACCGCCCGGAGCTACCGACCCGAACAACTGACCGCCAATACGTGCTTCGTGTCTGATGAGTTTTTGCTGTAACTCAGCACGTCTTTGAGCTTGTTTTTGGGCAATAATGTTGCTGAAAATTTTCTTTACAATCATGCCGCTATACCCTGCCTAGATTGATCGTTGCTTTCTTGAGACATGTCGGTCTTGCTGTTTCCAGGAAACTCAATAACGTTTGATGGTTTAGCTTCTGAGTCTCCTGTAATAGGGTTTTTCTGGCTCAGTAGAGCAATCCTCTGACGTAGAGCTGCTTGATCGTATTGATCATAGGAAGTAGCGTCAAGATCTGGAGTTTTATACTCCGGCTGCACGGCCATAACTTGCTCAGTAAACTGATCAGGCTCTGGACCGATCTGTCGTTCCAGCGCAGCAATAGTTCTATCTGCCGCCTCGTTAAGCACGGCAAACCTGCTGCTTAGTTCTGCAGAAACTTTTTCTAGTTCTGGATTATTATGATTCATGCCAGTTTAAACAACTCCTTAGCGTTATGGGTTGTGGCCGCAGCTAATTCCTCAAGGGTTTCTCCCCTCAAGTCACTTAAGAATTTAGCGGTCACCACCACATGTTTCGGCTCGCAGATTGTACCACGATACGGGACAGGGGTCAAGAATGGAGCGTCAGTTTCAAGCAACAATTTTTCAAGCGGTACCGCCTTTGCGGCCGCTTGCTGCTCCTGGTCTTTGGTGAAAGTCATAATACCGTTGAGGCCAACGTAGAGGCCGTGGTCTAAAATCCGGCTCAAATTGCCCCTGTTGGAGCTAAAACTGTGCACCACTCCGCGGATACCCTTATAGTCGTCTAAAATCTCAAAAAAATCATCAAAAGCCTGTCCAGCATCTTCTGATGATGCTGCGGCTTCCCGCACATGGAAAATTAACGGCAAATTATGTTCTTTGGCAATATCTAGTTGATAACGAAACATCTTTTGCTGATCACTTTTTGACGAATGCATATAGTGATAATCCAGCCCTGTTTCTCCGACAGCTACGACTTTTGGTTCTTTGCCAAGCCCACGCAATTGCTGAAGTGCATGATGATCGTGCACATATTCACCACTTTCATGAGGATGAATGCCAATACTAGCCCAAATGTTATCATGTCGCTGAGCCATTTTTATGCCGAGCTCACTATCCCGCAAAGTACACCCGACGGCAATTAACCGCTTAACGCCATCCGCTTTTGCAGCGGTGATTACCTCCTCCGGATCAAGCTCGTAATCCGGGAAGTGGATATGACAATGTGTATCAATAAACTCCACAGTACTTACGCACCACACCTTTCCAAACCAAGCAAAGCCCGGCTCTGCAAGATACTCTTGGCTCGCACCACATTTTTCAGCTGTGCTACTCCGTCGTTGTATTCAATATATAGCTCTGTCAGTTTATCGCTGAGAAAATGCACTGTGCGCTCAAATGCGAAACTACTGTACATACCTGGACTAAGCCCCTTTCTGTTCGGCTAAGCCCTCTGGTGCGGAATCTCGGCGTGGAAACAGCGTCCCTTCAATCGGCTCAACGACCCCTTTTTCAAACACTGCTTTTATTTTACTGCTTGTTTGTGGCATAAAAGGCTCCAATAAATCAGCAATCTGCAGCAGCGCACCTGCTTGATAGGACAATACTTCTCTTAAATGTTCTTTATCACCCTCTTTGGCTATTACCCAGGGCTTTTGCTCGTCGATATATTGGTTTAGTCCTCGAACTTGGTTCCAGACTTCCTCAAGCGCTCTATCAAAATGGCATTGCTCAATCGCCTCACGGTATGTAGCGGTATCGTGCTCAGTCTGCGGAGTATCGCCAATAACTCCATCTTGATAACGATTAATCATAGCGGTTGTCCTTTGCACGGCATTGCCAAGCTCGTTGGCGAGCTCATTATTATAAACTTCGTGCAGTCTATCCCAACTAAAATCACCGTCGTCATAACTTGGAATGTGCCGCAAGAAAAAGTAGCGGAAAACGTCAGTGTTGTATTGGTCTAAAATTTGCTTGGGTGTCACGTAGTTGCCGAGTGACTTACTCATTTTTTTGCCTTCTATGTTGATAAAGCCATGTACAAATAATTTTTCTGGTAGTGGTAAACCAAGCGCCAGCAGCATACCCGGCCAAATTGCCGCATGAAACCGCAATATATCCTTGCCAATAACCTGCACATTGGCTGGCCAGTACGCCTTAAAATCTTCGTGTTCGGGATAGCCGAGCACCGTAATATAGTTCATTAGCGCTTCGAACCAGACATACATAACTTGTGTCTTATCATTTGGCACTGGTACGCCCCAACCGATCTTTTCTTTAGGCCGGCTAATACTAATGTCTTCTAAACCTGACTTAATGACTGATTCAATCTCATTTTTGCGACTTGCCGGAATAATCTGAAATGACTTATCATTGATGGCTTCTGCGATTTGTGGCGCATACTTACTAAGCTTAAAAAAATAATTTTCTTCTTCGATCTTTTCATATGCCTTGTCATGATCTGGGCATATATTATTATTCTCCTTAGCGGTAGCTTCGGTAACAAACGCTTCACAACCCGTGCAATACAAACCGCTATAAGCGTGCTTGTATATATCACTTTCTAAGGCTTTCCAGATAATTTGCGCGCGCTGTTCATGCCCTTTATCAGTAGTACGAATAAATCGATCGTTGCTAATATTCAATGCCTTGGCTAGATCACGGAAATTCTGGCTCATGTTTGCAGCAAACTCCTCGGGCTTGAGGCCAGCTTCTGCAGCTTTATCGGCAATCTTGCCGCCGTGCTCATCTGTACCCGTGCTAAAAATAACTGGCTTGCCCTCTTTGCGAGCATTCCGCGCCAGCACATCAGCCATAATAAATTCTAGAGCGTGCCCAATATGCGGTTCGCCATTAACATAAGGAATAGAAGTCGTCACAAAGTAATTCATATACCCCTAGTCTACCTCAAGAGACGCTACTTTTCAGGCTTTTCTTGTATTATTTTCGCAGACTAACCTACGTTTATAGGAAATATCTGTCTGATTCTTCTTCTAAAACCGTCGCGCAATATAATCCCGCGGCCTGAAGTCGCTGGCAGCCAGCACTACTCGCCCACGTTGCAATAGCTTCAACCACAGGGCTTCTCTCGGGTTCTGATTCGTTATACGTTAGTTGCTTTACGATCCGAGCGACCTGCAGAACGTTTTTCCCGCTCACGACGGCATCTTCAACGATAAGCAATAAATCAGGTTCACTGCCCTGCGGTTCTAGTTCGAGCAATTTATCACCAGCATCGCGATAACCAAACGGTTTGTCTTCTTTCTCAAACGTAAATGAGTTATCCGGTAATTTACGGCTGCGATACACTTCAATACCACCAAGACCTTTTGAGACTTCATCGGCGATCTGATTACTGCCGCTATCAACCGTCACTAAACCAACTGGCCATGGATCATAATGGTCGATGATAAAACCAGTTATCAGCTTAGCTTGCCGCTCAACCGATAAGGAGTTTTTTATTCGGCTGTCATGGCTTTCTGAATTCGGCACAACAAACGCTTCAACTAAAGGAGATCTTTGATGAAACGTTTCTTGCGTTGACACTTTTTGTTTGCCTTTTTTAGGTTATCTTTAATTGTACGCTTAGTGTCAACAAAACAGTAGCATTTTAGGTAGACGACAGATGCCACAACCTACAGTGGCTGCATTGATAGACTTTAAGCTCTAAACCTCGCTGATATTTAACTGCGACTGCTCCGCCTATGGCTTGCTCCTTCGTATCAAACACTAATTTATCTACGCAAGGCAAAATATTTTCATTATCCACCCATTAATTCTAACCCAAAAATCCAAAAAAGATGCGCTCGAGGACATCAGTAACAACGACTATAGCCTTGTATGCAGCACACAAGGGATGAGGGACGCACGTAGATGCGATGCACGGAAATGACGAAGCGTGGACTGAGCCGTACAAATAGTACGGTGAAGGAACACTGGAGTCATTGACACAGCAGCGCGCTACGAGTCAGCGGTGTTGCAAGCTCCGCCAGCAAGCAGGCTGACGATGCGTCACTCGTCGACGTATTCTTGGCAGAGTCTCTCAAATACTGCATTACTCCAACCAAACCCGGTCTGGGTCGGATAAAGACCCTTGAGCGGCGGCTTGTGCGGCTGAACAACATTATATTTCTCTAAGAAAACACCGTGCTTGTTATACCAATTTAAGTTTGTGTGCAGCCACTTGTTAGCAATACGGCGAGCGTCGTCGTCGTAGCCATAGCGCTGCAAACCTTTAACCACAATATAGTGAAGCGGCGCCCAGCCATTGGGGTGCGCCCACTGGGTCGGTACGCTGCCTGGCATAAACTGGTTTGATGGCTGTGCGTCAGTTGTGGCCAAGCCGCCCTTACTCTCAAACCTAGTTAGAGATCCAACCATATCAACAGCTCGTTTTTTATCTACCATACCAGCCCACATCGGATAAAAACTGGCCAGTGAGGCTACACCACCGCGGCGTTTTTTAACGTAATTGTAATCATAATATAAACCTCGTAAATCACTCCACATTAGCTTATTCATAACTTTAGCCCTCTTGTCGGCTGAAACTTCCCACTTGGCTGCTGTCTTTTTATCCTTTAGGTGACGATAATAGCGCGCAAAATCCATTTCATATTTGTATAACAGCGCGTTTAAATCCACTGGTAAATATTCCAAACATTTATGCCCAAACCGCGGCGTCATGTCCCAGCCACTTTCCGCCTCAGCCAAGTTGTGCAGATAGTTGATGTCATAGTAGCGACTGAGCCCTTCATGCACCTGCCTTACGTTTGGTTTGACTGTTCCCATCCAGACAGTTGTGTATTCGGCCTCGGCCACTGCCATAGCATCTTTAAGCCACTTATCACTAAGGTTATAAGCTTCGTACACTTCCCATATAAAACTGGTTAGAAACGGTGGCTGACTACGTCCCATAAGATAAGTACGCGAAGCGTTTGGAATAATCTTAAACCGCTTAAACATATAAATCAGGTTGTCAACAATGCCGACAAGAAGGTCTTTGTGTCGCTCGTCATACAATCCCTGCGCCATAAAATAGCTGTCCCAGTAATACATCTCGTTAAAGTCAAACTCGTGCCCTTCTTCGTACGCCGGCACGAGATATTTGTTGGGTAGCCCAAGTAAACTCTCATCATCTTTACGGTGTTTACGCTCCAGTCGCTTCCAGTAACCACGTATATATTGGCGCGCTTCGCGTACTTCTTCGGGTTTTATATTTTTGGCGCTGCGCAGGAACGTCATATTGTTTCGGACGATCTGAGCCGCGTTACGTGCGCGATCAAGCATAACTTCAGATTAGGCGGTTTCTCTCCTCTGGTCAAGGAGTAACGGGAGTAAAAACCGCTTTTCTCTACCTCTAATTTTTTAGTACCATCTGGCAAATTCCTTATATTAACCAACACACTGTTTTTGCGTTGATGTAATTTACGCTCTGGAAATGTTGGTATTTATTAGTGCGATACAAATGTCAACGCTTCGCCCGGGCGTCCGGCGCGGCCGGCACGACCTACACGGTGAGAGTAATCTTGGTAACTCTGTGGGGTAGAATAGTTAATCACGTGCGTTATATCCACTACGTCAATTCCACGAGCCGCCACATCGGTTGCAACCAGTATCGATATCTCATTCTTTTTAAAGCGATTTAAAGCGCGTTGACGCTGACCCTGGCTTTTGCCACCGTGAATGGCGTCGGCTTTAAAGCCACGAGCAATCAGCTCGTTACTGAGGCGTTCCACGCTGCGTTGAGTTTCATCAAACAAGATAATCTTAGCAACTTCGTCCTGGATCAAAACTTCATGCAACTTGTCTATCTTTTCCATGTTGCCACGGAACCGTATAACATCTTGGTTAACGTTGTCGCTAGTCTCACCAGTTTTTACGGATACGGCTACCGGATCGTTCGAAAACGTCTCAATCAGCTGCTGTACTTTAGCGTCCATGGTAGCGCTGAAGAAAAATGATTGGCGCTCTTTATGCAAATTGCTCAGTATAAACCGCACGTCCGCAATGAATCCCATATCAAGCATGCGGTCGACTTCGTCTAATACCACTACATTAAATATGTCTAGTTTGAGTGTTTTACGCTCGATGTGGTCTTTGATACGTCCCGGCGTACCTATAACGACTCGAGGACGATTACGCAGGTCACGTAGCTGCGGACCCATTGATGTACCGCCTATAAGCAGTACGCCCGTCAAACCGCTACCTTTGGCAATAGACTTGAGCTCGTCCTCGATCTGCTGCGCCAACTCACGGGTTGGTGCCACGATAAGAGCGTTGCTGTTCTTGTCTTGCATTAATTTGTGTAGCACTGGTACTGCAAAAGCTGCCGTCTTACCGGTTCCGGTATTAGCAATACCAATGATATCCTGGCCGATAAGCCCCATTGGGATAGTCTGATCCTGAATAGCAGAAGGAATTTTGTATCCCTTAGCTGTCAGGTTTTGCTTGATTAAGTCATGCACCTTAAAGTCCGCAAAGGTGTTTTGCGGTACGTAGTCGGGTGTATCGATCGGCTTTGCCTTTTGGACAAAACGATCCGGATTAATATATTGACCACGGCGCTGACCACGGTTATTACCACGAGCATTACCACCTGGGCGGCGGCTACTGTTGTTACGGGCACTCGAATATACCGAGTGACGTCGTTTAGTTGTGTTATAAGGCATAAAAAAGAATCCTTGTGTGTTATTAGTTATTGATACCTAGCTTGTTCAAATGAAGCCAAAATATCTAAACTAACAGACTCGGATTCACTTTTAACAATCAGTAAACTCTAGCACGATATATGTCAAATGTCAACACTAACCGCGCCATTATCCCAGTATTTAACTAGACATCTATAAACGCGCCAGTCGAGTGGCGCGTTTATTCCCCTACCCCAAAATCACAGCAAAATATGTTTTAAAATCTAGTAATCCTAGTTAAGTAAAGTGATTTGGTGTTAAGTTTTTAATGCAATAGAGGTACTCCTCTGATGCTGCTTTATTGTGCTACAATAAGACAAAGGACAAGCGTGATGTTGAGCCAGAAATCAAAACCAACATTTGTATCATTAAAGCAGGCTCTTAGGTCTATCTATAGACCGGGGTTAGTATTATTGGGTTTGGTGGTTTGCGCTGGTTTATGGCCAGGTGTAGCCTTGGCTCAACTCACCCCACCAAGTGGCCCCAATAGCCCTAGTTCGCAGCGTCCGACACTAAATCAAGTTTATGAGAAGCTAACGACTGGCTCTGCTTCGCCAACCCAATCCGGTTTCGTCGGGCCAACCAGCGGACCAAGTAGCACTACTATGCATAGTCTCAATGACTTAATGGCTCTCATGCCGGAAGTAGATGACACCAATTGCGCTCAGCCAAGTGACGTAATAGACGGCCAAACCTATTGGGGATTATGCAGTGGCGAATGGGGATACTTGACTGGAACAGCAGCAGATGTCGAGACTGAGTGGCCGGTGCAGTTACCGGCTAGCGGACAAACTGATTGTTACGACGTAGCCGGAGACCCCATCTCATGTGCCGGTACTGGCCAAGACGGTGAGTACCAGTATGGTGTAGCCACCAGCCCTCGGTTCACTGACAACAACGACGGCACCGTAACCGACAACCTCACTGGCCTAATATGGCTCAAGAACGCTAATTGCTTTGATAGCAGAACATGGGAGCAAGCTTTGTCGGATGCTAACACTCTCGCGAGTGGCACTTGTGGTTTGAGTGACGGATCTATCTCAGGCGATTGGCGGCTATCAAACCGGAAAGAAGTCCTAAGTTTAATTGACTATCAGCAAGCGTTTGCCTCACTGCCAATTGGCCACCCTTTTACCAGCGTGACAAATAATACTTACTGGACATCAACTACTAGGTTGTATGACGAGTCTACGGCATGGACTGTACATTTAGCCGGTAGTAGTAGCCATGGTGCTAAGACCGATACCCACTACCTATGGCCCGTACGTTAATGATTAAAATCGTTGGTCAATTATAGTATCTTGCGTTGTGTCCGAGATTAACTCGTATATCCAGTTACTCCGTGTGGCTCTACTGGTTTATTTTGCGATTTTTTCGGAAATACTTACGAGAACCCCTCCGTGGAAATGTATAACTAGCAATAAATTGGAACAGGTGGACAATAATGTTAATTGAAATAAATATCTTAGATTGTGGCTGTGTTTTTTCTTAAGGCCGCCCTCTTAACGTACTGGCCACACGTAGTAGCCGGTATCAGTCTTATATCTACCTGAGATCCATCCCGTGCCGAAGTTAATAGTCCAAACAGTGGGCCTAAAGGACATTCTTGTAGTAGATGTCCAGTAAAAACTTGATTCCATACCACTAAAAGGGTGGCCAATTGGTAGTGTCGGGAAGGTTTCCTGTAAATAAACTATGCTCTCTAGTTCGGTAATGTTAGGTAGCCGCCAATCTCCGGCACTACTGCCATCGGTAAGCCCGCAAGAGCCACTGGCCAGTCCATTGGCTTCACTCAGAGCATTGGCCCATGTTTCTGTACCAAAGCAATTAGCGTTCTTGAGCCATATTAGGCCAGTGAGGTTGTCGGTTACGGTGCCGTCGCTGTTGTCGGTGAAACGTGGGCTGGCGGTTTGACCCATTTGGTACTCACCATCTTGGCCAGTACCGGCACAAGCTATGACACTGCCTGCGGCATCGTAGCAGGTGTCTTGACCGGTAGCCGCGAGTGAGATTGAAATGAAGCCCTCACCGAACTCACTTGTGTCACACAAACTCCAGTAGGTAGAGCCTGGTATGACCTGGCTTGACTCGGCGCAATCCTCATCTACTTCTGGTAGTAGGCCGAACAGTTCATCTAAGCTACACATCGGGGTACTATCACCCGGGCCAGACGTTGGTTCGGTGAAAGTTGCCACCATACTGCCGGTGGCACCTGTTTCTAGGCGGTTGCATAGATCATCTAGGGTGTAGCTCTGACTGGACGGATCAGTTGGTGGGGCTGGTGGGTTTAGGTTGGCAAACACTGCACCGCCAATACCAAGCAATAGTACGGCAATCAGGATAGGAACAATCCGCTCGCCCATGAAGCTAAGTGTCTTTTTGATATCTGTGGCTAGTGTTTGTATTAACCGTTTGATAGTGGCTCCACTGTCTTGCTGTCTTACTGTCTTGCCTACTTGCTTATGGTAGGTAGTATAGCAGAGGGAAGGGCTAGGGTACAGGGTATAGGGTATAGGGTGTAGGGTGGAGACAGGGTTAAGGGTGAAGGGTTTAGGGTGGAGAGATTAGGATGAAATGTTCTGGGGTTTAGGGTTTAGGGTTGTGTGGGGTATGGGGTTTAGGAGTTAGCAGAAGCCCCTAGTTACGAAAACACACGATTACACGCATGTTTGGTAGACTCTGCTTCTTTTTGTGCTGCACCCTTCACCCTGCAACCTTCACCCTAAACCCTTCACCCTGTACCCTACACCCTGCATATGTTGACATTCTGCTAACACGCAGCTTCTTACAAAAATGCACATATGTGCAAAATGGTAATAAGTTTAATTAGGTAAAGTGCCCAAATCATTATTTTGAGCTTTTTTCACAGTGCATGTTCAAGAAAAAGTTTCATTACGCAAGCCGGCTTGCGTAATGACCAGACCTTGCTTTTTGCCCTGCCCAACCCCAGTACCAGCAAACCAACCTGATTAGACATAACTAATGAGTTAACAATTAAGCTTTACGACCACAATCAGAATACTTTACCACATGCAGCATTATACAAAATTACGCATATGTGCAATTTTGTATAATGCTTTGTTTGGTTGGGTGGGTGGGTTAATTATCTGCTATTGGTTATTTTTTGTTGGCGCGTTTGCGTTTATTGGGGTCTAGTTCGCGTTTGCGCAGGCGTAGATTTTTGGGCGTGACTTCTAATAACTCGTCCTTTTCTATAAAATCCAGGCATTCTTCTAGGCTCAAGATGGTTGGCGGTGTCAGCTGCACTACGCCGTCGCTACTGCTGCTGCGCATATTGGTCAGGTGTTTGGCTTTACAAACATTGATTTCCATATCTTCTTGGCGCTTATTAAGACCCACAATTTGTCCGGCATAAACCTTCTCGGCAGCACCAACAAAAACTTCACCGCGTGAGGCGGCTGTTTCAAGCGAATAAGGCGTCGTAGTGCCGGCTTCAAAGGCAATCAACACACCGTTGCGAAGCTGCTGCAAAGGTGCACCAAGTGGCTGGTAGCCAATCATCAGGCTGTTCATGATAATCGTGCCCTTGGTATTAGTAATCATAATATTACGCAGACCCAGCAGCGCACGGGTTGGCAGTTTGTATACAAGTTTGGTTACATCCTTAGTGCCAGCAAACTGCTCTATAAGCTCTGCTCGTCGTTTACCCAGCTCCATTTGCACACTACCGACATGTTCGGCTGGTACTTCTATGACCAATTCTTCAATGGGCTCCCACATCGCATGCGCCGAACCAGCCTGCTGACCGGCAGAGCCGCCCACCCGCTGGTTCTCTTGGCCTTCCGCTGTGTTGCCAGCTCCAGTACTCACTTCACCGTACCCCTCGTACGGCTCGCTCCGTGCTTCGCTGTCGCCTTGCGGAACACTCAAGCGCATGCCCTGTGGCACATCCATTTGTTTGCGTAACACGACAGTTGGGCGGCCGACTTCAAACTCATACCCTTCACGGCGCATGGTTTCTATCAATACGCTTAGGTGCAATTCACCGCGTCCGGATACCAAGAAGCCAATACCGTCTTCTTCGACGCGCAAACCAACGTTAGTTTCCAACTCCTTATGTAGTCGCTCACCTATTTGTCGGCTGGTCGTATATTCACCCTCCGTACCCTTAAATGGGCTGGTGTTTGGACCCAAATAAATCTTAAGTGTCGGAGCTTCTACTTCCATGATCGGCAAAGCCTCGGGTTCGTCTGCATCGGCTATGGTTTCGCCAATCTGAGCGTTTGCAATACCCGTGAGTTGCACAATGTCGCCAGCTACACCCCTAGGTACTTCAAATTTTATTACCCCTTGACTCATGTATACATTGTCGACTCGCGCTTTTACTTGACCGCCGTCTTTTTGACATAGAGTTACAGTGTCGCCGGACTTTACATTGCCTCGCCTAATACGCCCAATGGCGTATTTACCTTTAAACGTATCGTAAGCCAAAGCGGTCACTAGCATCTGAAACGGTTTATTAAGCTCTACGGCTGGGGCTGGTATTTCCTTAATAATAGCCTGGAAGATTGTCTCTAAGTCAGCAGGTGCTTCGGGATTTTCTGGCGTAGACTCCCATGACTTACCATCGCGGGCAATCGCGTAGTATACCGGGTAGTGTAGTTGGTCTTCGTGGACTGCCAGTTCCAAAAATAAATCAGCAAGTTCATTCTCAACTTCTTTTATTCTGGAGCCACCCTTATCAATTTTGTTAATAATTACTATTGGTTTGAGTTCGGCAGCCAGAGCCTTACTGAGTACAAACTTAGTTTGTGGCATCGGGCCTTCTTGAGCGTCGACTACCAAAATGCAGCCGTCTGCCATGTTTAAGGTGCGCTCCACTTCACCTGAGAAGTCAGCGTGTCCCGGGGTATCGACTATGTTAATCCGGTAATCATCGTGTTGCACGGCAGTGACCTTGGCAGTAATCGTAATACCGCGTTCTTTCTCTTGATCGCCACTGTCCATGATAAGATCCTGGCTCATCTCTGCCTGATTATCACGAAAAGTTTTAGATTGCTTTAATAGACCGTCAACCAGCGTGGTTTTACCATGATCAACATGCGCAATGATTGCGATGTTACGGATTTTAGTAGGGTCTTGAATAGTGCTCATACGTTACTCGTTAATTTATATTGGCTCATTAGTTTTCAATAAAAATGACGCTCGCCAAAAGTGGCAAACGCCTTACTCTTGACTTTATTATAACACACCTCACCCCTGAAACCTACAGTTTATTCTGCTTGGTTTGATACTGCTACACTTTATGTAAATTTGTTACACTGGGTACGTATAGGAGGCTCGTATGGCGATAAAGATTCAGATTATTCTTGGCAGCACACGCCCAAACCGACGCGGCGAAAGCGTGACACAATGGGTTTATGAACTCGCCAAAACTCGTGATGATATAGAGGCAGAACTAGTTGATATCAAAGATTACAACCTACCTTTACTGGACGAACCAGAACCAGCCGGCAGCAAAAATTATGTACATGAACACACCAAACACTGGAGCGCCAAGATTAATGAGGCCGACGGCTACGTTTTTGTGACTCCAGAATATAACCACAGCGTGCCTAGCGCCATGAAAAACGCCGTCGACTTTTTATACAGCGAATGGAACAACAAGGCCGTAGGATTTGTAAGCTACGGTGGCGTTGGAGGCGTGCGTTCTGTGGAGCACTGGCGTAGCATTGCTGGGCAATTGCAGATGGCTGATGTTCGCGGACAGGTCACACTTATGAACCGCGATGATTTTGACGAACTACAAGTCCAGCCCAAAGATCATCATGAACGAGCCGCCCACGCTATGCTCGACCAACTATCCTCATGGGCCTCCGCCCTGAAACCACTTCGAAATAAGTAATAAATACAAAAAGCCACGCGGTCTATACCAGTCGTTTTCTTAAGAATGCTTTGCCTGAGGCAGTTTTGAGATATGCCTCGAACTCAGAAGCTTTTTCAGGCGATTCAAAACAGCCATACCAAACAATCTTCCACGGGATATATTTCTTTGTATGACCTGATTGACCTGAATTATGCTGTTTTAATCGGCTTTTCAGATCCTGAGTCTTACCGTAGTAATATTTTGATTTATTAGTTTCGCTTTGAAGTATGTATACAAAGTTCATACAACTAATTATAGCCCTACTTCGCTAAACCTTCTCCGCTAAAGCTTCGAAGGTCAAGAGCTTCGAAGGGCATTCTTCGCTAATCTCTTTATGAGCAATGTATGGCAACCCAGTTCGTAAAATGGCCTGCCATTCGTAGCTCACGAAAGTGAGCGAAGAATGGTGGAGCTGGCGGGTACTGCCCCCGCGTCCGCTAGTTCAACTAGTTAGTCTGTCCTACAGGTTTAGGCTATTTGGTATAACTTTACGGAGTAAAAACAGCCAAAAGACCGTAAAGCTTGATTCTTATGTCTTAGCTTAGCTTAAGAATCAATCGCTAAGAGCAACCTTGGTGATATGACGTACCTAGACAATACCAAGGTGTCTTGTTAGGTACGGCTACCAGTAATTAAACTGTAGCTGGTGCGAGTGCAAAGTTACTGCGAGCAAACAAGTTTGCTACAGTTTCCTTAGCGTCGCTAATTGAATCTTTTGCATCTATTCAGATGTGTCTATAACGCTGACAAGCGACCTGCTGAGCTAACTGTTAAAGTCCAACGTCGAGCTTAAATTCAGCCCCCGAAAACACACAACCGCTGTTAAGCATAATGGAATGAATCCATAATTCATTAACAGCTGGCCGCATACTGCTGTGTCAGAAGTTCCGCTACTCCTTCACCGTATTGTTTATACGGCTCAGTCCGTTGCTCACTTCTTCCGTGCATTATGCACCCTTGTGAATTTTCGGTAGATGAATGAAAGTGCGTTTTTAATGGCTTTCTAGAGCCTTCCCGTCTGGTGACGGTAAAGGGTATTATAGCACCAAACTTATGCTTATGTCAATCTATTGGATTGGTGACTTATCCGATTTGGCGGGCTTGTTGGTTCATGCTTTTTAGCATAGATCGCAGTTGAAGCTGCTGTTTGGCGGACAGGCATTGCACCACCGTGTGATGTAGCTGATTGAGCGCACCCTCCGCAACCTCCAGCACTCGCGAATCTTTGCTGGTTGGCAGTAGTACATGCTGACGCCTGTCGGCTTTGCTGACTCCCCGATAAATTAAACCATCCTCTAACATTAAGCCGACCTGGCGGCTCACGCTTGCTTCGCTCTGACCTAAAAAGTCGGCCACAAACCGCTGTGACACGCCTTGGTGTAAGCACACTACCCTGAGTATCTTCTGCTGTGATAAACCAATGCCAAACCGTTCTTGCAAAATTTGATCTGACTGGCGGTCAAGTGAGAAGGCCAGGTAATGTAGTAATGTTCCGATAGCGTTAGTTTTATCCATATGTTAAGCATAATACAAAATACTTAAACATGTTAAGTATTTATTCGTGAAGGGTAGGGGAGAGTGAATGGAGTCTAGGCTTGATTAACTGCTTGGTAAAGTTTGTACCATTGGTTCATAGACAGTTCTTGCGGGCGGGATTTAGGGTCAATCTCAGCGGCCTCTAATATCGCTAAAACCCCCTGCTTGGACGATATTTTCCCCTTCCCAGCCCCATTTCGTGAAGCTTCACGATCAGATTGCTTATCGCTCCGCTCAGAAATGAGGCGGGACGCGGCTAAGGAATTATGCAGAGTTTTGCGGCGGTTACTAAAGCCAGCATTAACTACTCTAAAAAACTGCTTTTCGTCAACATCGCTAAACAGTAGACGCTCACGGCGACGTAAGACCAATACTTGTGAATCTACCTTGGGGGATGGTGTAAACAGCTCCGACGGAACAACCAACCCACTGCTGACTTCCCAGTAAAACTGTGCACTAACGCTCAGCAAAGACATGCTACCCGGCTCAGCAGTTACTCGCTCGGCAACTTCTTTTTGGACTAATAGCGCTGCGATTATTGGTGGATTGGCGGACTCACTAATCACACGTATCAAGTTACTGGTTAAATAGTATGGGATGTTAGCGACCAGTTTGTAGTTTTTGGGCAAACTGGTTAGGTCAAACGACATGATGTCTTGTTGAACAACCTTGAGATTCTCCTCAGGTACACGGTAGAGTAGCTCACGTGCTAGCAGCTCATCAAATTCTACGGCCACCACTTCCCTGGCGGATTTTACTAATTTTGCGGTCAGCGTACCCAGACCAGGGCCTATTTCTAGCACCGCATCTTCATTGTTTATATCAGCAGCATGACACATCGCTTCCAGCGCGTTATCGTCGTGCAGCCAATGCTGCCCTAACGACTTTTTGGCGTATGGCGTATCTTTCATTGCTTATAGCTTAGCAGAACCCATCTTTACGGACTTTCAAATATTAGACGGCCGTCTAATATTTGAAAGTTTTTTGTAATAGGCGGTTGTGTGTTGGGTCTGTTTTCGGTTTACATTGATAGAAGGTAGAGGCCGGTTGAGTCATCCTTTTGGCGAGACAAGCCAGCTTCACCAAACCAACGGTGCAAAAATACTTCACAGGTGCCACCGACAGCTACTTCTTTAACGTGGCCACCGATTGCCTGCAGGTTCTTATCACTAAATGAGCCGTGTATATGCAACACCGGTTCATCGCTAGACCAAGCGACATTGCCCTGCAGGCTAGTTATTTCTAGCAACTGGTCGAACTTCTGCCACTGGTATTCTTGAGCGTCTAGGTCGTAGTAACCTAACTCCGCCCACAAAGCAGCGCCTAATCCACTCACCCACGCACCGCGTATATTCTCCTGTTTTACTAACTTGGTTAGATTCTCAACAAGCAAGTCGCCTTTGTCTAGCTTTACCAGCCAATTATAGCCATCAAATTTATATGTCATACGGTTATTGTATCAGGAAGATACCGTCACCTAGTACCAGGAAGGATATCGACTATTAAAGGTATTCCATGCACTACATGGAGCACCGTACGTTCTAGTAATATAGTCTAACCCCCAAGCTATCTGAGTTGCTGGATTTGTCCTGTAATCTGCTCCGTTTACTGCCATTTTACTTGCTGGTAATGACTGCGGAATACCGTATGCACCACTTGATGGATTGCCCACCAGATGATTCCAGCCGGATTCTTTCTGCCACAACTGATACAAACAGTACCACTCCGAACCTGTCCAGCCGCGCTCAGCTGCCATTCGCTCGCCCAATTTCACGTTTTCTGATGGATTACTAATAATCACCTTTGTGCCATGCACTTCAACCTGCTGGACAGGTTCACGTAACACTGATTCTTGGAGTATTTTTCGACTTACTTCTTGATCGTTCTCGAGCTCTATTTCGTAAGTTACAGCCTTGAGTCCCTCTGAACCACGCTCCTGTACTCTAACTGTACCGGCTGCCAAGTTAGGATCTTGTATTACCTCAACCGGCATTTCAATCGGCTCCTCAACCACATCTATCTCAATGCCAGTCTGCAGTACAAACACTTGTAAATTAGGCGTAAGTTCTGTGTCTGCGCTTGGTCGCAGTGTATCGTCCTCTCTTAATTGCACGCCTTTTTCTTTCAATAGTTCCTCTACCGTTTTAACATGTGTGCGAATATCTATAACCGTGCCGTATAAGTTAAATTTGACAGGCGTAGCACGCTCGATGACTATCCGCTCCGCAATCAAGCCTTCTTGGATTGCCTCGGTTGGATTGGTCAAGTCGGTGGCTATGCGCTGAATCCGATCTTCCGGGTAGACAGTCAGGCCGGCGTCTTCGGCGACTGCCTGCGGAGTCGTCTCGGCGCTCACGACAATAGTCTTTTTATCATCATCAACTACCAAGATTGGCTTGGCTTTATAAACGTCAACTTCAAAATCGTGGACGGTGATCTCAGTATCAAGTGCTGGTTCAATAATATCTTTTTCTTCTACAGAAATGTCGCGACGTTCTAGCAGCTCGCCAACCGTACGAGCCCGCGTAGGAACAACCTGCTCTTGACCATCGACACGCAATAGGACAACTCTTGAATCACTTGCATCTATTGTTTGTCCACCAAATAGCAAGAATGCTGCTACAGAAATAAACAACAGCACGGCAAACGTACCTGCCGGAATAGCCAAGGGGTGGTTCCGGAAGTAGTGCAACCTACTCTTGTGTGAAGTAGACGATTTTTTGGATTGTGATTTCTTACTCATATGATGGTATGCTCGTCAAAAGGATCTCTAGTGAGGATATATTCTTCCCAATTTGAGCCAAATGTAAGTATAGCACAAAATACCCCTAATCAACTGTGTTGCTGGCACGTAAGATTTGCTTGGTTTCTTGGCTCACCTCCGGCTTTTCGCATACCATAGATAACTCTATCCATTCAACCTCAGTAACTTCTAGCCACTGCTTCTTGAGCTTATGCGGTTTGGCTATCTGCGCCAGAAACGCCACATGACGATAGCGCAAACCTGCACTACTAACCCAACCTTCGTTGACCTGTTGCAATTGGTTATTTTGTATTGTAATGCCGGTTTCTTCCTGCAGTTCCCGCTTTGCACCGTCTATTGCTGGTTCTTGCCTGTGTAAACCGCCACCTGGCAAAGACCACTTGCCGTCACTCAACCAACCCTTTACCAATATAATCTTGCCGTCAGCTATAACAATAACCCTGGTACGTGACCGACCAAACCGCAGATATACCCACAAAAGTGGCCAACAAACCCAAAACGCGATACGACCACTCAAAATCCAGAGCTTATTCATGAGACTATTGTACCTTTGTTGATAAATTTTGCGGAGCTATTACTTACAGTTTTTCGAGTGGGGCGAAACTGCTGTTGAGTTTTTTGGCGCCTTTGCCTTTGAAATAGATTGCAACATTATCTCCGTCTACTTCCATAACTGTGCCAACACCAAATACCTGATGCCTGACACTATCACCTTCATTTAAATCAGGTACATATCGTGGTTCGCTATCACCGGTTGGTTTAGGCGCACCAGGGGCTACAAACGGCTCGGCCGAATGTGATGTGGGCGTCCATTTACCTGAGGTATCGGTTTGCAGTTTGCCATCTATCTCGCTCAAAAATCGAGACGGCGGATTATGCTGCACACCACCGTATAACATGCGCGATGAGGCGTAGCTAAGTATCAACTCTTCTTTAGCGCGGGTCATACCTACGTAACACAACCGACGTTCCTCTTCCATTTCGTGTTGATCATACAGTGCGCGGGAGTGCGGAAAAATAGTTTCCTCCAGGCCAGCCAAAAACACCACCGGAAACTCCAGACCTTTTGCGGCATGCATGGTCATGAGTGTCACGGAATTGTTGTCAAAATCTGCTGAATCAAGACCGCTCACCAGAGACACTTCTTCCAAAAATCCGTCCAGTCCTAGCTCCTGATACTCTTCGGCAACGCTCAGCAGTTCCTTGACGTTTTCTTGCCGTGATTCACCTTGTAGTGTCTTATCGTCAAGATAGGCCATGTAGTCAATCCGGCGAATCAACGAATCAAGCAGCCCGGTTAAGGGCACATCGTTCACAAGTTCACGCATTTTTGTAAGTAGGTCGCCAAGCTCAACCAAGCCTTTACGGGCTTTACCCGTGATACCATCGTACTCCCCGACTGTATCAAGCGCCTGTTGCAAAGTAAGGTTGCGCTCAATCTGCCAGTTATAAAATTTTTCTAACGATTTAGTGCCTATGCCTCGAGTTGGCACGTTAACAATACGCGCAAAACTGACACGATCTTCTGGCTGATATATCAAACGCAGGTACGCCAATATATCCTTGATTTCTTTACGGTCATAGAACCGTTGCCCGCCAATAATCCTATACGGGATACCGTAACGCACGAACATTTCTTCAATCGCGCGGCTTTGGGCATTTGTGCGGTACAGCACTGCAAAGTCTTTATATTGTCTAAAGCGTGCGTCAACCGCATTTTGAACCCGCCGGATTATCGCCTCACCTTCGGCTCGCTCATTATGAACTTGAATGACCTGCACTGGCTGCCCGGCGCCTGCATCAGTCCACAATTCTTTACTTGAACGCTGTTTATTTTTGGATATAACTGCGTGTGCTGCGTCCAAAATCGCCTTAGTACTGCGATAATTTTGTTCCAGCTTAATCACCGCGGTGTCTGGATAGTCATTTTCGAAATTGAGGATATTGCGAAAATCAGCCCCTCTCCATGAATAAATCGATTGCCAATCATCGCCTACAACCGCAATGTTTGTTTGTTCGTTTGTCAGTAGCTTAATTAGCTTGTACTGCGCCGAGTTGGTGTCTTGGTACTCATCAATCATTACATAACGAAATTGCTGCTGCCACTTATGGCGAATTTGCTCGTTGTTTTTGAGCAGCTTTACCGTCTGGGCGATAAGATCGTCAAAATCTAGTGCACCAGCTTGTTTGAGTATGCGTTCATAGATCGGGAAAACCTGGGCAGCTGTTTTGTGCATTGGGCCGCTGCCTGTAGATGAATATTCAGCGGCAGATATTAGTTCGTTTTTGGCGCTACTAATCAAGCCGGATAAGGTTCGAGGTGGAAAGGCTTTTTCATCAATCATCAGTTGTTTGCAAGCCTGCTTTATGGCTGTTAATCGGTCAGACTCGTCAAAAATAACGAAGTTTTTTGGCACTCCGCCGTGCTCGCCATCTTGCCGCAGCAACCTGACGCAGATACCGTGGAAAGTGCCCATAAAAGGCATAAACCCTCTTGGCACATCCATCACGCCACCCTGCCAGCTAGCAGAGCCATCTGCACTGGTGTTGTTGGCGGCGGATTGTTGCGTTGCTACCTGCTGTGCTCCTTCACCGTACTTTCTGTACGGCTCAGTCTGCGCATCGCTAGCGCCTTGCACTCCATCCGCCTGGATGCCCCAAGAGTTGCTGCTTTGCATCAAGTTCCAAACCCTCTCGCGCATTTCACGGGCAGCTTTGTTGGTAAACGTAACCGCCAATATGTTATAAGGTGTGGCCTTATGTTGGGCAATTATATAGGCAATGCGGTGCGTTAAAGTCTTGGTTTTGCCAGAACCAGCACCCGCTAAAATAAGCAACGGCCCCTCGGTCGTCTCGACCGCCCGCCGCTGCTCGTCGTTTAACCCGCGTAAAACATCCTCCGACATCACAATATTGTACCAGTTAAAAAGATTACCCGATGCACTAGCAAATTAAACTGGTATGTCTATAGTTAAAATTTCTGTTTGGGCGGCAAAGAACCCGGCTGCGACCGCTACAAGCAGTAGCGCAATAAGCATGAAGATTAACAGTCTTTTATTGCGGCGTTTGGCTACTTGGCCTATCGGCACGAAGTAAGTTTTGTCTTCTATATGTTTTTCCAGTGCATTCTGCCTCTCTAAATCTTCCGGGCTGATGCCGCCATTTTTATCTTTTATAGCCTGCTGCGCGATAATATCAACTGTTGCTTCATCAGCCTGTTTAGTACTCGGCTCGGATACAGCTCGCGGCTTGGTTTCTGGTTGGTTATTTCCTGATGATTTGTCTGATGGTTTATCGGTCTCAACTGTGTTACTTGTTTTCGATTCTTCTGGTTCACTTTTAGCCTCGCTTGTATTGGCCTTTTTTTTAGGTTTAGTGTCTTCAAGGGGAGTTATAACTTTTTTAGATGTTGTTTTGGGCGTATCATCTTTATCCTTAGTATCGACATTGGTCTGATTAACCATAGGGTCTTGCAGCATTGGTCCATGTGACGAGATGAGTGGACGGGACGTCGAGCTTGGTGCTTTCTTGCCAGGCTTTGATACATCAAACACTTGATCGTTTTTCTTACTACGCGCTGCTGCCATACTAGTCTTCTCGCTCGCGTTTTATTTTATAGGCCGAGTGAACAATACCGGCAAATTTATGATAATTAAGGCTAGCTCCACCAACCAATGCACCGTCGCAGTCTTCCAGCCTTAGATAGCTGCCAATATTATCGTCGTTAACGCTGCCGCCGTACAGTACTCGCACATTTTTAGCTGCCTTTTTACCATATAAATCTTCGACTTGTTTGCGTATGTATTGCATTGACTTTGCCACCTCATCGGGCTTGGCGATCTCGCCACCAAACGTACTAATTGCCCACACCGGCTCATAAGCAATCACCATATCGCCGACCTCTTTAGCAGTCAAATTGCTAATCGCAGTGACTATTTGGTCGTGAAGTATCTGTTTGGTATGCCCCTCAGTACGTTCTTGTTTGGTTTCACCCACACAAAGGATTGGAGTAATCTCATTACGCACTGCTGCCGCAACTTTATCGCGGATTAACTCGTGATCTTCATTAAAATGCAACCGTCGTTCTGAGTGACCAATAATCACGTAGTGAACCAGGTCGCGCAGCATAGTAAAGCTAACTTCGCCGGTATATGCTCCCTCATCTTTAGGATGGGCGTTCTGAGCAGCTAGCCGAAACTTACGCCTATCAACTTGAGTAGATAAAGGTTGCAAAACAAGCATACTCGGCGCAAGCACAACTTCTACATCACGGTGAATTTTGACGCGTTCTTGCAAACGATGCAACAAAAGCGACGCTTGGCTGGTATTTAGGTTCATTTTCCAATTGGCTGCGATGAGAGTTCGTTTTGTCATAGATAATGCTTGTGTTTATTAATGTTAGTGTAGCATAAAAATCGAGTGCTTCGGACTACTTGTCCAGTAGCGCTTCAACACCTGGCAGTTTCTTGCCGCTCATGAGATCCAGGCCGGCACCACCACCGGTCGATACATGATCAAACGATTCCGTTAATTCACGGCTTTCTATATACCCGACTGTATCGCCACCACCCACTAAGGTGAACGGCCGGTTGCCGTGAGCACCGAGCATGGCATCTACTATGATTTCTGTCCCATGAGCAAACGGCCCAATCGGACCCTGCAAGCCCTCTAGTTCTGTCACTCCCATAGCGCCGTTCCATATCACTGTTCCGGCAAGTTGTATGCCTCCGGCAATGAACGCGCCTGATACCGGCCCGATGTCTAGCACCATTTCATTTTCATGAATTTGCAGCTTAGATTTAGGCGGAGTTTTTGGGTAGCTTTCTATATCGGCTATCACGTGAGCGTCCCAGTCTACAATCCGCGTACCGGCAGTTTTATCCAATTTATTTGCCACTACCCCATCTTGCGGAGTATAGAAAATAAACGGCTGCTTCTTGGCCTTATTAGCGGCCTTTTGCATTATGTCGCGAGCAAGCGAAACATCTTCTCTGTCTACTTTACTTTTTGCAACATCTATACCTTTGGCTAACAAAAAAGTATTGGCCATAGCTCCGCCCACCACTACAAAATCGGCGATATCTATGAACCGCTTCAGTACATCGATTTTATCGGCAATTTTTGCGCCACCAACAATCGCCATCAGCGGACGTTTTGGGTTGTTCATGGCTTCAGTAATCGTACTGACTTCTTGTTCTAGTAATAAACCGGCCACTGATGGTAAATACTTTGTTATAGCATCAGTCGAAGCATGCGCCCGGTGTACAACACCAAAGCCGTCCTGCACAAATATATCGGCGAGTCTGACTAGTTTTTTAGCAAACTCTGCGTCATTTTGTTCTTCTTCTGGATGAAATCGCAGATTCTCCAGCAACAAGACTTCTTTTGGAGCCAGCTTGCTGGCGGCCTGTTCAGCCTGATCGCCGATACAATCCTCTGCAAACGCTACGTTCGTGTCAAGTAACTTGCTTAAATGTTTTTGGACTGGTTTTAAAGAATATTTGTCCTCAACTTCGCCTTTTGGACGCCCTAGATGCGAGCAAATAACTACGGCTGCGCCCTTATCTAGCAAGTAACGTACGGTCTGAACCGATTGTTCAACCCGGAAATCAGCAGTTATTTTGCCATCTTTTACCGGCACATTATAATCCGCACGAAGCAAAACCTTCTTGCCTTTTAGATCAATGTCTTGGATTGTTTGTTTAGAAAAAGCCACGCCCCACCCTTTAGTTTCTAACCATTACCGTTATTTTAACGTAAAAACCCGGCTAGTACTACGGGTTTCGCACTTGAGTAGCCAGTGTGCGTTCTTGCAGGAAAACGGAGTGAGTCGTAGTTTATGCTACGGCGAATGAGTATTTCGTGCAAAACGCGCGCTGGATGCCAAGAAAATCGGGGAGCTACTGGCTCGGCCAGTAGTCACTGATTTGCTGCGAAACCCGTAGATTATTCTAAAACACGTACTTTAATGGTGTCCGTCGACCCGACCACACCAGGGTGCTTGCCAGAAACCGTAATAACCATATCACCCTTGCTCAATACTTTGTTTTGGTGCAGCCAGTTTGTTAGCTTGGTGGCCTGTCGTGGATCATCCGGCCGTACATAACTTTTAATCCCATACACAACTGCCAGCTGCTGTGCCACCCTAATGTCAGGTGTGGCGGCAATAATTGGTTGATCCGGACGTCGAGCGCTAATTTGCAGTGCTGTTGCGCCAGATTTTGTTTCTGCCACAATCGCTTTGGCTTCTAGCGTATTAGCAAGTTTAATAATAGCTTTTGAGATCGCAGCTGTTTGCGAACGATTCTCTTCATGTTCTGGAAAAGTTACTTTGAGCGGCATATTCTCTTGGGTATGAAGAATTACTCGCTTCATGACTTTGACTGACTGTATCGGGTACTGGCCATTGGCGGTTTCGTCACTCAACATAACTGCATCTGTCGATACAATAACCGCTGTCGCTACATCCGATACTTCTGCCCTGGTTGGTTCAGGTAATTCAGTCATGGTCGCTAGCATTTGCGTCGCGACTATAGTGGGTGTGGAATATTGCGCGCCCAGTCCAATGATTTGGCGTTGCACAATTGGAACCGACTCAGCCAGTGTTTCGATTGCTAAGTCGCCGCGCGCCACCATGACCGCATCAGCTTCTTTGACTATTGGCTCCAGATTATCTACTGCAGCTTTGGTTTCAATCTTGGCTATAATACGCGCCGAGCTACCCAGCCCGCGCAGTAAAGTACGGAGTTTTTTGATATCACCTGCATGTTGCACAAAGCTCAGCGCCACATAATCTATGTCGTTTGTCGATCCAAAAACAATGTCTTGCCGGTCTTTCTTGGTAAGAATATCGCCGCCAAAATCAGTGTCTGGCAGGTTGATGCCTTTTCTTTTGATCAAAATGCCGTCGTTTTCAGCACGAGCATGCACGACACCATCACGCACGCTGGTTATGGTCATGCGGATCTTGCCGTCATATAAATAAAGCCGTTCGCCTCGCTTAACCTTTTTGCTTAAGTCGTACTGAGTTGGCAGCACACCGGACTCGTCGTAGTCTGCCTTGTATTTAAAGCTAAAGCTCTGGCTCTCGGCGACATTCACAATACCTTCAAAGTCGCCAAGACGCACTTTGGGGCCCTGTAAATCTTGGATAATGGCTATTGGCTTGCCGTATTTCGCGGCAGCTTTGCGTATCCACTTGATCTGCTTTTCGCGTTCTTCGTGCGTGCCGTGACTAAAGTTAAGCCTAATACCATTAGCGCCAGCTGTAATAAGCTCATAAATAGCCTCGTAACTGTTGGTGGCTGGACCAACCGTAGCTATAATCTTTGTCCGCTTGAATTTTGCCAGCGGAACGTTTGGCACTTTAAAGGTTGTTTTCATCAGATCTTTGCATCACCTTTCCCTGCCAGCTGGCACAGCCAGCTGCGCTGTAAAGGTTCTTGGCGTAGAGCGACATTTTCCGCTGCGATACTCACGTCACCGTATGACATATACGCCTCGCTCCGTTTCTCACGGAGAAATACCACTCTACATCCAAGTGCAAAAGATTTACTTGTCATACTTATTATATTAACCGCTTATGCTCCAGAGATAAAGCAAAAACTTACAGAGAATACCATAGGCTTAATAATCTAAACTAGCGAGAACGGTGATTCCTTGTGTTGATAAGCGTATGATTGCCGGTCGCAGAACCGATCCATTGGGCTCGTCTTATGTCGGCTAATTCTTCTTGTAATTTCCGGCTCGCTTCTGGTGACAGCTTTGCACCAGGAGCAACACGCCCAGGTTCTTTGTTGGAGTGAATCCTAATTACATGACCGATTCCGGGGTTAGAAGGCGTCTCAGTTGGTGCTTGAGGTATAGGGCTCCGGTCAGGGTTCGAATCACTAGGATTGCCTAAGTATAAGTCACTGCCGTGATCCAGCTCATGTTGTTCAGGTTGTAAGTTTTCAGCACTCATACTATAAATAAGTTTATCATAACCATGGGTCTGTAATCAGGTGGTGCTACAGGGTGAGCTAAGGGGGCTTTTTCTAATTTATGGCATTTGTGACCTCACCGGGAATATGGAAATATAATCCGCCCGTTTGGCAACAAGTTGGCGGGGGATTAGCGAACCGCCTGGGGTTTGATTCGTCCGCCAGTCGGCGGACCACCAAACAAAAACTGTGACCTCACGGCTCCAACGCTTTGATGGTATAACTATCCGCTTTGCTTCTAGTTATACCATCGGCTAAATAACGTCAAACGATACATTTGACGTTATGCGAACCCCCTCGGGGTTCGGTTTCCCTGCGGGAAACCACCAAAGAAAAAGCCCCAAACAAACTGCATGGGGCTTTTTCTTTGGTGACCTCACGGGGAATCGAACCCCGATTTCCAGGATGAAAACCTGATGTCCTAACCGTTAGACGATGAGGCCTCGTCAATAAAGCTTATTTACTCGGGTCAATATATCACAACACCTTGACACCGTCCACAACAAGGTCTAACCTTGTTGCAAGGTTAGACCTTGTTATTATGCCGAGTCGTCATGTAGTAAAACAGTTAGCTAGCGATAACTACTACCACGTTTATAATCGTGGTGTAAATAAATCTGACGTTTTTCTAGACTCAGATGACTACTTTTATTTTTTACACCTTTTTAAGCGCCACCTGTCTAACGAACCACTTCAAGATAAGTATGGCAGAGATTTTGCACATCTGTTAAACAAAGTGGAGTTATTGGCTTTCTGCCTGATGCCAAATCACTTCCATCTCCTTGTCTACAATCAGGAAGATAAAGGCCTGCCAGAACTCATGCACCGACTAATGACAGCTTATAGCATGTATTTCAATAAGCGCCACAAGCGAGTTGGCAGCTTATTCCAGGGCACCTACAAAGCAAGTCTTATAGATAAGGATGACTATTTATTACATATTAGCCGGTACATACACCTGAATCCTCAAGACATCAATGTCGACTACGAAACCTATGACTATTCCAGTTTTCCGTACTATATGAAGACACGTACGGCAGAATGGCTTAGGCCGGACAAGATCATGGAACTTCACGACAACAGCACCAAAGACTATAGGAAATTCGTAAGTGAGTACAAGGCACAACGTAAGGATTTGAAGCTCCTAAAAGGAATCCTGGCAGATACTTAATCCTAAATAACGAAACTACAACCCGGAAACTGCAAGGTTAGACCTTGTTGCAAGGTCTAACCTTGCAAAAGGGGTGGGGTGGAAATAAAATACCCCGGTTTTTAGGCCGGGGTGCTTTATTGAGAGTTCGTTTTGAGCGGTCAGTCGTGCTCCTAATCTTCAATGCAAGACTAGCATATTTTTGACAATATCGCTAGTGTTTATCCACAACGATAGCAAATCTTGAGGCTCCATAATCTGATTGCAGACTACCTCACCCCAGGATTTGCTACGTTGCAGGCAGGAGGAATGCACTGCGCATCCTACCTGAGCAAATAAGTCTGGAAACTAAAGCTTGTACTTGGATGCAGTACACGGAAGAAGCGAAGCACGGAGTAAACCGTATATACATACGGTGCTCGAGTACTGGAGCTTCTGACAAAGTACTGCGCCAAGAGCGTGAGGGCGGTGTTTCCGGACTAGCCCAGAAAGCAGGCCGCTCACGCGGCACATGGTTTAGTTTTAGTCACGACGTGACAGAACAAATCGGTGAACTGCTGTACCGGCTAGAGTTGTAGCGGTAAACAAACCAACTACGCTCCCCGCACCAGTGCTTGGCAATTCCTCAGGTTGATCGGGTTTTTCAGGCTTCTCAAATGAAACGCGATCGGTACATGCTTCGCTGGTGTGAGACTTAGTCTCGCCGTCAACAGTGAAGTCTACCGTAACACGTATGTCATATGGACCATTACCTTCGTAAGTGTACTCGCGTGAATCGTCAGTGGTTACGAGCTCATCAGAGCCGTCACCGAAATCGTAGCGGTACTGCTTAACGGTTGCACCATTAGAAGCAGGAGCATCAACATCGACACGAACCTTACGGTCGCTCAGCTTCTTCACTGTAATCATCTCACATTTGTAAACTGGCTTTTCTGGCTCTTCCTCACATTGCTTCGTAACACGAACAGTCGCTTTGTCTTCGATAGTTCCGTGATCCTTTGGCTTAGCATAGCCAATGTTTACAAGATCACTTGTGCCACATTCCACCTCATCTTCATCTACCTCTGCAGTAAACCGGACAAACGCTGAACCTTGTGGTAAATAGCCACCAATCGTGAGTCCGCCGCTTACGATATTATCGCCAGACGTCTTGACCCATTTATTATCGGTGTGACCCGAAATCACGTGCGTAGAGTCAGGAACATATGACAAGCCATCTGGCAGTCGATCACCAACAATAACATCACGCAAGTCTGTGGTACCAACGTTCTTGAACGCCATACCGAAATCTACTTTATCGCCAGGGGCAACATGAACAATTTCACCAAAATCTTCTTTGTCATGAATACGAACATACTTGTCAAGCTCATAGCTCGGAGAGACAACTTTTACTTTGAAGGTTACGAGTGCAACGTATTCGAAACACCCCTTCATGTCACCATTAACATTGTCATCACCAATTAGTACACCGCTGTCAACGATATCATCGCTAAGAGCTCTATCCTGAAAGTTAGACTTAACATTTGCAGAACCTTCGACATAATCGAGTTCTACTGGATATTCACCAGTAAGACTCAATGTGTCTTCAATGACTTCCGGCTGAGCGTTATCTGCACTGACAAACGCACGTGCAGTTTGGTTTTCTGAAAGCCCTTCTGGAAGTTCAACGCGAACACGAGTGTTCTTGGCTACGCCTTGACCACTCTCATTGTGTTTTTTATCAGCATTGTTGTGAACGTAAACGCGCACAAGCAATTCATCACCGCCTCGGACACCGTTCATCGGGTCATAAAAACCGTCTGGAGCATCGTTAACCTTGCCGGTGAAAAAGTCTCTCTCGTCACCGATGTTTGGGACATCTGTAAACGAGTTAAACTGTACGTGATCAAATCCAGGCGTACCTGAACCTTCATATTGCTTTACTTGGCGATCACCACCAATTAGAGCACTGCTACCTGCCGTAAAGAAACCAGCAAACGCAACTATTACTAGCACGCTCACAATAAGCTTCATCGGCAGACGTGAAAATAATGATTTCATTACTCACCTCCTTAAATTATTGCTCCCACCTCTTATATATCTATCATTTATCAATATTCTTTTGCTAAATTGTTAAAGCACAAGACTGCCTGGTTTACCCCTCTCAAAGGTAAACTCACCTCAGTTTGTACATATTTTAGCACAAGAGTTTCAAATTGTCAACCCCGTCAGAAATAAGAAGCTCCTAGTCTGTTTTTCAGATATCTTTTTCCGTGTCCAGACTTTAACTGTTTCTCACGGATGAACGCCGCTTCCTCTATCATGCAGCCTTCGAAGTATATTAGTTCAAATGGACCGCGACCCTTTGTGGATCGAGTAAGTCCAGAATTGTGCTCAGATAGGCGCTTCTGTAACTGGCGAGTAACGCCCGTGTAGAGTTTCCCATCTTTTTTACTTCTTAAAACATACGTATAGAAATACATGTGAGTATTTTAGCACTCGCCAGATTTCCTACGGGGTCAATGTCATGATTAAGCTATGATTATGCTTAACCTTTCTAGTTGTTAATGTACAGTCAAATCAGATCATTACAAGTTATAAAAATGGGGTAAAGCGGGTGAAATCTGATTGTGCGTGAAAGCACTGGTGGAAGCCGAAGCTACCAACTATCAGATTTCACACCGCGATGTGACTACATATTACCGTTTCAAACAGCGATCTGGTTTTTCTCGTCTTACACGAGCGGCTTAACCAGCAACCTGCTGTCAGATTTATTAGCGAACGCTTTCGCATCCACAAGCACTGACAGGTGCTTTTATCGCCACGGACTGCTAGCAGCTATCGACGGGGAATCCCATCGCATCTGTTTCGCAAACCTCCTCGGGCTCCTCATTGGTCGAATCTCGTTCCCTGATATCCTCCGGTAGTTCCGGTGGCGGTGGGGGCGGATCCGAGACCTCGGGAGGATCCTCTGGAAGCGTGGTTGGAGGCGGAGGCTGCGTCGTGGTGGTTGTTCCGGGCTCAGGCTCGGGACGAATCACCGTATCGGGACGCTCCTCCACTGGGATGTTGGGACGAACCCGTTCATCCGGATCGTTTCGGTCGTCGGAAGCCGGCGACTTGTTATGATCCTTACCATCATCATCCGGCGGCGGGTTGTCCGTCGGACCCTCCGGGAGCGGTGGTTTGGCGGTCGTCACGGGGTTACCGCAACGTGACATGACCCAGATCTTCTTTCCGTTAGGAAGTTCGATCAGGATCGCCGTCCTGTCACCACGCACACCCGGATCTGCCGAGACGACCACGTTGCCGTGCTCATCCACACCGGAATTGAATCCCTCAGCGGGAGCCTCATCCGGACGGACGGCCGACATGGCGATAGCCGTTTCCAGCTCTGAAATGAGCACCTCGGCCTCCTGCGTGGCACACCCTTCCTCATCGAAGAGGCTGTTCGGGTCTACCTCGCGGTCGAGGAAAAGCATCAGGTTGCCAGCCAGGAGCTCGGGATCCGTACGGATCCACTGCACCCAGTCGTGCGCCCCGATGCGGGCTTCTTCCTCGTTGGAGGCGGTACGGATGGCCTCGATCTCCTCCGGTGCAATCCGGTGAGTCTCGTTACCTTCCGCATCCAGACTGGACCGCTGCTCAAGTTCCCATGTCGGGCACTCGGCCTCGGTCGTGGTGGTGGTCTCTTCGACCGCCTCTGTGGTGGTCGTGGTCGGAGACTCATCGGCAGATGCCGAAGAGTCGTCGTCATTGCTTCCGCCAAAGGCGAAAACAAATCCGACGAGCAAGGCGAAGACAACCGTGATAGCTGCCCCTCCCTTGTGTTGCTTGATGCGCTCCATTTTGCATCACCTCCTAAAAAGGTGGGTAGGTGGGCGGAGCAGCCCGTGTTTGAACTGAAAGTAGTGGACGCAGAGAGAATGAACTCTCTCACACGACCAGTGTGTGGCATTCCGCGCGCCCGTTCGTGCCCGTCATACAAGAGCTAGGAAGATTCCTCCTCCGAGGCGAACTTCTCCTCTCCGAAGACCCAAGCCCAGTATCCGCCCAAGAGGGTCGGAACCCAAACGAGCAGGAACTGCACGAAGCTGTTCTCCGTCCATCCATCGTCACCGCGAGCCCATCCGAGAATGGTATCGAGATGCGTGTTCATGATCACGAAGATCACAACACCAACCAAGACGGCCAAAAACCACACCTTGATGCGACTCGAAGTGCCGTTCCACTGGGTAGTGGTGGCTCTCACGACTCGCTGATGCGGCCTGGAGCTGGATGCTGGGGGAACTTCTGCCGGCGGATCCTCCCTTGCGGGGGGCTCATCGGCGTTCGGATCCTCGACATCCTCTTCGGCGCAGTACTTGCTCTGGGCGGCAACGATGGCATCGATCTTGTCGACCGTGCCGTCACGCAGCTTGTTGTCGTCTGGAACCGGAATTTCCCACGCGTTCAGGAGCTGATCAAGTTGACCGTTGCTCATGACGGCGAGGTCCTCACGGCTGTAGAGCAGATCGGTGTCGACCTCCTCCTTACCGTCTGGTTCCTCGACAGACGAACTTCCGCTTCTTGCCTGCGCAAGTGCCGCCTTGATTCGAGCATTGTGCGCCTTGCGGCGTTCGAGCTCTTCATGTGCGGCGGTGCGCTGCTGATCGATGCTGTACTGAGCACCGATGAAGCCTTCTGTGAGGGCAGCATCAGTTGCATTCAGATCGGTAATCTGTGAACTGAGCTCGTCACCCTCTTTCTTGTAGTCATCGCCATAACCCTTGAGGGCAGCGACTGCATCGTCGTAATTTGTCATGACTCTCCTTCCTCGATATGAGGGGGTAGGAGCTAGATTGGCCTATGGCCTCACCAGGCTGTGGGATTGCCCACAACAAGTCGACAGCTAAATCTTCCTTTGACGCTCGTATGAGCAAGCAAGGTCGATGTCGCCATCGACTTGTTGCTCATACCCCCTCTTGGGGTTTGAACACAGCACCCTGATTGTCGAGGTCGACAAACAAAGTGCTGTGCTCAAAAGCAAAAAGGTCTTAATCTGTGTTGTTTTTAGGGTTTACTGTAGTCACTGTTCCGTGTCAGGTAAGGCGGAGCTTACTGGGAGCAACCGAAGTTACTCAACCTACTAGCTTCAACACCAATGAGCACGGACCGCCAACTGCTAGCAACAGGGTACGACCCCTGGCGGCTAGTATTAGACGGCCCGCACTCATGATAGTGCGCCTCTCCTTACGGAACACTCCAGATGTCAACATATTGACATCCCGGAGTTTCCTGCATTTCATGCTTTAGGGCGATACAAGGCGCGGACGAGGAGCGACCGGAATCGTACAAACGTACGATGAGGACGCACCACAGTCCAGCAACGCCGTAGCGTCCAAAGAGTAACAGAGGTGTTCTGAACTTTGTTCAGAAGCAGTCTGTTACGGCATGAATTGCAGGATTATAGACTGTAATGATCTGACTTGTAAATGAACCCATAGGTTATGGACTCCCGAACTCCTCAAAAAGTGTAAAAAAGCAGCCCTGAGACGTATAAACTACCTCTGTTGCCGCTCTATCTCCACCTTCTTTAAATGTCCGGTTACGGGATTAGTTCCTCACACCCATAAACTAGGATGCTTCAATTCTACTACAAAAGGCGTATTTTGTCAATATACAACACCATTATTCTACCTCTGTGGCAATTCGCTTATGCTCATCTGTTATCACTCCTGCCAGAATCGTCCTATAAATCACTCTTATAGGCCGTTAGGAGTCGTCTTCACCGTCGTCGGTTACTTCAATCTGTCCGGCCACCTCTAGCTTATCTTTAGGGAACGTAAAGCCAAATACGCTACCTTTACCCTCGGTGCTCTTGAATATTATGGTGCCGCCCTGGGCAATAATGATTTTCTTAGCCATAAACAGACCCAGGCCAGTGCCGTCCGGCCGTGCCTTGCGGGCATTACCCGCCCGATAAAACTTGCCAAACAGTTTGTGTTGCTCGCTCTTTGGTACGCCTATGCCGTTATCGCTGACAGTGAACTCGATGGTCTGCGGCTTCTCCTTCAGCTCAACGTCTATACGCCCATCAAATGGTGTGTAGTAAATGGCGTTGTCTATAAAGTTCATAATCACCTGCCTAATTTTAGTATCGTCCAGCATTAGGTCAGGGAAATTTTCTGGCTTGTCATAGACTAGCTCTAGCTTGCGTGAGACAGCTGTCTCTTGCAACTGACGCACCTCGCCCTCAATAACATCTGCCAGATTAATACGCTTGGGTTCTATTACAAACTTGCCGGTCTTAAGCCGCGATACGTTAAGCAGGTCTGCAATCAAAAACACCATGCGCTGCGAGCTAATAAATGCCTGGTCAAGCAGCTTGTGTTGCTGATCGTTAATCTTGCCGGCATCACCTTCCATAACCATACTGATATACCCCTTCACGCTGGTAAGCGGTGTACGCAACTGGTGCGAGGCCATGCTGATAAATTCGTCTTTGGTTTCGTCCATTTTTTTGAGCTTTTCGTTGGTTTGGCGCAAGCGCTTTGTAGCATCATCTACCTTGTTTTGTAGCGTGATGTTAAAGTTCTCAATTTCTTCAAACCGTAGCGCATTCTGAGCACTAATCACCAGCTCGTTACCGATGATCTCTAGCACGTGCATGTCCTGGGATGTATATGGGTTGCCACTTTTCTTAACACCAAGCAGCATGTATCCAAGACCGCCAACGTCATACTCTAAAGTTGTAACCAACCTTACCACCACGGCAATATCGTGTTCACGTAATACTTCAGCAAGCTCGGCATTACCTTCGTCCAGCTCATCAGTGACGACAATTTTGCGATGCATACTTGGCATTGTCTCGCGGATAATTTTTGTACTTTCCGCACTAAACTTCTTGGATTCTGCGCCAATGGTACGCTGCTCAAAATACGAGGTCTCGCGTATTACAAACGAGCAGTACTCTGCCTTAATGTTGCGCTTTATGATTTCTGAGCTGCCAACCAGCAGGCTTTCGATATCTACCGTCTCGACCAAGAGTTTATTCAGCTCGCTCAAAAACTCCTGCGGATCATACGCATCTTGGTAGAAAATTTTATTTGTCAGTCTATCAAAACGGCTTTTTAGAGGTTGGAACAGTAATACTGTGCCTATCAGCAGAAGTAACGACAGTAAAGCTTCTGCTGATTGACCCTCAAAACGAGCTCTAAGCTCACTGGATATGAAGTGTGAGATGGAGAAATAACCAGCAGCAAGTACAAGGAAAGAGAATGCATAACCTAATGTGCGTGCCACAACAACCCTTATATTAAAGAGTTTGTGCCGTATAATTGCTCGACTTATCAAAAACATAAACGGCAGACCTGTAAGAGGCCCCGCCCATATGTACGTAGTGTCCCCTAATATCGGAATGATTAGGTTAGTAAAGGCAGACACTACCGAGGTTAACGAAATTGCCACAGTTGCATAAATAGTCTGGCTTCTTAGGGCAAAGTGGAGTGTTTTGTTCATATAAACTCGTAATAAATAGGCTGGTGCAACACCCAGATATACAAAAAAGAATGCAGCATAAAGAGAATACCCGTAAGGGCTTACGGCCACCTGATTAACTGGAGCCGCAACTGTACTAGTGATGAAAAAATCGCTGTTTCCTAAATAAATAATCCCCAGCAGTAGCGGGTAAACAGCTAGTGCCCCTTTGCGTAGTGTTGAAAGATGCTTGCTATACGGAAAAACCATCGAGAACAGTAATATAAAATAGCTAGTCCCTAAAGGTGCAGCGAAAAATAAAAACTGACCAACTGTGACCGCTGCTTGCCCGGGAGTGTAAAGCAGAAGGGCAGTACCAAGAGACCAGAAAGAACCAAGCAATGCGAAAAACCCAAAGTAGCGGTTTACACGAGAAGATGGTGCATTCGCGATAACAATGAGGCTTAACAAAAAGTTAACTACTGCGACCGTATATAGCAAGTACTGCATCACTTGATATTGTAATGCAAAATGCCAAAATACTTATGCTATTTGCTAGATAAGACTTTTGGATTGATCAGACGTCCAAAGCTTTGTGGAGCTGAAGGTCCTATACTTAGCTCTTTGAAAGCCCTGCCTACTGCATGAACATCTTCGGAAGTTACTGGACTATTTATAGCACCAAAAGCCCTGGTAGCAGCTAGCGCCCCAACTTCAGCTTCACAACCCCATACATCAGACTCTAGCGCTACCTTGCCTCCGCAAAATTTCACTGAAGGCATATCTTCACGGACAGGCAATCGCTTAATAATCCCGGCACCATCACCAATCACCCACATAACATTCCCGCCTCTATTTTCAATATCGTTACGGGAGACGCTTGGTGGATGGCTGTCATCAATCAAAACTCTTCTATAAAAATCAACTTCGTCATAGCCTTCGTTTTCAGCCAGTGAACCAATGACGGCGCTAACCGTCACGATAGAGGCTTCTATTGCCTGTTTAATGTTGTCTGCGGGTACAACCCGCTCTTCTCCAAACATATCCCTAAGCTTACGTACCATTCTCTGTTGCGTATCACGGTCATCGTCGTAGACATGTAGGTTTGTACCGGGTTGCGACTCAAGCATATATTCAGCAAATGCACTACCTATTGACCCGCAGCCTATAAGTGAAAGGCTGTTCGACTCATCTATATTGAAGACTTCTTTGGATATATCTACAGTTTCTGCAATCATACGCACCGTACCTGCATGACCAGTTGTTGTCTCTACATCTACGTCTATCTTTTTGCCGAAACGAGTAAAGGCAGGTATTACTCCGCCTAAACCTACTACATCAGAGCCATGGTAAGTCGCTGCGAAGTCAACCGTCTCGTTAACAATATTCCTAGCTATTTTTAAAGCCTGACGTCGATCATTTTGGTTTGCGATTTCGGCGGTTATTGGCGTGTACATGGCAATACCGCTAACTTCAGAACCTTCAAATGGCTCATACCTACCCACTTCACAAGGCGGCAAGCTGAGTAATGTTCTATGCCGAGTCATCGCATCAACATAATGCAGCATCGGCAAAGCTGTTTTAATTTCTTCGTATGACTCACCGGGGGCTTCTTCTGTTTCCGACACGGTTACAGGAATTAAGAAAGTGTGCCCACGACGCTCGTCAACTTTACCGCCTTTTTTATACTCAGTAAATTGTTTAACTGCATTTTCTGCAAACTCAAGACTTTGGTCAATCTCTGCCTGGCATATACTGTCACCTACCGCACCAGCAACGCGTTCAAGTTTTTCGAGTAGCATATAGCTACGGTCTATATCATAACTTAGCGTATGGTCGGGCATCCATAGTTCATCGCGCCCCACCCCAACCTGTCTACTTACATCAATCTTCTCACTCATGATGCAACTCCTGAATCTTCAGCGCTATCGCTATATTTACCTCGCACGGGAGTATCATGCCTACCCACAACCCTACCATCCTGTATGTCTACAGTTGTCTTTGCCTGGTGTTGCTCGTGTGTAATAAACACCATTGGCATACCCTCGTCATTTAGCCGACTCATAAGATTATTTATACCGTCTTTTGAAGAGCCGTTCAGCCCAGCTGTAGGCTCATCAGCAAGCAACATTTCTACCTCTGATCCCAACAATGCAGAGGCGAATGCCATTCTTCGCATCTCTCCGTTTGATAGATTAGCGTTTGAACTTGTTGGTAGTTTCTCTAAGCCCACCTCATCTAAAACATCTGCGACTTTTTTATTTGTTGTCTTATTGGCAGCCCTTCGCTCATATCTTGACTCTAGACGATACGGCAGTGTTACTCTTTCCGCTATAGTAAGCCCCCTCATTGGCAGAAAAGTTTGCGGTATAAAACCAACACGACGTAAAGCCTCGCTACGCTCTACTGGTTTCATATCGTATATATCGAACCCATCCCAGAGCACGCGACCCTCAGTAGGTCGATCTTGATTGCCGGGTAGTCCTCCTAAGATTGTGGTTAACAATGTTGTCTTACCAGAACCAGATGGACCCTCTATAGCAGTATAAGTGCCGGGCACGGCTTCTATCTCTAGGTCAACGCCCCTCAGTACATGCTGCCCATATTCAGGTCCCCGCAATAAAAGGCGTTGCATTCCAGTACGTTCTTCTGGGATATGGACATGGATATTTTCTAGTTCTATGTGAAGATGTTCGCTACTCATTACACTTGAACCCTTAGATTATCTGCTTTGACGTTTTTATGAGTTTGACGACGTTCACCTGCCATAAATCCAGCAAACATTACGATCTGACCAACCAATAGTCCGGTTCCTAGGTCTTTCGGTGATGCATCTAACTCAAAACCAAACTGAGCACGTGCTGTCATAGCTTTCATAACAATTCCCAAGGGCGCTGCCAAGGCAGCAGCCTTGATGCTATCAGCATATGTCGTGTAGAGAATAGATGTATTGAGCGAATTTAACGATGTACCTTGGAAGTAAAGCGATGCATCCCTATTTCTATTTTGACCACCCCTATTTACTGCTGCGTATGTTACGCCGGCAGCTGCAACAAGACTTAATTTAAGTAAGTTATCCATTTGAGATGAAGATATTGTGCCTAGAAAAAACCTTTCATACTCATCGTATAGATCTTCGAGTGTCGTCTCAGAATGTTGAATATTGTTTTCTTCGAACTCATTACTGACTTCATCGCTGATATTATTGTTTACCAGTACTGCTGAATACGTCTCTTCAGGAAAGATACCTTCTAGGTCTTCGTTGGAACCGTAAACAGTCACACGGCCAATACCACCTGGCTCAGAACTAATATCTGTAACCTCGAAGTTCTTACCGTCTACTTCAACAATATCACCTATGTTTGCTCGAAGTTGCTCGCCAACTATAACTCCTGGCAGGTCTCCGGTAGTTTCAAGCGAACCTATCTGGCTAATAATTTCGGAGGGCGCGGTAACGATAGCAGCACTAGGGGGCTCAACGCCGCCATTAAGGGGTCTGATGCTACCCAGAGCTACACGAAGTGGCACTACATTAGAGCTCCCGTGCTTTTCAACCAAATCATCCACGGCAGTTTCTGATATCCCTCCATGATTATTTATTACTTGACGCTCATGCTGGACAAAAGGCATATACATGTCTGAAACATCTGTGCCAAGATTAGATTCAATATTTTGCTCAATCGCCTTCACGGGTCTAACGGCCGCCTCAGCACTATCACTAGCTAACGAGCTACCCGTTCCTACGCTCGCCATAAGAAGTGCCGGAAGTAATAATCTTTTCGCGTTACCAGAAGAGTTAGATTGTGAAATTGTCTGCATGGCTGCGCCTCGCTCTGACATGCGAGCATAGCCTACTAATGCTAAAGTTAAGCCAGCTGCGCCTATAAAATATGGGGTGGCTACATCTCGTAAGCCTTCGTTTATATCTACCATGGTACCTGGAAGCTCAGGATCCACATCTAGCGTTAATGGAATACTAAAGCTGTCTACTGTTTCAATTGCATCATCGATCACGTTGCCGACTGGCTCAGTATCATAGGCTGCGTGCGCTCCACCAGCAGTTAATCCTGCAGCCAAAATAACGGCTGCTTTTTTTGTATTAAAAGAACTTTTAACCTTGTCAATGAAACCATGCTGCTGAGTGGTCTCTTGTGCGTCTTGGTGTTCCTGTAATTCTTGTGATTGTAATTCGTGCTCTGTCATTAAAATCCGCTGTTCTATAAATTCTCTAACTATTTTGAAAACAAAAAACGACGTCACAGACTGCCGTGTGGGCAACCCGTAACGTCGTTTTGTCTGCTAAAGAACGTTGCTATACTATCAGAGGTGATTAAAAAAGTCAATAATAGAACAATTCCACAAATATGCAAATGCGTAAAGTAGTTGTTATAGAAGACGAGCATGCCCTAGCAGCAATGTATGCCATGAAGCTGGAAAATTCTGGCTTTGAGGTAAGTGTTGCTCACAACGGCAAAGAAGGCTTGTCGGTTATCAAGGAGTTTGAGCCCAATCTTATTTTATTAGACCTGCGTATGCCGGTTATGAGCGGTGATGACATGCTAGAAAAGCTGCGTCAAGAAGATTGGGGGGCAAACATCCGAGTTATTGTGCTGACTAATATCAGCCGCGATGAAGCTCCGTCCAATCTAGGCTTTTTGGGAGTCGATAGATACGTCGTAAAAGCCCACTACACCCCTGGACAGGTGGTTGAAATCGCCCATGAAATACTAAACACACCAATGCGGTAAAGTTGTCTTTAAGCTAGGTTTTGTCGTAGGATGAGAGTATGACAAAAGTTGCAATTATTGAGGACGATCTAGCTATATCGCAGATGTACCGCATCAAGTTCGAGGCCGAGGGTTATGAGGTAGAAACAGCCGAAAACGGCAAGCTTGGCTTGGAATTAGCCGAGAACATGAAGCCTGATATTATCTTGCTTGACCTAATGATGCCAGAGATGACTGGTGACGAAATGTTGCAGCAATTACGGGCTACTGACTGGGGTAAGGACATCAAGGTTGTTATCTTAACCAATATGGGCGAACAAGAGCTTCCGGCCAAAGTAAAAGAGCTGGGCGTTAGCGCCGTAATCCTAAAAGCCGACATGACGCCGCGACAAGTGGCAGAGCTCGTCAAACAACAACTTGCAAGCTAAAGCTTGATACTTCAGCGTTGATACCGGATACTTATACGCATGAACATCGCAATTTTAGGATTTGCCGGACAAGGCCAATCCGCTTACGAGTATTGGAATCAAGGCGACAATAAACTGACAATTTGCGACCGCAGTACAAAGACTAAGGTGCCAAAAGGCACTAAATCACAACTGGGTAAAGATTATCTAAAAAACTTAGATAAATTTGATTTGTTGGTACGCACACCAGCTCTACACCCAAGCGACATTCAAAAAGCCAACCCTAAACACCCCGACATACTAGATAAAGTAACTACTGTTACCAACGAGTTCTTTAAGATATGCCCTAGCCGCAATATAATCGGCGTGACTGGCACCAAAGGCAAAGGTACAACCAGTACTCTAATCGCCAAGATGCTAGACGCTGCCGGAATACGTGTTCACTTGGGCGGGAATATCGGTATACCGCCATTAGCACTTTTAAAAGACGGTATTCGCCCAGGAGATTGGGTCGTGCTGGAGCTTGCCAACTTTCAGCTCATAGACCTAAAACACAGCCCGCATATCGGTGTTGTGTTAATGATAGTAGAAGAACATCTTGATTGGCACGTTAGTATGGAAGAATATGTAACCGCAAAGCAACAGATGTTTGCCCACCAAAAACCCCGGGACGTAGCAATCTATTTTGCAGAAAATGATACATCAAAGGCGGTTGCTTCCGTGGGACGTGCTAAAAAATTACCTTATTATGACCCACCCGGTGCTTACGTCAAAGACAACAATATAATTATCGACGAACGACCAATTTGTTCAATTAACGACATCAAGCTACTGGGCAAACACAATCTACAAAACGTCTGTGCAGCAATTACTACTGTCTGGCAAGTTCACCAGGACGCCAACGCGATACGCTGGGCGCTGCAGACATTCTCAGGTTTGGAACACCGATTAGAGCTCGTTAAGGAAATCGACAAAGTTAGTTATTACGATGACTCGTTTGGCACCACACCAGAAACCGCCATCGTAGCCATGGAAGCATTCACCGAACCAAAAGTTGTCATTTTGGGCGGATCAGATAAGGGTGCCCGTTATGACAAGTTGGCGTTAACCGTCAAAAATCACAATGTCCGCAAAGTGGTACTGATCGGTGATACGGCTCCTGACATCAAGAAGGCTCTCAAAGCAGTCGACTTTACGGACATCGTGGATGATGGAAAGACCATGAAGTCTATTGTTAAAACGGCACATAAATACGCCAAGCCTGGTGATGTCGTACTACTTTCGACCGGCTGCGCCAGCTTTGGGATGTTCTCGGACTATAAAGACCGCGGTCAACAATTTAAGGACGAAGTCCTAAAACTCGCTTAAGCTGAGCTATAACTGGCTGCTCCGGCTGGATAACGGTCGTTTTATACTCTTTGGCGATGTCTTTTATCTCTTTTTCAATCCAGTGGTAATGCGTACAACCAAGCACGATAACATCGGCACCAGCCTCACACACGTCTGCAATGCGGCTGCGAATCTTGTTGTGATCTATCTGCTTGGACTCGATCATGTAAGGCCAGGCACTGCAGTCCGGTTCTAAAACTTCAACACCGTCCGCATACTGCTGTTTCAGCCACGCGTAGCGGGTGCTCTTGAGTGTGGCTGGCGTAGCGCAGACTGCTATCATGCCAGTTTCGGTTGTAGCGGCTGCAGGTTTTACCATCGGCTCCATGCCAATCAGGGGAGTGCTGATTTTTTGACGTAAATCACTGATTATCGTAGTGGTTACACTATTGCAAGCGACAACAATGGCATCACATCCCTGTTTACTTAACATGTTAAGTATTGGCAAAACAAGTTGTTTTAACTCCTCCGGAGTTTTATTACCATACGGCACATTGGCCTTGTCATCTGCATACACAACATCGGCATCGGGTATAGAACGCTTGATAGCGTCCACTACTGCCTGTCCTCCTACCCCTGAATCAAACACACCAATCTTGGTCATTCTAACCTTTCTGCAAAATCAGGTACATACTCGTGGATTAACGAATAAACCTTGAGTGTATTCCGCTTAGTTTGATCTGGATCGTCTCGACGCCAAATAACTCCAGCAGCAATTTCTTTGCCTTGCATCTCGGGCATTGCCATGACTCTTTTAAGCTGGCTTCCAGTTCTAAACACATCATCTACCAAAAACGGTTTTTCTTTGTTACGCAATATTAACTGACCTATCCGTTGAGACTGTAGTGCGAAAGGTTCGGTTTCGACTTCTGGCTTTCTCAGCTGAACAAACTCAAGATTCCCCATCTGTTCGCTCATAGCTTTTACATAAGCGTTGGCACCCTCAGGTACAGGAATCAAGATATCTGGATCATGTGAACTCGCAAGTTCAACAAGACCAGCGACAATTTTATAAAAAAGGTCTGAATGTTGGTCGACATTATCAAATTCCAATTTCTGTCCTATTAACTGACCATTTGCGGCAACCATCTCTCCTGCCTCTAGAACTCTAGCATCTAGTATCTCTCGCTTTAACTCCGAGTACAATTGTGGATCTATACTCATCTTATTTACTCTCAGCTGATTGTCGAGCGGCGCGGATTACATTGTCAAATAAGGCACAGACAGTCAGCGGGCCAACGCCGCCTTTGGCTGGCGTTACGGTTAAGTCATCGCGTTCATACACGCTCGGGTGTAAATCACCAACGGTTTTTCCGTCTTCACCGGCCACGCCTGCATCTACCACCACTGCTCCTTGTTTTATCATGTCCGGGTATAAAATTGCCGGGCTACCAGTCGCGGTAATAATGACATCTGCATTAATAGTTAACACGTTAAGCTTTTTTGTTTCTCTGTCTGCAGACGAAACGTCTATGTCAGAGTCTTTTAAGATTCGCTCTAGAGGCGCACCTACCAAGCGGCCACGGCCAACTAGCAACACTTTTTTGCCACGGAGGTCAATGTTATAACCTGCCAATAACCACATAATCGCCATTGGCGTCGCAGGCGTAAACCAGGAACCACGCACCGCCTCGCCCTGCCGCCCAGAGTGCGTGGTTCCTGGTAGCCACGCTGCAAGAGGGTTTCCAAGCGCATCTACGTCTTTTTCTGAGGCAACCAGGTTCACCACCTCTTCTGTTTGATCTGTGTCTGCTAACGGCAGCTGGACAATAATGCCGTGAATCGAGATGTCTTCGTTAAGCTTCTGTAGCACATCTTGAACTTTATCTTGGGCTACATTGTGTACCTCAACCTCTACTTGAATATCGGTACCATACTGCTTTTTAAGCCGCACATAGGTGTTGATGACCGGATCATCCTTGCACTGAACAATGGCTAGCTTAGGCTCAACCACGTGCGATTGCCTTAGTTCCCTTACTTGTTTCGCCTGACGTTCTTTTATAAAACCGGCGAGTTCTTTACCGTCTAGAAGTTTCATTAGTCCATAGTATACCAACATTCCACTTGCAATAACAGAGGTAACCTGCTAAAGTTTCCTTGTTACATTTTGTGATACGTTACATCATGTCTACGCCTGTAGAATACAAGGGCCAGCCCGGTAGTGAGCTTTCATTAGCTTTTGCCAGGCAAAAGCCTACTCCGCACTAGTGTGGAGTAAATGAAAGTCTACTACCGGGCCATTAGCTCAGCTGGTTAGAGCACCTGCCTCTTAAGCAGGGTGTCCTGGGTTCGAGTCCCAGATGGCCCTCCATCAAGAAAACCGCCTATCATTTCGGTATATTTGTGTCTTGCTATAATTATCCTATGGCTAGCAATGTCGGAAGTTTTGTAGAAAAACTGGGCTACTAACTAAGTCTGTAGCTTATCGCGTTCTTTAACGTAAACGCGATAAATTTCTTGGCCGGTAATAACCGCAGGAACAGCCAGTAGCGCCCCAATAATCCCAAGTAAATTGGTACCAACAATAACCGATAAAAGCACCGCAAAAGGGTTCATTTTGACCGACTGGCCTAAAACACGTGGTGAAATTATATAGCTTTCAACCTGCTGGATAACTACATAGGCAATCAACACGATAAAAAATAAGCTGGTATCTATAGTGAGCGCAATTAATAACGCTGGTACGGCTGCAAGTATAGGGCCAAGTGTAGGAATAATCTCTAAGAAGGCCGCAATTAATGCTAACACTCCAGCGTATGGCACTCCCAAAATTAGCAACACAACCCATGTCAATAAGCCAACCGCAAAGCTCACTAACAATTGACCTTTAACCCAAGAACCAAGCCGAGCCTCTACCGCCTCAAAACTATCGCTTGCAAACTGCCTACGGCCTTTCTCGCCGGCGCCGATAAAATTAATCAATCCAACCTTAGCTTGCCTGTAGTACGTCAGCCAATAAACCGCTAAAACAGGTACTAACACGATCCCGATGATGACTCGTACAGCTGATCCAGTAGCAGTAAACGCATCAGCTATCATCTGTTCGCTGCGGTCAACAACTCTATTCCGGACTTCGATACCAATTTCTGCACTAAGCAAAGAGTCTACTTCGTCGACTATTTTCGGTGCTCTATTAAATAATTCGCGTCCTTCATCAGCAAGCGCCGGACCGACACTAAACAATAGGGCTATAGGAATTACGACTAACGCTACAATTAGAATTATAGAGGATAGACCGCGTGGTATACGTTTTTGTTTAAGCCATTGTACAACCGGTAAAAAAGCGGTTGTTAGCAAGAATGCCACAAATAATATTATAATTACTTCTCTCAAAACAAACGCTAACGCAAGAGCCGCTACCAATATGAGCAGTTTGTGATTTGACATACAGCTATTGTACTAGGTTATCAAGCGTCCTGCATCTGGTTTTGCATTTTTAACGTAGGTCTGTACTCAGCTTACACATGCTATATAATGAACCATAAGCATGAAGAAACTCACCAACCAGTTCGGATTTTCTCTTATAGAACTACTAATTGTTGTAGCGGTGTTCAGCTTTGCAGCAGGTAGTATCATTAGCCTGTTTATGGGTATCCAGGGTATGCAAAGGCGCGCCGAAGATCTAGAAAGCGCTCGCCATGCGGCAGAACTTAAGATTGAGTCCTTACGAAACATCCACTATAACAATCTGGAGCCGGATGAAACTATTGATTTCACGAGTGAGCTACCAAATGACCTACCAGAACCAAACACCGGAACGGTCGAAGTAAGCGAACCTAGCCCAGGGTTACGACGGGTTAATGTGACAGTATCTTATAATAATGGCCCTGAGCAGCGTGAGGTACGACTCAGCTCCATAATCGGGGCAATCGGGATCACGCAATGAGAAAACTACTCCATAACCAATCTGGAAACACGCTTTTGGAGGTCACTTTAACGGTTGCGGTTCTGGCAATCGTTACCGTTGCTATTTCTATGTTCGCTATTACAACTATGCGGCAATACACAACAGCACAAGCTAAAGCCAATATTTTATACGAGTCTCAACTCGCGCTGACTGTCGCGCAAGAGGATATTCGCCTGGCGGCAAGTGCCGAGGAGCAAAACCGATGGCCTGATGAAAATGCCCCTGGTGCCCCTGACGAATATAGCTGGCAATCAAGTACCGACACGCTCATATTAGCAACGGCAGCCCTTGATAACAGCGGAGACATAATATTTGCTGATCCGGCAGAATATATTAGCGAGAAGAACAATGTCATCTACTTTACAGATAATGGCACTCTATATAAGCGAACACTTGCTTCACCGGTTTCTGATAATGCCGCCACGACCTCCTGCCCTGAGTCAGGGGTAAGTTCATCCTGCCCAGCCGATAAAAAGATGCTAAACAATGTGTCTTTATTTTCGGTTCGCTACCTTAATGAGAACGACCAAGAAGTTAGCCCGCCGGATGCCCGCTCAATCGAACTTACTGTAGTATCCTCGGATCAAGCATACGGACAAGATATAGAAGTTGAGTATAAAACGAGGATGGTATTTAGAAATGATTAGTCAAACAAATAAAACAACGGCCAACCAAAATGGCGGAATTATACTACTTGGCTTACTCGGGTTACTGGTGTTTATGTCGATTGTTGGCTTGTCGCTTTTAAGCTTCTCGGCTACACATGCCAATATTGCTAACCGCAAAGTATACTCCGCTAACGCGGTATTAGTAGCCGAAGCCGGCATCGAAAACTCCGTTAATGAGCTCAACCAAAACGATAGCTTCACCGGGTATTCAACCGAGCAAACCTTCTTTAATTCACAGTCACAAGGACGAGGCACTTTTGTAACAAACGTTACCGATGCAGTCGATACAAATACAAAGATAATCACCTCTACCGGCGAAGTCTATCGGTACAATGACACCTCAGAACCAATGAGCCGTGCTCGTATAGAAGTTACGGTGGTCGGTACTGGATCAGAAGGTTATTCTGTTCACACCGGTCCGGGGGGATTAGTGCTTAGCGGAAGTGGAAGCATCACAAATTCTGACGTCTACGTAAACGGAACTATTGATCTAAGTGGGGCCGCTAGAATTGGTACTGAATCCCAACCACTGAACGTAAACGTTGCTCATTATGCCTGCCCTGCCGGAACGTTACCTGGGCCATCCTACCCAGAGCTTTGTACAAGCGGTGAGCCAATTAGCCTTTCAATGAGCACTTATATCTATGGTTCGGTTTGCGCTACTAACCAGGTTAGTACTGGGCCTAGATCAGGGGGAAACATACTACCAGGCGATGGAGGAGACGGACTCATTGCAGGATGCACGGCACCTTCAGTTAGCCCACCAACATATAATCGTCAAAATCATATTGATTCTATGACAACGACCGCCAATGCAAGTGATATTGATTATAACTGCAGCCAGTGGCAAAGTCCAAATGGGTTTGAGCGTACTTGGCCGGCTAACCTTCAATTAAATGGTAACGTAAACGCTGACAACAGCTGCGACCTTACCATCTCCGGTGATGTATATATTACTGGAGACCTCGACGTTGGCGGAGCGGCAAAAATTACGGCCAGCGAAAGTGTTGGCACCGAACGTCCAGTAGTAGTAGTTGATGGCGATATTAATATGGGCGGTGGAGCTGAACTCATCGCTAACAGTCAAGGTACCGGTATACATTTTATTAGTTATAGAACAAACGCCAGCTGTAACCCTGATTGCACAGATTTATCCGGTAACGAGCTTAAAAGTTCGCAAACTCTCGAGACAGTTAGGGTCGGTGGCTCGGTTAAACTGCCAGGTATGGTTATGCACTCCTATTGGGGTACTGTCAGACTACGAGGAAGCGGCAACGTGGGTGCTGCGGCTGGTCAACGAGTCGACATGAGTGGTGCCGGTACGGTAACGTTTGGTACACAACTTTCTTCAGGAGAAAGCACTTGGACAATAACTTCTTATAAACGAGTCTTTGATTTTGATTAAACATTTGTCGAAAAAGCTTTTTATTCGCCTGCCGAACGATTGCTCGTATAGACAATATATCTGTATATAAACCCGTTTTCTTCCATCGGTGGCTGTTCATCAAAAAGCATGAACTGTTGTTGAAACTGTGGGAAAAACTTGTCACATCCAAAATCTGCCTCAATGTGTGTAAGATATAGCTCGTCGGCATAAGGAAGTGCTTGTTCGTAGATTGATGCTCCGCCTATAACCCAAATGTCGCGTTGTTGCTTACTCAAGAATGCTTCAACGTCGTTAACCACCTCCGCACCATTTACAGCAACCGCATCGAAGCTAGCCACAAAATTACGTCTATCGGGCAATGGCCTGCCAATTACTTCGTATGTTTTACTGCCCATAAGTACCGCGTGGCCTGTTGTCTGTTGCCTAAAGTATTGTTCGTCCGCAGGAATATTCCATGGCTGAAAACCGTGTTTGGCGATTCCAAGGTTTCTGTCTACTGCCGCAATTAATCTAATCATGCTTACTTAAGAGTAGCGGTCTGACATGGTTAAGTAAATAGAACGACCCCGTAACAAGCAACCTTTCCTCGGGTTGTTTAAGTAAGTGTTTAAAGGCTTCCTTAGGGTTCTCGACCACAGTAACAGAGCTGAAACCAACTGATTTTGCGGTCTCTGCGATAGTGTCGGGGCTGATTGGGCCACGCTGTACGTCCTGAGACTTTTTGAACATCGTAACGATAAGATTATCTGATACCTTTTTTAGTTCTTGCAAGCTTTCTTTTAGCGTCACATCTTTTCCGTCGACAAAACTCACCATTGCTGCCATCTTCTGATCAGGGTAAGTCTGCTCAAGCCCACTAACGAGCGCCCCGATTTTATGAGCATTATGGGAGCCGTCGGTAATAATTGTTTTGTCTTGATACTTAAAGGCTTCCATACGAGCCGGAACAGACGTGTGAGCAATTTTATTCAGCGTGTTTGTATCAACAGAGATTAAGTTGTCACGTTTTACGATAAAATCATGCGTGAACTTGGCAAGTGCAAAGTTACGGCGCTGAAAAGGCGGCAAATCTTCTGGCGAATCTTCTATCACGTTATCGGGCAATATGTGTAGTGCTGCGTTTTGTTTTTTGGCAACTTTGTTGAATACGTTCATCACTTCCTTGCTTTGGTGAGCCACAAATACGTCTGCTCCAGGCATAATTATCCCGGCTTTCTCGCCAGCTATGGTTGCTAAATCCTCACCTAAAAATTGCGTGTGATCCATGCCTATATCTGTTATTACGCAAATCTTGTTCGGATTGGTCACAATATTTGTAGCATCCAACCTGCCGCCCATGCCTACCTCAATAACAGCATAATCTGCCTTTTTTTGAGCATATACCCAGTATGCAAATGCCACCAACAAACCAAAGTAAGTAATTTGCATACTCTGCACCTCTGGCAAAGAAGCGAATTCTTTGAACATTTCAACAAACTCATGTTCAGCCAACGGTTGATTGTTAATCTGAACTCGCTCTCGCACACTATCAACATGCGGTGAAACACTCAGCCCAACACGTCGATTGCTCGTCTGTAATAATTCAGATAAAAAATAACATGTGGACGTCTTGCCAGATGTTCCAGCTACATGGACAATTTTTGGTGTATTTTGGGGGTTATTCAAATTAGCCATGAAGTCTTGCATATCTTCCAGTGCAAAGAACCAATTCACCGCCCTAATATCAGGCTGGATAGTTGCCAGCCATGCCTCAACTTGCGCAAAACTCTTCATATCGGTCACTCCGTCATTGTACCTCTGTTATAAAAATACCCCAAGTACATATGAGTATACGCGCCTAGTTACGCCAATTAAAAACGTGCCCCTGTAGGGCACGCTTGTTTTTGAGTGTTCGTTTTAAATCTGGTTATACGCCGCTGATACCATTGAAATCTAGGCACCAGAGCTCATTTGTCTCACTATCACGGATGTAATAGCGCTTGGTGGAATTTGTTGAAGCCATTTGAGACAACCCCCCTTCCTACTGCATATTCTACACTTATACATAAGCCTGTCTGTGATTTACTTCACAAACTAAGCCTTAAACTCTGGTTCTACGGAGTTATTTTCTGATACATATCACTTTTACTCAAAGATGTAAGCACCAACTGCCCAGCTTCTTTCACCAGGAGGCTCAATAGACTGCACACGTTCGCCATCTCTAAAAAGTACATCCTGCCTGACGATATTCTTGTCGATCATTTCGCTCCAAGCCTTGGTAGGTCCTACACCCCAGGGCTTCCAAGGTGTTAAGTCGTCTATTACTAAAACAGTGTCTTGATGTGCAAAATTTCGCATGTTTAGTAAATCCGCTTTAACAACTTCGTAATCATGACTGCCGTCAACGAATATAATGTCAAAATTAAGAGCTGGGTTGTCTTTGTAAAATTGCGGCAGAGTTTCTAGCGAATCACCAACGGTTAGGACATGCCTGTCTGGAAAAGTTTGGTCTATAAACTGTTTGGCTGGCGTAACGTAATCGTATTCTCCAATATCGAATGAGTAGACTTTGACGTCTGGGCTTGCCTCAAGGAACGAGTAGCTAGATAAACCGGCAATAAAACCCACCTCGCCCACTTTCGATACATTTGGCGTTTTGGCTAATGAGGCAAGGTGCGCCAACTCACTTGCATCTGCCGAACCTTCTATAGATTTGCCGGCTTGATGGGCTTCTTTTACAAGATTCTCTAAATACTCAATGCTCATAATAGTTGCCATAAGTATACTCCAGATATACCAAGTTCGTTCCATCCCGACGTTTAGTTTCGGTTATTATGATCCTCGAGTAATAAAAATCCTTCATGGCTCTCCATCAAAGGAGAGCGACGAAGGATGGTACATGGTAATAAACGAAATTCAAACAAATTTACTCGGCTTCAGCCAGTAGTCGCTCGTACATTGCGACCGTTTCTTCGCCAAAGACCTTTATCAATGCTGGGTCATTTTTCACTACCACCTTCTCATGGCCATTCAGGTATGAAACAAGGGGCACATCGTAAGGTTCACCATCTGCTTCAAATGCAGAAACTATATTATCTGCTCCGCTCCATAATTTATCCTCTTTGCAGGGTGATTGCTCCATTAGTTTAATTCTATCATTTTTACTTACTAAAAACTAAGCACTAAACAGGCTATCAAAGAGTCCATGCCAAGCATAGACTCTTTGATTGGTACACCCCTGTCCGTCCTGCCTGGCCTTCTTGTCAGAAAGACAGGAGACTCGGTCAGATAGGCGGGCGGCAGGATAGCGCCCATCAAAGATGGGCTTCTTCGTTCGTCCGCTGACCAGCGGACTCACATACGCCGAACCTCCGCTCGCATAAGCTCGCTTGACGGTTCAAACCCTGGCTCGAGCATCGAGCAGAAATAAAAACCACCTTTTGCAAGGTGGCTTATATTTCTCCTGGTACACCCGGCAGGATTCGAACCTGCGACACCTGGTTCCGAAGACCAGTGCTCTAATCCGCTGAGCTACGGGTGCTTAAACTGAATTTACTCAATACGATTAAATGTTCTCATTCTATGGCAGTTTGCGCAAACAATTTCGCACTTTTTTATCTCTTTTTTTAAGCCAGATAAATTCGAGGCTCTCACAAAGTTGTTAATTATAGTCGTCTTGTCTCTCAAGTGGTCAAAATCCATAACGTAATATGGGTAGGAATTCTTACAATCTGCACATGGAGTGGAAGCCTTAATTTTATTCACATACTCTTTTATTTTTTGGCGTCTAAGTTTGTTCTTTGCTAAGTATTTCTCTTTGTTTTCATAGTAATGGCGTCTGATGGCTGCCCTGCTATCCTCAATGTCCTTATATGCCATAGAAAGATTCTAACATACAAGCGTAGTCCGAAGCCACTTCTTTAAGAGCATAAGGCACATCAGAAGAACCCTTCTAACAAATTGCTAGGTATATCAGTTTTTTGTCTGGCTGTCCTCTGTTGATTCAGAAGATGGCAACTGTTTTGGTTCACTAGCTTGCATGGTTTTTTGCAAGACGTCTAAAACACTGCGCGCATGTTCTTTGCTCATGCCAACTCTAGATACAATAATTGGCTGATTCCCAGGCCCGTTACCTTGCATAAAATTTAACACAACACCGTAATTATTAACGGTTACGTGAACCATATCGGTATAATTTATACGTGCATCGGAAGCGGCAACTGCTACCGGCGTCTTAGCAGCATCTTCTTCTGCGCCAAACCCTTCTGGCATGTTTTGCTGATCGTACTTGGCCAGCTCCCAAAGTTTCAATGCCTCATCTTCTGCCATAGCAAAAAAGCTTATTAGCAGTAGTAGCACATCCTCTGATGGCCGTTGAGCACCTTGCTCAATTTTTCGTAAAACCTCTGGCTCTATCTCAACCGCGCCCGACACCTCTAGAAGTGTTTGGTGTCTATACTCCCTGAGCCGCTTTATGCGAGTTCCGAGAGACCTGTATGGCTGTCGATTCCCTCTTTCAATCATGTACCTACATGGTACGCCAGGCAAAATAAGCTTGCAAGACTACATTATATTTTGCGTCAGATTCAATTGATACTTGATACTTGAAACGTGATACTTGATACTTAAACCTATGTACGTGCTAGACAATGTCCCCCTGAGCGGTTTTTCGACCATGCGCCTAGGTGGAATCGCCGCTCATCTCTGCGAAATAACCGAAAGATCGCAAATTGCTGAGGCAGTATCTTGGGCAACTGAACGGCAACTGCCGATCATAATGATTGGCGAAGGTAGCAATATTATCTGGCGTGATGAAGGGTTCCCCGGTCTAGTGCTCGTTAACAAAATACTCCGGTATGAAGTATTCGATGAAGATGGAACGAATGTCTACGTGACAGCCGGTGGAGGCGAAAACTGGGACGACATAGTAGGCCGCACAGTAAAAGCCGGCCTGTCGGGGCTTGAGGAACTTTCACTGATTCCCGGAACCGTCGGTGCAACACCGGTTCAAAATGTTGGTGCATACGGACGCGAAGTTAAAGATACCATCACAACAGTAGAAGCCTTCGACACACATCAAGGCACGCTTATAACTATACCCGGAAGCGATTGTGAGTTTGACTATCGAACAAGCCGCTTTAAAACGAGTGATCGCGGTAGATTTTTTATCACCGCCGTTACGTATCATCTTATGCGCAATACTATCAAGCAGCCTTTTTATGATTCACTACAAAGATATTTCAATGAACACGGCACAAAAGAATTTACGCCACAAGTAATCCGTGACGCGGTTATTGATATACGTTCTACTAAACTTCCAGACCCAAAAATCATTGCAAACAATGGCTCGTTTTTCCAAAACCCTGTAGTGTCAGCCGGCCAACTAGCTCAGCTTTCAGCCGATTTCCCAGATCTTGTTTATTGGCAAAAGCCTGATGGATCTGCAAAAATATCTGCTGCCTGGCTGCTTGAAAAGACCGGTTATAAAGATTTTCACGATGAACAAACCGGTATGGCTACCTGGCCAAAGCAGCCCCTAGTTTTCGTTAACGAAAACGCCAACCAAACTGCTGATTTGCTCGCTTTCAAACAAAAAGTGTTAGACGCCGTGCAGGAAAAATTCAACATAACACTCAATCAAGAACCAGAACTTTTACCATAACTAGTTTGAAATCTGTGGATAAATACCCTACACTGGGTTTAAGAAATCGCACTATTTACAAAATTAAGACACTTTTATAAAAATAACCACAAAGAGAAAAATGAGCTTGCTCTCCTTTAACCACAACAAACAAAAGTCTCCAGAAACTGTTTCACCCAGAGACAGGGCTGTCGAAGGCTTATTAGACGAAGCGCTAGGTCGCGGTAGGCCGGTGGATAATCATGAAAAAATGCGAAAATATGCGAAGTCCTATAAACATATTCAGCGTGACAAAGCCGACAAATATTTTGATGAAATATATTTTAAGCGCAAAGACCTGGTGGATTATGCTGTAGAGGAACTTAGATATGAGACCGAGGAACGCTACAAAACCTTACATAATAGAGCAGACAGAGTTCAAGGCTACCCATATATAGCAGATAAATTGGCGATTATTTCCGTTGATGAAACCACAATTGTAGAGAACATTGATTACATTGTGGAAGGTGATGCATACAAAGAGCGTGAGCTACTACCAGTCAGCTGTTTCGTGGGTGACGTTGCACTGTCCACTACATTAACTTTGATTAAAAGTGAGCTTGAGTATCTTAAAGAGCCTCTTACTCCCTATGAGATGCCTACCTATCACTCGGCAGCGGAAACTGTAAGGCAAGCTTCTTAACTTCTAATTTAAGCTTTACGAGTTTTTCTTGGTTTTCGTGGTTATCTATGGCCTGTTTCATCCAGTCGGCTAGCTGCTCCATATGTTCCTCTTTGAGACCGCGCGTGGTAAGCGCCGGCGTGCCAAGACGGATACCGCTTGGCTTAAATGGTGGCAGAGGATCATCTGCCACACTGTTTTTGTTTAAGGTTAGGCCGATTTTATCCAGCGCTTCTTCGGCAATTTTGCCGTCAATACCAAAGGCCTTATGAACATCCGCCAAGATAAGGTGATTATCAGTGCCGCCGGTAACTAAACTAAAACCTTGTTTGAGCATAGCTTCGCTAAGCACTTTGGCATTTTTTACGATTTGTTTTGCATAGGCCTGGAACTCTGGCTGCAAGGCCTCGCCAAAAGCTACTGCTTTAGCAGCAATAATGTGCATGTGCGGCCCGCCCTGCATACCTGGAAACACTGCTCTATCAATTAATGTCGGGATATTATCTAGAGTTTTATCGACTTTTTTTAGCGGGTTGCTTACGGTCCCGCGTGTCAGAATCAAGCCACCGCGTGGTCCACGTAGAGTTTTATGGGTTGTGGTAGTAATGACATGAAACCCATAATCGAACGGGTTCTTTGCAGCTCCGCCGGCAATCAGCCCAGCAATATGCGCCATATCGGCCATGAGTAAAGCATTTACCTCGTTGCCGATTGCGGCGAACTTTTCGTAGTTTAACTCGCGAGGATAGGCGCTGAACCCGGCTAGAATAATCTTTGGTTTGTGCTTAAGTGCTAACTCTCGCAACTCATCATAATCTATCTCGCCGGTCTCGATATTTTTCATCTTGTAGCGGATAAAGTTATAGAGCTTGGCGCTACGCGTTACCGGTGCACCGTGTGTTAAGTGGCCGCCGTGACTCAAGTCCATCGCTAGCACCGTATCACCTGGTTCCAGCCAGGCACTATAGACCGCTTCGTTAGCCGGTGCTCCGGAATGTGGTTGCACGTTGGCGTGATCTGCCTTAAATAATTGTTTGGCTCGCTCAATAGCAATTGTCTCAAGTTTATCGGTGTTCTCTTGACCGCCGTAATAACGTTTGCCTGGATAGCCTTCAGAATATTTATTGGTAAAAATGCTACCCATGGCTTCCAGGACATCTCGGCTTACATAATTTTCGGAGGGTATAAGCTCCAAGCCTTCTCGTTGTCGTTTCTCTTCTGCAATGATCAAGTCGGTAACAGCCGTATCTTTCATGCTTTTTGCTCCTCATTGTTATATCTCTTGTTTATAATCATGCTCAGGTGCTTAAGAAATATAACTACAACATAATGAGGTATTTTAACAGCAGAACCAGATCTAGGAAACTATTTGACACGTATATCATGGTTGATATAATTATTTCACCTATATGACAACTAATGAAAAAATTGGCCAACTAATTTACCAGGTACGGCAAGAGCGCAGCATGACCCAAGCTTCGTTTGCTAAAAAACTCGGCACCAGTCAATCCGCTGTCAATCGTATTGAACACGGTAAACAGAACTTAAGCCTTGAAACACTTGGACGTATCAGTGATGTACTCCAAAAACCCATAATTACTATCTCTGGACAATCAATTAACTTCCGTGTTGAGGGCGGTAGCGAACTCCGCGGCACTGTCCAGACCAAAACAGCTAAAAATAGCGCGGTTGCCCTGTTATGCGCCAGCCTGTTAAATAAAGGAACGACAAAACTACTGAAAGTTCCACGCATTGAAGAGGTCAACCGGATTATTGAGGTTCTACAAAGTATTGGTGTGCAAATTAAATGGTTTGGTCACAATAGCTTAGAAATTAAACGACCCGAAAAGCTTAAACTAGACGGTATAAACAATACGGCAGCTCGCCGAACCCGTAGTGTGATTATGTTAGCTGGGGCGTTAATGCATGAATCCAAGGAGTTTAAAATCCCGTATGCCGGTGGCTGTAAACTCGGCAAGCGCTCAATCCAAGCACATATTTATGCCTTGGAAGACTTCGGCCTGCAGACCAAGGTAAAAACAGGCTACTACCACATGACCCGTAAGAATTCCTCGCCAGCTGATGTAGTGTTATATGAAATGGGCGAAACCCCGACCGAGAATATACTTCTAGCAGCAGCTCGCACAAAAGGTAAAAGCCATATTCGCATGGCTCCATCCAATTACAATATTCAAGATCTTTGTCATTTCTTACGCAAATTAGGCGTTAGAATTGACGGCATAGGCACACCCCAATTAACAGTTGAGGGTGTACCCGAAATACGCAAAAATATCTCCTACACTATCGGTGAAGACCCAGTTGATACAATGTTTTTCATCGCCGCTGCCGTTGCAACCAACTCCAAAATCACCATAACTCGCTGCCCGATAGATTTTCTGGAAATTGAGATTCTAAAGCTAGAGAAGATGGGTCTAAAAATAGACCGCAGTGAAACCTACACCAGCGAAAACCATCACACCAAACTTGCCGATCTGACTGTCTATAAACACAACGGGAAACTTACGGCTCCTGTCGATAAAATACATCCACTACCCTATCCTGGTCTTTTGCCAGATAATCTGCCGTTTTTTGTGCCGATTGCGGCTGTCGCTAAAGGCGATACATTGCTGCATGATTGGATGTATGAGAACCGGGCAATATATTTCACCGAGCTTAGCCGACTTGGCGCCAATGTAGAACTGATCGATGCCCACCGTGTTTACGTCAAAGGTCCAACCAAGTTCGTAAGTGGCGACGTCACTTGCCCGCCAGCACTACGACCAGCCGCTATTTTGCTTATTGGCATGTTAGCAGCCGACGGTTTATCAGTTTTACGCAACGTCTACTCAATCAACCGTGGCTACGAAAATATCGCCGCAAGATTGCAAGGCTTAGGCGCCAACATTACAACTCTGCACGAAATATAAAAAGAGGTTTATGCTTGCCGCCAGCGCCTCTTTTTAATTACTTATGTATTATTAGCGTCGTTTTTTCTTAGTAACTGGTTCTTCGGGCGTGAGAACAACAATCAACCACAATACGAACATCCCGACAAGCGCATAAACTAGCATCGCAAACAGGGTAGAAAACTCTAAAACATACTGATTATCAAAGACTTGTGTCGGAAATACACCCCGAAACGGCTGCAATAATACAGCGCTCATTTCATATACCCAGTCAACAAATCCATTAGCTTCGTTTGCTCCAAATAAACGAAGCAAGAATCTCACTCCTAATATTGCTTGCACAGCACCTACGAAAAAGTTTACTAAGTTAGTTGCTAACACCGATAAGCGCATAAGCACCTCCTTGGTTTATTTAGTACCTAAGTTGCATTATACGCCACTGTCTTGGCTAGCAAAAGTTACGCCACACCCTCCTATAACTTATAAAAAGGTGTTCGCTGTTTAGCTGCATGCGTTCTTAGCGGTCGAACATTCTTATCATAGTTGTCCTGCAACAATACCCAGAACACAGATGGTTTTATAGTATTTTGGCTGATACCCATGAACTTTTTATATTTCCGATAAAGTAAATCGATTTGCTCATAACTGGCCTTGTGATAATAATAGCTGTTATCAATTAAATCTGCGGCTCGCACTATTAATGCATCGTATCCAATGCTGTTTGAACACTCAAAAGAATCTACCGCCGCTTGTAGCCTAACATCATAAGAAGCCTGACCCTTTTCAATCGTTAACGATCTCACAATATCCGCCACGTCAGTTCCGAACCTCTTGGCAATGTCTGCATGGGTTGTGTCTGTGTCTTCTAACAAATCGTGAAGTAGTGCTGCTATAACCGAAACTTGTGGAGCTCCGTTTGACCAAAGTGTCGTAGCCACCCGAATACTGTGCAAGATCACTGGCTTGGGGTTATTACCAGACTCAGAAAATCTCGCTGTTAGATAAACAATTGCTTTTTGTATTAGCGTTTCGTCATATCCAGAAGCGGACAGATGTTGCATACCCCCAGCTTAGCAGATGATTTCTGTTTTTCGAACAAAGGATCTTCTGTTCATATTTACTTCAAAATAAAAAGATCCGTGCTAGGATCTTCATGAATTGGGGTGCCTGATGAGATTCGAACTCACGATCTTCGGGACCACAACCCGACGCATTAGGCCTCTATGCTACAGGCACCACAACGGCGCTATTATATCTGTTATATCCCCGGTGAGCAAGCAGCGGGTCACTATATAGTCCGAGGAGCCAAAAACCCAGCTCCTTCATTAACATAATGATGAACTAAATAATGGCAATTATGACAAAGCCATATCAAATTCGATGCGTCATTATTGTTACGGTTTCTGTCCTTATGATGTACTGCTAAAATCCGTGTATCAGTTAACCGGCATCTAGTGCAAACTCTAGGTAATCCTGTCTTAAGTAAGATGCTCCTATACGATGCCTTGCCACCGTTCCAGTTGGAGTGACGCTTGCCAGCGTATAGCATACTGTTCCTCCATACTGTTTGACAGGACCTACCGCAAAAGAATTTTCCGCTCTTAGAGCGCCTCCTGTCTTTGACAGTCCTGTATACCTGCTGTTTACATTGGTGGCAAGGATAAGTCTGCCCCGTCTTCTGCCCTGTATACTGGCAGGCTTTTGAACAAAATTTACCCCAACCCTTCTGAACATGACTTGGTTTGGCGTAAAATTTTTTGTTACAAACCTGGCAAGGACGTGTTGACATACAACAATGGTAGCAGCCATCCCTGTAGATGGTCAATTGGACGGTCTCTGGTGTATCTCCGAACCCGCTGCTCTGACTATTCATAATTACCTTGGGTTTTGTTGGGCTAAACCTATTCTTTAGATTTTGCGGGAATCGTATGCCCAGTGTAGCAACGCCTGCCGCTGGCGTGGGCGACATGTCATATCGCCTGGTTCACAAAACTTTTCTACCTGTGATTTATGCCGATTCATCGCTCGCCAGCGCTTGATTTGCCGCTCATCCTCCTCTGGTATTCGCCTGCCACGATAGTAGCGGCAGTACCACAAAAACCAACCTTTAGGATCTTCAAAATATATCCAACCCTTTCTTTGCCACTCCTTGAGTGACTGGCTGGCGTTTACCTTAAAATAATTCAGGTTTTTATCAGCCGTGCCAATTTCGGATAACTTAGCCCCCTCAAACCAGTCTTCTGGGAATTCGTTTGGAATAGCCTGAAAGTAATCTCCACCAAAAACACCAAGTTGCAGCATCTCTTTCGGTGTCAGCTCCGGTTCAAAATCAGGATGAAAATTCTTCCCAGCTGGTTCATCGAGAGTATAACTGTACCCTTCTTGATATAACTCATTAACACTAATCTGTTTCATATCACGTGGTACCTCGGGAGGGATTCGAACCCCCGGCCAAGACGTTAGAACCGTCCTGCTCTATCCACTGAGCTACCGAGGCACAACAGAGGTGATTATATCACGATATTGTTGTTTAAAAAGTTTTTTACCTTCTGTTGTTTTAAGAAACTTCTCTCGTCGCATCGCATCTGTCTTTAAAGCATACGCTTCGTATCCTACTAAACAACAAGGAAGTCGGGACATAGTTGAAGCAACCTTGCCCAAATCATGTTCACTTTTGCGTCTTTTTAGGTTTTCGGTGTAGCCGGTGCATATCTGGCCATTATTAAGCTTGAGGAAGTATACGTAGAACATGGAATAATCGATTAGGGTGGCGAAGCAATAATTTGGTGCGGGTGGCGAGAATCGAACTCGCATCGCCTGCTTGGAAGGCAGGTATATTAGCCATTATACGACACCCGCAGATTGTTAATTGTTGCTTCTTGAGAATCGCCCTATCATCCGATAGGGCGCCCCGTCGTATGACCGGGGCGAACTCGCATCGCCTGCTTGGAAGGCAGGTATATTAGCCATTATACGACACCCGTAGATTGTTAATTGTTGCTTCTTGAGAATCGCCCTATCATCCGATAGGGCGCCCCGTCGTATGACCGGGGCGAACTCGCATCGCCTGCTTGGAAGGCAGGTATATTAGCCATTATACGACACCCGTAGATTGTTAATTGTTGCTTCTTGAGAATCGCCCTATCATCCGATAGGGCGCCCCGTCGTATGACCGGGGCGAACTCGCATCGCCTGCTTGGAAGGCAGGTATATTAGCCATTATACGACACCCGCAACTTAGCCTATTAAGGCAATAAAACTAGCCTGAACGCCTAGATTATAACAGATATGCGAGCGTTTATCTCTCTTTAAGGGCTTCTTGCAGCTCAGGAGCATCAAGCTGGATGGTCTGGCCGGGTGCAGCTTGGTCTTTGAGCATCTTCTGAGCAACCACATTCTCTACCGCTCGCTGCATTGCCCGCCGCAACGGCCTTGCCCCTAGACGAGCATCATACCCAACGCTCAAAAGCAGCTGTTTAGCCTCATCTGTAAGCGCCACATTAATCTTTTGTGCCCCGAGCCGTTTATTAAGCTGTAGCAATTGCAAATCAACAATCTGCCCTAACTCTTCTTGAGTAAGTGGACGGAATAGCACGATTTCATCAAAACGGTTAATAAACTCCGGTTTAAAGATATTGCTATCAATTAGCTCATTGGTGAAGGCTTCTTCGAACTTCTCTAAAGCTTCGCCTTTGTCGATATGCTGCCTAATTTTATCAGCCCCGGCATTACTGGTTGCGACTATAATCGCGTCTCTGAAGCTCACCGGCTTGTTTTCTTCATCACGAAGCACTCCCTCATCAAGCATCTGCAACAGAACGTTTAACACACTGTCGTGCGCCTTCTCAATCTCATCCAACAACACAACACTAAACGGCTGTTTTATAATCTGCGCACATAGACTGTGCGGATCATTGGCGCCTACTGCCAGTAGCCGTGAAGTGTCCTTAGATTGCGAGTATTGGTTGAGGTCAATTCGCACCATCCTATCCTCACCGCCAAAATACGCATCAGCCACTGCTTTAGATAACTCAGTTTTACCAACACCGGTCGGGCCAAGGAACAGAAACGTACCTATAGGACGATTTTGGTTCCTAACGCCTGCCCGGGCTCGCCGCAGTGCATCGCTAACCAGCGTAACCGCACGACTCTGGTTAACCATACGCTTGTGAATTTTCTCTTCTAGATTGAGCAACACGTCTTTTTCCTCTGCCGTGCTGGCAGTTTGCACTTTAACGTCAAAAGATTTCTCGGCTGCCTGCTGAAGTGAGCGAGCAGTTATAAAATGCTTTTGTTCCGGAAAACCAGCTGCTGCTTCAAGCAATTTTATCGCGCTGCCCGGCATAGCCAGCTCACGAACATAGCGCTCGGCTAACTTATAGGCCTCTTTAAGCGACGGATACATGTACACCACCTTGTACTGCCCTTCCAGGAGTAACACTTGATCCTCCATGACCTGGGTTGCCTCGTCTTCTTCAAGAGGCTTGACCACCACTCGGTTCAAAAGCTGGGCAAGCCCAGGGTTGCTCTGACTCAAGCGCAACCATTCTTGCTCATCAAGCGACAGGACTATACGCAGTGCCCCGTCTTCCAAAACAGGCAATAGCAAGCTTGATAAATCAACACTGCCGGTGCCTTCTTTTAAGAACAGTTCGGCATTATCCAAAAACAGCACGACATTTTTTACTTTTATCGCTTCGTTGAATATGTGGATCAACAACTCCTCAAGCTGCCCTCTGCCCTTGGCGTTAGCTATAAGATGCGTAGGATCTAGTGCAATAATTTGGTTATAGCGCAACACTTCCGGAGCCGATTCAGGCTCCTCCAGGAGCCGCTGTGCTAGGGCATGAACCAACGTAGTTTTACCGACCCCAACTTCACCGACCAACGTGGCGTTACGTTTACCAGGTTGTGCTAGTACATGCATCATCTGATCAACAATTCCTCTGTGGCTTTGCACCGAACGATGCAACATGCCCCCACGTTGAATGCCGTCAGTCAGGTTTAACCCAATATTATTGAGCAGTGGCGCCCAACCAAAACTTAGGTCTCGACCGATCCCACCGTAGTGCTTACGTTGTTTTATCTGTTCAAATACGTCGTCTATGTGCAGTTGCCATTTTAGACCGGCAACTATGTCGCTTTCGTCTAGGTGTATTGACGCCAAATAATTATCCGCGTTAGGCAGCTGCTTTACGAGAGCAGCCGCAACCGTATAACTAGAGACTTGTTTATCGCCGGCTTGCTGAGCGTACGCTAGTGCCTGTTGCCAAAACGTCGCCATGTCTTCTGACTTATCACTCAACCCAGTGCGTAACATGTCGTAGGCAATACCGTACCGTGAACCGAAGAAATATCCACCAGGCTGCTTGGCTATCACTTCACATAGTTGCTGGGGTGTAGTATCGCGACGTATTTTTGCCAACATCCGTCTATCCAGTATTTGGCTGACATCATCTGCCTGATCCAGACTGGCGGTCGGTTCTAAACTTCTTAGCTCGCCGTAGTACCAAAACAGCGGCATAACTGAAAAAGTAATGGGTAACGCTATTAGGTGAGCCAGTGGTTGGTTAGCCCAGACAAGCAAGCCCAACCACGCAATAGATGATGCAATAGCAATAACCCACAGCAGCGCACGCAAAGGCTTAATGTCGAATACCGCTGCAACGCGTGCTTTGGCGGCTCTGTCAGATGCAAAATCGATACCAAGCTGTCTCATGCGGGCAACCACCAACCTGAGATAATACTCACCAGTACCAGTATCGGTACTAAAGGCATAATTATGACCATAACCATACCGCTCACCAAAACGAATAAGACGTTAATACCGCCGGCAACTATCAAAGTGAACCGCACAGTAGAACCAACAAACCGAGATATCATAGAGTCAATAGCTGACCAGAAGAAAGCGCCTATACCTTTGCCGTACTTTCCAGCCACGGTTTGCTTATACGGTGCAAACAAAGTTTTAAATAGTGAACCAAGCGAAAATCGTTCGACGCATATTAGTAATCTATCGGCAATAGCGCGTTGCCACATCCAGCGAATACCGTGACTATACCACCAGGTAAAGCAACTTTTTAAAATCATAACCGTATTGTAGCAAAGTCTTCCTTCGGTTTCTCCGTTTTAGTTAAGAGACTAACAACTAAACCGCAGGAGCACCCACGATAAGACTTTCTAACAGGTAACCGATGCCGTATGCTAACACCGCAGCAAGGACACCAAGAAAGACTGTTTCTCCGACACTACGCCAGATAGACGTCTCGGCAACCTTACTCTTTAATGCCCCGATTGCCACAAAAGCAACCGCGGTAAAAATACAGGCTATTAAGAAAGTGTTATCAAATACTATAAAATCAAATATCTTTTCAAGGGTGTACGCCAACAACGGAATAAGCCCAAAGAATATAAACGCAAAGTAGGTCGTGACCCCATTTATAGCAGGTGATACATCGTCGCTACCTTTGCCTGCTTCACCATGTTTGTGTGCCAGCTCAATCTCAGACTTTGTTGACAGATACGATCCTACGCCCATAGATAAGCCATCGGCAATCAGGTTGGCAAAGCCTAAAACAAGAATAACTGTAACCTCAAAGCCCGCACCGGCCGAACCTGCAACAACTGCAAAGGTGGTTATGGCGCCGTCAATACCGCCATAAACAAACTCGCGTAAATAATCTTCAAAATGTTGCCGTACCTTACCGACAACCCCCTTGTCTTTGCTCATGACTCACAGTATAGCAAAAGATATTTGTTTTTGTGAGCTATAACAGGCTACTGAGCGATAATACTACGATGATCGGAACTGTGAGATTGTCTGTGCCGTAGGGCGATAAATTTTCTACCGCTGCAACAAGTACCGGAACCCAAAGAATAGCTGGCCACATAAGCACGTCAAACCCAGCCGGGCTCCACAATATAATCCAACTTATAATAAGTGCCGAAACCACCAAGCAAGTTGCAGTCCCAATTATAGATTTTGTCTCGACAAACACCTTATAGGAGTTACCTTTGCCAAACTTATTGCCGATAACCGCAGCCAAGCCGTCCGCTACGCTCATGTGCAGGATTGCCGCAGCAAAGATCCATGGTGATGAAGCTAGGGCTGCAACCAAGCCAATGCTTATCGGGTACAGTAAGTCTCCATAGGTTTTACGTTTTACCGAATGAATGCCACGAAAGACCTTTAGAGTGCGTGAGACCAACACTACGACCAGCATTAATGCTGCAATGATTTGGATATGCCACAGTGGCATAAAAAACGCCCAACTAGCAATAAACGATCCGACAGTAATGTGTACTAACTTGCGGGACTGCTCTAGCCCGCGCAATTTTTTATTACGCCACAACGTCTCGCTGGCCAGCAGGATAATAAAGACGACGGCAATCGCCGCCAAAGCAGGAATCATACGCCTTATTGTAGCAAGCGCTATAACTAAAGGCTAAGTTAAGCTCAGTGAAAGAACCCGCGCGCCAATTCTGGTGCGGGGCAGGCTTGAACCTTCGACTTGCATATTTGCTGGTGCAAATCTGCGTCGAAGAACCGAGCCGTTGACTCTAACCAATAAAAAAAGGCTACACAAGGTAACCTTTTTTTATTGGTCGGGGTGAAAGAGACAACGCACGTTAATCCAGACGCCCGCTAACGCTGGGGTCTGTGACTAACGACCGAACCATTCGACTATCGCCAGCTGAAGCTGTCGAGTCGAAGAACCAAATCTTTTCAGCCAAGCATGAAAAAAGAGTCTCAATGAAGAGACTCCTTTTTCATGGTCGGGGTGAAAGGACAGCGGACTACGTCCTTTTCCGCTTGCTTGCCGAGAAAATGCTAAAGCGCTTTCTCGCCTACGCTGCGCTACACCGAACCTTCGACTTGCATATTTGCTGGTGCAAATCTGTGTCGAAGAACCGAGCCGTTGACTCTAACCAATAAAAAAAGGCTACACAAGGTAACCTTTTTTTATTGGTCGGGGTGAAAGGACTCGAACCTTCGACCTCACGGTCCCAAACCGCGCGCGCTAGCCAACTGCGCCACACCCCGATAGGTGTATCTATTTGTTAATTGTTAACGTTCTGTCCTAACCGGTTTGGCCAAACCGCGGTCACATTCTGCGACCCCGTCACCACATCTTAGCAAACAAGTTTGCAAGAGTGGATTCCCTTGCGAAGTGCCACTGGCACTTCTCACGCTAGCCAACTGCCCTGTCCGTCCTGCCTGGCCTTCTTGCCAGAAAGACAGGGGGCTCGGCCAGACAGGCGGGGCCACACCCCGATGGTGCTTGATTGTACGATATCCAATGATAGCATATTTTCAATGATTTACCACTGTTTTATGGCCAGTTAACGGCACTCTTGCTAAACGCGCCACTCGACTGGCGCGTTTAGTATAGAGCTACTTGGTAGCACTTATTTAAACTGTTTCCAGCGATTAATAAGTAGTCCCCACCACCAACCTCTACTGACAACGAGTAGAGTTGGTACGAGAACTGCCACCGACATACTAAACCCAATGCTTCCCAGTGTTAAGCTACTATCCGTGCGTACACTTACTAAGACTGAAAAGTGTTTGGTTTGCACCAAACCGTCGCTATCGCGCACCGACACCGTGCCGGTATAGTGACCAATATCTTGGTACGTATGTTTCGGACTTATATAGCCGCTGCGTTCTAAGCCAATTGATTCTGTCGTGGTGTCGCCCCAATCAATGATAAGCTCGTACGGTTTCTGTCCGTTTTGTATAGACATTCCGATTGACGCTCCGCTGCCAACCTGGACATTATGCCTGTATCTATCCAGGAGTAGTATTAAGCTCTGCTCCGCTTGACCGCTATCAAAAAACACTGTGACACCAGACGATAAACCACTGCAAACATCTTGAATACATGCCCGAACTCGTAGCAAGTGCTGCGAATTACTTGGCTGGAATTCCAGCTGCCATTCACCAAGATGATTAGCAAAAACTGAGCCAATAATCGTGTCACCATCCCAAAGCTCAATCTGGACATTCGACTCAGATAAGCCTCTTATAATGACGGTATCTTTAGTTACTTGTTGCCTATCGGTTGGCTCGGTAATCCCAGGCACCGTAACCGACACCGGTGGCGTCTGCTCCTCAGGCGGCATAGCATTTGATTGTTCGGCCGCAATCACTTGAAACATACGCTGACTAGTAGGCTGACTATATTCCCCAAGCTGGGTATTAACTATTGCAAACACATTGTGCATACCAATATAGAAGCCTGTTGTTGACATGCTGTGCGACCAAACACCCGCACTATTAGTAGCCACGGTACGGTTTGTCATGTTATCTATAGATAGTGTAATTGTGGCTCCAGGAACAGTACGGCCACTAAACGTAATGTCATCGCCTACCTGTACGGTTTGAGATGCTAGTTCGATAGTGGTTGGCAAGAAAAATGTCACGGTTGTCTCTGTTTGGCTGGCAAGGTTAATGTTTTTTGACACCGTATCGGTTAGCTTACCGTCACTAGTCTTTGCAAAAACTCTTATTGTTTGCGTACCGCTGGACTGAGCGGGGAACGATCTAGAAAACAACCCAGAGCTATTGGCGCTGGTTGTACCGATGGTGGTTGAGCCTCTTAAAATCGTAACAAATGCGTTGGGTGCTGTCTTGCCTTCAACTGTAAGTATTGTGTCACCAACATTCAAATTAACATCAACGTGTAGCTCCGGCGCAAACGTGCTTGCAAATGCTGGTTGAGCTACAGGCGAGAGCACCAACATTATCATAAGCAGTATAGAGCAAACCTGTTTTAGGTGTAGTGCGTATAATAGGCGGCTCATGTTGCTTAAAAGGTCTTAGTTTTTGCCCGCTAATACTCTGAAAGCTTCGCGGAAACGATCACGGTAGCGATAGCCAACATAAACTAAGACTCCAATAATAGCCACACCAACCAAAGCCTGCCTAATAGGGAACATAACAAAATTAGTGCTGCTTATCACTATTGCGTTATCACCCCCGTATACCAAGCTCAAGTTAGCTGTATAGCGGCCGAAGCGCAACCCCGAATCTTCCCACGCTGTATCAATCTTTCGGATTGAATCCGGTAGAACATTGCGCTCATCGAGCGCGACACTGGCAACCTCATTACCAAGCATATCGTTAATCGTAATAGTACCCCGTGGTTTTACGTGCACATTACCGCTGTTTTCTATACGTGTTTCAAGTGTGACCGGACCGTTATCATAAAAGCCAAACTCGCTCTCGAAGCTCGCAACATCAAGCTGCTCACGGATGTCACCAGCTACACGCACCAGTAATAACGATCCTATTTCTTGTCCGACAGATGCTCCAGCTTGTCCCTCTTCAAGAGGAGTTGGGTCAGTCTTGAACACCAGTGAACCAAAATGTCCACCTGGTTCGGCGTTTGCAGGAACTGAAACCGTAAAATCAAATTCCTGTGAACCACGCGCCGGGATTGTCGTTTGTCCAGCGTCAACCTCTACCCAGGAAGCCAGCGAATAAGAAGTATCGTCTTCGGTTAAATCAACACCTCCCTCTTCACCAAGCGCCGTAAAATTACGTCTATCAACCAGAACTGTTTGCGGTTCATCGCTTAAGTTAGAGACTTTTATGGTATTAGTGACTGTGTCGCCCGGGTTAGCGGACAGCTCAAATAACGGAGGTGAGATGCTAAGTGTTAGTCTGTCATTTTGAGCTTGTACGACTGCATAGGAAAAAATGCCCAGCAAAATGACTAACGCACCGATAAATACTGTATGTTTCCGTCCCATATAGTTCCTAATGAGGTTATTGTAAATAAGAAAACGTAGCCGAGCAAGTTTCGGCTACGAATTTTAAGTTGCAATTGATTTAGTAAGCCGGAACAGCTGTGTAAATAACAGTGGTGGTATATGTACCAGCTGGTGTATCAGTATCAACGCCAGCCTGGAATCCAACTCGTGTTGTTTCTGTGCCAGTGATTGATGTTGCACTTGTGGCAACTGGAGCATTAGTCGTTGTAAAACCTGCCCAGAGGTTTGTGCCAAATAAATCATCTGTGGTGTAACCAAACGCTTCTGTTCCTGCTGCTGAGAAGGATGTCGGTGTGCCGTTTGTACCAGTATGATTTGTTATTTCGTCACTTGATGCGTTAGTTAGCGGATCGGTGTAGCGAGCATAGATGTTGTAGCCGTTCTGGGCGTTAGTGCCGATTTCTAGATCTTGAGCAGCTATGCCATTGCTACCGATCGTGACCTGGCCAAATGGAACGGTCGTTGCAGTTGTCGTAACTGTCGTAGTTGCACCATTCACAGACTGCGAATCAGCCACACCTGCTACCGTAAAAGTAAAGCTTGGGTCAACAGTCAAACTGACTTGCTGGCCATCTGTGTAGATAAATTGTACGGTTGTTGACTCCACCAGAGTTGAACATGCGGCATCGGAGTACGTACTAAAGACTCCGAAATACCCAGTGTCTTCGACAGTGCCGTTATCTACACCACCCCAAACAATGTTCCCACTTGCACTCGGGGTTTCACCAGTTGCGTACGTAGCACGTAAGGTGTGTCCGGCGCTGGCAGTGTTATCTACTGCCCAATTGCCTGTGTCGATAAGTGTACTAGAACTGAGTGATGAACCTGATGTATCTAGACCAGTAATCGCACCTGTACCATCGGAGTTCGCACCGAGGTCAAGTTCAATACACTGCAGAGATGTCCCTGCAAGTGTGCTCGTGTTAAACGTATAATCTGTTGTTTGGCTTGGGCGTGAATCATCCAGCAACAGTGACGATTCTGTGGGTATTGCCTGCACAAAACTTACTGTTCCGAGTACCATTACTGTTGTTAGCCCAAACGCAACAACTCTATTAAATTTCTGTATCCCCTGCATTGTAAAACCCCCACGGTTCTTATTTTCTATGGCCAATCTCATCGCGCAATGCGCAGTCCCTACTAGCATAAGATGTCTCCTTCATAAGCGCAACCTTTTTTGGCACTGTAAAATTTACTGCGCTCACCCTCTAAAAGCCTTACAAGCGGCTGGTAATCGTTGGCGTACTTTTATAAGCCAGCCAAGAATACTCGCTAAAATGACGATCCCTAAAACTGGCAACCATTGCACTACCAAAAAATACCGTTGCCCACTTTCTAGTACCGTTCCATCCTCCCCGTAACTGGCTTCGATTTGTGCAGAGTATATACCTATCAGCGATGGACTTCTCCACTGAGCACGCAATATTTTTTGTGTATTTGGCAACACCACACGAGGCTGCACGGGTACTTCCCCAAGCGTGTCACCAAAAATATTTTTCACTGTCACCCGTGTTGTAGGAGAAATGTGAATCGTACCTTGGTTTAGAAACTCCGCCGTGATCGGCACATGACGTGACCACTGCAATCTACCTACACTAGGCTCTTGCAGTTCGACATCATATATGGCATCACCAGAAACGGTAATAAACACCAGTATCCCTACCCGAGAAGCGATACTTGCCCCACTAGACATTTCGGTTGCTGGCACGAGCGGCTCAAGCACAATCGTCGCATAATGTCCGCCTGGTTCTGCAGACTCAGGTACAGAAATCTTTGCAGTCAGTTGACGCTGCTCACCTGCATTTAAAATATTGTCGGGCTCATCAACGCTGACCCACTGAGCGGCATCAAAACTATCGGTCTTGGTGTCGTCAATAATTTGTTCGTTGGGATACAACGGCTGGGTGCCGATGTTCAGTGGCACAGGGGTTTTAGTAATATTATTAACATAGAACTCTTTATCTCGTGACTCGCCCGGATCAAGCGTTAACTCAATCAATGCTGGGCTAACAGAAAGCCCCGATCCTGAAACTTCCATGTTATCGCCTACTTGTGCAAATATTAATCTTGGCTGACTGCATACATACATAACAGCGCTCAACATAACCACACAAAACAACGCAATCCTAAAAAGTACACGGGGTTGATGCGAGAAAAAGTTCATAACAACAATCATACGCCTCGGTTAGTAATCGGCTGTCACTGTGTAATAAATTGTCGTGGAGTAGAAACCAGCTGGCTGGTCTTCTGGGGCAACCACCCGGTGCGTGATTGTAAACTCCTCGTCCTGTATAGATACACCAGTTGTGTTGTCGGTGTTATCAGCCACAATATCGCCAGGCGCAAGCGTGGTAAATGGAGCAAACAATGTTCCATCGCCAAACTTATTGGAACCTTGCACATTGGTATCGCTTGAGGTGTAGCCGTACCCCCAGGTACTGCTATCCTCCCAGGCAACCGGAGAAGCATACGACCCTGCGCTAAACCATGGAAGATCATGCGACCCATTTGCGTTGAGTTGCCCTGTTGCTCGAGCCCGAACCGTATAGCCAGCGTAGGCATTCGTGGAGGTCGTAAGCGTGACATCCTCAGAATCTGTGCGGTCATTACTGGCACCAAGATTCTCAAATGTAATGTTTGAAGTCGATACACTAAAACTCAGCGTCGGTAAAACATATTGACCATCGGAACTCACTACCGCTGTATTGCCAGCAACATCTGTAGCCCGAATGTTCGTGTAGTAAACGTGGTTTGTCTGGAGCTCTAGACTGCTGATAGTAAACGAGGTATCCGTACCGACATCCGTCCAATCAACTGTGTCTGTACCACCCGGCGTTGTACCGATTGAATATTCATAGCCAACCGTTCCTGATACATCAAAGTCAAAGCCTTCCCAGTTCGCCGACAGTGTATCTAGTGACCCATCATTAAACATCATGTCCTCTCCAAGGTCATCGCCATCGTATACACTCCCACTAGTTGGTGCAGTTGTGTCTATCCCAAAGTCACGCTCCTCTTCTGGGTTACTACCAAAGTTTACCCAGCTCGAGTAGAGGCCGCCTTGGTCACGCACCCGAGCTTGCCAATGATAGCTATCCGCATCCGCCAGGTTAAGCGCTGCGGTTAATGTTGGAATCTCGCCAGAAATGAGCGTTCGCTCTTCTTCTTCGGAAGGCAATGAATAGTACGTACCGGAAATCGGTCGGTCAACTGTCGTGTCGGGCAATGTCCACCCAATCTGAACATGGTCACCACCAGCTCCTTCATTGTAATTGGCTTCAATGTAGTAATACTGGTCTGCTTCAAGCGTGACGAGTGCAGATTGCTGCTCAGGGTACATTATCCACTCATCTACGCCAGACCAGCCAGGTACGGAAGCTATAGTTGTGACATTTGCCGGGTTCACATCTGTACTTATGCGCAGCTCAGCATTATCGTCGGCCGACAACCAAAATGTGTAATCACCATCTTGTGGTGGGCAAATCAAGGCCGACAGACGACCACCATACGTATCATCAATATTTACTGGACCCTCCAGCGAACCGCCACTTATCGTTTGATTTGAACTAGGACTATTCGGGAAAGCCGGAGCTGCATAGAGTGATGCAATGTCTGTGCCGGCTACTCCATCATACTTTTCAAATAGCGCATTCCCGGTTGGGTCACACTCGTAAATCGGAGCTTGGTACTCCACGGGTTCACCACAGTCATTCTGCACATCCAAGAAGCTGATACCGATTGGGCGAGCTTCAACACAGAGCTCTAAGTCACCTGTTGCATCAAAATCAGTCGCACTGGCTGTAAAGCGTACTGAGCTTTCATTCGTCCAATCACCAACCGCTAAAGGCGAGGTATCGGTCTTGGTTTGAGCCAAAGCCCACGGTTCATTCGGCGCAAAGTTGGGTTCTGTCTCCCACGAAACTGACCAGCTCTGTAAATATGGCGTACCTGCGACATCTGACAATGTAGCCTGTATACAAATTTGGTCATATGTTGTCGTGTTAAGCCCTGATAAGTCAATTGATCCATCTGTTGCGTCAAAGCCAACGGTGTTTCCTGCTAGATCTCCATTCGGAATCTGTGTATCGCAGGCTGTGGATAAACTATGATACAGGCGTAATTTGATATCACCATTTGTTTCATTTGACGTAAACGACGCCTCACCCCAAGTCTGCGGGCTCCGTGCGTAGTCATAAAAGATTTCTGATGACATAATCGTTGCATCATCTGCTGTTTCAGCACGTATCTCTACCGCTCCAGCAACCATATTTTCTAGGGTCCCGTCTCCTGTCCAGTTTAGTCCTATTCCGGCGTCACCGACACGATATTGGGATTGCGCGCGGGCATTTGTGCCCCCACCGGTATCAATATTTGCAAACGTTGTATAGCCACTTGTGCCTGCAATATCTGTCCCTCGCCTCGTGGCAATACCGCCAATTACGAGCGAGCTTGTTTGCGGAGTAGCAGGAAAGCCCATCGACAGCGTGGTTGCTGCGGTTGTCGCTGTAATCGTCTGAATTACCGGGTCGGATGTGTCAAAACCATCCGCCACTTGCAATACATAATGCACTTGGTTTGGGGTATTAGCGCTGTAATTAACGGTAATGGTACCAGAGCCTGGACTTGCCGTTGTCACAGCAGTATAAATTGAATACCTGTAAAAGGTATTGCTCGTACCGAGTTGTGTGGTGCGCTGCGTAAACCCGCCCACTGTGCCAAAGGTGCTCGTCACGGCATTATGCGTGTGTGTTGTAGTACTGCCGGTGCCCACCAGCACAACTATCAAGGCGTTGCCGGCCGGCGAGACACTCGCGGTTGTTGCAGATGCCTGATTGGTTGTCGACGTATATGTCGTCAATTGTGTCGGGTTAGTAATCCCTGATCCGACCGCGCCCAACACCACATCATCACCGTCAACAACCGTATCAGTGAGCTCATTTGTGGCAAATTGCGCTCCATCTGCTTGATACCAACTCATCTCATCCTCTGTACTGCTGTAGGTAAAGCTCCATGGGTCACAGCAGGCGTTGTCTGTAGACCAGTTGCCCCAGGTCGTGCCTCCGTCGGCGGAGGCTCGGACACGGACGTAGTAGGTTGCATTATCGGTAGTGGGGAGACTTGGAGAAAGACTATTGGCAGGGATATTGTATTGGTCGTTGGTGATGTAGGCACCGGTGGTTGTTTGGGTGTAGCTGGTGCCAGAGAAGTCAGATTCGGTGTTGAGTTCTAACTGGATTTGGTTGTAGTTGTCATCTGCAGGAGTTGAGACACGGAAGGTAGGCGTTTGAGTATCTATACGGCTGTTGTTAAAGGCCAGTTGGGTGGAGCCACCTGAGTCGTGGAGAGTGGGGGTTTGGGGGACGGCGGGCAAGAACCTCTCCCAGCGTATGCCCCAGCTTTGCAGCACGGGCGATCCACCGTCTTCTGTGAGCGTAGCCTCGAGGCAAAGCTGTTGATACGTACTGCTATCAAGCCCCGTTATGTCGACTGGCGAAGTCGTGAAACCAGTGCTGTTTCCGCTTAGATCTGTGTCGGAAACCAGTGCATCACATGTACCGGAATCTGAGTACAGCAACCGCATTTCTATTGACCCATTAGACTCATCAGACTCCCAGACCATTTCGTCCCACGTGAGAGCACTTGGAACGCTTGAATAATTGATTGGTTCTGAAGTAACACTGCCAGTCGGAGCAAACGATACATCATAACGAACAATGACGACGCCAGAGCCACCATCACCGCCACCGCCACCGGTACCCTGCGAACCGCCACCACCTCCACCTGTACTTGTTACGCCACTCTGTGCTGAAGAGGTATCAGTTGACCCTGTACCACCACCGCCAGTACCGCCCGGCCCCCCGGTTGTACCAGCTGATGCGCCGCCACCACCAGCAAACCATCCAGCAGGTGATCCACCAACCGCAGAAAATTGAGAAAACTCTAAGCCTGCACCGCCCGAACCGCCAGCACTTGCCGTGCCCGCACCGCCTGCTGCACCGGCACCACCGCCACCGCCGCCACCAGCACCCACCGCATATATATCCGCTGTGCCGCCCTGACTACCAAATCCACCGGAGCTTGAACCTGGCTGCTGCGCAGCGCCACCTGACAGAGTAAGATTGTTCACTCCGGCACCACCACCAGACCCACCAGCTCCCCCGTTGGTATTCAAACCAGCACCGCCACCGCCGCCTATTCCGACAAGACTATCAAATGATGAGTTACTCCCTTGGCTGCCGTCTGCTCCAGAAGCTGCACCGCCAGCTCCACCGGTGCCTACGGTAACTGAATAACTCCCGCTATTGAGTGAAAAGTTTTCATCATGGACTAGTCCACCAGCGCCACCACCGCCACGACCAGCGTTTCCTGCTGAGCCAGCGCCACCACCGCCACCACCGACTACTAGCACCTCACCTGTTGACGAATCCCCAGTCACCGTCAAATTGCCATCGCTTGTAAAAACGTGATACCGGCTATCTCCAATGGTAGTAATGGTCCCGCCAGTTGCCGAAAACGAGCTTGCCGCTAATAGCACGCCATCATTCGTAACTGCAGCATCTAGCGTGCTTGTGTCAAACTGGACGTCTGTTTGCTGGAACCAACTCATCTCATCCTCTGTACTGCTGTAGGTAAAGCTCCATGGGTCACAGCAGGCGTTGTCTGTAGACCAGTTGCCCCAGGTCGTGCCTCCGTCGGCGGAGGCTCGGACACGGACGTAGTAGGTTGCATTATCGGTAGTGGGGAGACTTGGAGAAAGACTATTGGCAGGGATATTGTATTGGTCGTTGGTGATGTAGGCACCGGTGGTTGTTTGGGTGTAGCTGGTGCCAGAGAAGTCAGATTCGGTGTTGAGTTCTAACTGGATTTGGTTGTAGTTGTCATCTGCAGGAGTTGAGACACGGAAGGTAGGCGTTTGAGTATCTATACGGCTGTTGTTAAAGGCCAGTTGGGTGGAGCCACCTGAGTCGTGGAGAGTGGGGGTTTGGGGGACGGCGGGCGCCCGGTCTTCTTCGGGGCCAAAACCAATGTACGTCTCCGGGGCATTCATGTTGTTATACCCAGTCTGAATCCATGCTGAGCTCTGGGCTTGGTTGGCTATCCGTAGCTCATCAACATCACCCGCCATGTGCGTTTCCTGGGTTGGACTGTTACGGTACCCAAAACCACTACGCACCGGGTTCCCCGCCATAGTATTAAGCGATTGTCCGCTACAGTCGGTTGTCGAACCAACTTCTGTGCCATTTAAGAAACCTCGGACGGTTGTACCGTCAAACGTCAAAACGTAGTGGTTCCAGGTATTCAAGGATACCGTACCCCCAGCAAACCAACCCTCAGCACTACATGTCACCCCCCAAGTAGGGGCTCCGTTACTAACTGCGATTCTAAAGTTATAATTATTTCCCCACCCGATTTGCGACCCTTTCCATAGAACAGGGTTATGGTCTGGCGTCGTCCAACTTGTAAACCGCGCCCATGCTTCTGCTGTAAATGAATCCGCTAACTGCAAACTGGTATTATCAGCTATTTCGATGCGTTGCTGGTTATTGCCACCATACCCCCAGCCTCCGTTAATCCTGGAACTGGAGTTAAATGCTGGTGTCGTACCCAAAGGGATACCGTCGTTCCCGACGCTGGTTGAATCTGCCAAAAAATTCCCAGATCCTGATTGCTCTTGAAGGTGCTGCACCATAACATAATCGGCTGGCCAGACATTGTCCGGATCTTGTTGGTTCGTTGCCAGCTCATTACCGTAGTAGATGTACAATTCTGTCTCGATGGTCGCAGACAGGGATGGCAGTCGTACCCACGCATTCAAATCCCCAGTTTGGTCGTTATAACTCTCTAGTTCATACGCAAGCAGTGTTGTGCCGTCATCGAGCGTAAATACAATGTCGTTGGCATCTACATTTGCCACCCCGCCGCCAAAATCGGTACTCCGTAGGTCCGTGTCGGTAACTGATACCAAAATAGGAAAGTTCGCTAAATCACTCCCACCAGAGACCATTGTCTCATCGATCGTGATGAGCTTTCTGTGTTGCCAGTCGTCGTCCATCCAGGCGCCGTCAGCTGCTGATTGTGTGGCCGCAAAAAACGCTATTCCGAGCAATAGCGCCACCACCCCGACCTGACCTGCTACCCTCCGTAGCCACAACCACTTCATTGGTGTAATTATATCTGTTAAACAGTTTGAGGTCAAAGCTCTTCTGCTTTTTCTAAAAACAAAATGTGCCTAGGTAATGATGCGTTGGATGTGTTCAACGCTAATAGCGAAGCCGTTTTTATCCGCTTCGATGATTGTAGCATTAAATTGATGTGGTTTTTCGGTTGCCAGCTGATTTTTGGTGATAGTGCCGTCCTTCCAGCGCGGTATAACTGAGTCGAGCGACACACCTAAACTAGAATGCAAGCTGCCACACATACCAACGTCAGTCATGTGCGCCGTGCCTTTAGGTAGCACCATCGCATCAGCCGTAGGCACGTGCCAGTGATCGCCTATAACCGCCGTGACTCGTCCGTCTAAGTAATAGCCGATAATGCGCTTTTCGCTGCTGTAATCACCATGAAAATTAACTATAGTTGCTGCCCGCTCCACGTCTTTGTTTTCTTGTAAAATTTCATCAACTACAATCAGCGGGTTGTCGACTGGTTTGTCTGCATCGCGCCCGACAATTTTGCCGAGCAAACTAATGACTAAGATTTTGCCGTGCTTGCCTTCCAGATACTTCCAACCCCGACCTGGCGTACCAGCTGGATAGTTAGCCGGGCGTACCACCGGTTGCTGCGGGTCGTTTAGATAGTCCTTAAGCTCGTCCAGTTGAAGCGTCCAGTTACCACCAGTGCAAAAATCTACACCAATTCGCTGCAACCGCTGAAAGTCGGTTTTGGATAAACCTTTGCCGTCAGTTACGTTCTCCGCCTGCGCAACCACCACATCAACCTGGTGCTGTTTTTTAAGATCCGGCAACAACTTTTCAACGGTATTTATGCCAGTCTCGCCCATAATGTCGCCAACGTAGAGTATGTTCATTTTTTCTTGAACCGATCTTTATCCCGCACTAGCAACTTATCAATTGCCCGCTGCATGCCTTTATCTAGATCAATGCCTTCACTGTTTGCAAGGCAAATTACCGTCCATAACACATCAGCTAGTTCATCCTCTAAGTCATCAGCCTCTTCGGTAGTTTTCTTCGGCTTGTCACCATAACGATGGTTGACGATACGAGCTACCTCGCCGACTTCTTCGACCAACCGAGCAATGTTAGACAAAGGCTCCCAATACGGTTTTTCGTAATCCTGCAGAATGTCATCAATTTTTTGCTGTAAATCGGTTAATGAAGATGCACTCATAGGCTTATTACTTAGCGAACTCGATAGCGCGGGTTTCACGAATGACGTTGACCTTGATAGTACCTGGGTATTGCATGCTCGACTCAATCTTGGTAGCAATATCACGAGCCAGCTTAATCGCCGAAAGATCGTCGATGTCTTTAGGTCTCACAAATACGCGAACTTCGCGTCCGGCACTAATCGCGTACGACTTTTCGATACCGTCAAAACTATTGGCCACGTTTTCCAGCTCTTTCATGCGCTCCGCAAAATTCTCGGCGCTAATGTTGCGGGCACCAGGGCGCGCAGCACTTATAGCGTCAACAACTCGCACGATTAGCGCTTCGGTTGTGGTTGCCTCCATGTCGTCATGATGAGCTTCTGCGGCGTGGGCAATTTCTTCTGGAGCTCCGTATTTGCGCAGCATCTCACCAGATATATGGTGGTGCTTGCCTTCCATTTTGTGGGTTAAGGCTTTGCCGATATCGTGTACCAGTGCCGCGTATTTAGACGTCTTTACATCAGCCCCGACTTCTTCGGCAATGATTCCGGCAATATGCGCCATCTCGGTAGAGTGTTTAAGCACGTTCTGACCATAACTAGTACGGTATTTCAGCTCGCCAAGCAGCTGTAATATTTCTTTAGGAATACCGATAATACCAACCTCGCGGGCGGCATCTTCACCGGCTCTCATGACATCCTTTTGGACTTCTTTTTGAGCCTTTTCTAGAACTTCTTCAATGCGTCCAGGGTGAATACGGCCGTCCTTCATGAGTTTTTCTAGAGTCATACGAGCCACCTCACGGCGAATCGGATCAAAGCTGCTTAAGATAATCATGCCTGGTGTATCGTCAACCATGATATCAACGCCAGTAGCTCGCTGCAGCGCCTGGATGTTTCGGCCTTCTTTACCGATAATCCGACCCTTCATTTCTTCGTCTTCTAGCTTAATGGCGGACACGGTGCGTTCGGCCGTTACTTCACTGGCCATTCGTTCCATAGCACCAACTAAAATTGCACCGGCCTTTTCTTCCGCCAGATCCTTGGTATCATTTTGAATCTTGGAAACTAATCCGGTCAGATCGTCACGAATATCTCGTTCGGTCATCTTCATGAGTTTTTCCGACGCATCGGCTTTACTCAACTTGGCAATCTTCTCCAGTTTTTCTTGCTGACGAGTGCGTATATCACGAATCTCGTTCTTGAGCTCCTCAACTTCCGACTCGCCTTTGCGTAGAGCCTCGGCACGCTTGTCAATATCGTCTAGCTTCTTATCAAGGGCTTCTTCACGCCCAAGCAATCTTTGCTCAACCTCTTTAATTTCTTTACGTCGCGAAGTTTCTTCTTTACGCGCGGCTTCAGAGAGCTGTGCCGCTTCTTCGCGAGCTTCGTTGACTGCCTTTTCGGCTTCTTTCTTAGCTTTTTTTAATTCTTTATCGGCAGCTGCTTCGGCCGAGCCTAAGCGACGTTTTGTAACAATATTACTTGCACCAAAACCAACAACAGTACCTGCAGCCAAAAGCCCCAAGGTGATTGGATCCATAGTTTTTACCTTTCTATCGGTCTAAAGCCTTTTCTAGCAATCACTATCACTTCATTAGCTAAACAACGGCTCTAGGAAATCAAAAATTAATATAAATTGATCGGATGCTGCTCCCAAAAAATGACACGCTAGCAAATCCTGTATCTAATTATACGCCGGTTTTTCACGCTCGGTCAACGAGTTATTTTTTTGGTGTAGTAGTGCGAGCTGGTTGACCGTACTGTGGTTTGGCATACGAGCTGGTTCTAGTTGAAGCTAGGATATTAAAGCCAGTTGTTCGCCAATTATCGCCTGACGCGCCAACAACCGGAACCTGCAAACTGTAGGCAAGTGCATTGGCTACGCTAAAACCGATGCGTAAACCCGTGAAACTGCCTGGGCCTTCAAACACCACAATCGCTTGAATATCCGACCAATCTTTACTATGCTTTTGCAAAAGATTTGCAATTTTGCTGTGCAACGTTTCGGCTAACTGACGATGTGCCTGCCATAACTGATAGCCTAGTTCTTTCTCATCCTCGTACAAGCCAATTTCGGCTTCTGGTTTATCGGTGCGCATGGTCAAAATAATCATAGCTCCTCCATCAGGTACGCGAGTTGTTTGGGATACTCCAGAGTTATTACCCTAGAGTTATCACCAGAATTATCCAGAGTAATTTTAAGGCGTTTTTCTGGCAGAACGTGGGCGACCACTTCGCTCCACTCGACCACAACCACACCGCTTTCATCCTCTAACGAATCATCTAACTCGTGCGCGATAAGACCAGCCTCGTCCAATCTGTACAAGTCATAGTGGTAAATGCAAACTGATGGCGTATCGTACTGTTTGCTTATCGTAAACGTTGGGCTGGCAACCATGTCTGAGCTGCCGGCTCCACGAGCCAAGCCGCGCACAAATGTGGTTTTACCGCCACCTAAGTCGCTGCTTAGTTCAATGATTTCACCGCCACGCAATTGTTTGCCTATTTTCTCGGCAAGCTGCTCGGTATCTTGAGCCTTGTGGCTTTTAACCCGTTTTTGCATATTGTTATGATACCGCGTTTTTATTACGTGAACGAGAAGTTATACTAGATTTATGCTACGTCTTAGCAATACACTACTCAATAAACCCGTCATGAGCTTGCGTACCGGAGGTCAAGTGGCGACCGCAATCGAGCCAATCATTAATCCCAATAATCTAAAGATTGAGGGCTTTTATTGCCAAGACAACTTCAGCAAAAATAAGCTAGTGCTGCTCAGCCAAGATATACGTGACGTACTACCTCAGGGGTTTGCCGTAAACGACCACGAAGTTTTATCGGAGCCAGTTGAACTCATTCGCCTTAAAGAAACAATGGAGATTGACTTTAAACTGCTTGGCAAGCCTGTCGCAACAGTTCATAAAAAACGGATCGGTAAAGTAAATGATTATGCTGTTGAGGTAGAGACTATGTTTATTCAAAAACTCTATGTTTCGCAATCGATTCTAAAGTCACTTAATAATGGACAGCTGAGCGTTGATCGCAACCGGATTGTAGAGATAACCGGACGTAAAATTATTATAAAAGACCCTCTGGAGCCGATTAAGTCTGGCTCGCGAGCACCTGCCACAACGCCGGCAACTTCTTAAATTGACTTGGTTCTCCTCTATCCATTTTCGTCAAGGACAGTTTTGATGTCGTCGTAGTTGAAGCCTTGGCGGGCGAGGTATTGCATGCGGCTGCGCCTTATGAGAGGGGATATTCCCCTCTCATCGCGCCGAGCGCGGAATGAATCCGCGTCTCGGGCTGCTCTCCCCTAACTCATTTCCTCAAGGACAGTTTTGATGTCGTCGTAGTTGAAGCCTTGGCGGGCGAGGTATTGCATGAGTTTTAGTTTGTCGGGGTAGCGATCTCGTTTTTTGTCTACAATTTGCCGCAAGACCTCGCGTTCGTCGGTTTCGTCTTCTGATAATACTTCGTCGATGATGCTGCTGTTAATACGTTTTTGTTGTAATTCTTGGCGCAGTTTACGTTTGCTGGTGCTTTTAAGCAAACGGCGACTCTCTATCCAACGTCGGGCAAAGTCCATATCGTCTACATAACCTAAATTACTTAACTTGTTAAGTATTATGTCTATCGTTTCTTGATCGTTATCTTTGCGCTTTAGGTAATCCCTAAGCTCCCACTCGCTACGCGGGCGGCGTGACAATAAATCTAGAGTACGCATATAGGCTTTATCCTGCTGGGAGCTGCGTTTTAAATCCTGAACTTCTGATTCGGTAACTTCTTGCCCAACGCGCAAACCCAAATTTAACAGCTCGCTATCAGAAAACGAGCAAGCATACTTCTCGTCTACATAGACTGAGTACCTGTCATTTCTTTTAACCTGTTGTTTTATATCGGTAATTTTCATTTTGAGTAATACCGTTGTATTACGTCAGACAATCCGTCGGTGACTGAGTTTGGGTTTTTATTAATAAGTTGTTTGATTTTGTTGAGCGTAAACCAGCGAACTTCTGACACTTCTGCTTGGTTAATAGTAAATTTAGTGTCTTTCGATGCTGTAGCTTCATAGACCATATTGAATCGTTTCACGATTATCGAGCCATCTTGCTTGCCTTCAGTGTAATATTTTCCCAGTTCTTTGAGTTCTACATCCTTAAGACCTATTTCTTCACTCATTTCTCTTTTGGCAGCCGTCAAGTAATCCTCGCCTTCATCAACGTGCCCGGCGGCGGAATTATCCCATGCGCCTGGATACACTCGGCTATCCGCTGCGCGTTTCTGGAGTAGTATATCGCCATCAGAGCTGAGCACCATAACCCTGACAATCTGGTGAATCAACCCCTGTTCGTACACCTCATCAATCGGGACTGCTCCGAGGATTTTATCCTGCTCATCAACAATCTGTACAGGTGGCTGCGGCATACAATATACCCTCTACAAAATCCTTGCCTTAGTTTTCCCCAAGGATGATGTTATCTTCGCTGTCCCATATTTTGTCTTGGGGAGAGCTGTCTGGATCTGGAGCGTCAACCTCTTTAGACTGCGGTGTTTCAAATTCTTCCCCAGACCCTTGTGTAATTTTTTTCTCTTCATTCATAATTACTCCTCCTTTTCGGATTCCTTGATGACTTTATCGGCAATCTCTTTTAGGACTTTAGGATTTTCCTCAAGGTAGGTCTTGGCGGCTTCACGGCCCTGGCTAATCTTTTCACCGTTGTAGCTAAACCAGGCGCCGGATTTTTCCACGATACCTTTGTTTGTAGCAAGATCTAAAATATCACCGCTGGCACTGATGCCTTTGTTATACATGATATCGAACTCTGCCTGCCTAAACGGGGGTGCGACCTTGTTTTTGACTACTTTGACACGGGTTCGGTTGCCGATTATTTCTTCACCCTGCTTAATTTGGCTGGTTCGTCGGATGTCCATACGCACACTGGAGTAGAACTTCAACGCATTACCACCGGTTGTAGTTTCAGGATTTCCAAACATTACGCCAATCTTCATACGTATCTGGTTAATGAATATCACAGTGGTGTGCGAACGACTAATGACACCTGTCAGCTTACGTAACGCCTGGCTCATAAGCCGAGCTTGTAAGCCCATATGGCTGTCACCCATATCGCCTTCTATTTCTGCTCGTGGCACTAAAGCCGCGACTGAATCGACCACAATCAGATCAACTGCATTGGAACGTACCAGCGTCTCGGTAATCTCCAATGCCTGTTCGCCGTTATCAGGTTGCGATAAAAGCAAGTTTTCAGTGTCAACACCGATTCGACGCGCATAAGCCGGATCTAAAGCATGCTCTGCATCAATGAATGCCGCCGTACCACCTTGTTTTTGAATCTCTGCGATAGCATGTAGCGTAAGTGTTGTTTTGCCGGAGCTTTCCGGTCCGTAGACCTCAATAATACGGCCTTTGGGGATACCACCGCCCAGTGCTATATCCAGGCTGATTGATCCGGTCGGGATACAGTCAACCTCGGCCTTGTGTGCTTCGCCGAGCTTCATAATAGAACCCTTGCCGTACTGTTTCTCTATTGTCTCTAGAGCCAGCCCAAGTGCTTTACTCTTACCTTCTTGCGCTTTATCTTGTGCAGTAGTTTTTGCGGTATGCTTCGCAGACATATATATGTACCCTCCAACAATTAGTATCTACCAGTATAGACAACTATGCCTCAATATGACAATCGAAGGTTGGCTATAGTCTTTATGCTTTTATACCGTTATAATCAAGACTCAGATTATGCGAGTATCAGACGCTTTCGTTGAACAACTATTACGAGACACTAGTCGGGCAACAGACAGCCAGTTGTCTGATTTACGGGAGCGTGAAAAAAACGAGAAAAAACCAATGCAGGACTTAGCGATCGCTTCAAACCTTATATCGGAAAGCGACCTAACTAAAGCTTATGCCGAGGATATCGACGTACCGTTTGTTGAAATTGACCCAAAAACGCTTAAGAAAGAGGTTCTATACCTGATACCTGAACGAATTGCCCGGCAGTATAACGCCGTTGTGTTTGAAATTGACAAGGACGGTATCAAACACTTAGCACTGTCTGATCCAGATGATGTCCAAGCTATTAACTTTCTTCAAAAACAGCTTGGACCAGATCTTAAGATTTTTGTGGCTACCAAGACCAACATACTCGCCGCACTTGATCAATACCGCGGAAATATCAGCAACGAGATCAGTAAAGTAGTCTCTGAGGGCGGAGAAGGTGGTGAACTCGAAGAAGAAATTAGTGAAGAGGACTTGACCGAAGACTCGCCAATTGCACAAACCGTCAACCTAATCATTGAATACGCGGTAAAATCTGGGGCAAGTGACATTCATATCGAACCGCGCGATAAATACGTTCAAATCCGCTACCGAATCGACGGTGTACTACGTGAAGCCAACAAGTTACCAAAGCGCACTTTGGCTGCGCTAGTATCACGGATTAAAATCTTGTCCAACCTTAAGATTGATGAACGTCGAGCCCCGCAAGACGGACGTTTTAAAATTAACATGAACGGCCGTATATTTGCTTTCCGCGTTTCTACGTTACCTTTAACCGAGGGTGAGAAGGTAGTTATGCGAGTACTTGATGAATCAAGCGAACCACTATCACTCAAGCAGCTTGGATTCTGGGGTCTGGCTCTAGACAACATTAATAACGCCATAACTCAACCGCACGGTATGTTACTGGTTACTGGCCCGACCGGATCTGGTAAATCGACCACGCTGCACAGCGTTTTGAATATTCTCAATAAACCCGATGTCAACATCTCGACTGTTGAAGACCCGGTTGAATACCGCCTAGAGGGCGTGAATCAGACACAGGTTAACCCGATTGCCGGCATGACATTTGTCAACGGCTTACGCGCTCTTCTCCGTCAGGATCCTAATATTATTATGGTTGGCGAGATACGCGATAGCGATACCGCCGGTCTCGGCGTACAGGCAGCCTTGACCGGACACTTGGTCTTTAGCACCCTTCACACCAATAACGCAGCTACCTGCTTGCCTCGTTTACTTGATATGAATATAGAGCCGTTTTTGATTGCCAGTGTGGTACGAGCAGTGGTGGGTCAGCGCCTGGTTCGACGTTTAGTCCAAGAAGAGTGCGAAGAATACACGCCTGACGAAAAGGAGCGTAAAGAATTAGAAAGAGCCTTTGGTATTGAGGGTAATGACGGATGGAAACGAGTCATGACTCTTGCCGATCAAGCACGAGAGGTGTTTGATAAACCAAAAACCAACAAACTAACATTGTGGCGTCCAAAGAAAGACCTTGCCGAGGGACACAGCGGTTATCGGGGTCGGATGGGTATCTACGAGGTGCTGGATGTATCACCAGAAATCCAAAAGATGCTCGTTGCCAACGCCACCAGCGAGCAGATTCAAGAACAAGCCATTAAGGAAGGCATGATCACTATGCAATTGGATGGGTTAATAAAGGCCATGTTGGGTATGACTACGATTGAAGAAATATTACGAGTGACAAGAGAGTAGTTTGATGGCATCTTTTGAATACGTTGCAATCGACAAAACCGGCAAACGCGCTGCCGGTATTATTGAAGCTCAAGATAATGAGCAAGCTACACTACAATTACAACAGCGTGGGCTGCGCCCCGTTAAAGTAGCTGCTTCAAAAACAAGTCCTGACATACTGGCTAAGCTTGGTATAGGAGCAGGCAACAAAAAAATAAAGCTTAAAGATATGGTGATCTTCACTAGACAGCTCGCCACTATGATAAATGCTGGTGTACCGCTCGTTCGGTCTCTGGCGACTTTACAAACTCAAACAGAAAACCCCAACTTCAAACGCACAGTTAGTGATGTTACCAAAGACGTTGAGGGAGGTATGACGTTCGCTGACGCTCTAGAAAAGCATCCGCACGTATTTTCACCGGTATACATCAACATGGTTAGGGCTGGTGAAGCCGGAGGTATATTGGATGCGATACTAAAAAAACTCGCTACCCAACAAGAGAAAGATGCCGAGATACGCGGCAAGTTCAAAAGTGCACTTACCTATCCAACTATCTTGCTTACTATTACGTTTTCGGTGTTTATGATATTGATGATTTTTGTCATGCCCGGTATTGGCGAGATTATACTGGATCTTGGTGGCGAAAACGCCGAACTTCCGCCACTAACCGAGGTGATGCTTGGTATTAGTGATTTTATGGTCAATCAATGGTACGTAGTCCTGGGTGTCATATTTGGTGGTGGATTTATACTGCGCAAATACACCAAAACACCAGCTGGACGCATGAAGAAAGATAAATTTTTGCTACGCACGCCCATCTTAAAAACAATTGTCCGAAAAGTAGCAATTGCTCGTTTTGCCCGTATATTTGCCAGCCTTATGAGTGCCGGAGTTACTGTAATTGAATCTATCAACATCACTGCCAAGGCCATTGGTAACGCTGTTATTGAGGAAGAATTGACCGATGCTGCCAAAGAAGTCGCCAATGGCAAGCAACTTTCCACAAGTCTTAGCGAAAGCTCTGTGTTCCCGCCCATTGTCAGTCAAATGCTTGCCATAGGTGAAGAAACCGGCCAAACTGATGAGATTCTCGTAAAAGTTGCTGATTTTTACGAAGCAGAGGTTGACGCAACCGTTGATGCACTTAGCTCCATATTGGAACCAATTATGATTGTTATATTAGGTACCATGGTCGGATTGATTGCAATTAGTGTTATCGGCCCAATTAGCGACCTATCTAGCCAAATCTAAAAGTAGCCATAAAAACTATTGCACCAAGTGTAAGTTGTGCTACTGTATAAGCATAAGCCAAAGAGGCTTTACTAAGTCAAAAAATCTAAGGAGGGTGGGCATACCTATGTTCAAAACACTCAAAACAGTACAAAAAGGCTTCACGATTATCGAACTATTGATTGTGATTGCCATTATCGCCATTTTGGCGGGAATAGTTCTTAACAGCGTTCAAGGCGCACAGGCTAAGGCTCGTGATGCGCAGCGTGTTTCTAAAATTGGCAACATACAAACACACCTTGAGCAATACTACAATGAGGAAGGAGCCTACGTGGCACCGACCAACACGGAGCTTAACGATCCAAGTGATCTCTTTCCTGGCATCGATGCAGAAACTTTTGTTGACGCAGACGGTGATCTAATCACAGTCACTAATGTTGCTGACGAAGCTGCAGCCAACACTGCTATTGCCGGTGCTAATGCGCCAACCAATGATGATGAGTTTCAGCTCGTACTTTGGGATGATACATGTGTAACTAATTGTACTGGCTACTTGCTCGGAACCTACATAGAAGCACCCGGAGATGGTGGTTCAAATGTGGAAATTAAATCTGGTCTAAACAACGACTAATCAGATGTAACCAAACAACATTAAAACTCCGCCTGAAAACGGCGGAGTTTTAATTGTAAATACATACACGCCTTACGGTAGTCTTTGCTATACTAGACTATAATCGCTTATGCTTATAGATATATATTTGAACAACTAATTATGAATACACCTCTACTTTATAAAGACAAACCAATATTTGGCATTGACATCGGTTTTAGTAGCGTCAAAGTCATGCAACTAAGAACCCATGGCAAAAACCGAACAGTTACCGGTTACGGCGTGGCTCAATTTGACGAAAACGCAATAAAAGACGGTGTTATAACCGATCCTGAATCCATAGCAAAAAGCACGTTGAATTTGTTCAAAAACAAGATTGTTGGAGATATAACAAGCCATCGCGTTACCGTATCAATTCCGGCCACCAAAGCCTTTAGCCGCACGATGCAACTACCTAAACTTTCTCCAAAGGAGCTTGCTGAAGCTGTACGTTCCGAAGCTGAACAGTATATACCGCTACCAATAAACGATTTATACATTGACCATGAGATTACTCGCCGTAGAAGCGACGGTGTTGAACTGCTGGTTGTGGCGGTACCTAAAAAAGTGGTTGATTCTTACACGTTTCTAATGAGATTGCTTGGGTTAGAGGTTGTGGCTATTGAAACTACAATTGGATCCGGTAGCAGACTGTTTCTGGAGGCGGAAAAAAGTGATGTTCCGACGGTGTTGCTTGATTATGGTTCTATATCATCCGATATTACGATATTCGATAAAAGTTTAATAGTCACCGGTACCGTACCTGGCGGTGGCGATAGTTTTACTCACTTGATTGCCGATAAACTGGGTGTTACTAAACAGGAAGCTCACGTTATAAAGACTAAATACGGTCTTGGTGTCAGCAAAAAACAAAAAGAAATTATTAGCTGCCTCAAGCCACTTCTTGATCAACTTATTAAAGAAGTTAGACGCAACGTCCGGTACTATGAAGAGCGCGCGGAGAATGATAAAAAAATTGGCCAAATCGTAACTATGGGCGGCGGAGCTAACATGCCGGGTCTGTCTGATTATATGACCGACCAACTGCGCTTACCGGTACGTATGTGCGATCCCTGGGACAAAATTACCTTCGATAAGTTGCAGCCACCGCATGAAGTAGAGCGATCAATGTACATTACTGCGGCAGGCTTAGCGCTCATTAAACCGCAGGAGATATTTGCATGATAAACCTACTTCCTCCCGACTTACGAGAGAGTATTGCTTATGCACGTAAGAATTATTTCTTACTGCGTTGGTCAATCGCGACTTTTATCGGGTTTGTAGGAATCTTGGTTGTTATATCTGCTGGCTACTTTTATATGAATGTCCAAACTGATGCGTATGCTGCGCAAGTGGAACAAGGTAAAGATAACTTAACTCGTCAAGATCTCACCGAGACACAAGAACGAGTCCAAGAGATTGACAGTAGCATTCAACTTGCCCTACAGGTGTTATCACGTGAGATTCAATTTTCACAGCTTCTTCGCGCCATTGGCGGGATTATTCCATCCGGAGCAGCTCTACAAAGCTTAAGTATTAGTAACGTAGAGGGCGGACTTGACCTGCAAGTCGTTGCAGTAGACTTTCAGACCGCCACACAAGTTCAGGTTAACTTAGAAGATCCCAATAACCAGGTATTCTCTCAAGCTGACATCAATAATGTCAGTTGTTCAGAAAATCAGGACAGCCAGTACCCTTGCCAAGTGAGTGTCCGCGCTCTGTTTTCAGATGATAGTCCGTTTCTGTTTAGTAATGTCTCGGATGGGAGAAACGAATGACGAGTAAACGCTTGTATATGCTCCTTCTTGTTTTGTTGGCTATCCTTGGTGTTCTCAGTGTAAGTGGGGCTGTATACGGTAATGACTGGCTTAAGGAGCAGTCCGAGGAACTAAATACACTAAAAGCTCAAAGTGAAATGTTTGATGAGCAGCTTGTTTCGCTTGTACAAGCCAAACAAGACGTACAAACATACAGCGACCTTGAGACAGTAGCTCGTACGGTAGTTCCGCAAGAGAAGGATCAAGCGAGAACCGTCAGAGAAATAATTGCTTTAGCCGACAGTGCCGATGTTGGCATTGCCAGCATATCCTTTCCATCCTCAGAACTTGGATCCGATGACGCTCCAACCTCAAGTTCCGATGATGTTAGTATCACCCAACTTGAAAAGGTCGACGGAATCCCAAACCTATATCATATGAATATCAGCGTTCAGGGGGCAAATAGTGTTCCCTATGAAAGATTGTTAAATTTCTTAGAAAAGCTTGAACAGAACCGCCGTACTGCACAAGTAACCAACATTACCGTGAATCCGTCTACCGAAAACCGTAATAATGTTAATTTTAGTATTACACTGCAGGTCTATATAAAGCCATGATAAATTTACGCCGCATAATCACCAGTCCAGAAAGGTCAACTTATGAAGCTTGATATTTCTACAATACTCAACAAACTCACGCCTGTCATAGACATATTTAAGCGATACCATATGTTTCTGTTCATTATATGTTTTTTGGGCATATACACGTTTCTTGTTATGCAAATCAACACGCTTGTCCACAGCGATCCGCCAGCTCAGACCGCAACAGAGGCGGAATCGATAAAAAGACTGCAAGTTGACGAGGATGCCATTGAGCGAATTTTGGAACTTGAAGAACAAAACATAGAGATTCAAACACTTTTTGAGCAAGCACGCGAAAATCCGTTCAACGAATAGTCCTGCTTTGTCTGCTTAGTCTTCGAGTAAAGAGGCTTGCTCTGAGTCCTTTGGCTTTTTAATGCCTAGGTGTTTATAAGCTCGGTGAGTAACCTGTCGGCCGCGTGGCGTCCGCTCAAGTAGGCCGGACTGCATAAGAAAAGGTTCGTAAAAATCCTCTATTGTAGTGGTTTCGTCTCCGGTAAGTGCGGCAAGTGTGTTGAGTCCGACTGGTTTATTACCGTAATTTTCTATTATTTTACCAAGCAGATGCCTGTCTGCCGGATCAAGACCGAGTTCGTCTATTTCAAGCAAATTTAACGCTGCATTAGTAGTTGATTCATCAATTATACCGTCACCGTTTACATCAGCGTAATCTCGCACACGTTTAAGCAGCCGGTTGGCGACTCGCGGAGTCAAGCGAGCTCTGGTTGATAGTAGTGTTGCAGCTTCTGGATGGATTTTACTTTCTAGGATTTTGGCCGCTCTGGCTATAATTTGAGAAATCTGCTCTGGTGTATAAAATTCCAGCCGATGAATCATACCAAAACGATCGCGGAGCGGCGCAGCTAATGCACCGGTTCGGGTCGTAGCACCAATCAATGTAAACTTTGGAACATCCAGCCTTAAACTTCGGGCGCTTGGCCCCTTACCGAGCATGATGTCTATTTTGTAATCTTCCATAGCACTGTATAGAACTTCTTCGACGCTTCGATGAAGCCGGTGTATTTCATCAATAAACAGTACATCACCATCGGCCAAATTGGTCAGCAAGCTCGCCAGATCGCCTGCCCGCTCAATTGCCGGACCGCTAGTCACCCGTAAATTAGCCCCCATCTCGTTAGCGATCACTGTTGCCATAGTCGTTTTACCAAGGCCTGGCGGGCCATAAAGCAACACGTGATCGAGCGGTTCGCTGCGCTTTTTAGCAGCATCAATTGCCAGCTGTAGATTTTGCTTAAGTCTTTCTTGACCTACGTAACTAGCAAAGTCTCGCGGCCTCAGATTATTCTCTAGCTCCTGCTGCTCTGCATCACTTGTATCCGCCGTAGTATTGGTAATTCTCTCGATCATTTTTGACCTTTCAATGCCTGTTTAACCTTGTCTTCGGTCGGCAGGGAACTGTCAACTCCTTTAAGCGCAGCGACTGCGTCCTGCACGTCGTAGCCAAGTGCCATTAAGGCTTGCACCGCCTCGTCCTGTTCCGCTGTTGCCGTGCCGATAAACAAACTGTCTTCATTAGCCGTACTAAGTAGACCAACCTTGTTTTTTAACTCAATTACAATCCGTTCTGCAACTCGCTTACCTACCCCTTGTGCCGTTGTAATAAACTTAGTATCTCCAGCAGCAATTGCTTGCCTAACGTCATCAGCCGAGCCAATGCCCATAATTCCTAGAGCCATTTTGGGGCCTACACCGTTCACACCCAAAAGCTGCTCAAACAGCCGCATGGTGTCCATACTTGTAAAACCGAACAAATCATGAGCGGCTTCACGAATATGCTCATAAATATAAACCTTTATCTCGTCACCCTTGTTAAGCTTAGCGTAATCTTCTAGCGCAACCAGAACCCCATAGCCTACACCAGAAACGTCTATTACTATTTTATCCGAAAATTTTTCTGTAATCTTTCCTCTAAGTGTCGCAATCATAATTTCATTATCTCATCTTTTCCCCAATTCCAAGACCTGGTCTTGGAATTGGGGTTTTTATTGTATAATTGTGTTAATGGCTAGCCGGAATTCTCGAAAAATCTACATAGAAAATACGCATTACCATGTTTATAACAGAGGGGTTGATAAGCGGAAGATATTTTTAGACGACGAAGACTACTCAGTTTTTTTAAATCTACTCAAACGTTATCTTTCGAGGGAACCAGCAAAAGATACAAAGGGTCGACAATATCCGTGGCTTTATAACGATATTGAACTATTGGCTTTTTGCCTTATGCCAAACCATTTCCACCTGCTTGTTTACCAGCTAGAGGAGAATGCCCTGAAAAATCTGATAAAAAATGTTTGTGGTAGCTACACCTCGTATTTTAATAAAAAACATAAACGTGTCGGTCCTCTTTTTCAAGATAGGTTTAAGGCCAGTATGATCACTTCTGATGAGTATTTACACCATATTTCTCGTTATATACACCTCAATCCGGTTGCTTACAAAGAGTGGCCGTATTCAAGTCTTCCCCACTATCTTGGGTATAAGTCTGTCGAGTGGATACAGCCAACCCGAATTTTGGAACTGTTTACGGATGCTCACGATTATCTGAAATTTGTTGAAGACTATAAGGAACACAAGGATATGTTAACGGAGATCGAGCACTCGCTAGCAAGCTAAACCTATGATTTATTTTTGTATGTATACCATAATTCCTGCTATTCCAAGACCTGGTCTTGGAAACCGAGGAAATGTGGTCTTATAGGTTTAGTTTGCGGTGCATGGTGTGGCAAAGGGCGGTAGCCAATGCATCAGCACAGTCATCAGGCTTTGGTACATCTTTTAGGCTGAGAAGTACGCGCACCATTTCTTGGATTTGTTTCTTATCAGCGCGGCCGTATCCTGTTAGCGCCTGTTTGATTTGCAGGGGAGTGTACTCACTCAGAGGAAGTTCACTTTTTTCACCCGCTAAAAGTACAACTCCCCTAGCCTGAGCCACCGTCATTGCCGTAGTCACATTTTGTGCAAAAAAGAGCTTCTCTACCGCCATGCATGTAGGATTAGTCTGAGCTATGATTTCTGATAATTCATCATAAATAATTAGCAATCGCTCACTATCAGGCTGATTGGGTTTAGTTCTTATGACGCCGGCGTCAACCAAACTTGCCTTACCTCGACTGTCTATATCAATAAGCCCGAAACCGAGTATGCCGGTGCCGGGATCAATACCCAAGATACGATCAGTTCGCAAGAAGTTCCTCCGCTATATCAAAGTTTGTATGCGTCGTCGTAACGTCATCAAGCTCCTCTAGCGCGTTCATCATGCGCATGATTTTACCAGCCGTAGACTCATCTGTAACCTCTACCGTATTGTTTGGGACAAAAGTTAACTCCGCCTCAGTGACCTCTAGCCCGACATCTTTGAGTGTGTCACGAACTTTTGCAAACTCTTTTGGGGCAGTATAAACAATCGATTCGTTATCCTCTTCCTGCACGTCTTCAGCTCCTGCCTCTAACAACTTCATCATGAGGTCATCGCCCGTTCCTTTGACACGAATCATCCCTTTTTGTTCGAACTGAAAGGCTACGGCGCCTTTTTCTGCAATATTACCGCCGTGTTTAGAAAACGCTAATCGAACCTCCGGATAAGTCCGGTTTAAGTTATCCGTCGCCGCTTCTACAAGCACCGCCACGCCACCTGGACCGTACCCTTCGTATAAAACTTCTTGGATTTGTTCGCCACCGAGTTTTCCAGAGCCACGGTCAATAGAGCGCTGTATGTTTACTGAAGGCATATTGGCCGCCTTGGCGCGGTCTATCGCCAGGCGCAAAGCAAAGTTCATATCCGGATCAGTACCACTTTTTGCGGCTACGGCAATGGCGTTTCCTAGCTTGGTAAAAATGGCGCCACGCTTAGCATCATTTGCACCTTTTTGCCGTTTGATGGTTGACCATTTACTATGTCCAGACACAATTACTCCTCTGCTAACTCATTTTCATCTGTTATTGTAACACGGGATTGTACCGCTAACAGATGCACATCAGATTGACTTTTTATGTAAAATCAGCATAATGTTAGAAGTTATTTCCCTGTTAGGGTTAAATCACGGACCTCCAGATTTTTGCACTTGTATGAAGTGCACGGCGCCGGTGAGGAGCGACCGGAGACGTAGTTTAGCTACGTTGAGGACGCACCACAAGCCAGGCAACACAGCAGTTCGCCAAGAGTGTCGGCGGAGTTCTGGCTTTGCCAGAAGCAGTGACAACACGGTGCAAAGATCTGGGGGCCCATAGCTCAGCCGGTTAGAGCACCTGCCTTTTAAGCAGGGTGTCCTGGGTTCGAGTCCCAGTGGGCCCTCCAAAGAAAAGACCCTACCCTTTAGTGGTGGGGTTTTTTCTTTGATGCCCTCCGGGCACGAGAACCCAGGTCTTTTGCCCAAAAGCAAAAGTGGGTTCGGTGCAGCGAGTGAAGCCCAGAGAAAGCGTCGTAGGCATTTTCTCTGGCGAGCGAGCGGAAGAGGACGAAGTCCGCTGTCCCAGCCTGCCCGTTCTGTCTAACAGACAGGCAGGATGGCCCTCCACACTTCGCATAAAGCTTCGTGTGGCAGGCCAAGTTGGTCTGTCACACTTTTTATTTGCGATGTGTGCCCCTCGTAGCTTTAACGTAGTGGGGCTAAAATTAATCTATGTATTATGTATATCTATTAAAGCTCGGTGATGGCTCTATATATACGGGCTCAACAAATGACTTACAAAAACGTGTAAGCAAACACTCTAAGGGTGACGTTCTTGCCACGAAAGGTAAAAGACCGGTCGAGCTAATTTATTATTGTTCTTTTGTGGCAAAGTCAAAGGCTTTGGAATTTGAAAAATATCTGAAAACCGAATCAGGGCAAGCTTTTCGCAATAAGCGTTTGATTTAGTTATTGTGCGGAGAAGCGACCGAACGAACTGAGGGGAAGCGCTGTCCCAGTGAATCATTACTTTGAGAATCTCATTCTGAGATTTCAAGCCCAGCAGTTTGTTATAGTCATTGCATGATCTACAAAGCTATCGGATTTGATTGGGGTGGAGTATTAAACGGAAAGCCGGGTAAACATTTAGGTCAAGAAATTTCTAGGCTGTTGGGTATTAGCGCCGACAGCTATCTGGAGGCATACTACACCCATAATAAAAAATTCAATCGCGGAGATATTACGCGTGAAGAGTTGTGGCCGTTGATTCTCGCCGATTTAAACAAACTTGATAAGGTTGATGCCGTTATGAAGCTAAGTTTGGACTTTGGGGATTATAATCCAAATTATCATGTCCTAAAGCTAGCAGACCAACTCCGCACTAAAGGCTACAAAGTAGGTCTACTTAGTAATAATTCTCAAGAAAAAGCCGACATGATGCGGCAAAAAGGTCTTGATAAGCACTTTGATGTTTTTCACATATCCGCCGAAACAGGTTTTGTGAAACCCGAACCAGAAGCGTTTAATATTTTTGCTAAAGATCTGGGGGTCGAGTTAAAAGAGCTGATATTTATTGATGATTCAGAAAAAAGCTTGAGTACAGCCAATGTCTGCGGCTACACTCCTATTTTATTTGACTCGTATCAGCAGCTGGTACTTTATTTAAAGGAAAAAGACGTACTTTAAGGCCAGGAATAAACTGTTAGCTTAGACCAGTCTACTGAGCTACTTCTTCTTGCCGTGTTTATCTGAGCCACGGTTAAACAACCATAGTGCAACCAACTGCAGAAATATCATTACACCGACAATGAAGTTAATACTATCGTTTAACATGTTGCCATAATGAGTTGAAGTAACTTGAGCTTGAACCGACTCGGGTAATAGCGGTAAAGCAAAGGCCGCGAACACCACGCCCGTAATAACTAGCGGCAGCATGTGTAGTAGCGTCTTGTTTTTACCGATCGTCCGGCGCAAAAAGATTGCAGTCAGCACCATAGGTATGACCAAGATAGCGAAGCCGAGCCATTGCAAAACGCTTTCGTTGCGAACTACCGTACTAAGTGCGAGCTCGGCGTCTTCTTTAAAATAGCGTTCTAATAACTCGCCCGCTAGCAGCGATAAAAACAGGTGAGGCGTCGCTACGCGGGAAAATACCCCCAGCAGAAGCGGCGCAACAAGCATGGCTATAAGCAATATATAAGCTGACATTACCTGCCTATCATATCAAACTGCTAAAGATTGGGTACATCAAGCACCGTTTCGCCAGAGACGCCCAGTGCCTCAGCTTGGCCTTCAAGCAGCTCTACAGCGTATTGTGCGGGCTCTGAAGGGCAAAATGAGGCCGGATACGTATCTGGAGCAACCGAGTCCTCTACGTGCACTAAACGCTTATCGGCATCGAACCACAATATATCAATTGCGTAATCTACATCCTTCATCCAAAAGCACTCAAAATCAGGCTTATCAAACACAAATAACATACCTTCACCCGGTTCAAGTTGCGGCCTGCCACCCAAACCTTGGAGTCTTAACTCGTTTGTATCTGCCACCAGCAAATCAAACGACGCACCTTCTAATTGTCCGCGAACGATTCGCATTTCATCATTTAGAGTGCGCACAACATCGTCTAGAGCAAAAGCCAACAGACACGCTAAAAGTATAGCTCCAACAATAATAAACCATTTATAATAGCGTTTCATATAACGCTTATTGTAACAGTAGCCGAGTACAGCTAGATTTAAAGGCTAAGCACCTACGCGGTCTCGTTTGCGTTTACCGCGAGCATTTTGTTCAACATAGTCAATAATTTTACCGGCAACATTGCGACCAGTTACGTGTTCTATGCCAAGACCGGGGCTTGGATTAACCTCCAATATTAACGGCCCTTTATCGGAACGCATCATATCAACGCCACATATAGATAACCCGAGAGATTTAGCCGCTTTCTGAGCGGTTTTCTTTTCTTCGTCAGTCAACTTAACGGGTTTACCTTCACCCCCTTGGTGTAGGTTCGATCTAAAATCATCGTCCAAACTTTGTCTCTGCATACTAGCAACAACTTTGCCACCAACAATAAACGCTCGGATGTCAGTACCAGCAGATTCAGCGATAAATTCTTGCAGTAAAATATTAGTGCCATCATCATCCATAACGTAAAAGGCCTGCAGTACAGACTTAGCAGCCTTTTTGGTTTCCGCGAGAACAACACCATTGCCGTGAGTACCACGAGCTAACTTAATAATCACAGGTGTTCCACCAATATCATCGATTAACTCATCAATGTCTGTAGTTACACCGCGCGAGAAGACTGTTTTAGGTATTCCCACACCAGCACGCGCTAACACCTGCATACTTCGCAATTTATCACGTGAACGAGTAAGCGCAATAGAACTAGTAGTAGTAAACACGTTGCGCATCTCAAACTGACGTACAATTGCACTACCATAACGCGTATAAGACGACCCAATTCGTGGGATGATTACGTCCAAGTCATTGAGATCTAACCCCTCATAGCTAACGATTGGATTGCTCTTTTCGATCGTCGCGAAACACTTGGTATAATCAACTACTAAAACTTCATGACCTCGATCAACAGACTCTTGCATAAACCGTTTGACTGAGTAGTTACCCGGGCCTCGTGATAATATTGCTATCTTCATAGGATTGACCTTACTTTTTTCCTCTATTAACGTCAACTAAGAAATTATACTTCTGTAAAAACCTACGACCAATCAAGACCTCATATCTCATCTCGGCTCTATCGGCTAAACTGATGGTAATCGGGTATATCACACCCTGTAACTTAATCTTAGTTTTAATAAAATAGCGTTCCTGTTTACTGCCATTGCTACTTTTGACGTCCTTTGCACTAAACTTTCGTGTCTCCATAACTATTTCCGGATGGTCAAATGGTGAGAATTTAAGTACAGCTCTCCCTTTACTGTCTTTCTCCTCAAAGACTTTAGTGCAATGCAGCGCGCCGGTGTAAGCGCCAGTGTCGATTTTTGCGCATGCAGTATAATTATTAAATTCAGTAAATAAGATGGTCTCAAATGAACCAACTACCTTGCGCTTATCTTTAGGCATTTTGGTACCTTGCGATCTCTGGCTCAGAGTCTACAATAGCTTCGATATATTGGATTTTTTCAATAGGAGATAAGGCTTCTAATGACATTTGTATATTATAGCACTTACGATTTACTCTGTCAATCTTTCGTTCCCTATTTTGCACCTAAAGCTGGGCGTTATAAACACGCATGAAAGCGAGAATAAACGCCGCGACTAGAATCACTAGCATGACGACGACCATCGTAATAAACCCGTTCTGGTTTTGTTTGAGCTTCATCTATGCGCAATTATGGCATTAACTCTAGTGTTTTGTACAGAGTATTTATCTGTTTTTAGATTGGGTCTTTTCTTCGTACATGTCCTCGTCAGCAGTTGCTGCAAGAGTCTGCCTTACCTCAAGGTCTATTTCTCGCAGACTTTTTCTTTGTTCGAAAGTTTCTATACCTAAACTACGTTTAAAATCCTCAAAAGCCACTCTGTTCCCCGCCGTAAAGCAATAACAATCCTAGTTAATCATATTGATTGCCATGATTTTGCAAATTTAGAAATGCTCATGCTTGCTATGCAAAGAAAGGACGTTTACCAGATTCCTCTTTAAGTTGTTCTAGTAGCTCTTTTTGTTTTTTGGTGAGCTTGGTTGGGGTTTCTACGTGGATGGTGACGATATGTGCGCCGCGAGTATCACGCTTTAGATGCGGTACGCCGTGATTTGATAACTTGAAGTCCGTGCCGCTTTGTGTGCCGGCTGGTATCTTCATTTTCACCGGGCCATCAATAGTATCGACCTCAATAGTTGTACCGAGCGCCGCATCAGCCATACTAACCGTCTCATCACTCAAAATTAGATCACCTTCCCTAATGAACTTCTTGTGTGGCTTAACCCTTACATTTACGTATAAATCACCTTTTGGACCATTAGCTACCGCCTCGCCATGTTCACGCAAACGAATCGTAGCACCATCATCTACGCCGGCCGGTATTTTAAGCCCGATAGATTGCTTCTTTTCCTGTGTACCTTTACCGCGACATACCGAGCAAACTTTTTCGGGAACTTTGCCCCGTCCCTCACATTTCGGGCATACCGTTGCTTGTTGGATGTTACCAAACACGGTGCGCATTACCCGGACTGTTTGACCGGAACCCTTACATTCATCGCATGTTTTTAGTTCGTGCCCCGGTTCAACTGTGTCGCCCTTGCAATGATCACAGGTGTCATCAAGGGTTACGCTCAAATCTACTTCAGTGCCAAAAACAGCGTCTTCAAAGCTAATTTCAAGAGATGTCTCCACGTCACGACCGCGATTTTTACGCCGGCGTCGTTGTTGTCCGCCACCAAAGAAGCTGCCAAAAATATCGCCTAAATCGCCCTCACCAAAATCAAAGTTAACATTCTGACCTTGACCGCCGAACCCACCAAAACCAGCAAATGGATCGCCGCCACCGCCGCCATTACCTCCAACACCAGCATGGCCAAACTGATCATAGCGCTGTTTTTTGGATGAATCTTTTAGAACTTCATAAGCTTCATTGACTTCTTTGAATTTGGCTTCATCACCACCTTCTTTATCTGGATGAAACTCAACGGCCTTCTTTCGATAAGCCTTTTTAATCTCATCAGCAGAAGCGTTTTTTGAAACACCCAAAACCTCGTAGTAATCTCTCTTACTCATATACCCATCCTAGTATTTTGCTTACCCCACATCAAATCCTGAGCAAAGCAGCCTGCAATCAGATTATGACGCTTCAAGATTTTGATACTGAGGTAGTAATCTCGCTTAGCCATTATTCATTCTCTCCTCTATTTCCTGCTCACACAATTCATGAGCTCGGAGCGCACCTTCACGCCCAATCTGATACCGTTCAGCGACATCTTCTAGTATATCGTCGTGATCAACATCTTCTAAGAAGTGTTGGGATACTTCGTACGTATCACCCAATAGTAGCCATTCTAGGGATCCTCGAAGACGTCTATCTTGTGCGGCTTCGTGTATGGCAATCTCCTGGAAAGCAGCTTCGGTACCACGGTCTGTCACGACTTACTCTTTGTCCTTGGCTAGAGTTTCGAGGAGTTGGTTGGTTTTTTCGGTATTTTCAGCAATTGTGTTCAAGCTGCGGTTCATTTGATCCAAAGCCGCCCGTAAATCTTCAATAAGTTCCTGCATTTTGTGCCTCCTCGATTTGCTACTGCTTACATTCTATTGGTACGGGTGACGGACGAGCTGTTCAATAATTACCTAAAAGTTTACGAACATTCGCCCGTCATATTACCCTATATTAATTCTTCTTGTCTTTTTTCCCGTCTTCTTCGGAGTCTTCGTCAACAACTTCAGCTTCTTCGGGTTCTTCTTTCGCTTTCTCTCCGTCCTTCGCTGAAGCTTCGGAGGATTCGTCGGCCTTTCCGGCCTCCTCATAAAGTTTCGCTCCAATCGGCATGATTTTATCGTTCAACTCCTTGGCAGCTGCTTCAAGTGCGTCTTTATCGGCCTTTTCATCTGCCACAACTTTCTTAGCTGTTTCAACCGCTTCATCGAGGGTTTTCTTGTCATCATCTGACAGTTTCTCTTCGTTATCGCCTTTTAGCTTCTCTGCCTGGTAGATCGTGCTATCTAGCACGTTGCGCGCATCTATTGCTTCGCGCTTTTTCTTATCTTCATCAGCGTGAGCCTCAGCATCTTTAGCCATCTTATCGACTTCTTCTTTAGACAAACCGGAACTGTTTTGGATAGTAATGCTTTGCTCTTTACCGGAACCTTTGTCCTTAGCGCTGACGTTTAAGATACCGTTGGCATCCAGATTAAATGTTACCTCAACTTGAGGTACGCCACGCGGTGCCGGCGGAATGCCATCTAAGATAAAACGGCCAAGTGATTTATTATCAGCCACCATTTCGCGCTCACCCTGTACCACATGGATTTCTACTTGTGGCTGGTTGTCGGCGGCGGTAGAGAATGTTTCGCTCTTACTGGTCGGAATAGTAGTATTGCGTTCAATCAACTTGGTAGCCACGCCGCCAAGCGTCTCGATGCCAAGGCTTAATGGCGTAACATCCAGCAGTAGCACATCTTTAACGTCGCCCTGCAGCACGCCTCCTTGAATAGCAGCACCGATGGCTACAACCTCGTCTGGGTTTACACCTTTCATCGGATCCTTGTTAAAGATCTTTTTGACTTTCTCCTGTACTGCTGGCATTCGGGTCATACCGCCAACCAATACAACAGCATCAATGTCGCTGGCTTTGACACCGGCGTCTTTGAGTGCTTTATCACACGGTGCAGCTGTCTTTTCAATTAGCTCACTAACCAAACTTTCAAGTTTGGCGCGTGTCAGCTTGTGCTCAAAGTGTTTTGGACCATCGGCATCAGCGGTCAAAAACGGCAGGTTAATATCCACTTCATTAGTAGTAGATAGCTCAATCTTAGCCTTTTCTGCCTCATCGCGCAGACGCTGCATAGCAGCTCTGTCATCGCCAATATCAATGCCGTGTTCCTTCTTGAACTCATCAGCAAAGTAGTTGACGACGATGCGGTCAAAATCAGCGCCACCTAGGTGTGTGTCACCGTTGGTTGCTTTAACCTCAAACACGCCATCACCCAGTTCTAGAATAGATACGTCAAACGTACCGCCGCCAAGGTCATATACGGCAATCTTCTCATCTTTTTTAGCTTCTTTATCAAGACCGTAAGCAAGTGCTGCAGCTGTTGGTTCATTGATAATGCGCTTAACCTCAAGGCCGGCAATCTTACCAGCATCTTTAGTAGCTTGCCTCTGAGAATCATCAAAATAAGCCGGCACGGTAATGACTGCTTCGGTTACTTTGTCACCCAAAAAACTCTCGGCGTCGGCCTTAAGTTTTCCGAGCACCATAGCACTGACCTCTTCTGGACTGTACTCTTTATCGCCCATTTTGACTTTAACGCCGTTACCACTCTTAACAATTTCGTAACCCATAAGCTTGATGTCTCGCTGGACTTCTTTGTCTTCCCAGCGGCGACCAATCAGACGCTTGACTTCATAAATTGTGTTTTTAGAGTTAGTGACCTGTTGACGACGAGCCACCTGGCCAACCAAACGCTCTTTATTCTTATTCACCGCCACTACACTTGGTGTGGTGCGGTTACCTTCGCTGTTGGCAATAATTTCTGGCTTACCAGCCTGCATTACCGCCATCGCGCTGTTAGTTGTTCCTAAATCTATTCCTATTATCTTTCCCATTGCTTTACTCCTTTCAGTTGCCTAATTTTCAATGCTCAATTTACAATTGTTGTTTACCAAAATCATGTCGCTTCGCCCTCCTTTTGCTTATTGCTTTTTGCATCTTCCGGTGCGGATTCCATCCGCACTTTCACCATGGCGTGGCGGATAACTTCGTTACCAAGTGCGTAACCTGACTGAAGTTCCTCGCAAATAACTTCAACCACTTGCCCTGAGCTTGTCGAAGGGTCGCCGTCTTCCACGCTTATCGCCTCATGTAACCGGGGGTCAAAAACTTCACCCACGGTTTTGATGCGCGTTACACCGATATCGCCCAGCGTCTTTTCAAACTGCTTAACTATACCCTGAACTCCTTTTACATAATCGTTGTTTTGGAGCTCTTTTGGAACATGCCTCAGTGAACGGTCAAAATTATCGATAATCGGCAATAAATCCCGTACCACACCAGCTTTCACCACATTCTTTAGATTAGAAAGTTCGTCAGCATGATGACGCCTAATGTTATCAGCATCTGCCCGTTCGCGTTGTAATGCTTCAGTAAGCTCATAGACTTGAGCGGCGAGCTGCGAGACTTGCTGCTCTAAATCTTTGGTAGTTTGCTTCTTTGCATTCTTGTCTTTTTTATCATGACTCATAACTCAATACTCCTTACTCTTACGCGTATAGCGATTCCTCTAGTGATTGTCCGGCGTGGCGTACCAACCCTATAACGTCACGGTAACTTTGACGGGTTGGGCCAAGTACACCGATATAGCTTTGATCACTATACGGGCTGCGGAATTTGCTGATAATTAAGCTGCATCCTGCAGTCCGCCCAATGGGATTCTCGGCGCCAATATAAACATTCAGCGGCTCATTAGGTGCCACCTCTTTGAGCCATGGTTCAAGATTGTCCAGCAACCTCGCAACTTGCTGGACTTGCCCTTTGTGCATGAACTCTGGTTGACCAAAAAGGTTAGATAAACCGCTCATATATAGTTGGTCGCCAAGTGTCGCCATACCGAGATTGTGAGTCAGTTCTACTAACGTATCGACGGCATTGCGAATCATGCGATCCGGCACACCACCGTGACCAACCCTTACGCTCAATGCCTTTTCGGCACGTTTTTCGGCGGCGGATTCTTCACCGATACTTAAATTGTTAACGTAAAAACGATACCCTATATCAGTTGGTACGCGCCCCGCACTGGTATGGGGCTGGCTTATGTAGCCTAGCTGTTCAAGCTCGGCCATATCGGCACGAATGGTAGCTGATGACACGTCAAAAAGTTTCGCGAGCAAACTAGACCCAACCGGGCTAGCGACCTCTGCATATTGCTCAACGATCGCTCGTAATATTCCTTCTTGTCGTGATGTCATAGCACTCATAGCGTAACACTGCCAGTTTATAAATTTAGCAGTCTCATGTCAAGAGTGCCAACTGACTTTATTGTCCGGCACCGACTGGGCATGCCTAGCTTGGTAGTTCTCTTTGAAGACCAGAGCAAGGTGTAGTTGTTGCTACAGCGTAGCTGGACTGGAAAAGAAACTGGCAAGATAGGCGTGCAACAGGCGGTGCTGGTAGTGAACGTTATGTTGGTAGTCTTGGCATGGTCAAGAGTGCCAACTGACTTTGTTGTCCAGAGTTGACTGAGCATGTGCAGAGTGTAAGTTCTCTTCGAGGACTAAAGCAAAGCGTAGCCTTAACTACGCCGCTAATAGCACGCCAAAAATAACATCTATACCACATTTCTCCGATTTCCAAGACCTGGTCTTGGAATAGAAGAGAATGTGGTGTAATAATGCAAGCGATCAGAGGTAATTGAAACTTTACTGGAAATCTAGGTAAGCTTTGGTTTGGATGTATAGCTGTTCAGCTAAGTTGCGGCCGCTTTTTTGTGTTGCCGGGTCAGTCACACCCATTTTGGCTAACTGATGAATCTGAGATATTGCTTCTTCGACAGTATCGTTAATCACGAATGTATAATACGGCTGTTTTATTGCCTCACTCAACTCATCACACGCGCTCTGCAAACGCCGCCGCACTTCTTCGGAGCTCATTTCGCCACGATGCCTGAGCCTGTGTTGCCATTCCTCAAAACTTGGCGGCAACACAAAAATCGGGTAGGTGTTACTCGGTATAGACATGATATGCTTAACCCCTTCTACCTCGATATCGGTAATTGCAATTTTATTCTCCCGGGATGCTCGAGAAAGTTCACGCATACTTATACCCGAAACTTGTTGACTATGAATAACTGCCGCCTCTAGATATTTACCTGCTTTTAAGTCCAATAAGACATCTTCTTCGCTTTTAAACCAGTACTCAACGCCGTTTTTTTCCGCAACGCCATCATTGGTACGAGGGCGACGTGTCGTATCGGAAACAATAAAATGATAATCACCGGTCTTAATCAGCTCTCTGATAATAGTGTTGCGTCCAGCTGAAGTTGGTGCAACCAACAGCACTAAGTTGGTCTCTCGTAATATTTGTTTGCTTTCTGGTGACATAGAGTAGTCAGCCAGTATTTTTTTAAATTCGTCTAAGTGACGCAGTTTATTCATAGCATATTTATAGCAGAAAACAGGGGTAATTACCAGTTTTAATCGCGTTTTATAAGCACAGTAAAGGCCTCGTTGGGAATATCGACCTTTCCAAAACGTTTCAGTCGTTTTTTACCTTTGGCTTGTTTGGCTAGAACTTTCTTTTTACGGCTTACATCGCCGCCATATAGTCCAGTCGTAACGTCCTTTCGGTACGCTGATATATCTTCGCGAGCTATAAACTTACCACCGATGGCGGCCTGCAATGAAACCTGAAAATTCTGACGCGGTATAACGTCTTTGAGTTTATTAACAGTCTCACGCCCAAGTGATTGCGCTTCACTACGGTGCACCATAAGACTCAACGCTTCAATACACTCCCCAGCAACATAAAAATCAAGCCGCACCAGATCTTCTACCCGATAATCAGCCAGCTCATAATTAAACGATCCGTAGCCGCTGGTCAGGCTCTTTAACTGATCATAAAAATCTGTAAGTAGGTTTGCCAATGGCGCATCAAACGTAATCACCGCAATACGAGCATCGACAAAGGATATATTCTTATGCAAGCCCCGTTTACCGGCTATAAGTTGCACTACAGCACCTACATATTCTTTTGGTACAACCACCTCTCCTTTAATCCAAGGTTCCCTGATTTCGGCAATTTTCGCCGGATCCGGCAGCTCGGCGGCTGATTTTATCGCAATTTCTTCACCACTTATCAATGCTACTTTGTAATCAGTTGAAGGGTTAGTAACTACTAAATCTAGGTTATACTCCCTTTCTAATCGTTCCCGCACAATATCCATGTGGAGCAACCCCAGAAACCCAATCCGCATACCAAACCCTAAGACTGGCGAATTTTCTGGAGTAAACTGTATTGCGGAATCACTGAGCGATAATTTTTCTATAGCATCTTTTAGCGGCTGGTAGTTTTCGTTGCTGTCCGGGAAAAATCCGGCATAGACAAATGGCCGAACATCGCGATAACCAGGTAGTGCTTTAGTCGCTGTCCTATCTTTATCAGTAATAGTATCGCCAACTTTCGCCTCACGCGTACTTCGTAAATTCGTCACGATGTAACCAATTTCTCCTGAAGTTAATTCACTAGCTGGTGACATATCAGGGCGCAACGAACCAACCTCTAAGGCGATTCCTTCTCCGTCTGCAGCAACAGTGCGTATGCGAGAATTCTTCTTAATTAGACCGTCAACAACTCGCACATACAATATAACCCCGCGATAATCATCGTAGTAACTGTCAAAAATAAGCGCTCGTGGAGCATGGTTTGGAGTTCCTGATGGCGGCGGTATTTGGTTAACCACCTTATCAAGAACTGCTTCGACACCTTGACCAGTCTTAGCAGAAATATGCAAAATATCTTCTTTTTTACAACCCAATAAACTAATAATTTCGGCGCTTACTCGTTCGGTGTCAGCTGCCGGTAAGTCAATCTTATTAAGCACTGGGATAATTTCTAACTCCGCCTCCATAGCCAGATAAACGTTAGCGAGAGTTTGTGCTTGAATGCCTTGCGAGGCATCAACGACCAGCACCGCTCCCTCGCAAGCTTCTAGGCTACGGCTCACCTCGTAGCTAAAATCAACGTGACCAGGTGTATCGATAAGATTTAACTCAACACCCTTATAGGTCATACGCACCGGTGCTAGCTTGATGGTAATACCTTTTTCTCGCTCCAGCTCCATTTTGTCCAAAAGCTGTTCTTTCATCTGGCGCTTTTCTACCGTGCTGGTGATTTCCAAAAAACGGTCGGCCAGAGTCGACTTACCGTGATCAATGTGAGCAATGATGCAAAAATTTCTAATAGAGGCCTGCTCCTTACCGGAGCCATCAGCTGCTTGTTTGCTATGTAATTCCATCGTCTACAGAGTATAACAGAGGTGACGCAGGTTTTCGAACTAGACTTTAACCGGGCGCCATATAAACTGTTTGGCTTTGGTTAACACATTTTTTGCCTCTTCAAGTCCAAACAACGCTGAAATTGAGGTATGCACAAGTAGGGTTGAGAGACCTATAAGCCCTAGCTTGGAGCCGAGTGTGACGATACCTCTGTCTGCAGTGGTAAGCGGAAAGAACGATACCATAACGTAAGCTGTCACTATACTAAACCCGGTAACAGACAATATTTTAACGATACCGCCCCAGAATTTAGCATCAAACAACTTAAAGTCGCGAGAAAGTATTATCAAGAATAAAATACCTACTTCTGTGGCCGCAGTAATTGATTGCGCCATTGCCAAACCAGCAATCCCGTATGCATCAGCTCGTGCCAAGGTAAATGCCAAATATATATTAAGTCCGATTGCAAACACCGATACAAACAGTGGTGTCTTGGTGTCTTTATGCGCATAAAAGTAGCGCGATAGCATGCTGTAAATAATTCGGAAAAATATCGAGGCAGTCAGGTAACCAAATATTAAAGCAACTTCAGGTGCTACGTCACCGAAAATAAGACGTGCAAGATAACCTCTTGAGAAATATCCAACCACAACAACCGGCATGGTCATCCAAATCATTGCTCGTAATATCTGCAGGAAGTCTTTTCTGAATAAATCAGGCCTGCCCTGGCTTAAACGCTCCGTCAGGCGAGGAAACGCAGCAATAGCAATCGCATTACCAACCAGCATAATCGGTACATTCTGCAGCGTCAGCGCAAAATTATAAAAACTTACCGGACCTACTCCAAGTGCCTGAGCACGATTCACCTCTACAATACTATTGACTTGGTCAATCCCTTGATCAAGTGATCTAGGCGGTAGCTGGCGAACCATGTGCCGAAAATTGGCGTTCTTCCAGGCAATTGTTGGTTTATACCTAAACCCAAGCCCAATTAAACCTAAACAGGCAACAGATAACTGTAATATACCGCCAAATAAAGCTCCGATTCCAAGCCCGATTATCCCAATATTATCTCTAAACACATACACACTGATAATAATCGACACGTTGTAAAACAGCGGTGCCATAGCGTAGAAGAAAAATCGTCCAAATGTTTGCTGGACACTGGTTAATATGCCGGACAAGGCGAACAATAATGGGTTAAAAGCGATAATTCTCATAATCGTCACCGCTTGGTTAAAATTCTCTTGTGGTAGATCCGGCGCAAGCGCACCCATTAGCGGCTCAGCAAATAACAAAATAATAATACTAACGGCACCCATAACCAGCAGCAGCACGTTGAGTAGACTACTTGCCAGTTGCCAGACGCCTTTTTTGTCGCCATTTGCTAAACGGTCAGATAAAAAAGGTATAAATGCGACGCCAAGCGCACCCGCAGAAATGGTATAAAAGAAAAAGTCCGGTATCTGAAACGCGGCAAAAAAGGCATCAGAACTCCCTGGATCAACTACGGTAAAGTTCGTGCTAATAAGCCTGTTACGCAAGAACCCCAGTGCCTGCCCCATCAGCGCCACACCAATTAATAGTGCTGCAGCACCGCCAAGGGAGGCTCGTTTTGGGGTGGAGCTAAATAGCCTATTTACCACACCAGACTCCCAGCAGACAACGTACCCTTTATGCGCACGTACTTAGAAATACAGTTTATTGATAATCTGTAGCAATTCATTTGCTTTAGATTATAGAGGATGAACGTGAGAACTTAGAACGTTTTTTATAGTTTTATGAAAATTGTACTTTTAATAGTCTACGCGCTTAATATAATGCGGCCTCTTTTGGCATCTTGGCGTCTTTAAGCAAGTCTTTGACGACCTCCGCCTCGACAGTCTCCTGCTCGATCAAAGACTGCTTCAGTGTTTCAAGTTTATCGCGATTTGCCTTAATAACCGCCCGAGCACGTTTGGCTGCTTCGCTTATCAGATCCTCGACTTCATCATCAATAATTTTTGCGGTTTCATCTGAGTATTGCTTTTCGTGTACCATGCGTTCAATCATCATGCCTTCTTCGACATGAAATACTTGATCGCGCAGCTTTTTGCCCATACCTTGATTGACAATCATGTCTCTAGCCAGTTCGGCTGCTTTCTGTAAATCAGACCCAGCGCCAGTCGTTACTCTATCTAACCCATAAATAACTTCCTCGGCTATACGGCCACCAAGCATACGAGCCAGCACATCTTTATACTCAATAATGCTATGATAACTTTTGTCCTCTGGCGGTATAAACCAGGTGACTCCACCCGTACCGCCACGTGGAATAATCGTTACTTTGTGTACCATATCGCTATCAGGCAGTACGTGTCCAACAATAGCATGGCCAGCCTCGTGGTAGGCGGTCAGCTCCTTTTCTTTTTCGCTCATAATCTTGTTCTTGCGCTCCGGCCCAATAGCGACCTTTTCAAAAGCTTCAGTTACATCGTCTTGGTTGATTTCTTTGCGGCTCTTTCGCGCTGCAACAATTGCCGACTCATTTGCAATATTCTGCAGATCTGCACCGCTACTACCAGCTGTCTTAGCCGCTAGTGCATCTAGGTCAACGTTTTTAGCAAGGGGCTTTTTATCAAAATGTACTTTCAAAATGGCTTCGCGATCTTTTCTATCCGGTAATGAAATATTAACGCGGCGATCAAACCGCCCAGGTCGCAGTAGCGCCGGATCAAGTACGTCACCGCGGTTTGTTGCCGCCAGAACAATGACGTTCGTACCCTGTTCAAACCCGTCCATCTCCACTAATATCTGGTTTAAAGTTTGTTCACGTTCATCATGCCCGCCGCCCATGCCGCTTCCACGGCGCCGACCAACTGCATCAATTTCATCAATAAATATAATGCACGGAGCGTTTTTCTTAGCTTTAGCAAAAAGATCTCGAACTCGTGAGGCACCAACACCTACAAACATCTCCACAAACTCCGAACCGCTAATACTGAAGAAGGGCGCATCTGCCTCGCCGGCAACCGCTCGAGCAAGCATAGTTTTACCGGTTCCCGGAGGGCCGGCTAGCAATACGCCTTTTGGTATACGAGCACCTATATTTTCAAACTTCTTTGGATACTTCAAAAACTCAACAACTTCTTGTAAATCTTGTTTAGATTCATCGGAGCCAGCGATATCCTTAAACATCACCTTTTCTTTCTCGTTTCCATAAAGCCTGGCTTTTGACTTGCCAAAGCTCATCGCCTGATTACCCTGACCTTGAGCACTTCGCAACATAAAGAATAAAAAGCCACCGATTAACAATACCGGTAGTAAGTTGAGTCCTATCATGCCCCAAGTCTGTCCGGCAGTCGATGCTTCTTCGTTAACTACTTCAACTTGTCCATAATCTACACCCTCTTCACGTAGACTTGCCTGAGGATCTTTACGTGAACTTAGGGTTGCTTCTTCTTCACCCTCCTCAAAAATTTCCAATTCATCGCCACGTACAACAATCTTGTCATATTCGCCAGCGTTAGCTTCAGAAATAACCTGCGATAGCGGAACTTCATCTAACTCCTCAGACTGGCCAAAACTAGAAAAAATAATCAAGCCAAAAAGGATTATTAGGGCAATAAAGCCAATGTTTTTCATGTTTCGCCGATTGTTCGGCGAACCACCTCCGGGTGTTTTACTAAACGATTTTTTATCCATACAAACCGCCATTATAGCGATGAAGTTTCCTGATTACTAGTGTGAGCGCGGTATAAAAGTCGCTTTATTGTGCGTGAGTTTAATCTGCCATCTGGCGTTAACGTCAAAAACCTTGCCAGCTGGCAACACCTTTACTGCCCTAACCATCCGTTCTAAAAAAGGTTGGCCAAAATCTCGAATGTTGTTTTGCCTAAGCCAAGCTGCAGCAACTTCACGAGCAATTACATGCGGCAACATTATAAAATCACCCCGTTTTAAGCCAGAGGGCAGTAATATTTGTCTTAATAGATCCTCGACTTGTTCGTCAATCTGCTGATTAATACTGCGCATATCTTTTAAGATTGTCAGTAGTCTGGCCTTTCCAGCTGGTCCAAGCTTAGGTAGAACGTTATGACGTATATTATTACGAGCAAACCTAGTATCTTCATTGGTGCTGTCTTCACGCCAAGCAATATTGTGTTGTTTAGCATAATCAATCAGCTGTTTTTTAGGTGTATCAAGCAATGGCCGCTCTAGAAACTCAGAGCTCGCCAGCGATGTTAGACCTTTGCGATTAGTACCTCGCATCAAGTTATAAATCGCCGTCTCTAGCCAATCATCCTGATGATGAGCTGTGATAACCGCTCGCGCTTGGCTAACTTTTTGCACACGACGCAAAAAGTCATAACGAGCCTGCCTTGCGGTTTGCTCACTAGCATCGGAGCCAAGTTGCGCCCGATCATAAACAAAAGGAATTCCGTAGCGTAATGCTGCCTCTTGCACAAGCCGCCTATCTAAGTGGGAGTCCTCTCGAATACCGTGATCAAAATGAGCAACAATGAATCGATAACGATTCATTGAGTCGAAAGTTTCAAAGTTATCAAGTTCTAAAGTACTTTCTACTTTCAACTTTCTACCTTGAAGCTCACTAGTTCCTGTTTCCTGTTTCCTGTTTACATACTTTTGCATCAGCAAATGCAAAAGCACCATTGAGTCGACTCCGCCGCTGGCGGCCACTACATATGTTCCTGGCTTTAACTCAATATCCACTCTATAATTCTACCTTAATGAAAGAATTGGTTTTCGCGACAGGTAATACAGACAAGTTTAACGCTGCTAAAACGGTACTTAATTCGCATGGTTTTAAGCTGATACAAAAACCGGTAGAGGTAGACGAAATACAGGGTGAGGACGAGCTGATAATCACGCGTGATAAAGCTGAAAAAATTTATCGTAAGCTGCAGCACCCCGTCCTAGTAAACGACGATAGCTGGGCAATCACAGCATTAAATGGATTCCCAGGTGCTTATATGAAGTCGGTGATTCATTGGTTCAAACCAGAAGATTTTATTCGCCTAATGCAAGGTGTAAAAGACCGGGGCGTAATCTTAACTCAAGTAACCGTATACCAAGACAAAGAAGTTCAAAAAATATTCACCAAACAAATTCCAGGCACTATTTTGCTAAAACCCACTGATTACCCAGGCCCTTCTTGGGCTAATATCTGCACCCTCACAAAAGACAAGCGGAGCATGGCAGAAGTTCGTAACACTACGCCAGACCAACTGGTGAAAGAACACGACACCGTCTGGAACGACGTCGCCATCTGGCTCAAACAATAATATCTTTAGGGCTCGTAACTTCTGCCTTAACAGCCTCTCGAGCAACATGCTGCGCCCAAAACGCCGCATAATATACTGCTTCAGGTGTATCAAACCTACCACTGGAATAATCTTCACAACCGCGCCTATATAATGCCGCCTCTGCTTCTACCGTGTCAGCTCCTAAAACGTATGCCATTTCTTCCGGATCGCTGTCTGGTTTATTCTCCATAAACATAAGTGCTCCTTTTTGCATTAAAAAACGGCCTATCGGCCGCCCCTGGTTCTGTTTCTGGTGAGTTATCTAGTATTGCCATACTAGAGTTTTATTGTAGCTCTTTTGCTATATAAAGTGCAAATCAATTACTATTACGGTATGCCCAAGCAACGTCCATCTATCGACCGTATTGCTGAACTCCAACAGCTTATCGCTGATTTTGCGTGCATTGAGCGAGTACTCAACCTCGCTGATAAAAATCGTCCCGAGAATGATGTTGACCATAGTTACGGGCTTGCGCTAACCGTCTGGTTTCTTGCACCAAAGCTGGCGCCCGAACTCAGTCAAGAAAAGGTGTTAAAGTATGCGCTGGCTCACGATATTGTCGAGCTCCATGCGGGCGATACATTTGTTTTCGCACCCGAGGATCAGCTATCCACTAAAAACGACCGGGAAGATAAAGCACTCAAACAGCTTGCCAAAGAATGGCCAGATTTTCCAGAGCTCATAGACTACGCGAGGGGTTACAAAGACAAGCGCGACGAGGAAGCGAAGTTCGTATATGCGGTTGATAAAATTTTGCCACCGATCCTTATAAATCTTGGTGAGAAGTCTGATTACTGGCGCAAACACAAAATCACCAAACAGATGCATAATGATAAAAAACGCACCATTTTAGTCTCTAAGCACCTTAAGCCGTACTATCAAATGCTACTCGACTGGACAGACAGCCCCAACTATTTTCATAATCCTGAGCAAGAAAAAAGCTCCACCAAAAAGTGAAGCATTTTTCTTGGTAGCCCAAGTACATTCACATTGGAACGACATCTGTTCAGAAATATTACGCTGGGGGCAGGTATTAGGGGTAGAACTCCTTCAAGCTAAAGATGAGCTGGGACTAGAACTAACCGAGTGTAACGAGGTGTTCTATCCCAGCAACCCCCTTCCCTTAACAGTAGGAGTCATCGCCATACTCAAAAGAGCCTAAGCTTAACTAGGGCTAATCACTAAAGTCTCCAAGCACGCTTTAATAAGTCATAGTATTGCATCAAGCCACGTCTCTTTAGTTCTTCGAGATATAAATGGCGAGGCGGGATATTGCTGTAGTAAGGACTAGGGCCTGCGTATAATCCGCCACCTGGACCAGTATACAGTCCACCACCTGGGCCGGTAGATAGTCCACCACCTGGGCCGGTAGATAGTCCACCACCTGGGCCGGTAGATAGTCCACCACCTGGGCCGGTAGATAGTCCACCACCCTGGCCTGGTATACATACTGCTTCCAACCTGCCCGCAGATGCACCTCCGCCTGGGCCTGGCAGGATGCACCTCTGCCTGGCCTTATACATACCGCTTCGTGCCGGACAGGATCCTTCACCGTAACCAGTGTAGCTATTTCGTGGCCATCCCATAGTAAAGATTATATAGGAATTCGGTGAAATGCAGTGATAACACTATAATTATTTTATATATGCCAAGTTCTAGTGAAAGTATATTCAAGACACATCTAAATTATGTACGTTGTATTGCTGGGCAGTACGCGGGGCTCTCGCTTACTACGCCTCTTACTCCCACTTCTGCACTATCTACAACAAACATAAATAGATTCAAAAAGCTTGCTGACCTTACTTCAAAAAGCATTGAAATCGAGTTAAAGGCTGGTTCGATTGATCACGAATATGCTCAAATAATAGTCGGCTGGATACCAGTTAAATGCTATTACAGAATCTACTACCTTGAGAGCATTATGGTCTACCTATTGAATGGTAATTCGATTGGCTTTGGTAGAGGAGGCCATAAAGGGGTTCGCAGGGCTTTGAGTATACTCATAAATAATAATCAACTAGCATTCTCAAACGTTAATATCTCTACACAGTCGACTATTGCAATGATTCGTACACATAAGATTGCATCTGGAGCAAACCTCTCGCCAACTTATTACCTCACTGATGATTGTGTACATTCGGTTCGTAAGAAAATATCGGAATACCAGGAACAAGACTGGAAAGCAGGAAGAAAAATCAAGACCTATAGCACGGCCGCAAGCAGATCTAGTAGGGACAATTATTATGCGACCAGTACGCTTAACCTGACCGATTTCTTTTATTGGATGAGAATAAAGGTTAACTACAAAGACCTAGATTTCTTAGATTTTCCTAGTGCTGGCAGTCCTGATGATGCATATGAATATGTAAAAAATTACATCGATGGTCACCAGGCTTACTCGTCCGCTTTAGAGGCAATTATATTACAGCTGAAAGCAATGAGAAATATGTAGCCAATCTCACCCAGTAAACAAGTTCTTTGGCTTATGTTTTCTGAATAGTTTTTTTACATGGATCTCTCTCGGTGACTAGGGCTTATGTTCGGCGGTAGTATCCCGCCTTTCGCATGTTGACGTTATATAGGGGCTGCATGAAAAGAAAATACTATCCAGTCAGCAGTACAAAAGTAGCCCCACCCCCCCAATTCTAAAAGATACTATGCGGTATATATATCTTTGTGGATGGGTATAGACCCTAGCGTGTCTTCCTATTCCAACAATCCCTTATAATGTAAATATGGCAAAATCAAACAGCAAGTCTGATAAAAATCTGCTCAAGCGTTCGGGATTCGCACTCATTGACAGCACTGCGTCAGTCTTACCTGGACTTGCTCAGGCATGGGCATTAAGTAAAGCCCTGTTTGGCAATGCACTTCAACTTAGACAGCAGCGAGCGTTGGAGTGGGTCGAAGCAATATCAAACAACCCCACTATATTTAATGAGAGGCTTGTTAACTCTGACGAATTCCAAGATGGTTTTGTCGTAGCACTAGAAGACTATATAAAGCTCAGAGACTTCCTGAAGAGGCGTGTAGCACTCAAAGCATTTGAGGAGTTTGCGGCTTGCGATGATAAGGTAGAGTTCCCGCTAGAAAGGTACAACGACACGCTTAGAAAAATATCACCAGTTAGCCTGAGGGCATTGGCATTTGTGAAGAATAGCGTACTACCAGAAATGGAGATTAGGATTAAATCAGAGCTTGAGCAAAAAAACTTAGGCACTGAGCAACCGTTTGAATGGTGGTATCAGAAAGAGCTTAACTCCAAGCCCTTTTCTAAATATGATAGTACTGGTAACCTCGGTAAAATGAATGATCAACTTAATGAACTCGAGTTTCTCGGCCTGGTCAGGCGAGTGTCTGCTATTAATGGTGGTTGGGGATTTTCAAGTGCTGGACAGATTACTGGGTGGGCGTTAACAGACTTTGCTAAAGAATTTATAAAGTTCATAGAGGCTGATGTGAAGACTGAAGGCAATTCACGACTTTAATTAAGAATTACCATGAATATCTACCTAGACATTGACGGTGTACTTCTTGCAGATATGGCAACACCTGCAAAACATGCAGATGAGTTTCTACAAACAGTGCTTACCAAGTACCCAGACAATACTTATTGGCTAACCACTCATGTTTGGAATGGCGAGAATATGATAGATCAAACCCTAGCACCTTACCTAAAACCTGAAACCCAAGCCCTGCTTGGCTGTATAAAGCCTACTGAGTGGGGGCAAGCAAAGACGGATGCAATTGACTTTAGCCAGCCATTCCTATGGTTTGATGACGACCTATACGATGATGAACGCACAGCCTTAGGGCAGCACAGCAAACTTTCCAGCAGGATTGAGGTTGATCTGCACAAGAATCCGGAGCAGCTTAAAGAACTAGTCAGCCTGCTCTAGTCTTGTGCAATCAGCAGCAACAGCCTTAAACTTGTTGTTGTATTCATTGGTAGCCTTGTAGCGGTCGTATGCCTCTAGCATCGCCTGCTCTCCCATGGTGTCGTATAGACAAACACAGAAAGCGGCTGATTCTGGGTCAGTCACACAATCCTGCATAAAGCCTGCACGTGTAGCTGCTGACTGTGCCGCACGCTGGTTACCACGCTGCACACCTTTTATTCCGCCATTTATGCCTATGACTAGCAGTAGCCCTATCACCACCCAAAGACCAATCCTACGCTTGGGCTTCTTTGATGCTTGATTATCTTGGGAAGTACCACTCACCGTTTTCTCCTTCTTTACATACTGTTTCACCGTCTACAGGTATCTGCTTACATATAATTTCTGGCTGGCTTCGTGCTAGTAAATAACCTGCAAGAATTACGCCTGCACAAATAGCGGCTATCAGTAAAAGACCTTTGATAATATCAATACCCTCCCTAGCAATCTTCATGGCTTTACTGGGACGCTTGTGCTGAGCTGGTTCATAGTTTTCTTTAACGCTACTAAATATGTCTTCAGTACTCAGAGTTGTCTTAAGCTCGTCAAACTTCTCATCGACTGATTTACTATGCTTTTTACTGCTCACAGGATCACCTTTCTGTCTTAATGCATATGCCCCGTTAACAAAAAGGACAGCCGCAATTGGACTGTCTAGGTCTACAGCAAACGCGGTTACGCCTACTGCTTACGGCTGCCCTTATTGGGCATAACCGTAATTGCAAGCAATACTTGCTGCGTGAACTGTAAACCTAGACCCTGTGATTGTATCATTTTAGGGTTAAGTATGGTATAATGTACGTCAGCACAACGGTGCAGAAAGGGGCTCTATTGAGCCAAGCAAAGCCTTTTTGCACCTTTTTTATTTGAGGCTTTTCCTTGGCTTGATAGACCAAATCTATCAACTAATAGGACGAGGTCTTTGTCTTGGTCGAGATTGTATCCGTTGCAAAAGCTAGACGTATCTTGGGGTCAACCGCAAGCTCACTTTCTGATGACCAAGTAAAAAAACTTATCCATACATTACATCTGTTAGCAAAAGAACAACTGTGCTATAATGGTTCCAAAGCTGATGAATAGTCTAGGTCAACCACCAGCACAGAAGAAAGCAGTCGCATACGTTCGTATCTCAAGCATGCGGCAGATTAATAATGAGAGCCCTGCGACACAGAGGCAGGCTATACAAGCGTACGCCGATGCCCAAGGAATAGAGATAGTCGAATGGTTTGAGGACATTGCAAGGTCTGGCAAGAACGCTAATAGAACTGGCCTACAAGACTTACTGAAGTACTGTTCGAAGAATAAAGGGAAAATACAGCACTGGATTGTCTATAACATGAAGCGTGCATCTCGTGACATAGACAGCTATTCAAATCACGTAGGAACAATATTAAAGGCACTAGGCATTACGGTTCGTTCCGCAACCGAGCCAGCGGTTGATGATACGAGAGAGGGGCGGTTTATGGAGACCCTGCTTGTAGCACTAGGTCAACTAGACAATGAGGGTAAGTCTGATGTCACGAAAGACAATATGCGTAACCTCGCTTTACAAGGATGGTGGCAGCACCCACCTATACTTGGGTATGATGCCTTCAAGAAACCTAATGACATGGGTAAGCCCCGCCCAACGCTAAAGCCGAATACAATGGCACCGTATGTAAAACAGATGCTAGAACGCTTCTCTCAAGGCGATATAAGCAAAGCTGAGCTTGCAAGATATGCTGCCACCATAGGGCTTCGTAGTCGATACGGAAAGAAAGTAGGCGAAGATAGTATCAATCGCATGCTTAAGCATCCCGTGTATGCGGGCTATGTTGCCGACAATCATACTGACTGGCAGCTCGTAGAGGGTCAGCATGAGGCATTAATCTCAAAGGACACATACCAGCTCAACCAAACGCTATTACATGGCAAGAACACTCGTCTTGGAGAAGTACACCAATCGCTTAACCCAGATTATCCTTTGAAAGGCCTGGTGCTTTGTTCGCACTGTACAAAGCCACTGTACGCTTCTGCTCCTAGGACTGGATCGGGTGGTAAGTCGCCCCGCTATCACTGCTCTCGTTCATCCTGTAAGGGCTTGAGCAAGTCTGTGAAGGCTTCTGTTATACACGAAGACTTTACTACTATGCTCGAAAGACTTAAGCCTGAAGATAGATTAATAGAGCTCTACAAAGAGATATTAATTACAGAGGCTGCTACACAACTCGGTAAGCTCAACGGAAAGATAAAAAGAGAACGCAACAGACTGAGTTCAATAGCGGATGACCGCCTTTCTGCTATCAGGAAGTTCAACGCGGATCAGCTTACTGCAGAGGAAAAGACTGATCTCATAGCAGCCCTAGATGAAGAAAAGCTCACCCTCACAGAAGAGCTCCAGAAGCTCGAAAAGCAACAGAACATTAGAGAGTCTGACATAACCTTGGCTTTAGATGTAATGCGTAATATTGACCAGCAATGGACGGTTGCTTCGCCTCAATCAAAGCAAAGGTTCCAAAGCATATTGTTCCCAAGGGGTGTGGTCTATGACAGCAACAGCCGCAGGTTTGGAACCAAAGAAATTAGCTCGCTTTACAGAGTGATAGAAAATAAAAAAGACCTTCCAGAACCTGAAAAGTCTTTCTTGGTAGCGGGGGGAGGACTCGAACCTCCGACCTTGTGGTTATGAGCCACACGAGCTGCCGCTGCTCTACCCCGCGTTATTGCCAGAAAGGGAAGCATCCACTTTCTGGCTAGTCCTCACTTAACCCAGGATGGGAAAAGTGTAGGCTGTTTGGCAAGTTGTTACTATAGCAGGTTGGTATCTGTTATGCAAGAACTAGTAATTGCGATAGCATGCGGGTAATTATATAATATGTAACTATGTCGGAAGCTTATAACTACGGAGACGTGGAGTTAACTCCAGAAGAAGAGTATCAGGCTCGAGTTAGTAAGTTAGTGGATGCTGTTCAAGCTGATCTAAAGTTAGCAGACGATGAATCATCTGTTTATCACATAGCCGCGCAACGGAAATTTGAAGATATCGTAAGGCTTACGTCCGGACACGCCTACAGTACTGCCCGCCGTTTTACGCATGACGCGGAAGGTGCCAGCGAGGTTGTTCAGGAAAGTTATCTTCGCGCGTGGCGTGGTTTACCTGGTTTTCGCGGCGAGTCCAGCTTTACGACATGGTTTCACCGGATAACTGTTAATGCTGCCAATACGTACATTGAAAAACGTAAGAAACTTCAGGATAAATTAGCTATCAATAGGGACGAGGATGAAACTAAAGAATACGTGGCAAAACATTCAGACTATGACGTTGAGCATCGTGTAGAAAATGCCGAATTACGAGATGAACTGAGGTCTGCGATAGAGCAATTATCGCCAATAATGAGGTCTGTGGTAGTTTTGCGAGATGTCTATGATTTGCCGCATGATGTTATTGCCCAAAAGCTTGGTATATCAGAGACTGCATCTAAGGTGCGATTGCACAGGGCAAGAAGACGGTTACGTGAACTTGTATTCCCAGACAAGGAGTCAACAATAGAAGAAGTATAAAAAACACCCCGTTTTACCGGGGTGTTTGCTTGCGCAGTGGTATTAACTACCAGCCGCGGTTGCCGCCGTTGTCGCGATTGTTGAAATCGCGGCGTGGACGTTCTTCACGAGGACGAGCCTCGTTAACAGTGATGGAGCGGCCACCCATATCAGACCCATTAAGAGCCTTCTCTGCAGCTTTACCTTCTTCGTCATTTTCGAACTCGACAAAACCGAAGCCTTTGCTACGGCCGGTGTCGCGGTCTTTGATGACAACAGCAGAAGCTACTGTGCCGTGCTCGCCAAATGATTGTGCGAGCTCATCGTCTGTGGTGGAAAAAGGTAATCCACCTACGAATAATTTGTACATGTGTTGTTTCCTAATTAAAGAACTTGTTGCGAGGTACGACCCCTTTCTGTCTCTGGCATTGAACTGTCAAACGGTGTTCTTTAATCAAAAAACAAACGACCTTCTCATGCGAACAACAGATAAGAACCTGCACGCCAAGTAAAGCACAAATCTATGGATCCTACAATAGGCATATTTACAGATGAGGTATTCAGGGCTACTCACTCGGATGGATAGCACGGCGACAGAGCAGCGCGCAGAGAGACGTATTCTAATACGTTGAACGAGCACTACAGCTGTCAACAAAGCTAGCCGCCAAGAGGTGTGTAGTACTGAAGTTGACAAAAAAGCAAAAGCATGTATAATGTGTAGTGTTAGTCGACTAAAACAAACAACACAAAATAAACATTGAAAGGACTGGTGTATGGCGCTTAAATTTGCGTATGAGTTTGCTCCAACCAAAAATTCGGGCATCCTCAAGGTAGACAAATTGCTAAACCGACTTTGATTAATTAAGCGGTCAGTCAAAAAGCCGGGTGTGCACGCCCGGCTTTTCTTAATGTAGTGGATATGATATATTGACCTCTGTTCCAATGCTAGAACCCAAAAGACCAAACCAAGCAGTTTGTCTGCTGTTTGGGATTTTGACAGGAAGAAGCGACTAGAAGGTGAAACAAAAGTCATAAGCGACTTTTGTGGAAGCTGACCGTCGGTTCTGACGGGGCGGCGTAGCTCAGCTGGTTAGAGCGCCGGACTCATAAGCCGGAGGTCACAAGTTCAAGTCTTGTCGCCGCTACCAAGAAAAGAGTCCCACTTCAAGTGGGACTCTTTTCTTGATTCTGGGTCGGGTTCTTCATAATGCAAGGACGGTGGAGGAATACGACATATTTGATATATTTATAAATGCATGGTATAAAGAAACTATCCTCTGTTGAGCTAACTCCAGAGGTGTTATTTGACAAGCAGGCGTACACCACAAGATGGGAAGCAAGCGCATTTACTAGTGCTTTTGCTCCTCATCTTGTGTGTTACAGGATACACATACTCGCTTTGCGAGAGGCATCTTCGCCACTGTGAGGAGAAAGGGTTACCTATGTCTAGGGCGATTTCTACAGGGACAGGAACCGGGGCTGGGATCGCTACTGGCTTTGCGACTTTGATGCTTGGAGGGCATCTTGCAGTCTGGTTTTTATCCTCTAATGAGAGTGGTAAGAGCTTTAACGCTCAAACCGAGGCTTGGCCAGAATGGATAGAGGCGGTGATTGGGCTTGGTCTACTTCTAGCAATAGTCGTAGCTGGGTACGCCGTCGGCGGCATCACAAAAGTATACGTGGATGAGCGGATTGCTCAACAATCTGGGCATGCCGGACCCGGGAGTCTTGCGATAGCAGGCCTTGGCTGGATAGCGGTCGCTGCATCGGTATTTCTCATCGCCATTGCGTTGATCATTGTTTACATCTTTTTCATTGCATTTGCAGCAATGATTGGACTCATCGGCCTATTCGCCATCACTTCAGATTGAACCATTTCGGGTACATGGCGAGCAGGATATGGATGGGTTAAATAGGACGTTCGGGCCTCGTACCCTTGCTACCTTCCTGTTCATATCCCTGCTTGTCATCCCCGATTTCGTTAATGTGAAACCGTGTTAATAATCGTGCGTTCGCCCTCCCCCTTAATTCACATTTTTCATCTATAAATAGCCAGCTTTTACTACAATTTAAACGCGCCAGTCGAGTGGCGCATTTATAAATTATGACTTGCGGTGGACAGCACAAGTCTATATATACTATCTAAACTATACGGGTACCTTTCTAATTTATACTTATTCTATATAATAAGTACCTAATGAACCCTGAAAGAGACGAACGACCACCCCTAACGGACAATCAGAATGAAGCTGCCACAGTTCTGATTGAAGTGTGCGGGCTGGATGAAGTTGCTGACGTAAGCCTGGAATGGGACGGTCAGAAAGGTTCTGTTTTTTGGGGTCTTGGCCGATGCGCTCACCATCTCGCTGACATGACGCCTAGTGAAGTAAAAGAAATGGTTATGTCCAAGCTGGAACAGCAAGGTCAAATTGAACCTGGGTCTTAGGTGAGACATTTGCTCCGTAGACTAGTGGCCTACTCATTCGAACAAGAATATATCTACTGATTTGCTTGAGTCGTTTAATTTTTTGCTGTAAAGCTTGTGAATAATGAGCCAACAAGGTAGACGCTGTTGCAACCCTATACTCATTTGTTCCTCGATTATTTAGCTCTTCGATTGAAATATGCTCAGTTTCAGGATCGCCCGTTTTTATAGAAACATCTAATAAATCACGGGCTATTTCATTGGCAAGAGGCTCACTTAATTCAACGCCCATAAGCCCGAAAAGCTCTATACATAACAGCTCTAATTGCTTATCAGCACCCTCACCTATATGAGTTTCAGTCTTTGACTTAACCAACTTAATAAACTCCGACAATTCTTCAAGTTTTTTTGTGACTTTAATTTTTGACTCAATTTTTTCAACATCGTAAGGCATAGTTTCAGCAGTCGCAGCCAAATTATCACCGGCTTCATCAACCTTATCTATATGCTCGCTTTTATCCGAGTTTTCACCATCTAAGGCATTAAAAAGAGCTAGGTCTGTAAACGCCTCTTCAGAGCCGTGACTGTCTGCGCTCAACCAGTCTTCAATCATAGTTTCAAAGGTAGCTATTTGTTCTAGATCTTGTTGCTCCAAATTAAATCTTTCTGCGCCCAGACCAAATGCGTCATATATGTCACCCCCCTCTTCCAGGTTAGTTATTTCTGTTGCAACATCATGTGTCTCTATATCTGGTTGGGTAGTCTGGTTCAGTGAAGACTCTTGAGCCGGCTCGGTACGCGGCTCGCTGTATACAGAGGCTGTATTACTGGTGGTATCGAGATCATCTTCCTCTGTTTCGTTTGATTCTTCTAAGCTCTCTACGGCTGTTAATGTAGTTATCGGCGCCTCTTTATTGCGAGAGGGTTTTTCGTGATTGGCACTAATTGTGTCGTTTGTCATAGAGGGTGGGTCTACTTTGACTGTTTCCTTGTTAAAGGCTCCACGATTTTTCCTATTCTGCTGATGACTTGTGCGGTCGCCCTCTGCTGTTTTTTGCCGTTCTTTGCCGTCCGGCTCTTTTCTAGCTGGGCTGCCTTCAGTAGTTTTTGATTCATAAGGTTGACTCAAAAACTTCTCGACTAACTGTTCTTGCTGTATCGCAGCTTCCAGTGCGTTGTTTCGTAATTCGGTTGATTTGACAGGTGTTTTGGTTTTATTTATTTCCTCAGTGTTCATCAAAACTTCTTTTTTATCATGCTCTGGCTGTGATTTTTTAGCAGGTGTTTTGTCAACTTCATCACTTATATCTACCTCGCTAGCCTCCTGAGAAGCAGACGGTTCTTCGGGCTTCGCTTGCTTCTGTTCCTGCCGTTTTTCGGCTAATATCTCGCCTATAGTTTTGCCCCTATCGGGGTTTCGTTCTTCATTTTGTATGCTCTCGGCAAGTTTCAACCCCGCTGCTCCCATAGGTCCGATAAAGGGACACTTAGATGGATCGCCACCGTAACGATTTTTGTGAGCCTCAATCCCGCCTTCTTTTTGTATAGTTGCAGCGGCTTCATCAAAATATTGAACAGATTCAGGCGTATCTTCCGCTTCTGCGGAAAATGGATTGTCGGCGATGTCTTGATTAATGGATGCAGCCTCGGATTCATATTCGCCAACTTTAAGTTGAATACCTATTGGCGCATCATTCTCCTGGCTGATGATTCTGTTAGTCATACTGCTTATGTTACTCTACACCGGCCTCAGTCCACAACAACGCCATTAAGCTAATGTGTTTTCTTTTCATAAAACTGCCGTGCTGTAGTATGCTCGTTTGGATGAGCGAACGCATGCCAAAACTATGGAGTGATTTTGACGGTACTGCTGTTGGACTTGCTCGAAAAGTCGATCCCCGCAACTGGTCTAAATATCCTTTACCTGACCTGCCCGGGTGTACCATTTTTTTAAAAAATAGGTTAATTAATCAAAACTTTTTGGGCGTACTCACGTTCATTTATTTGAAGAGAACGTCCTTGGTACTCATACAGACATGAAGACGCTTAACATTATCGGCGCAAGTTGGGGGCTGGCTGGAATTACGTTAATTATTGGCGCCGCAATAGTACGCCTTTCAGTGCATGTAATAAACTCCCTTAGTTTTAGTTTTAACGGTGTTGAGTGGCTTATATTAATCGCTTGGTGCAGTTTTATGCTTATTGGTGAAGGGTACTATGGGTTCCAAAAAAAGTTTTCACCCAGGGTCGCTGATCGATTACGGCATCTGCTACACTACGGACAGACCAAAGATATTATATTCGCACCACTTTATTGCATGAGCTACTTCAATGCGGCCAGAAAGCGCATTATCACCAGCTGGTTACTTACTGCAGGGATACTAGTATTAGTTTTTTCTACAAAACAACTACCTCAACCATTGCAAGGAATTATAGATGTGGGCGTTGTACTTGGATTACTATACGGACTAGTTTGGATATATATTTTCACGTTCAAGACATTCGTGCATCCGCAGGGGTCTGGCAATTCCACCGGCCAGTAAGTTTATTACCCATATAGCCCCTGTACCCTGCTTAAATACCGCTCCAAGTCTGGTGTATCATTTCTTCTTGTAGTCAAAACCATTAAATATTGGTGAAGTTCTTGATAAGTGCATTGATACATAGCACCCCTGACTTATCTGTTATACCGACTAAATCTGCTTCTTGCGCATAAGCTTGGTGATGTCAATAATTACTATCCCAAGCACTATGGCGACAACCGGAAAAATAAGCCAGTTCATCTGCCAGGCTCCACTTACATCACCGTTTATTAGCAACCGAAAGGCTCGGGTCAATCCTATAGATGGCGCATTAATCCCAAGGTACTTATACAATGACAAGTTCGGGATCCAGGTGATCCTAAAAACACTGGTGACATACACAAACGCAGTTACAGCCGCAAATGCCACGAGACGCCCAGCAGGCGTTTGTAACCCCACCACATTAAGTAGCTTACTTTTGAAGCGGTTGGCCGTCTGCATCTTTTAGATTATCTGTTGCGATAAGTATGACATCAATCAACCACCATATGCCGCAACCGCCAAGTGTAATGAGTTTTAAGATTCCCGTCCCAATATAGCCCATATAAAAGCGATCGATGCCAAGCTCTCCTATGAGCACTGATAAAAGTAGCGCAGCCAGCCATTGACGTTGTTGTTTAGGTTGAGCTTGGTTTGGAGTTGTTTGATTGTTTTCTGCCATCTGTCATATCCTTTATATTTATTACTATCATTGTAGCAAGAAGCTCCAAGCTTTTTGTCGCACCTTGGTTATTAGCCGATGTAATACTGCTTGGTGAATTATTTATACATATGACTTTTTGTTTCCTAGTGCTATTGACACCCAGGAGTATAATTAACAACAGAGATACTTAAATATAAAGAAAAACCAACATGTCCGTCCTAGAAACTCGCGAGTTCCCACAAGAAACCCATGAAACAATAGCTGAAAAAAACTATGCGGAGCTGCTGGATGATTCTAGATCACTGGCTATTGAAATTGGTGTTGATCAACATACCTACGTTACTACGTTTGAACTTCTGGAAAAACTACGACAATTTGATGAACAAACAGCACGCGAAAGTCTCCAAACGTTGCCATTAGCCCTCAAGACAGCTCAGGCGATACATGATGTATTCCCAGACGCTGAGGTTGATTTAGCCGCTATTTGGTCATCTTCTCTACTCCACGATATTGGCAAAATAGAAGTGAGCCAAGACTTAATTGCCAAAAGTAACGAAGGAACAGATTGGGGACTTAAGGATCATACCCAAATTATCCCGCACGCCTGGCTAGGCGGCCAAATCGCTCGACAGTATGGTTTATCTGATACTATTGCCCGAGCCATAGAAGAACATCACCATAAACAAGACAGTGTCTTGGCTTATGGTGTAGACGAAGAACTTTCAGATAGCGAGAGAATTACCCGTGATTGCCTGACAACTGCTGACTTCACAGATGCCATGCTTACTAGGACGAACACCAGGAACGAACATTTATCATATGGGGAGCGGCTCGAGGCAGTCTGGAACCATATTTGCTTTGTTTTCAACGACTACAACTCTCGTGATTATCTTGCTACTACGGTCTACAAAAACCTCGCCCTCGCCACCTAACCCTTTTCCCTCATGCTTGCAAAACTTCGTGAGTTGGAATATAAAGTTATTATGAGCGGCTTGGGATCAGAATTTTCTAAAGAAGTCGAGGCGTTGCATGAACGTGCCCGGCAAGAAGCAGTAATAAACACACACAGGCAAATTGAGCGCGCTTCTCGTAATACCCATGTACTTAAAGTAGCTAGAGCTTTAGGCCCGATTGCGTCACGTCACCTTAATGAATACGACCACTTAACCCGACTAGAAACGATAAGACCAAAGATTCCTGGCATGTGGGCTAAAAATAAGGAAGTTGTCGTCGCTAGTGGCTGGCTTGTAGCCGCTAAGAATAAGAGTCAGTATCAAGAACCAGCTGTAAACAACATGAATAACAGTGCGTACTACAAAAACCACGCTGTACTTCTTACCCCTCATGGCTCATTAATGTACTTCTGGGGCTTTTCCCATGATTCATACATGGTGGGTACTCCTAACGGAAACGTGGATTGTGCGCAATACTCTCACATATCTGATGCGTCTGAAATTGAATTTTCGGCTAAAGATATCTATGACGGAATGGTTACGTTCGCTGCACGAACGAATATACCAACCTAATTCAATCTTTCCAGTCTTCAATAACCAGTTTGTCGCCTTTTAGGGTGACGGTGACTTTTTGCCGCCGCTGCCACCGCAATTTCCGAACCATGGCGATTGGCAAGGAAACCGTATACGACCCGCTGTTATTTTGCATGATGCTCCGGATATGTTGCTCTTCACTTGTACGTACACCCATATAAACTTCCTTTTTATATTTAATTTACCCTATCTTCATATTAACAAATGTAAATATGATATGAATATGATTTAAATCATATTTCTAATAATTTCAACAATACTTATGTTAGATACTATGTATATTCCGTATCTGTTATTATAAATATAATGAAACAAGAAGCCTTAGATAAATCGGTTACATTCATTAAGTCCTGGTTGGCCTACCGCTACGAGCACGAGGAAACTCCTGGCTTTGTAGTTGCCATATCGCACAAAGGCAAAATTGTCATGAACGAGGCCTATGGTTTTGCCGACCTAGAGAATAATACCAAGATGACCAGCAATCACATTTTCCGTATAGCTTCACACTCCAAGTCTTTTACCTCAACAGCGCTTATGCAGCTCCAGGAGCAAGGGAAACTACGCATTGATGATTATGTGACTGACTTCTTGCCGTGGCTTAAGAGCCACAAAGACAAACGATGGCAAAAGATAACTATACGTCAAATTATGTCGCATGGTGCTGGAATAGTCCGCGATGGCAATAAGGCTGATTATTGGCAGCTAGAACGTCCGTTCCCAGATAAAGCACAACTTAAGAAGGAAATTATGGATGCTAGTCTCGTTATCGACAACAACATTAAGATGAAGTATTCCAACTACGGCTACTCGCTACTCGGCCTGTTAATCGAGGCGGTTGCCGGTATTTCGTATAACAAATACGTTACCAAACACATCGTCAAGCCACTCGGTCTGAAAAACACTGGGCCGGAGTACACTCCGGAGCTTGATGACAGACTCGTTACCGGATACAGCCGCCGCGAAGCGGATAAGAAACGGCTGCCCATCGCTCATACTGAAACTCAAGCCATGGCTCCAGCAACCGGTTTTTACGCCACGGCTGATGATTTGTGTGCGTACTTTACTGCCCACTTCGTCGGTTCTGGTCAACTTTTAGATGACGAATCCAAGAAAGAGATGCAGCGGGTTCATTTCCACGCCAAAACGCCTGGCCAAGAAAATGACGAAGATTATGGTCTGGGACTCGTGATCGAGAATTTAAAAAAACGCACTACCGTCGGTCATGGTGGCGGTTTTCCGGGTCAAATAACTATGACTGTTGCCGATCCAAAAGACGAGCTTGTTGTTGTGGTGCTAACTAATTGCATTGGTGGGCCTGCCGAGAACACCGCCAAAGGTATATACGGGATTTTTGATTACTTCAACGACAACATGACTAGCTCTAAACCAAAGCATGATCTTGCCAAGTTTGAAGGTCGATTTGCCGGACTGTGGGGTGTTAGCGAAATGGTCGCTGTTGGCGATAAGCTTGTTTCTATACACCCGGGTGCATGGCAACCGTTTTCAAGCCTAGAAGAGCTAGAGTACGTAGACGGTAAAACACTCAGAGTTACTAATGCTAGTAGCTTCAGCTCGGAAGACGAGCTTGTTGTCTTTAATTTCGATAATAACAAGATTAAATCCGTAAATCATACGGGTTCTACCCTGTGGCCAGAAGAAGTCTGGAAGAAAAAGCAGCAATCCAGAAAGCGTGTGGAACTGTGAGTAAAGCTATTGATCTGCACGTAAGAAAGTCTGGGCACTTGGATGTTGGCGACGGGCACAAGTTGTATTGGGAGGATTGGGGCAACCCAAGCGGCTTCCCTGTCATGCATTTCCATGGCGGGCCGGGCGGAGGCTTTAGCGATAGCAATAAACTGATGTTTGATCCAAAAAAGCACCGGGTGATATTTTTTGACCAGCGTGGGTCGGGCAAAAGTACGCCGTTTGCAAGCCTAAAGCAAAACACCACTCAAAAGTTAGTAGAAGATACCGAAAAATTACGAAAACATCTTGGGATAGAGCAAATGCATCTCGTCGGCGGCTCTTGGGGCTCAACCATGGTGCTAGCCTACGCCATTGCCTACCCAAGCCGAGTTAAGGCCATGCTTGCTTGGGGGATTTATCTTGGCAGCAAATTTGAGACGAGTCTTATTTCCGAAGGTCACGCTCGCTACACCTATCCTGAGGCCTGGGAGCGTTTTATTTCTCATGTGCCAGAAAAATGGCGAAAAAATGGCGAAGCAATCACCAAGTACTATGCTCAACAATTCGAGTCTAAGGATAAGAAAACTGCTCAAAAATACGCCGACGAGTGGACACTGTGGGAACTTTCCAACATGAGTGTTGGCTACAATCTTAAAAAGTTAGAACAAGATGTACTCGGTGACGAAAACAACCTGCCGTTGGCTAAAATTGAGGCGCACTATTTTTTGAACGACTGTTTTATGCCAGAAAATTACATCCTAGATAACGTAGATAAAATCAAACACCTGCCACTATATGTAGTGCAAGGTAGATTTGATAATTGCACTCCACCAGTAACCGCCCATAAACTAGCAAAAGCATACGGTAAAAATATGACCCTACAGATGGTAAACGCCGGCCATCGTCGCTCTGACCCCGAGCAATTTGCTGCCCTAACAGCTGCCAGTAATTTATTATTTACGTGATGGTTTGTTACGTAACTTTACAAGCCGCTCAAGCTTGAGTTTTGTGCCCAAACAAGCTTTTATATAATAAGTTAACTGGAGAACAAGATGCCCGGAAGCCCTGAAAGACTTTGCTGGGACTGCCCAAACCGTAGAGGAATATCAAAAGCCATTGGAAACATTGTCGGACTTGCTCTTAAGATTGTTGCCTGGCCAGACACGGCACGGGAAAAGTGCCAAGGACCTAAGCTTGCCCTCTTAATGGTAGAGCCTGATCCAGCTGTAGACCTTACTAATGAAGGAGACCGAATTGTAAGGTTTAAAAATCACTACAGTGAACAATGCGGCAGTGACCCCAACACGCCTGACGAAACAGTCCCAATAGATGTTCAAGCAGCCTACAAACAATATCCAACGCAAAAAACCTATACATCAAGCGAGGTTGAAGAAATTGTTTGGCCGACGGCAAGCCTAAGAGACTAGCCTAATTTCACTACAGAAAATATACGCTTTTGTGTAATAATGAAGCGCGTGGAACATCATAAACAACTCAAAAACTACAAGCTACTGTCTGTTTTGCTTGGCGTAACGGTATTAATATTATCTTTAATAATCGTGTTTCTGCTTACCAAACCTGCGCAGGCACCGGAAAATGATAACACGTCATCGCCAGACACCAACCAGGAAGTACCGAATCCATCTGAGCCTAACGGCGAAGACCAAGACAGAGTCAATGCCTACATTGGGCTTAGTGAAGAAGAGGCTATATCGCGAGCCGAACAAGATGGGTACACTTATCGTATTGTTGCACGGGACGGTGAAAGGTTCCCGGTTACTATGGATTACAACCCCAGCCGAGTAAACTTTACTATCGTGGATGGCATCGTAACCGACGCTTACTTAGGCTAAAACTACCAAACATACTCGTTTCGCAACTTATCTTTAGAGAGGTTAGTATAGAATACTATATATTCAAGTATTCTAATACTTGAATATATATGTTAAGCTTTTTCCATGTACGAAAAATTGTTTGAACTCCAAGAGGACGTCTTTAAGGTTATTGCCAATCAAAAGCGCCTAGAGATAATTCAACTCCTTACCCACAAAGAAATGTCAGTATCTGAGATGGTTAGTATGCTTGGTATATCCCAATCCAACGTTTCACAGCACCTGAGCTTGCTCAGACAAGTAGGCATTGTATCCACACGGAAAACCGGAACTTCCGTATACTACTCCCTTAAAGATGAGCGCATAGCCGAAGCTTGCAGCCTCATCCGTAAATTCTTGGCTAACCAAAACAAGTTATCTAATCTTAGCTTCCAGGATACTGATCTTGAATCGCTATATCCTCTGGTGCAAGATCCGGTCTGCGGTATGCGCATGGGTGTGACCGAGGCTTCAGAACAAGTAACTCACGGTAAAGATACTTACTTTTTCTGCGCCAGTGGCTGTAAGCACACCTTCGAGAAGAACCCCAAGCAATACATAAAACATAAAACGTCCAGAGGAGCCTAACATGCAAGACCACAGCTGTTGCGATACAAATAGCACTCCAAAACCACAAAAACCGTCACATCAAGAAGGTAACGACTCACACGATCACGACAAGCATGCCGGTCATAATCCCGATATGTTCAAGAAAAAGTTCTGGTTGAGTTTACTGCTAAGCTTGATAGTCGTCGCCTACTCCCCATTTATTATGGAGTGGCTTGGCTATAACTTGCCGATGTTTACGGGCAGTACCTTGATATCGCCTGTTATAGGCACCTTTATATTTTTCTACGGTGGCTTAGTGTTTTTAAAAAGTGCCCGCTCAGAAATAAAAAACCGCCAGCCCGGCATGATGACTCTTATTTCACTTGCGATAACTGTAGCCTTTGCGTACAGTTTGGCCGTTTCTTTGAACCTACTTGCGGGCGTGGATTTCTGGTGGGAACTAGCAACACTTATAACAATTATGTTGCTAGGTCACTGGTTAGAGATGGCCTCTGTTATGAACGCTCAGGGCGCACTGCAAGAACTTGCAAAATTATTACCAGATGAAGCCGAAGTTCTCACCAATGCAGGCACGAAAACTATACCGATTAGCGAGCTGAGAGTCGGTGATAAAGTACTGGTACGCCCCGGATCAAACGTTCCAGTCGATGGTACGGTCACAAAAGGACAATCTGACGTGAATGAAGCAATGCTCACTGGGGAGTCAAAGCCAGTCAAAAAGGACATCGGGTCTGGAGTAATAGCCGGAACTGTCAACGACAGCGGCTCGCTCACGATTAAAGTAACTAAACTAGGCGACGACACCGCACTGGCGGGCATAATGAAGCTCGTTAGCGAGGCACAAAGCAGTAAATCAAAAACACAGGTTCTAGCAGATAAAGCCGCTTTTTATCTTACTTTTGTCGCACTAGGTGCAGCGCTGCTTACTGCAATGGGCTGGGGGGTGTTTAGCGATCAATCAGGCGCATTTGTCATCCAGCGGGTCGTAACGGTACTTATAATTGCCTGTCCGCACGCGCTTGGCTTGGCTATTCCACTGGTGACAGCTATTTCAACCACCAAGGCTGCTAACAGCGGCTTGCTTATCCGCGAGCGCCTGGCGCTAGAGTCTGCTCGGAACCTCGACGTCGTGCTGTTTGATAAAACCGGCACACTTACCACCGGTAAACAGGGCGTTATCGACGTTATAACGAAAGAGGACGAGACTGCGTTGCTTACCACCGCGGCGGCAGTTGAAAATGAATCAGAACACCCGATTGCTCGGGCAATCGTGACCTACGCCAAGGACAAAAACATACAGATTAAAGCAGCCAAAAATTTCAAGGCTCTTGCGGGACGTGGTGCCCAGGCCAGCATTGCCGGAAAGACAGTTCATGTAGGCGGCTCACAACTGCTAACCAAACAAAGTGTTACAATCCCCGACTACCTAAAAGAGGCTGCTGCTACCGCCGCCAAAAACGGGAAAACCGTCGTGTACGTACTGCGCGACAATAAAGTAATCGGAGCTATTACACTCGCCGATGTCATCCGACCGGAATCCAAACAGTCAGTAGCTGACTTACAGCGCGCTGGTAAACGGGTTGCAATTATAACCGGAGATTCTGACGGCGTTGCGGCCTGGGTGTCTAATGAGCTGGGTGTCGACGAGTACTTTGCCGAAGTATTGCCTCAGCATAAAGCGGACGTCGTCAAGAAGCTGCAGGCTAATGGCGATAAAGTAGCTATGGTTGGTGATGGTGTCAATGACGCGCCCGCTCTAACACAGGCAGACGTGGGTATAGCGATTGGAGCAGGCACGGATGTTGCCATTGAATCAGCCGGAATCGTGCTGGCCAGCAGCGATCCGCGCGGTGTAACAAAAGTCGTTACCTTATCTAAGGCCACCTATCGCAAGATGGTACAAAACCTGGTTTGGGCTACAGGCTACAACGCCGTAGCAATCCCGCTTGCAGCCGGCGTAACCGCCTCGCTCGGTTTTGTGCTTTCGCCGGCTATCGGAGCTGTACTAATGTCACTATCGACAATTATTGTCGCTGTGAATGCGCAGTTCCTCCGCCGTCTCCAGCTGTAGTACCTACTTCTGTTATGATGATTTGGTATGGAACAATTACTAAAAACGGCTGAACCTATCTTGATTAAACAAGACCCTGTGCTTGGCGAGCTCATCAAGTCACAGACCTTAAACTTGCGCGCACCAAGAAAAGACTACTTTACCTCACTTTGTCGTAGCATTGTTGGGCAGCAAGTTTCTGTAGCGGCAGCTACAGCCATATTCGGTCGTCTGTTGGCCGCCACCGGCATAAAACCCGCAAAAGTCTTGCAGCTTAGCGATGAAGAGATTCGCGCCATAGGTTTATCTAAACAAAAAGTTGGCTACATACGCGACCTTGCCGCGCACTTCGCCAACAATCCAGATGTATATAATCATCTAGGTCAGCGAACTGATGAACAAGTTATTACTGAACTGACAGAAATTAAAGGTATCGGTGTCTGGACAGCACAGATGTTCTTAATATTTACACTTGGTCGAGCGGACGTGTTTGCACCGGATGACTTAGGGCTACAAAACGCCATGAAAAAGCTCTACGGTTGGGATAAAGTACCTCCCAAAAAAGAGCTTACTGCAATCGCTGAAAACTGGGCACCCTACCGTACGATTGCCAGTTTACACTTATGGCAATCGCTTAAATAATCCGCCCCGGGCTCCTAACTGACAGGGGTTACGGCTTAACAAGTATCAAAATACATGTTAAGCTTATATACAGAGCAAACTAATTAAGGAGGAGCTCATGTTATCAAAAATTATTACCGAAACAACCGACGCGGTATCCGCTGCTGTTAAGGGTGTAGACAATATCCTTGACGCAATTACCGGAACCGTCAAAGATCAAGTCGTTAACGTATTAAAAGGAACCGGAGAAGTTGCCGGTAGCGGCGTCGAGGCAATCGCTTCGGTAGCCAGCGGTGCAGTCCGGGGTGCCGGACAAGTCGGAACTTCGCTAACCGATACCGCATTTAACACCATGAGTGGTGTCATAAATGGCGCTAGCCAAGTTGGAGGCGATGTTATCGAGGCTGTTCGTGGCGGTGCGCAAGGAATTGTTCAGGCAACTGCCGAAACCGGTGGTGATGTCGGCTCTGCAGCCGTATCAGCCGTACAGGGAGCCATAAAATCAGCTGGAGATGTAGGTGCAGACACTTCTGAAGCTGCAAAATCAGCAGTAGGCGGTGCACTTGATGCAGCAACTGAAGTCGGCGGTGGAGCCGTAGATACGGTACGTGATGCACTGCTCTCAACAGCCGCTCTACCAAAAGATGTGATTGAGTCAGCTATCAAAGGCCGCGAAGATAAATAGGTTACTAAAAGTAGGTTAGACAGCGGGTAGCAACTACGCTATCATGCTATCTAGCATATGATAGATTTGATACTTTTAACCGTGGCGCAATGAAGAAAATTGCCCTACGCGTAGCACTGAGCATTATTGTACTGTTGCCAACAACGGCCGTTGTGTATGTATTGTTTTTTCAATCAATGCCCACCCTGGAGGCAACCTACAATAACTTGCCAGCCAGTGAGCCAGCCGTGGTTTCTGTACCATGGCCAGATGAAGGTGTCGCAACTATTGGCGCGGTTGGCTATGGTCTACTCGATGATTCCGGCAATGCTGATGAAGTTGTTCCGATCGCCAGCATTACAAAGCTGTTTACCGCTCTCGCCATAATGGAGCAAAAGCCGTTTGAGCAAGGCCAAGACGGCGAAACTATTACCTTTGGGCAGGCCGATCAACAACTATACACTGACTATATTGCACGAGAAGGTTCTGCATATCCGATCAATGCTGGGGATAGCTTAACCCAAGCCGAAGCAATGCATGCCCTACTTATCCCGTCCGCAAATAATTTGGCCGATAGCCTGTCACGTTGGGCGTTTGGCTCGGAAGAAAACTTCTTACGTTACGTAAATGACATGGCGGCTGATATGGGTCTAGAAAACACCACCATAGCTGATACCAGCGGGTTTTCACCCGAGTCTGTTAGCACGCCCCGCGAGCTGATGGTTGTCGCCGAACGAGTTCTGCAAGACCCTGTGTTATCAGAAATAGTTAGCAAACCATCAACTGTAATCGACCCAGCCGTCGGAACAATTTATAACACCAATCCGTTGTTGCTAGACCAGTACGTAGTCGGTGTAAAAACCGGCACAACCGATGAAGCTGGCTCAAACTTGATATTTGCAGCTGACTTCCCGCTGACCGAAACCGCCTCGACGACAATCATCGGCATGGTACTCGGCCAGCCAGACCGCCAGACTGTTATTAATCAATCACGATCAATATTACAATCCGGGCAAAAAGGACTTGGCTTTATAGAAGTAGTCGAACCTGAAACCGTTGTTGGCCGCTATGAAGTCCCCTGGGCAGAAGAAGTAGAACTCGTCACAAACGGTGGTATTATGGTCGGCGCATGGGTTGGCGAAGCATATCAACCACAAGTAGAAGCCGAGCGAGTTGAACCGGGCGTACAGGCACAGACTGAAGTCGGAACGCTGAGTGTCGATCACGGTTCGGATACCACGAGCGTACCAATAACCACAACCGACCCTATTGAACCCCCTTCGTTTTGGTGGCGTCTGCTAAATATTTTTTAGTTAGTAGATATTAGTTTTTGGCTGCCAGACTGTCGTACCTTAGCTAATCAAGTTATACTATGGAAGTAGTGTGACAGGAGTCGACATGCCGGTAAATAAAATTGACACAAAAGTTGCAGCGTTTTTCAAGCAATACCCTATGCGTTCGTATAGCAAAAAACAAGTTCTCATACATAACGGCGACCAACCTCAACATGTATTCTACCTGGAAAAAGGAACTGTCCGGCAGTATGATATCTCTTATCGCGGCGACGAAGTAGTTGTTAACGTATTTAAACCCGGCTCATTTTTTCCGATGATATGGGCAATAACCGATGTACCTAATAAGTTCTTTTTTGATGCAGTAGAAGATATTCAAGTTTACATAGCACCACGTAGTGACGTAGTTTCGTTTTTAAAAAATAACACCGACGTTATGTTTAACCTGCTATCGCGTGTATACATTGGAGTAGACGGTTTACTAGGGAGAATGGTGCAACTGATGTCTGGAAGTGCGAGGAATCGGCTGTTATACGAACTTGCTACAGAATGTCGGCGCTTCGGCAGCCCACAAGCAGATAAATCATGTTCAATCACAATCAACGAGGACGAACTAGCAGCTCGCGTAGGTCTCACACGTGAGACGATTAGCCGCGAACTGCAAAAAGCTCAAAAATCCGGCTTACTCCGTAAACAGCGCAGCCAAATTGTTGTCACCGATCTTGCAAAACTTGAAGCAGACCTCCTACAAGCAATTTAGCCGTCACGATCGTTATTAAAGCTCAGCTACTTCAAATGTTTGCTCATATTTACCATTGTGCTTTTCGGTGAATGTAGCCATACGCACATCAGACGGTGTAACGCGAAAAGCTGTGTAATCACCCGCGTTGAGTTTAGCTATTGGAGGAACAGCCATGTTGCTAGTGTGAAGCGATGATCTAAGGGCGTGTCGAAAAGCTTGATGAGCTTCGTTCATATCAGATAACTCTTCTGCTTGACCGGTAATCTGAACGACTGCTTGCGTAGCCGGGTCAAATACAGTCATCATCGCGTGTTTATTATGCCGTAAGTTATCGCTTTTTTTGGTGTCGTATTTGGTAAGGAAAGTAATCGATAAATCGTCAGCGACTGCGATATAAATAACCACGGCATGCGGACGATTATTGGGGTCGACAGTTGCTAATACAGCGGTTTCGTGCTCTCTTAAAAAGTTTATAATCTTTTGGTTTACTGGCCTTGTTTTTGAAGTTGTTGCAGTCATAGATATTTCCTTTCTTGGTTTCCGCTAATTAGTCTCTACCAGGTTCGCAAAATAGTCGGTGACACATATCACGACCATTTTGTGATTCAACTCACAGACTGACTGCATCAAGGTTTGGTTAACTATAACTCGAGGGAGGAATAAGGTCATGTACCAATCACTCGTCGCACAAAACATCATCCGTCAACAATCTGCCATACGCCGGGTGCCGCTGCCGCAATACTCCAAAACGCCGACGACTCCACCTCACGCCCACGATGAAAATAATCCGCAAGACAAAAAGAAGCGTGTGTTTGATGAACTAAAATCCGTTGGGATGGGATGGTATGGTCTGGCGCATGCCGAAGCTCAGGCTCTACCAAATATTATTCATGACTATGAACATATAACCGGTGTCGTTTACGGTCGCCATGCGGAGGGATTTGCAATGTTAATAGCCACCGATAGGCGCGCCTTTTTCTTAGATAAAAAACCACTGTTTATTAAGACTGATGAGATCTCTTACGACATTGTTGGTGGCGTGAGTTACGGCAAAGCCGGAGTTTTTGCCAATGTTACACTCTACACTCGAATCGGAGACTATACCATTGGCACTATGAACGATACCAGCGCCCGTAAATTTGTAAGTTATATTGAATCACGTTGTCTTGAGCACTCAGCAATTGACGACTTTCGATATCGACGCGCCGTACACAATAAAGCAACATAGACATCTATAACCCCGTATCACTTTCTATGCTATAACTGTTATACTTAGCCACATGCGTCAAGGACTAACAGAAAAATCAACTTACCGACTACTATTGCTAGCAACTGTTTTAGTCATCGGTTTTGGCATGGTATTTTTTCGGGCGGTCGAAGGCTGGAGCTGGATAGATTCTTACTATTTTAGCGTTATTTCACTAGCTACTGTTGGGTATGGTGACATCTATCCTATAACGACCATCGGTAAAATAATGACTACTGTTTTTGTGTTTATAGGGGTTGGTATCCTTGCTTCATTCATCCAGGTATTTGCACGGCATCACGGCAAAAGAATTGTCGAAAGCCACAAAAAGCATTTGTCTGATCTTCACTCCCGCGATCAAAATAAAGAACAGTAAACCAGATCATCACTGAAGTATCACAAAGAAACTAAGCATATTTGATAAATTCAGAGTAATAACCGTTTTTAGCAGCTACTAAAACAGTTCTGTAATTGACAGTTTCAAAATAATTATCTATAACCATAAACATGAAGCGTGCAGTCGTTATCGGCGGATACGGTGAATCTGAGTGCCAGTTAGAACCGATTGCCGAAGCTGCCTGTGAAGCTTTCAACGTCAATGATGCTGCTATTTTTACTTTGGTTAATGCCGATAAAAATCCAAACGCATTAATAAAAGCGGTTGAGGATGCAGCGGTTAACACGCATTCCTTGGGGGTAAGCAAGGTTCCGCTGACCGCTAATCCAGAGCTACTTATGGTGTTTAATGGCCCGGAGCCCCACCGAATCGGATCATTGTTTTTATCGGCTGGACAGATTGCACTTAAACACGCTCAACATGCCATTATTGGCTCCAATTTCACACGTAACATCACTACAGCACGCGACACACTAGGTCAACTAGCCAGCCATCCCTTAGAGCACTTGTCCTATATCCCTGGTGTCGCAAATTTCTCAAGCACCAGAAGAGTCGCACGTATGGCTGAATCAGGGCTTAACGTTAAACTGGTGGCCGCAGAAGACGACGAGTTTTTTGCGCCACTTAGCTACATTTCGGCAGCCCGAAAAATATTACCAAGAATAGTAGATCTGCAAATTATCCCAGGCAACCATACAACCTTACTTAGAAGACCGGGTGAGGTTTTTGCCAGAACTCTATTCCAGTAACCCTGCTGTATATCAGCAACTGTATACTAGGTAAACTAACTACTTTTGTTTTTTAGGCTTTTTTACTTCGCGCTTGGGTCTATCTTTTGACATATTATCTCTTCCTTCATATTGTTATTGCTTATTGTAGCACCCCTCCTTGGGTTGTTGGTAAAAATACGGTACTCTATAACCAGTTATGTTTAAAAAAATCAAAAAGTATATAAGAAGATTTAATCATTCCAGCCTACGCTATATCTCCCACCAAGAGCGGCGCCATGCCGCGGGCACGATTACCGAAGCTAGTGTCAACGCCCGTATGAAGCGCGTCAACAAAGAGTTCAAAAAAGGCTTCAAGCTGCTAATGAACCACCCTGACACAGTTACTTTTTTTGGCTCCGCAAGATTTACAGAAGATAACGAATACTACGAACAAGCCCGAGAGTTGGCCGGACGCATCGTGCGAGAAATTGGTTCTACCGTTGTTACCGGAGGTGGAGGCGGTATAATGGAGGCCGCTAATAGAGGCGCCGCCGAAGCCCAGGGTAAATCTATAGGCATGACAATTCAATTGCCACACGAGCAAATAACCAATCAATATGTCAGTTACTCGGTAGATTTTTATTACTTTTTCAGCCGTAAGGTCGCCTTATCATTCACCGCTCGTGCCTATGTTTACTTTCCTGGCGGTTTTGGTACCATGGACGAATTCTTTGAGATATTAACCCTAAAACAAACCGAGCGCATAGACCCGATTCCTATCATTTTATTTGGTAGTGAGTTCTGGAAACCTTTAATGGAGTACGTCCAGAAAGTGCTCCTCAATCAATCACACACTATTAGCCCAAAGGACTTACATTTATTTCATATCACGGACGATGTAGATGATGCTCTCCGAATTATCTCGCGTTCAAAACCCCGCATATCTAAAAAAAGCTAGACCCCGATTTAACCCTTACTGATCGACCAAATCACGACGGAAAAAGAATTCCATCCAGGCTTCAAAATTTTCTTGGTAGACAGGTTTCGCTGGTGTCGATAGTGGCATTTCCTCAGTATCTTGGTTTGGTAAGTTCGGCGCATATTCGAGTGCGGTTTCTTCCGGTACAAGAAGTAGTGTCTCGCCCGGTGCCGCCCGATTGAACTGGCGGCGAGCCTGCAGTTCCAGATAATGATCGGTTTCGTAATATTGGTTACGTAGACGTAAATTCTCGTTCTCTAGTTGACGTAAATCATTTTCTTGCTGCAAGCGAGCAATGCGTTGCTGTAGTTCATAGTTATTCTGGATAACACCTACTGAGCTCCAGGTTACAAGCAGCGCGACCAAAGCAAACACCAACAACCCTACCACCCGCACATCACGTAGCTGTTTGATAATCGGCAAAATTTTCGCCGATGCGTTATTGATTGATTGCCTTGCTTTATTTAGCATAGCTTTATTGTAGCAAGCACCCTGTATTACTTCTAAAATACCTTAAAAAATAAACGCGCCAGTCGACTGGCGCGTTTAGCAAAACTAGGGAAATACATTTGGTGGGGGTGGCAGGACTTGAACCTGCGACCAATCGGTTATGAGCCGACTGCTCTGACCACTGAGCTACACCCCCAAGTGTGACATACGTGGCTAACAGATGAGATTATAGCAGAATATCGTTAAACTCATATACGACCCTGTTAGCATAAATTACTTAGCTCAACTTGTAGCGCTACAAGACTATCATGATGGTCGCCATCAAAAACATTGATAGGTTTTCTATCAGACTCACTTTTGACAACGGTAACTTTATAACCGTACCAAGAAATGCACTCATTATGTTTGACTGGTTGCGTAACTCTTGCCAGGCACCGTACGCAGCCAAGCCGGTTAAAGTCATAACTATCAGGTTGAGCGGTGTGTAATCGTGATACAACAGATAAGCAACACCTAATACACCTTCAATAAACGGCAATGCAAACGCCCATACACGAAACTTCTTGGCAAGCACATCATAATCTCTATAAGTAGATACAAACTCATCAAGGTTCACAAACTTAAAGGCGGCAAAGGTAATAAAAAACACCGCCATAAAATCACCTATAAACCGCTGCAACTCAAAGCCGCGCGCCCAAGCTAAAAACAGCACAAGAATAAGCACGCCGCCAAAAACACTGGACAACTTAGCGTATTCCCGTGGAGACTCCTCAATTCCATCATCTATGTGGATATGGTCTACATCGCCATGGTTACGTTTCATGACTTTATTATAACTAGTATTTTTGGTTTATCTAATATTCGGGTTTCTTGCGTAACGACGATCATACTCTGAAAGACCGGCTATTGTGCCTATTGCCATAGACATATTTGTTGAGGCTAAATCATCTCGGCAATGTTCTATGACAACGCATCTACTACAGATACCTTTAGCTATTGTAACTGAATCTGCATCTTGCTCTATCATAATATCGGAGTCTTGAGGTAACTCCTTAGCACACTGGCTTTCTTGATACCAATAGACCCAGGTTGCTTGATCATCGGTGACGAACTCACTCATAATCTATATTATGACACAATACTTGCTACTTCAAACATACAGGTCGAGTTAGGCTTTTATTAATAAACCTAGTAACTCTTGGGTTGTTTTGGCGTTCATAAGTTTTTCGCGGAGTTCCTTGGCGCCATCAAAATGATTAATATAAATTTTGCAGAATTTGTTGAGTGTTTGGATAGGTCTTTCTCTGTTATTCCAAGTGCTAGCGAATAGCTCAACATGTTTTTTGTATAAATCTATACGATCCTGTTTGCTCATATTGAGCCACGGTGATTTTTTTGAAAATACGTACGGATCACTAAACACACCACGCCCAATCATTATGCCGTCCAGTCCATACTGTTGGGTTAATTCAACACCTTGACTACGGCTCATAACATCACCATTACCCACAATTAGTGTTTCTGAAGCAAAGTTGTCGCGTAGTTTTCGGATACGGCCGAGAGCATCCCAATTCGCCGGTACCTTGCTCATCTGCTTTTTAGTCCTGCCATGAACCGTTAGCATATCTAGGTTATAACCAAGCAAAAACTCGTGCCATGTGTAATCAATTTCGTTAAATCCAAGCCGCGTTTTCACGCTAACCGGTAAAAAAATCTGACGGCCGTTAGATTTATTTATGCTGGCTCCTTTTTGTGTAGCTTCAATTACTTCACCGGCCAGTTTTCTATCATTAATAAAGGCAGCGCAGCAACCGTTTTTAACAATTTTTTTGTCCGGACAGCCCATATTCAAGTCAATTCCAGCAAAATTTAATGGTTTTTGTTTAGTATTTTTGTCATGATTATTAAGCGCGTTTGCCTCTTGAGCGAGGGATCCATCAGCAATTTGCTGCGCAGTTTTGTAATAATTTTCAGGATTTTTACCCCAAATTTGTGCAATAATTGGCCGTTCTTGAGCGGTAAATTGCAGTTTTTTAAGCAAGTTTTTGCGTCCCGAGCTTTGCAATCCATCGACATTTACGAACTCTGTAAAGTAAATATCTGGGACGGCACACTCATCAACAACTCGCCTAAATACCGTATCTGTCACATCATCCATCGGCGCCAACACAAAAAATGGCTTGGGTAAATCAGTTAAAGACATCTATTTTTTATCCGAGCTACTGTCATACAATTTGCTTAAACCTTCCTGAGCTATATTCCTAAGAGAGGGGTAGTGTTCCTCGATTTCTATCAATCGTTCTATCCAAAACTCAAATCTTTGTGTTTCATGTTCCTGGGCTAGAGAGATTTTACGACGGACTTGCTGTACACGCCAGCTTTCCATAGCTTCGGCGAGATAGAACATAATACCGCCATTGCTATTTGTATACTCTACTTTTTGTGGGTCATAGCCAATATTATTAAATCCCTTATCAAGTCGCATTTGCGACAAATCATACCAACGCATAAATGACAGCAGCCCCTCCTGCGTAGGCTTAAATACCCTGTTGAGTCGTAACTCTGGGTTTATTTCTTCATTGATGGCTTCGTCCAGGGTTTGCAGAGTATCAAAGCTTGCCTTGGCGTCAAATGCCCATGTAGCGTATTCACGCGTTACACTTCTGGTAGTTCTAGAAGGATCTTCCATATTTGTTTTATTTTGATGTATTGCAATTTCGGCTAAGTGTTTGGCTGCACCGCCACGCTTTGAACTAAAACTTTGCAAACTCAGTGCTTCTACTTGTTCCCTTTTAGTTGTTGGCAGAAAGCCTTCAATATTACTCAACACTTCTATGCGCTGAAACCGGTCAATTTGCTGGTTGCCCATTTCTGGCAACCGTAACTGCTCATGTTCGGACAACGGTATACTGTCGGGCATCTAACGAACCTCCACTTAAGCTGTCAAAGATTAACGGCTATGATTTATCATCGCCTTTACTTAAGGCTTCACGGGCGGCAATAATACCAGCGGGTGCTGCAGCTCGCTCTTCATCAGTCATACGCCACTCTGAAGGTGCTTCATGCGTTCCACGCTGAGGCTGCACTGTAGTCTCTTGAGTCACATCTACTGCAGGCTCTTCTCCCCGAGAAAGGTCTCCATCCACGCCGGCCCTTATCCCGCCCCCAACCCCACTTCGATCTAGACGCTGCTGAGCACGAGTATTCGGGTCATACTCAGTTGCATTTTCAGCAATATGCTCAGCTACCGCATCGGCATCAAATTCCGGCGGTGTCGGTTCTGAATCCATCGGTAGATTAAGTTGTTCTGTCATTCTATTATTATATCATGCTTATGCAAGATTTGCAATGTTACGAAAGATTTTTTGAGTTTTAACAAATAGGATTTTTTAAACAGACTGGCTCATGTAATAATTATACGAATGAACGAAGCCTACCAGTCCATTAGCGCTATTGCTCCTATTGTGGTGATGAGCCTGTTTGCTCTACCGGCTTTTATTGGGGTCTTAAAGCAGCGCGGTTTTTTGCTCGGAACAGTAATCTTGCTTGTACTGGCTGGTTTTACGCTGGCTTATGAAACGCTTGCGCTCAAAACCGGTTTACCACAAGGAACTTTTAGTTATGCAGACGGCCTCGGCCCTAAACTGCTTGAGACTACACCCTGGACGGTTATATTTGTATACCCACCGATCTTGCTCGGCGCGTTTTGGTTTGCCAGCAAGTTTACTAAAGGGTTTGGCCGAGTAATCTTGGCTGCAATATTTGCTACGGTTATTAGTCTAGTACTTGACCCTGCGCACGTAAAACTGCAGCTGTGGCAATGGGAGACCGCTGGCCCATTTTACGGGGTGCCGATTATCAATTATATCGGTTGGTTTATAAAAGGTTTCATTGGCGGCTGGTTACTCCACCTGTTATGGGGTAAGCATCACGCAGTAAAAGCCTCTATTGCTTACAGTGTTTTGGCAGTATTGCTATTTTGGACGGGAGTCAACATCGGTATCGATCAATGGATTCCTGTCGGCGTTGGTGCATTGGCTAGCCTGGTATTGCTTATTGTACTCATTCTGGAAAAACGTCAGTTACGCCGCGAGAGCCACACCTAAACTTTTGGTTTGCGCAGACGTCTGGAGTGAATATATACAAGTGACGCCAGTAAAGTCGCGCCGTAAAAATACCAAACGCCGAGATACCAGCCACTGACAAGCTGGCTACCGAGCCGTAACGCATGCAAGTAAATGAGAAGGATTGCCACATCGCTCGCATAGCTTATAAACCGCCACCATGACCTCTGACCAAACCAATGACGAAATTCATACAGTAAAAAGGCACCGAGCGCCACGTAGCCAAGTGTGATAGATAACCCCATAGCCTGACCAACATAATCATAAAAACTATCCGGCGGTCTGCCTAGGCCATCTTCTACTAACTGGTACGCCAGGAGACCCGGGTGTAACAAAATAGCAATCAGCACCACTACGCTGGTACTATCAAAGTAACGCTTGAGCACAGTAGGCTCGATTTTATTGTGTTGCCGGACAACACTAGCTACGTAGTGCGCCCACATAAGGCTAAAAGCAATCAGACCCAAAAGCGGGAACCATTGATACGGAGTCATATCATTAATTTGCCACCGAAAATCCTGCCCCCATGCCAAAATAGCCAGCAAAACCGACCCGACACTAATACCCCACGCAAAAAACTGCAGTTGCTTCTCACTCATGCCCTGTATCATATACATCTTAATCGCAAATAACCAGATTATGGGGCATATAAAATACATGGTTTGTGTAAATATGATTTAAATCATATTTACACATAAACAAGTGGGTACTTAAGGTAACTTAAGGTAAAAACGGTTAAGGCGTGGCGCCGGCCTAAAAATTCCATTTTTCCGACGTGTAACGCGCACAAATGACTGGAGCAATTATGCTGAAAATGTGGGTTGCAGCATTATCCGATAAATCGGCTTTAGTGATTTCCGAGCCAAAGAGCACACAAAACCCATCGGCCGAGCGAGAACCTAGGATAAAAGTGAGTCCAGCTATGTGAAGCCACTTCTTGCATTAATTAAATCCGCTACAAGTCCGAACTTGTTTCGGATTTGTAGCGTTAGTAACGGGAGGAGAGCAGCCGGAGCGCCCGGATTCATTCCGGCGCCCCGCGCGTTGAGAGGAGGAATCACCTCCTCTCAAAGCGGCTACTCCCACCGAAACACCCAAAAAGCTATAGCATAAATTACTACTACCCAGGCCGCCAACAAACCAACTTCTGTACCTATCTGCAAGATTGTCTGACCTTCGGTAATAATTTGTCGTAAACCGTCAATAAACGGCGTCAGTGGCAAAAATTGCGTAATAGAAGCCAGCCAATCTGGCATCAAAAATCGCGGGAAGAACACCCCTGACAAGAACATCATCGGGAATGCAATAAGGTTTGCCAACGGAGCCGCTTGATTTTCGTTTTTCGCCCAACCCCCAGCCGCCAAACCAACTCCAAACATCACGACGGTTCCAAGAACAGTCAACAATACCAGACTTAGGTAATCACCGCGCATGCTAACATCAAAGATCAGCATAGCTGCGATAAACATAAAGGCCACTGCCAAAATACCGACAAATGAGTTTGATATTACGTTTCCAGCAAAGTACTGCCATACCCGTATTGGCGTAGTGTGATACCGCCGTAGAATACCGCGCTCTTTTAGGCGCGGAAAAACTGTGGTCGGACCAAATACGCCGAGCGAAAGAATAGAAAAGCCCAGCAAGCCCGAAAATAGAAAATCTAAGCCGGATAACCCCTCGGCTTCAGTTGGTTGTACTTGTAAGGTAAACGGCTCATCTACCGGAACGAGACCAGCGTTAATATCAGCGAATATACTCTCTAATATTGAGCCTAACGTAATACCGCCTTGCTCGTTACCTCGGTCATAAACTACCTGTGCTTGACCGCGCGGTATGCCTTCTGATATATCACCAAAATCATCCGGCAATATAATTGTAGCGTCTACTTCACCGCGGCTCATTCTCTCTTCGGCGTCACCAATGTTAGCAACATCTTCATCAATACTAAAAATGTCATTATCTCTAATTTGTTGTTCAAATTCCGTCGCAAACTGGCTATCTGATTTATTGATAAACGCCAAATTAAATGAAACGTCATCACGCCCAAACAAGCTACCAAAAACAAGTAAGAATATCAGCGGGAAGACAAAGATAAAAAAGATTGCTACCTTATCGCGGAACAATCGACGGATATCGATCTTGGCGTAAGTTAGTATTGGCTGTAGTTGTTTTTTCACTGCGTTATTCCCTTAGCTCCCGGCCAGTCAAATCGATAAACACATCTTCTAAATCTGCCTGTTCGACATGCTGTTTTTTCTTGAAACCTTTATTAAGCAAGTTCTTTACGAGCTGTTTGGGTGAATCAAGTGCGATAATTTTGCCATTGTCCATAATTGCAACTCGGTCACATAACACTTCTGCTTCTTCCATGTAGTGCGTAGTCAAAATAACCGTAACAGCTTGTTTACGAATGCTTTCTACTAAATCCCATAAATTTCGTCGAGCTTGTGGATCAAGTCCGGTAGTCGGTTCATCCAAAAACAATACTTTCGGATTATTAACCAGAGCCGTAGCAATAGAAAAACGTTGCTTCTGGCCACCAGAAAGTTTTTCGGCGTAACTGTGGTATTTATCTGAAAGCTGAACATCGTCTAACAACTTACGAGCGTCAACCTTGCGGCCGTATGTCGCAGCAAATAACTCAAGCAACTCTGTTAATTTGGTCTTTTCTTCAAAGGCCGGCGTTTGAGGTTGCACGCCGATAATTTCTTTAATCTCCCATGGATTTTTGGCAACATCAATACCGTTGATGGTTGCCTGGCCTTCGTCAATCGGACGCATCGCTTCTAGCATTTCAAGCGTAGTCGTCTTACCAGCACCATTTGGCCCAAGAATTCCAAATATTTCACCCTTTTTTACGCTAAAACTTACCTTATCAACAACGGTTGAGCCACTATAGTGTTTGACAAGTTTTTTAGCTTCTACAAGAGTGTTTTTCATCTCAAAGGTTAGTGTAGCAAAATAAAAACACCCAAGCTATACCTGGGTGTTTAAATATTTTTATATCTGGTTTTAAAACAAACTAGCTCTTTTTAACAGTCAAGAAGCCGTTGCGTGGGTTTTCGTTTACTGTGTAACCATCAGGCAAATCTGTTGCCTCTGGACGTTGATCTTTACTGAAATAGTAAATTCTCTGCTGCTTTCCACCGCGTAGTGTTACGTCCTTAGAATTTAAGTAGTACGTTACACCCTTGGAGTTTGTGTGCTTGTATGCCATTGCTATAACATCTCCCTCTCTTATTTAGTAATGGTATCTTTACCATACTCTTGGGTGTTTCCTCTTGTCAACAGCTTTTACACCTTGCAACCACGTGCATAAGAACGACTAACAGGGGTAGTATCGCAGTTATTAACACAACTGTATGACCACGGCAATAAGACAGTTGCACGGTAATACGCTTATGTATTACACTAAGCTCTGTAAGTAAGCAATAAATAAAGAAGGTGGATTCTATAAATGGATTTTATGAACCGTGGCAATAGGCCAAACCCATCAGCTCACTCGCCAAATCCGGCTCAACAACAAAGCGGAAACGGGAGTATGCATAGTGACAATAACCAAAACAGCCAAGATGGCGGCAAACGAAGAGGCAATATCTTTACATCAAAAGGTCTCCAGCTGGCATCTATTATTTTGCTGTTTTCTTCGACAGTACTGATTGTTGCCGTACTTGGATTTATGGTTTTCGGCGGATCACGCGGTGAAGCACGCTTTGTAAATGACAAACAGATGCAAGCCGTCTTCCTCAATGGCGGCCAGGTATACTTTGGTACCATTGACGACATCAATAAGCAGTATATGCGCCTTAGCAGTATCTTCTACCTACGAGTGAACCAACAGGTGCAACCAGAACAAACTGGCCAAACGCAACAGCCAGCAGGTGATGATATATCCCTAGTAAAGCTTGGTTGTGAGTTACATAGACCAACCAACGAGATGGTCATTAACCGCGATCAGATTCTATTTTGGGAGAACCTAAAAGATGATGATAGCCCAAGCTCAGTTCCCGGTGCTGTTAAAGAATACGTAAGACAGTTCCCAGAAGGACAAGATTGTGAAGAGGAAACTTCTCAACAATCAGTAAATGGCAACACTAACAACAGCCAAGAGACTGAACCAGCTGGTTCTGAGACAGTACAAGATCCAACTCAAGGAGACACAACACCGGTCTTGCCTGAGACAGAAGGCGAAACCACTCCGTAGTTGACAACCAACACCGATTATCGGTACTAAGGATTAAAAACACCCGGAAATATGCCCGGGTGTTTTTAGTTTATGACGTCTCTCTTTGATTAACCTTGTGTTTTAGACGAGACCCTACAATCTTATAGGTGATTGTGCAGCTGGTACCGCAACCATCGCTCAAGTGTGAAACGAACCGTAAACAGAGTAAAAAACAGTACTGCTAGAACAATACTCCACCCTGCCAAATCTGGCGACCAGACCGGTGAAACAAAAGCAAATTGATACAACTCTTTTGGAACTTTGACCTCTTCCTTCTCTTCTAAGCTGTTTTGGGTAATGTACGTTTCTACGCACTGCACCCGCTGATCCAAAGAGCCGGGTCCATGTCGATTTTCACAAACAGTTGCTGCTCGTTTGGCAACTTGGCGATTGTGCTGAGCAACCTCCTCATTATCATTCTTATCTTTAAGACGTTCGTAGGTATGACGTAATTGGAGTGGTGGATAAATTGACGTGTCATCGCCGCTCAAATCAGCGTTCATGTGAGAGTGGACGTGTTGCCGCAGTTCTGCGAGTGCTTCATCTACGCCTTCGCCTGCTTCATCAGCAGCAATAACTTCATCACGCAGTTCAATCATCTTTAGGTTATTTTCACGCAGAGCCCAAACTGCAATACCCGTAAACAGTAAACAGGCTATCAAAAAGTACCATGCATTAATTGGCTTGAGTTTAATCCACAAATGATGAAGTAATCGTTTATTTGCCATATAGGTAGCTTACTATTTTTTTACATTCAAAGCTGGGAATTTTTCTAGCGTGATACCGTATGAAGCAATTGCCGCTAACCCGAAAGCAGCAACAAACACACTAAATGAACTGAAACTAAGCGCCAAAATTGCCAGCAACCCGTAGAATGCTGCTCTAACAATACAGCTAAGAGCTTCTAGCGAAACAATATAGACAATTCTGTGCCCCTCTAGCTCATCGGCTCGATCATACATACCTTTTATATACGGTAAGCGGAAAGATGTAGTCAAAATCTCGTGAATAAAGTTTACTGACAGCGCGAGCCCAAACGAACTGACCATTGGCCGTAGTCCATGTAGAATTATATTTGCCCGTGAGCCAATTCTTAGTAAACGCCTACCTTTTTTATTATCAACCGTTTGACCGATAACTCGGGCAAGAATCACCGACACAATAACAGCAAATGAAGTTAGGGCGCCAATCTGAAGATAAATATTGTCAACAAACACAAATAGCGCTAGAAACAACGGCCAGATAGCAATATGGGTACTGTTTTCGACACTAAGTGACGCGTGCGAGATAAAATCCTGTTTAAGCTTCTTGATAGGTAGCCCTCGGTAGTCTAGATGCTGCCTGGTCTTGACCGGCTCTGCAGTAAAAAATAATGGGATTAAAGCGGTCATAAAAAACAATGTGGCGGCTAAAAAGGTGTACTGTGCTCCAAACAATGCGGCCACAACGCCACCGGTAATTGGCCCTAACGTAGCTCCAAGTCGCTCCATTATAGTTAAGACCCCCAGCTCTTTACCACCGTGTTTTTTGTGCTTCACCTTAGAAAAATCAACATGAAATGCAATGAAGAACAGGCTGCCGCTAATACCCCACACGACTGCTAGTAAGTAAATTGGCCAATTGAATTGTTCGTAGCTTGTAAAAAGTGATAACGCAATGACATAGGCTATGTAACTTAAAAACATAGTGTGTTTAGGGCCAAATTTGGCTACACAATAACCTGTAATAAAATCTGCCGGTATGCGTGTTAGAAACATAACCACGTAAAACGACAATATAATCGGCAGACTAAACCCAAGTTCGTATAGGTATATCGGTATAAATATACCGACCAAGCTTAGAGCCAGGTTTCTAAACATCATGCTCGTATATAGCTCACTGAGCTCATCAAACCCAATGTTACGCCAGTAGTGATGGCGGCGAAATATACGTGAAATTAGTGTTTTTAGCATACTTTTTATGTTTAGTTTTACTCATGTCAAGTGTAGCACAGTGTTGGAGACGGGAGACGGAAATTGATAGGTGATAGTTGATAGGTAATAGATAAAGGATGGAGCTGCGCTCAGTACCTAGTACTTAGTACTTGATACTGGATAATAATGCTGGAGCCTGCCAGCGCACAGCACCCCCCAACTCCTATCTACTAGCTACCAACTGCCAACTCGCTGGACAGCAGACCGCTGTGATGCGAAACTCGGCCACGAGGTTCGCACTTGAGTGCAGGACGGATGAAGCGATGAAACACGGACATGGTTGTCGCAACACTTGATACTTTCTACTTACCTGCAGCCAGCCTAAGTTTCGCACTTGAGTGCAGTGTGGTCGGTCAAGCGAAGCGCGGACAGAGGCGTATATGCAATACGCCGAAGGAGCACTGGAGCATGAGCGGCCGCAATGTGCCAAGAACAGCGGTGGAGTGGCCAGCTTCAGCTGGACAGCAGACCGCTGTGATGCGAAACTTAGAGCATGCATATTTTCTTTAGTGGGATAGGTGGGACAGCCATCGGCCCCCTAGCCCTCATAGCCAAACAAGCTGGGCACGAAGTATCTGGCTCCGACAAGCAAGATTCTCAGTATATCCACTACTTACGAAGTAAGGGTATTGTCAATATTCACATCGGCCAAGAGCGTGACGAAATCGAACACGTCCACCAAGAAGACCCAATTGACTGGTACGTTTATTCTTCAGCCGTAGCAATTGAAAACCCAAACGCTCCAGAGCTTACTTACTGCCGCGAGCAAAATATCAAGATGAGCAAGCGTGACGAGCTACTTAATTACATCATCTCCGAAAAACATCTCAAGCTAATTGCTGTGGCTGGCACCCACGGCAAGACAACAACCACCGCTATGACAGTGTGGCTATTCAAACAGCTCGGCATCCCACTGAGTTATTCCGTTGGGGCAAAAATACCGTTTGGCGATATGGGTCAATATAAAGCAAGTTCCAAATATTTTGTTCTAGAATGTGATGAGTTTGACCGTAATTTTTTGTCGTATAACTCTCATACTAGCCTAATTACAGGTGTTACATGGGATCATCATGAGATATTCCCCACCCGTGAGGATTACCAACAAGCCTTTCAGGAGTTTATTTCTCAAAGCCAACACACCTATTTATGGCAAGAAGATGCAGATTATCTAAGCCTAGCGCCACGTGACGGACTAGAAATCCTAGATAGCAGCCACAAACATATTGATGATATTAAACTGGCTGGTTTGTATAACCGGCTAGACGCTTGGCTGGCTATACAATCAGCTCATAAAATAACCAAAACTCCGGTTGCAGACCTAGTGGAACACATGAACAAGTTCCCTGGCCTCCAGCGTCGCATGGAGGAGCTGGTGCCTAATCTCTACACTGATTACGCCCACACGCCAGAAAAAATCCGTGGCGCCATGAGCGTAGCGCTTGAGATGTCCGGAGATAACAAACTTGTCGTGATATACGAACCTTTAACCAATCGCCGCCAGCACTACATGATAGATGACTACAAAGATTGTTTTGATGGTGCCAACAAAGTCTACTGGATTCCGAGCTACTTAGCACGCGAGGATCCTGATCAACGCGTTATTCCGCCTGCCGAAATGATTACCCACCTCAGTAATCCAGCTATAGCAGAGCCCTTGGAGCGCGACGAAAAGCTCAAAGAAGTTATCCAAAAACATCTAGATTCTGGCGACATGGTAGTGGCCATGGCTGGCGGCGGCGGCGATAGCTTAGACGAATGGCTTAGAGAGAACTTCGTTCGCAGTAGTTAGTAGTTGGCAAAAAGTAGTTGGCAAGTGGTGCTTAAAAACCGTACTCGGTAAAGTTCTCATCATTTTGGATGGCTTCAAGTGCTGCACGAACACTTGGGATAATATTTTCTGGTAATTCATCAGATGAGAACCAAGCGAGTTCATCGTGCATGTGAGGTTCGGAATTGCGAACATCACCCTCCCATTCGTCTGCTTCAAAGTAAAAGTCCACCCACTCTGGGTATTTATCATTTTTTTCATGACGATGCATTGTTAACACGTGACGTAATTTTTCTTGCTTTATTTTTACGTCGACTTCTTCCTCTACTTCACGGGTTGCAGCTACCGTTGCTGATTCATTTTTATCAATCTTTCCAGAGGGCAAGCCATAGTATCCAGACATCCAGCCACACCCTTCACCCCGAAGAACGAAGGCATTTTTCCCGTTTTTGTTAAGTAAAACGTAGCTTGCTGCGTACGGTTGTGAAGAATCTAAACTCATCTGTTATCTCCGCTACCGGTGAGTTTATTGCGTTTTTGGCGTGAGGCTAGCTTTTCTACATTACGTGTGGCAACTTCATCCATTGGTACGCCCAAATTATCGGCCATCAGCGCGATATACCATAGAACATCGCCAAGTTCTTTGACGAACATCTGCTTGTCTTCTTCGCTTAGCTCACCCTGCTTGTCGCGCAGGATTTTCTTGACCTTTTCAGCTATCTCGGCACTTTCGCCTACTAGGCCAAGTACCTTATCCATAAAACCAATACTCAAAACCTCATCAGCAGCCGGCGTAAGATTGGTTTTTTTAGCGGCCGCTTGGTATTCATCGAATGTCATTTTTTATAATCCTCCCAGTAGTTTCATCTATTTTAACAGCTCCTTGGCGCAAAACTTCTACCGCATCGTCGATAATCCTGATAACTGTTGACGGCTTACGGCCAGACAAATCACCGCCGTCCACATAAAAGTCGACACTGTCACCAAAATAAGCTTTGGCTTCATCGATAGTTTCAGACTCAGGCTTACCGGGATGATTAGCACTACTAGTAAGCAGTGGTCCTGTTTGCTCAAGCAAAGCCTTTAATTCACCGTCAGCTGTTATCCGAACAGCCAGACTATGTTTACCAAGGTGTAGATATTTTAAATCATGACCAAGTGGCAACACTACACTGACTGGACCCGGCCAAAACTGCTCCCCGGCATTCACGTAGCGATATTTAAACCCTAGCTCTACTAGTTGAGCAACGTTTGCGGCAATCACGGTACCAGGCTTATTCTCTCTTTGTTTTTGTGAGTACAGTCGAGATACTGCCTGCTTATCTTGTGCGCGGCAAACCAGACCATACACTGTATCGGTAGGCATGACTCCAACTCTGCCTAGATTCATCAAAATACGAGCCGCTTCTCCCCGGGTAACTGTTTTCATTACCTATCAGTTTATCACTGTGGTCATACTGGGGTATCATTGATATACTAAAAGCCAATGGATAAGCTAGAGAATTTATTTCACGCTCACTGGTTACAAGTTGTCTTAATTCTTGCTTCGGCTTACTTAGCACGTAAGTTTGCCATGATTATCATTGAGCGTCTGATTCGTAAGGCTGTACGTTCTGATAGCCATCAATCTCACTCCGCCGAAAAACAACGCGAAGATACGCTTATTACTATTGTCGATGCGTTAATAAGAGCGATGGTCTGGGTTGTCGCTACTATGTTGCTTCTCTCAATGTTTGGAGTTGATATCGCACCGCTTATTGCCGGTGCAGGTATCGCCGGCGTAGCTCTTGGTTTTGGCGCCCAATCTATGGTTAAGGACTTTTTGGCTGGATTTTTTATTATCATCGAAAATCAATACCGTGTTGGTGATGTCGTTCAAATTAATCAAGGTGTCGCCGGTGTTGTAGAACATTTAACGCTTCGACAAACTGTACTGCGCGATCTTGATGGTATGGTTCACAACGTACCTAACGGTAATATCGAGGTTGCAACTAATATGACTATGGAGTTCGCCAACGTGAACCTAGATGTTGGTGTTGATTACAGCTCAGACATAGACAAGGTTGAAAAAATCATCAATGCAGTTGGTAAAGATATTGCAGGTGATGAGGCATGGAAATCCAAAATTGTAGAACCACCTGAAATGCTACGAGTCGAGGACTTTGCCGACTCAGCGATTATCGTCAAGATCGTTGGTAAAACCGCACCGATGCAGCAGTGGGCAGTGACTGGTGAGCTACGTAAGCGCCTCAAGCGTGAATTTGATAAAAACGGTATTTCCATACCGTTCCCACAACGCGTCATGCATAACGCCAAAAAGTCATCTGATTAGATATTTACATATCATTCAGCTGACGACAGTGGTTACTCTCACTGTCGTGTCACACATTATTTTTTATCGGATCTACCTACGCGATAATAAAAGTATGCGTGCTTTCCTATAGGCCGAGTGATTCGTCGGTTAGCTCTTCTTCCGGAAAGTCTGATTCATCATCAAGACCTTCAACAGATTGATCGATTTCTTCGGTCAGTGAATCTATTTCGTCTACAGCCTCGGTTGAAGATGTCGCAGTAGTATCTTGCTTGATAACAGTAGAACTACCCTCTTCTGCCGGCTGCTCATTCAGGTATACCATCACCGCTACAGCTGAAAGACCCAGCGCAACAATAACAGCTGCAATTACTATAAAGACTGGCTTTTTGGTTTTATTTTTATGAGGTTTATTGTTTTTTGGCTGCTCTTTACTTTCTGGCTGGTTGGCGGCTTTATTCGGTTCGGTATTATCTCGATCTTGTGGCGAACTTTGCTGGTTTTCAGGCTGTTCTTGATCTGACTGAGGCTGTGGTTGTGGCGGTGTTGCCGCTTGCTTTGTAGGTTGAGGCTGAGCTGGTGTTGCATTTGGTTGGTTTACCGGCTCAGGCGGTTGTGGAGCAGCTGGTTGCTGAGCTGGCGATTGCGTCGGTTGCGCTGGCGCCTTAATGTCTGGAGAGAAAGCTTTACTTTGATCGACTGCTGGTTGCGAACTGCCTGCTGATTGATTTGGCGGTTTTACATCCATGGGTTTTGGTGGCTGTGCTTTATTTGGATCCATGATCTATTCAGCCTCGCTTTGGTCTGAAATTTGCTGCCGCAGTGACAACAATATTGGTCTTATATCTTCCTGAAATGCTTGTCGTAGTGTTCGTGATTGCTCACGCAGCTCACCCTGGCTTTCGCGAGCAGCTTCAAGCGAAGCCCAGAACCCTTCGGGGTCTTCAGTACAATCCATATCCGTCATGTCGGATATTGCCTGGATGTGCTCATCCATCAATTCTGTAAAGCTCTCTAGGTCGGTACTGAGTGTTTCAAGCTCTCCATCTAACGCTGTTGTGTCTAACTCTGTTGCACTAATTATATCCGACAAATTAACAAGCCTCCTATGAATAGTTTCATAAACTCGATTACGCTGCGTTTGTACTCCATCAATTCTGGCCTTTACCGAACGCAGTTGACCCTGTGCGGTATTACAACGACCTTGTATCCTTGCCCGGTCTACTTCATTTAGCTGTATCTGCCGGTTGGTTTTACGTTGTTCAAGCCGTTGCTCAAGCCGCTCTCTAACATCATCCGGCATCGCGTCACCACCTCCGGGCTCATTATCGACATTATTACTAACAGGCTCATCAGGATCGGATGTATCATTTTGGGCTAATACGTAATTCACCGAAAACGCAGCACTAATTGCTGCTAAGAAAATTCCTACAACCAAAAAGCTTAGTTTTTTATGTAAGTTTTGTCGTTTTATCATTATTTTATTTTATCATAAGCACGTTATTGTATTTTTACAATTTACTCTGGTTTAAGAGCTTAGACTACTTATACAAGTAGCTATCGCTATCGCTAATGTTGTTTGCCTTTGATCCATTGATTCTGGTTAGGTTTCACCATTTAACAGTTGTATCCTAGTTGTATATGGTTAGTATATTGGTCAGATTTTTTAAACGTTTTGCTGTGTTGATACCAGGTTTGGCGGTTGCCTACTTTGTTACTGTGGGCGTTTACCCGTTTTTAGACCGCAATACACCTACTGCCTTCGCAGTTTTGGTGGCCTACATTATTGCGGCATATATATTTATACCGTTGTTGCTGCGTGTTATACGGTTTTTTATCCGGCCAAAACACATCCCGCTTTATTGCGTAACACCCGATGGATTTGCTTCTGACCCAATAAATATTGGTATTGAGGGTACTCGCGAACAAATAATTAAGGCAATGACGGAAGCCGGTTGGCATCTAGCCGATAAACGCACCGTAAGAACTGTTGGTAAAATGGTTATCAGTTACATATTAAAGCGACCATACCTTAATGCTCCGTTTAGCAACTTGTTCTTGTTTGGTCGCCGCCAAGATATTGGGTTTCAACTCCCAGTAAAAAATCAGCCTAACCATCGCCATCACGTTCGTTTTTGGGCAAACCAACCCAAACTCCCAAAAGACGTAGAGGCAGACCTTAAGTTCTGGCAAAAACACACACCCGGTAATGCTCCGTCAAAACCTGTACTGTGGGTCGGTGCCGCATCCCGTGACGTAGGCTTGGCGATCATTAGGCACAATGCTCAATTCACTCACATGATAGACCCTGACACTAATGCCGAGCGGAACCTCATCGCAAAACATCTCAAGCAAACTAATTTGGTCAAAGAAACCCGCAGCGTCAAGTTAGGTGAACCGTACAGCTTGGTCAACCGAGTACTCCGTGGCAAACTCCACGCCGATGGAAAAATGACTATTCTCACCCTGAAGTGAGAAATAGTTGATAATTGATAGGTAATAGCTGATTGCTAGTACTTCATGTTCTTTTGGTATTATTAATTTATGAAAGTACAAGAACTAATCACAATTAATGCCCCGCTCAATAAGACATTTGCTGTATTTACAGATTTTGGGCAAATGGCAGATCGCGTTGAGGGTATTAAACAACTCCGAGTGCTCGCTGGTAAAAAACCTCAAGCCGGATTCAAGTGGGCAGAAACCAGACAAATGGGAAATAAAGTTGGCGAAGCTAAGTTTGAAATAACAGATTTCACCAAGAACACCGACTTTACCGCCGTTGGCGAACACAGCGGCATGCGCTTCATCACTACCCAAGCATTTAAGACTAAGGGCAACAAAACAATAGTCACAGCCACCACCTTAACTCAAGCAACCACTGTAGGCATGAGAATAGTTCTAGCCCTATTTGACTGGGTCATGAAAAAAGAAATGCAAAAAACCGTCCAATCCGACCTCCAAGACCTCAAAAAAGCCACCGAAAGTAGCGTTTAATATAGAGGTGTCAAAAGCGATAATACTAGTATTACTTCGCCATGACACTTGGCGTAAGCCTTTTGTGGTAAAATAGACACATGAAAAAGCGGCAAGTAAATTTTGTATATGTTAATAAAGCAGACAAGAAGGCGGTCAAGAAAATCGCCGAGTCGATGAAGCCTGCGCTTGTTTCCCTTGCCAAGAAATAGAACAAAAACAGTATGAAAAACATCAACATACCCTCCAAAGAGGTAATTTTGTCGCTTCATGATGTTGTTCTGGAAATTTCCGGTGGCTTACCTGGCGTCAGAGATATGAATGTAGTAACGGCAGCATGTCAGCGGCCTCACACGTACCAAGGATACGCTGATAATTATGACGTGCACACGGCTGGTGCTCTGCTGCTTGATTCTCTGGCCAGGAACCACGCCTTCGTGGAAGGCAATAAACGAACTGCACTCGTAACCGTTCTTTTAACGTACACGGTAAACGGCATTTACCTAAAAATGCCACTTTTTATGAACAATGAATTTGAGGAGCTCGTACTCTGGGTCGTAAACCAGAAACCGAGTATCGATGAGATAGATAAAAGACTGCGCTCGTTGGTCAAGAAGTATCAGGAGAGCGGCTTTCAGGCAATTATCGACAAACTAAAAGCACGTTTTTTTCGGTGACTAATTACCAAAACCAGTACACCGTGCTGCACCGAAATAACAGATGCAATGGATTGGAAGATGGTAGGTGGTAGGTAGTGGTTGGATTTTGCGTTACCGAGATAACTTCACTAGTAATTCTAGAATTATTTATTTTTCTTACGAAGGCGAGGCTTAGGGAACTCAACCTTATTGGTAATGAGCTCGTGCAACGACGTAGCAACGTCTTCAAGCTGAAAGTAGATACCTGTTTCCTGCTTTAAGTCGTTGCGAAGACGTTTAACAACCTCTTCCGAGTAAAGAAGTTTTGCTAGGTTTTCCACCTGAAGAGCATCTGAGCGTTTCCAGAATTCTTCAAGTTCCCCTCTTTCCACTGCCTTTTTAGTAATGTACCAGAGCATATTAGGACATTTTTTAAAGTCGTCTTTGTCAAGTAAATCAAGTGCATAAATCAAGGTAGTACTAATGGGTTTACCAAAATTAACACGGTACAACTCAATCTGCCTACCGTTCAGGAGGAGAATCCAATCAATACCTTCATTTGCAGCATAATTAAGGCTCTGTCGTAGATGCTTGTCGTGGAGATCCAGCTGAATTGCCTTAACTTCGACGACTAAATGCTTCTTTCTCTTTAGCTGCACAACATAATCGGCGTATTCTCCACGGATTCTATACTCGGTCTTGATTTCTTCTAGCTCTTTATAACCAAGAACATCTGTTAAGAAACTGTTAGTCATGATCCTAGTGCCGGACTCATCAATCTCGCTAAACTCTTTTCTCAAATACTTTCTCTTATACGTTTTTAGCTTTTCTTTTAGTTCTTTCAGCTGATTTTCAGTAGCCATTCTCATACCTTATCTAATTAAATACTTCATCTAAGCTTACCACTTTGTATATTTATTTGCGTATCACTTATATTGTGCAGAAATCACCTGGCAGGATTTTCATCGACAACTCCTACATGTCATAAAAATACTAAACCACATTGTTTATAGGCAGGAGTATTGTTCTTGCCGAGGAACGGACTATTCTCGAGCGTATTAGGGGCACACACTTGAGCGCAGAATCGTATTTCTCTTTGAGGAGTGGACTTATCAACTAGGATACCTAGAGCTTTGCATTTGAGTGCATAGCGGGATTTCTTTATGAGTAGCGGAGTCCGCGCGGCCTAGACCTACACATTTGGAGCCAGAATCGTCGTTCTTGCCGAGGAACGGACTATTCTCGAGCGTACTAGGGGCACACACTTGGATGGAGAATCGTATTTCTCTTTGAGGAGTGGACTGAGCCGTATAGGCGATACGGTGAAGGAACACCGGAGAAGAAAATGCGATTATACGCCAAGAGCATTGGCAGAGTTGGTGGCTCTGCCACCAAGCAGGCCAATGTGGTGTGTGTTCCTAATAGTGGTACCAGCGATCTATACCGGATGAGCTGGTAACATCAGTAATCTTCACCGCCTCACCCCCCAAAAGACTCACCGCATAATCCGCTGTCTCGGCTTCAGTATTGACGCGGAATATGATTGTAGAGTTATTAACCCAACGCAGCGGAGTTCGCAAGCCTGGCATAGTGAGTAACGTATCTTCATTGCCTTCTTCTATATCTCGTACAAGCAGCACCCCCTGACCATCACGGCGATCAATCCAGGCGCTATGGGTGCCGTCTGGGTTATCAGCATATACTCTCGAACGCGGATCGGCTGGCTCGCCATCCAGTTGGTCGAGCTCGCCGTTGCTAAAGTCATAGTCATACCACTCTTGGCTGGCCGATAATGTTACTTTTTCGTAATCAGAACGGAATATTGCCCAAACTTCTTTGTCTAATACAGTTTGATTGTCCGAGCCATCTGCTCTGATGCTTTGTAGCTTGACTGATTCTGACTGATAAGCGCTAGACGGTGCGTAATAAACCCTTTCACCTAACATACTCACATCGTTGAAGTAGTTACTCCGCGCTAGTTCGCTATAGTTAAGCGTATCGTAGTTAAAACCGATGATTCGATGCCGGCTCGGGTTAGCGGCACTGGCACCAGCGGCAATTCGTACATAAACCAGATGATCGTCGTGCCAACCAACGATCTGGATTCTTTCAGCCTCTGCAGCCTCATCAACTTCACCGGTCTCTATATCAATCACACTTAAAGTACTCATCAAAAAACCGTCGTCGTTACGGATATTATTACGTGTGCTAACCACCGCGACCATTTCTCTGTCCGGGTGAGGTACTACCACGATGTCATCGCGCTCACTGCCCGTACCCTCCAAAATCAGTTCCTCGTTTTGACCATCGGCATCAATCTTATAGACGTCGTATGTGCCACTACGATTGGATACAAATACGTGCTTGCGTGCCGGCACCATCGCAATGTCTTGCTCGGTATCATCATTAGCCGTAATAGTCACTTGCTCTTCGCTGTATTCCGGATGCTCTATAGAAACCTCAATCGATTCAATCGACGTATCATCAACCGTTAACAATATATAACCCTCTTCATCGCTATAGGCACTATATTCACCGCTAATTGCTTCGGCTTTTTCTATTGGCTCATCACTTAAAAAATCTGTCACATCAAAGGCATACTGCACACCTACTGGGCGTAGGTTGACTGATTCCAGCGGATTGCTACCCCAACCAATAGTGATGGTCTCGACAATTGGCGCAAAAGCTCGTCGTTCTATAACCAGCTCAGTTTTACCTAGTTTTAACTGGTTGAGTTCTACAAAGCCGTTTTCATCAGTTGTTTCGGATTGACCGCGTAAAGTTACCTCAACATTTCTCAACGGTTGCCGCGTACTTTCATCAAGTACTGTTATTGACGCACTACTTCGTACACCGACTAAGTTCAATAAGAAATAACGACTGATCGGCAGAGCAATTGCGGCAACCAAACCCAGTACTAGCAAGATAATAGTTATGTAGCGCGCCCACTTATTATTCCACCAGCCTCTAAAAAAGTTTGCTAGCTTGGTTTTCAAGCCCGGCTTCTCATCATCAAACGCAATCGCTACCTCTTCATCTTGCGCCTTCAACAATTCATCACTATCTTTTGCTTGAATATCTTTGACGGCTTCATCAGTTTCTCCGGTATCGTCTGATGGAGTTTCGGCTGCCTGTGTTGATGATTCTCCTGCAGAAGCTTCCGCGACGGTTTTCAAGTTTGGGTTATCCTCGTCATCAAGTTGTATTGCAACATCGTCATCATTTTCTGCCTGGGTTTTTGCTTGGTCATCATTTTCTGGTTGGTCTTCAGTCTCAGGAGCTGTTTCTTTACTTGCAGGTTCTTCCTTTTGGTCGCTTGATTCTGGCTCAGTTTCTTCGGATTCGTCTGCTTCAGGAGGAGTACTATTCTCTGGTTCAGTAGTGGACTCATCTTTGGACTCTCCGTCAGGCTTGTCATCGAAATCATCTTTGAGCGCAATTTTAATCGGCGCTTTCAGTGCTTCGTCAGAAACCTCCGGAGCTGTTTCCGGTGCTGTATCAGTCGGTTCATCTTTAATGACTTCAAACGGCGCTTTTTTAGGTTTCTTATCAGGAATACTCGGATCAAGCATCTGCTTAACACGTTCTTCTATTGCTTTTTCTTCAGCTGAAGAATCAGGTTCTTTGGGTGTTTTCTTTGGGCTCATAAATATACATGTTCTCTTTGATTACAGTATAACAAAAATTAACATAAGGAGTATACTTATGCGTGATGATTAAGCGAATTATCTGGGTTTGGCTTGGCGTACTCGTTATCGGCTTCTTTGTCATCGGTTTATATATTTACAGAAATAGTCATATCTCAGAGCCGCAACAACAATCAAACACTATACGTCAAGAGTCACTAGATATTCAAACATTTAACCCTCAACCGGCCGGCCAAAACATCCAGCCTCAGGATTAACTAGTCTAACTTTATTAGCGCTGTTTGCGTTTACGCTTGGCGCGTTTTGCTTTTTTGGTTTTTAGATTTCTCTTTGTCGGCACGGTTCCTGTTGCAGCTTGATCAGAGTTTTGGGTTTCGTTTGCTTGTTTATCGCCATAACCGGAAAATTTTGGTTGGTCGTTTGTTGGTAAATACTCAGTGCGTGAATGGCTACGGTATAAAATATATAGTGATATTAAACTTATAACAGCTATTGAGACTGCAAACCCGACAAACCATATGAGCCAGTTCAAACCTTCATCAGTGTTTTGTTGTTGAGACGTCTGTGTGGCGGGCTGACCGTTAGGAATGATTATTTTGCTATTACTCGTCAATAAATCCTGGGAGTTTTGAGTTTGTAGCCCGCCATGTTGTTGGGTCAAAGGTGTCTGGGCAGGTTGCGGGCTTTGAGTATCTGGGACAAAATTGGAAGTGGCTTGCTGAGCGGTCGCCATGGTGGGAAAAATCAAGCTCGCGCTAAGCAAAAAGGTGCTAAAAATTAGCATTATTTTAGTCATTTTTTGTACACTCACGATACATCCCACTATACCATGAGCCTAGCTATCGGGGACATCAGTTGTGCAACTTTTGTGCTCACTATTGAAATACTAGTTGAATCAGTTTTGGGTGCTGTATTGTTGCAATTTTTACTATAGTACAACGTTTTATTGACTTCTTAACATGTGGATAAATACTGTACTTACAGGGGTCGTTGTGTCACTTGACTTTCCTACAACACAGGCGTAGCTTTAGAGGTATGGTTATCTGTACTCTTCGGGCACTGGTGCTCGAGAGCCTCCCGTTTAACGGATGCTAAGAGTGTCGGATGCGTGAGGGCATAGAGGGCCACAAAAAGTAAAACCTCAAACAATACACCTCCTTACTTGCTTCGCAAAAGGAGGTGTATTTTATTTTAGTCTAACTATCGATATTCGAAAATTTTATAACTTGGCTTCGTACTGATTAATCAATTGTGCAATAGATGGCTCTACCTTGGCCGCGATAAATTTGTGGCCAGCGTCATTTGGATGAAGCCCGTCTGTCAACAATTCATGTCCTTGTTCAAGACCTGCCAAAAACGCGTCATGAATTGGAATAAATGGAACCTCGGCATATTCCGCAACTTGCTTGATAGTGTCTTCGAACAAGTTGATGCGGCTGTTCTTCCATTGATTGCCTGTCGTACTGTACGCCCAAGGATCGGTCTTGGATTCATCGACTGCCGTGAGACCAACAAACATAATATTATCCGAAAGCTTTTGCGCTTCGCTAAGGATTTTTTCTAGTTTTCCTTGAAACTCGTAGGCATCCATAGCCGGAGTATTTTTGCGTAGAATCGCATCGTTTATACCAATTGCAATAATTATAAAGTCATCGTCCTCCCAAAGCTGGCGAGCCTCAACTTCAGGCTTAATTCTATTTAAGACTCCGTCAGCTGTGTCGCCAGATGCGCCAAGCCCGTACACCATTATGGCGGATCCTTCCATGCCGGCTAGTCTGTTTTTTACTGCATGTCTATGATATTTAGCCGCAATACGCTCCGCCCAGCCGCCATGGCTGTCATAAAAACCCTGAGCGATACTGTCTCCAAAAATAAAAATTCTCATTATGGAGTCAACCTATTTATGTCACGTGGGAATAGCGTGGCTTCTTTAACATTGTTTAATCCAACTGTTTTTTGGACTAGCCGATCAATACCAAACCCACAGCCACCGTGTATCGGCAGACCGAACTTAAAGGCTTGCAGGTAATACTTAAACCCTGGGTGGTTAACGTCCATTCCGGCTTGCTTCATTTGTTCTACCATCTTTTGGTAGTTGTTTTCACGCAGAGGCACTGTAGCCAGTTCTAGGCCGCGGAACAATAGGTCGCCCCAAGCAACGGTGTCATCGTCATTAAACTTATGATAAAACTTACCGGCAACTCGCGGAAAATGCGTAGCATAAACCAAATCGCTGCCCAATTTCTTGCGGGCATAGTCCGATATCCAGCGTTCTTCGTCTGGCGTGAGGTCTTTCTCGTCAGTCGTGTCGGTCTTGTTGGCTTTGGTGTACATTTCGTGAATTTCGGCAATCGTAAAGCGTGGGACTTGGTCTTCTGTGAGCTTGAGCTCTGGTGCGTTGAGGGACTTGAGGTCATCGGCGTGCTCGTCATAGACTCGTTTAAGGACATTCTTGGTCATATCGGCCACTAAATCTAATACCTCGTCATGGCTGTCTACAAACCCCATCTCGATATCCAGCATGGTAAGTTCAGTCAGGTGACGCGTAGTTGCACTTGGCTCTGCCCGGTAGCTATGGCCAATCTCATACACCCGTTCAAATGCACCGACCATAATTTGCTTATAAAACTGAGGGCTTTGAGCTAACGTGGCTTCTTGATCAAAATAATCGAGCTTAAACACCTCTGCTCCGCCCTCAGTGGCTCCCGCAATCAATTTTGGTGTATCGATCTCTACAAACTCGCGCTCTTGCAAAAAGTCCCGAATATAGCGTGTCAGGCTGCCGCGGATTTTAAATATCTTTTGCTCCTGTAAGTTACGCACGTTCAGCACGCGGTATTCAAACAGTGTATCCAGGTGCTCAGGCTTGTGGCTGATTGGTTTGTCTATTTCTATTGGCGGCTCTTCTGTAACTGGTACTAAGACCTCTATTTTAGGCTCGTGTAGCTCAGCACCACCTGGGGCACGCGGCTCTTCGGTTACTGCCCCGGTAACTGCAACCACTGTACCAATCTGTAGACCACGGAGCTTTTCGACCTCGTCTTTATCTTCAATAACAGCCTGAACCAGGCCGCTGCGATCACGCACATTTATAAACGTTAGGCCGCCCAGCAGGCGCTTTTTATGAACCCATCCTTGGATGGATACTGTCTTCCCAGTTTGGTTTTTTAGGTCTCTTGCTAATGTTCTCATCCCGTTTGAAACAATCTTGGTGTGTCTTCCTGTATTAATTATTTATAACTGGATCCCGTTTTAGGTAGTTTCTAACGGGACTCATCAGGGTAAGTATAAATTACTTCTTAAAAATCTCTAAATCTGTGACTATAAGTTCCCTATTTAGCTAACAATGTAAAAAGTATACCCCCGTAAATTGGCTCAAACAAAAGCAGTTATTCGACTTCTATGGTGTCGTCTGGCTCGGGGCGAGCTTTAGTGGCGGTTTTTTCAGATTTTAAGTGAGCCTGATGCTCTTTATCTGCCAAGTTACGTGCCACGGCTCGCATGTCGTGGTGAGAGTCGAACTCATCAACTATTTGTTTGCCTAAGATTTTTTCCAGTACGTCTTCTATGCTAATAACACCGACGTATTCCTCAAACGTATTAACCACGATGTACAAATGATGATGAGTTCTTAGTATTGCGGACAATGCATCGTGCAACGGCTGATCTTCGTGTAGGTACAGTGCGGTTGGTACCATTTTACCCCGCACCTTACCGCCTGCCTTGGCGTTTACTAGGTCGCGCAAAAATAACGTACCGACAAACTTGTCTTTATCACCCTCAAATACCGGAAACCGGCTGTGGCCGCTTTTGTGCAGCTCAGTCATCAGAACCGGGCCAATTGTTTCTCCTGCTGATACGGTCTTAACTACCCTCCGCGGCGTCATGGCGTCACGAACCAACCTATTGCCAAACATCATAGCGTTTTTTGCAATTTCTAGTTCGGATTGTTCTATCCGATTATCAGCTTGGACTTCTTGTTTTTCAAGCAAATCTAATAGGTCGGCCTTTTCATATAGGCCAGTATGGACCCGTACAGGCCGGTGTCGCCGAATATACTCAACAACCCAGCTAATCGGTCGATGAGTATATTGTAATATCCAAGCAAAAACTGGTGCTAAAACGGCTGCCGTGCGTTGACTAATACTACTAACGTTGCTGGCGGGCAGCCATATAAAACCAAGCCATATAACGACACCGCTAGCGAAAACCGCGAACCACGTGGCAGTGCTTCTGGATACATAAACAAAAAATATCGCACCAAATATACCAACCAATATCCACAAAATTAACCTTAATGAATAACCGTAAGCTGCTGCCCGGTGCAAGGCCTCCGCCAACTCATCACCCTGTCGGGCACGCCGTTTTAACTCCCGTGACGGAACGTGAGCATAGGTTCTCTGCAAGCTGATTGTGAGCAAGAACAACCAACCAAGTAATATGGCGATAATAAATTCCATACCCTAATGTTACAATATTATGGTCAAACTATGAGAAAAAAGAGGGAGAAGTACTAATAATGAATAATAAGTTTTTGATTGTAATGGCTGTTTTGGTCATCGGATTTTTCGGATTTTTGTATTTTAATCGCGATACAGAAAACGGCAATAGTGGCGGTGAAGTTACCAGCCATACTTATGGCCAAGGTAACTCAGGCGTAACCGTAGTTGAATACGGTGATTTTGAATGCGCAGCCTGCAGCCAGTACTATCCGATATTCACCCAACTCAAGCAGGAATACGAAGAAACTGTAACCTTTCAATATCGTCACTTCCCCCTAGTAGCAATCCATCAGAACGCTATGGCAGCACACCGAGCAGCTGAAGCCGCAGGCCTACAGGGAATGTTTTGGGAGATGCACGACACTTTGTTCGAGCGTCAACGAACCTGGGAGACAAATGCAAGCAGCAATCCGGGAGAGATTTTTGAGGGCTATGCCGAAGAAATTGGCCTGGATATGGAGCAATTCAGCGAAGACGTCAGGAGTAGCGAAGTAAACGCCAGTATTCAAGCGGATCTAGATGCAGGACGCGACCTAGGTGTTAGCGGTACACCGACATTTGTTGTAAATGACGAAGTAATCGATACGCCTGGCAGCATAGACGAGTTCCGAGAAATCATAGACGAAGCAGTCGCCGAGCAACAATAGTTGCCAGCATGGAGATAAGAGTTTAGAGGTATGAGCGTGGAGTCAGCCATGAAGTCATTTCGCGATCTACGGGTCTGGCAGACCGCTCATGGGCTTGTCTTACTCACGTATAAGGCTACTAAGACATTTCCGAAAGAAGAATTGTTCGGGATTACTTCACAGATGAGACGAGCCGCAGTTTCAATAACGTCAAACATCGCTGAGGGTTTTGCGAGAAGCACCTCTAAAGATAGAGAACATTTCTATGTAATGGCCCTGGGTTCGCTATCGGAGCTAGAGAGTCAATACCAGATTTCTATCGACTTAACTTATATGGACGAAGAGGCCTGGCAACAAGCTGATGAGCAAATTCTGGTCTGCACCAAGCAACTGAAAGCATTATTAAAAGCCCATCGAGCTAAACAGTAGCTGTTGCTCTACGGACTCCTAATGTCTACACTCTAATATCTAGACTCTAACGTCTAATAGTGTAGGTACTGCTGCCACTTTGGGCGTTGAACTTTTACTTCCACCGCTTGCCCCTTCCGGTGATACGTTTTTATTTTGACGGTCTTCACGCCAAGAACCTCCTGTTTATTGCAAACGTAAACAAAACTCCATCTGCTTACACTGCATTTTTATTTTTACCCAGCAAAAACTTCACTAATGTTTTGAAGTTTATTGGGTTGTTTTTGTCTTCGTACGTAGCCGTAACTAGCTACAATGAAGTGGCTACAGTATGACATAGCACAAACCTGAAGCGCAAGCACTTTGCGAAAATTTTATACTTGTTGTAAGGTAATACGAAAAGGAACTGCAAAACAAAGATGACCGATCACGTTTTTACCGAAATTACGCTCCTCATAGCCGTAGCAACAGGTGTCGCATTGATAATGCGCGCCTTAAAACAACCACTAATTATTGGGCATATTCTGACCGGGCTTATTGTCGGACCTTCAATTTTAGGACTTGTTCAATCACCTGAAACGGTTGGTCTTATGGGCGAGTTTGGCATTGCCTTACTTTTATTTATTGTCGGACTGGGCTTAAACCCAAAAATTATCAAAGAAGTCGGTAAAGTATCGTTGCTTACTGGCCTTGGACAGGTAACCTTTACTGCTAGTTTTGCCCTGTTGCTAACCAATGCTCTCGGTTACGGTGGCATCGAATCACTGTATATCGCGGTCGCGCTGTCGTTTAGTAGTACGATTATCATCTTAAAGCTACTTAACGATAAAAAAGAGCAAAACAAGCTGTACGGCAAGATAAGTATCGGCTTTTTACTTGTTCAAGACGTGGTCGCCACCTTAGCGTTAGTCGTTGCTTCGGCAACCAGTCACGGTGGACTTAGCCTAGAAGACCTTGGCTGGCTTGCTGTAAAAGGTTTATTGCTCGGCTTAGCTATATTCTTGGTTGCCCGATTTATCCTAAAGCCGATGACCAACTTTCTGTCTCGTTCTCAAGAAATGCTGTTTTTATTTGCCATTGCTTGGGGCTTTGGTGTCGGCACCTTGTTTTATGAACTCGGGTTTTCACTAGAAGTTGGAGCACTTATTGCCGGTATTGCCCTTGCAAACTTGCCTTACGCTGCCGAAGTTGGCTCACGACTCAAACCACTGCGCGACTTCTTCTTGATTGTCTTTTTTATTGCCTTGGGTTCACGGTTAAATCTAGATAACTTCCAATCTTATATCGCTCCGGCTATGGCCATGTCGAGCCTGGTTCTGATCGGTAACCCAATAATCGTCATGACAATCATGGGATTGCTAGGTTACACCAAACGCAACAGCTTTAAAGCAGGTCTGACAGTCGCCCAAATTAGCGAGTTTTCTCTCATATTCTTGCTCCTAGGCCAGCGCGGCGGGCAAATCGATGAGTCAATCGTAACAGTTATCACGCTAGTAGCTCTTATTACAATCGCTGTTTCAACCTACATGATTACCTATGCGGACGGACTGTATAACAAATTCGAGCGTTACCTGACGCTGTTTGAACGACGAAAGGTCAAAAACAATCACGAAACCAAACACGTTTATGATGTGGTGATGTTTGGTTATAAAAAAGGTGGTAGCGAATTTATACGGGTGCTTCCCACCATAACAAAACGTTTTATCGTGGTTGATTATGACCCTGAGGTTATTGATAACCTAAGCCACAAAAACACACCATATTTATATGGAGACGTAACTGACCCAGAACTGCTCGAGGAGCTTGATCTGACAAAAACTAAATTAGTGATTTCACTGGTATCTGATCACGCTACTAACATATTTTTGCTACGCTACCTGGAGCAACACAATCCTAATTCAGTCGTTATTTGCCATGCCGACAGCACTGGAGAAGCTGCTGAGCTTTATGGGCTGGGCGCCAGCTACGTCATGATGCCGACTTATATTGGCAGCGAGAAGATTAGCTCATTTATCAAACGCAACGGCTTTAATAAAACCGAGTTCAAACACCACCGCGAAAAGCACATCCAGTATCTACAAAAACACTACGAAGCACCGCCAGTAGACGTATAGAGCTTGTTCTCGGCAATATATTCAGCTACGTCGGCGTGCAGACCTCTGGGCTTATGACCTCGCCGCAATGATAGTCTTGCCTTAGAAGAACTGTAATCCGATAAATCCGTGCTGAATACGCTGTAGTGGAATTCTAGGCCTTTGACCTTTTCTATTTCTTTTATGTGGTGATTTATATCGTTATGTTCACCTCGTACACCAATAATGAATTGCACGTTTTTTAGTAAATCCTCCACGTGTGGCCACTCCGCCATGTGCGTTAGCATATCTTCGCCAATTAGCATTGATAGCTCGGCGCCTTTAAACCTGGCTGTAAGCGGTGGTAGTGTTTCATGAGGAGTAAAACGAGCCTGATCCAGCACGATAACGCCCATCTTAGGCTCGTCGGCGATCGCCAGTTGCACCATGTTTACTCTGTGCTCAAAGGCCTTTACGCCCTGCTTACGACGCGGGCGTGGCTCTACCAAGAAGAACACTTTATCGAGGCTGCACCATTTAATTGCATCGTGTGCAAACTGCACATGACCCCTATGAACCGGATCAAAAGTGCCAGAAAATATACCGACTCGCTTCATAATATTATCCGTTGTGGTTTAGAAGTCTTAAACATCTAGAGGCATTCCCTCGCAACATTTGGTCGGCTGACGGCAAGCCGGGCAGACATAGTGCCCGTGCACCGGCTCAATTGGGTAGTGGCCACAGGCATCACAGAAAAGTTCGGGTGAACGCCTATCGGTTTGGTTTTGGTCTGTGCTGCTGGTTTTGTCCATCATAATTATTTTACTGTAATTTTGCGGTAGCGTGACACTTTGGGCAAATTATTTGCGTATCTGTCAGAATTGCATCCACGGTTTCAGTGCAAAACGGGCAACGCACGCATTTCATGAGATTTGGGTCTGCTTTTAACATGTCGTCTGTAATAACGCACTTATTATCACAATCATTAACCATTTGTTCGTATTGTTGTTTAGTTAATCCGGTTTTGTTCATGAGCTTTCAATCTTCCTGCATCCACAGCTGCCTGTGATGAGTTTCTTATTCTTCGAACTTCCAATTTTTTTAACTACAGTCTTTACGTTTTCTGCTTTACAAATTGGACATTTCTTTGACATAAACTCACAGTCTTTGTCATCACTACCTGGATCAGATTCTTCACCTTCTTTGAATAGTGGGCAAGAGCTATCGGTACTTTTGGTTTTTGCAATACTTAGATAGTTGTCCGCAACCTGAATGTCACCCTGCTCAAAAGCCCTGCGCGCCTGCTCTAAGTCTGCTATCGCCGCATGTCCAAACACGCGTATATCAATCGTATTATCTAGAGCGGCACGCTCAATACAATACTTGCTTGAAAGCTGATCTAGTCGCTCAATCGCATCATAAGGGCGCTTAAATGTATGCGCTTCGGCTAATAACTGGCGAGTGATTTTATCGACTAGACCGTCAAACTGCTGCTCGCGTGTCATACAAACCTCTCGGTAAGTGTAATAATCCTGGCTTGGTTTAGCTTCGCCAAAGAACGTCCCACCAATAATTCCATCGATCCTCTCAACAACGGTATGCACCCCGCTGGTTGCTGTTTTTGGTACAAGCATGACAAACGAAAGCGCCTCATTCTCGTCAAAATAGGCTTGCTCCATGCCTGCTTCTTCTAGTAGCTGCTTCACCGCACGCAAATCATGACGTGATGCATTCGGCGAAACCTTACCTGCTACCATTGCAGTCTCCATGTCAAAAGTGCTTTCGCCCGTCTTTTTTAGGTATTGAACTGACAATGAATCGGTATCAGTAAAGAAATTGTATTCTTGGCGAGTTTTGGTATCTGTCGGCGTAGCAGACATAACCACAACATCATGCTCTTCTAACAACCCAGCTGTATCCATTTCTTCAAACAAGAATATGTTGCCAAGCTCTCGGTGGGTTCGGTTTTGCATGATATTATTTAACGGCATGTGTTCTAAAGTGTTCTGGTGAATATGTGCCATTGGAACACCATTTTGTTCGAGCCCACGTTGTGTACGTTCAAGAGGTACGACCGTAATATGCCCAGATTTGAAGAGCCGCTCAGCCACATCTGTGCTGACATTTCTACGCACCCGCCGCAAAGCATCAGCCGAGCCGAGTGCCGCTTCCTGTGAATTAGCCAGCAGAGTTGTCGGGTTAGGTTCTTGTACCTCGCAAATCTCCGCGCTACCAGCCAGTGCAATGGAGCCAACCAGATGATTCCGTCGGTAGTCGGCGATCTCAATCAACTCTGGACACACATCGGATGCGAGTCTATGAGTATTTGTTAGTTCAAGTGTCTGCAATTTAAAACCCTCTGCGTTCCCGAGTAGACGAGCAGAGGGTCTTCATATCCTCAAAAAGACTTTGCTCCTGCTCGGGAGGCTTTTACTTCCGTGTCTGACTTATTCGCTCGTTGGCGACATCACAGTTGCGGCACAGTGCCTGGTTCTCACAGGCTTCCGGATTTGTATATTTAATTTACTAATCTTCTAGTAGTATAACGCAAAACCCTTACACCACATGTAGTATTTTTTGCCTATAGCATTATGTTTTACCGGCAAGGAGTATTACGCTATATATATCATGGAATATATCAGCAAACACGCCAGTCAGATGCAGGAAGATTTGCAGATGTGGGCGACAGAACACGCCAGAACTCGGTCTGATATTTTTGAGCTACTCCCCCACAATCCTGACAAATATGAATATCAAAGTACTTTTGCGCATACTATTAAGGGCAGTCCGCTAGATGGAGCTGTAACTGACCAAATTGCTACTGGAATTGATAATAGATACCCGAAGGTTGCCCAAGCTGTTGACGAGAACCATCAAGCACTAGAAAACATCGGGGCAACTTTAGATAGTCGTCAAAACGCCTTTGTTGCCACCGATCATGACGAACTAATTGACATAGCCCTGATTCTAGTAAGGTCTCGTTCTAATCTTTTAAGAAGCGGCCATGATTTTGACACGAGCCTAATAGCCAACAAGATGATTACTTACCTTGGCGTAAAACTACCGTCTGGAATTGTTCCAGCAACAGAAGTTATTGCCATGGCGACTGATGAAACCTATTTAAATATTCCGCGTCCGGCATCCGGAAAAGGCCGTTTATCAACACCACGCCATGCTATTTCCGAGTTTAATGAAATGATGGTGGAACACGGTCTTGAAAAACGGTTAAAACGTAGTGCAAAAATCGGCAAAGCAGCTTTGCTTTTTACCGCTATCAGTGGCACTGTCAATAAACCGCTCGATACAACACGCTATAGCTATTCTGAGTCTGGCTTATCCATCCCTGAAGAAGATCAGGAACGTACTATAGTCATAGGCAGAGCAAACGACGGCGTACTAAAATTCACACAAGAAGGATTAACATATGTTGGAAGCGCGAGGCTAGATCCAAACAATATTCAGGTTAAGTTATCGCCGAACCCTAGAAGCCTTCGTACAAACCCTGAACTGACCGATGCCATGCAAGCAATTAAAGCGCTCCAATCCGAAAACGATCCAAGCCATTATTATGTGTACGACGAACACGGTAAACTGCCGGTTATTCGCCCCGAAAATCAACAAACCAAAGAAATTTCATAAAAAATGAACTCTCCTTCACTTTTACCATACTTACAGAACTTTTCTCGCTACAACAAGTGACTATTGGTTGCCAATATTGTGGTCGCTTTGTTTATTTTTGTGTCGCCTTTTATTCCAGCGCTTACATATATGTGGCGGCAGCAGTTTAGCCAACCGGCCACTTACGGCGGGCGATTATCCGATGAGACAGAAAATACCGACCAACCGTCAGACAATATCCCCAGCGAAAATAGGCTAGTCATCCCATCTATCATGCTAGATAAATAAATACACGAGGGACCAACCAAGTCAACCTTAAGCGAAGGTGTCTGGCGCCGACCAAACACCGCCAACCCTACAGTTGCCAGCAACACCGTTTTGGCCGGGCACGTGTTTACCTATTCAACTCCAGCAGTTTTTTATAACCTAAACAAAGTAGAAATCGGTGAAAAACTAGCGATTTATTGGGAAGGAAGCGAATACCTTTATAAGATTGACGAAGTAAAAACTGTCAACGCTTCAGCCATAGAAGTAGAGGCACCGACAGAAAATCCCCGTTTAACGCTATATACGTGCACGCCACTCTGGAATCCGGTTAATCGATTGGTCGTTACTGCTGATTTACTGTAGGTAACCGAGTTATGAATTTGTCATTTACCATTTTACGTTTAATATTTAATTTTCATTTGCCAATTATCAAATGTTTTTCCGTGTCTGGGAAATGAACAATGGTATTTTAATGGCTAATGACAAATGGACAATGTTAAATATTTCCTATAAGGAAAATGTGTTATGAGTCCCGCAGTGAACCTCCAAGTTGCTTCGCAAATATGCCGTAGAGGTAAGCGCAGCTATAAAGAAGCAATCTGCCGACAATTTCTGTACAGTAAAAATGTAATTTCTTGGAGATCTACTACAGGATGAGTGAGAAAAAACGTTTCATCATTTTAGTAATAATTCTGGTACTGCAAATCGGTTTTATAATATTCAGCCGGCTGATTTACGAACGCGCGTTTAGATGAGAACCAGCAATAAGACAATACCGCCGAGCCCCATGCGATAGTACGCAAAAGTAGCGAGACTGTGCCTGGATAAAAAGCTCAGCAAAAACCGTATGGCAAATAAGCCGGTCAAAAATGCCACAATCACACCAATTATAAAAATGCCTGGGGTATCTGCAACCAAGCCCATACTGTACTCACTCAACATAACTTTAAGTGTGGCTCCCAACATGACAGGAATAGCTAGTAAAAATGAAAACCTGGTAGATGTTACTCTGTCTAGCCCGGCAAATAAACCGGCCGTAATAGTGCTACCGGAACGTGATGTGCCCGGAATAATTGCTATTGCTTGAGCTGTTCCAATAATCACTGCTTGACGCCAAGATACATGCTCAAGCGCATTTTTATTTTGATGCCGCACCGTCCAACGTTCCGCCACTAGCATCAAGACACCAACAAGTATCAGCATGATTGCCACGATTATTGGCGAACGAAAGGTTGTTTCAGCCGCTTCTTGTAATAATGTACCGGCAATCACCGCCGGCACTGTAGCAATCGCTAGCAAAATTGCCAGCCCGGTTTTTTCACTGCGCTTAAATAAGGCCTTGGTCAGCTCCACAATATCTCGGCGAAAAATTAGCAGTAATGAAAGTAGCGTGCCGATATGAAGAGCCACATCAAATGTTAAACCTATCTCTGATCCAAAGACATCCTGTATCAATAACAGGTGACCAGAGCTTGATACTGGCACAAACTCAGTAAGACCTTGGATTAAGCCGAGAATGATCGCTTCAATAATACTCACCCGCCCAGTATACAAGCTAGTAACACGCCCAACACCAATAAAATTTATATTCTAAGCCCAGCTCCGTCACACCTCCACCTTTGCAAGGTTAGACCTTGCAACAAGGTCTAACCTTGTTTGGGGTATGTGACTTGGATCATTGCCCTTTACTGGCCAATTTGACAAAATATATTCATGAGCAAAAGCACTATCATTGAAGTACGGGGGCTTACAAAGAAGTTTGACAAATTTAAGGCACTGGATAATCTCAATCTAACCGTTGAGCAAGGGCAAGTTCATGGGTTTTTGGGACCAAATGGCTCTGGAAAATCCACGACTATTCGCGTATTGCTTGGCTTACTGCGTAAAACATCGGGTACTGCCACGCTATTTGGGCAGGATCCGTGGGATAAAGCTGTCAACTTGCATAGTCGGCTAGCCTACGTACCAGGCGACGTTAATTTATGGCCTAACCTGTCTGGTGGCGAGGCGATCGACCTGATAGGGGCTTTACGGGGTGGTTTGGATAAAAAGCGTCGAGCTCATCTGATTGATGTTTTCCAGCTTGACCCAAAAAAGAAGTTCCGCACCTACTCTAAGGGTAACCGCCAAAAAGTAGCGCTGGTCGCTGGTTTGGCTTCAGACGTAGAACTCTACATTCTGGACGAACCAACATCCGGCCTTGACCCGCTTATGGAGTCAATTTTCCAGGAAGAAATCCAGTCCCTCAGACGCTCTGGAAAAACAGTGCTACTCTCGAGCCACATTTTGGCAGAAGTCGAAGCGCTATGTGACCGCGTCACCATCATCCGCGAAGGACGCACCGTAGAAACTGGCACGCTTGACCAACTTCGTCATTTACACCGCACCACTATCAAAGCTCAAACAGAAAAGCCTGTCACAGGACTTGAGAAAATCAAAGGGGTTCATAACTTGCGTAGCAAAAATAATCATGTTGAGTTTGAAGTTGAACCGGCAGATTTAGATAAAGCTCTGGAGAAACTAACCAAACTAAATATTCGAGCCATCACCAGCCACCCACCAACGCTTGAGGAATTATTCTTGCGCCATTACGATGACGAACCAGGGGTAAAAACCTAATGAGCTCTCGAGTTATGCGTCACACCGCCAGGTCGCGAACTCCGCTCGACGAGCAAAGTGATATGACGCATAAGTCGAGCCACATGAAGGGAACCTGGCGGTTAATCCGGTTAGCACTACGACGCGATCGCATCAAGCTCCCATTGTGGATTTTTATAATCTTGGCCATGGCTGGCGGCAGTATGCCAGCCTTAACAGAGTTCTATGCAACAGCAGAACAACGCTTGGAATACGCTGCGACGTCCGCACCAAGTGTTATTGCCCGTGCTTTTGGCGGGCCAGTTCAAGGACCAACACTCGGTTCTATCGCCATGGTAGAACTGTTTGTCTTTACAGCTATTCTGATTGCGTTTATGAGCACCCTTGCCATAGTGCGACATACCCGACAAAATGAAGAGCTTGGAGCCTCAGAGCTCATCGGCTCGGCCATAGTTGGCCGCTACGCGCAACTAACCGCAGCTCTAACCGTAGTTATTGGATTAAACGTTGTAGTTGGCCTGCTTCTTTTTGCAATTCTGACGGGCAGCAGCGACCTGCCTGTATCTGGTGTGTTTGGCATGACTGCGGGTTGGGTTTTAATTGGAGTATTCTTTGCCGGCGTTGCAGCGATTACTGCGCAAGTCGCTGAAACAACACGTGGAGCAAACGGCATGGCGGGCGGTACAATTGGCGCGTTTTTCTTGTTGCGCGCGGTCGGCGATGCGTTTGGCACTGCAAACCCTGACGGATTGAGCGCCAGTAGTAGTTGGCCGACCTGGCTATCGCCGTTTGGCTGGGGGACACTAGTAGAACCGTTTAGTGGACAACGTTGGTGGTTACTGGGTTTATTGGCTGTCAGTAGTCTTATATGCTTTGGTGTAGCAGTCCTTATCTTGCGACGCCGCGATGTCGGCTCCGGGCTGATCGCCACTCGCCCAGGTCTAGCCACTGCTAAGCAATGGCTGTCAAGCCCACTTGGGTTGGCCTGGCGACTGCAGCGTGGCGTTCTGTATGGCTGGCTAATCGGTTACATAGTATTTGGGTTGTTAGCCGGGTTTATGGCGGTAGAATTTAGCGACTTGCTGGCTGACAACGAGGCCTTTTTAGAATACCTAGGTTCGGCAGGTGGTAATGTGACGGACATATTCTTCTCATCTATGTTTAATATCGGAGCCTTAATCGCCGCTGGGTATACCCTGCAAGCACTACTGCGTCTACGGAGCGAGGAAACAAACGGCTATGCAGAATCACTATTCGGTGCGGCGACCGGTCGTATTCGCTGGTTGCTAAGCCACGTTACTGTTGCGCTAGTCGGTACTGTCCTGTTGTTGACGACTTTTGGTTTTTTGGCCGGCGTTTCGTTCATGATAGCTGGTGATGCAACTGCGTCAGACGTATGGCGACTGACTGCCTCTACCATGGTACAGATACCGGCGCTAGTAGCGTTTGGAGCATTCATGATATTGCTCTTCGGACTACTGCCACGATATGTTCTGGGAGTTACATGGGGCGTGTTTGTTATTTACCTTCTCATAAATCAGTTGGGCGTACTCTTAAAACTGCCCCAATGGGTAATAAACTTATCGCCGTTTACGCATGTACCACTAGCCCCATCAAACGATATTCAGTTCTTGCCGCTTATATGGTTACTTGTAGCAGGGTTTGTCATGGCTGCTGCCGGGATTATTGGCTTCACCCGTAGAGATATCTATACCAGATAGCCTATTCACCGAGCCGTTTTCTGACTGCTGTGAGTCGCGGCATAAAACTGTGCGCAGCCCCTTCCAATCCCAAGACTTTAAGCGCACCAATTAACACGTAGAGTTCGTCGATTTGCGCCTGCGTGAGCTGCCCGGAATTTTCCGCCTCATCAAAGAAATACTCGATTTTTTGTATGAGCCACTTTTCCTCTGCTGGTGCAACTGATTTGTTTTTGAGTTTGGGCTCATCGTCAACTGATTCAACCACTTCCAGTGAGCGAGCCGAACGATCGCGTTTATGCAGATGTCCACGTTTAATTAAGTTATTAACATGCAACGCCACCGTAGCAACAGAATTATAGTTGAGCGAACTCATAATCTCACGATAACTTGGGCTATAACCGTGCTCTTTAATAAATTCGTCAATAAACGTTAGCAACTCGCGCTGTTTTTTGGTTGGAAGCACTTTGCCATCAGATTTGTCTTGTGATTTATCATTTACCATATATCATCCCTGTGTACTGTGTACTGTGTACTGTGTACTCCCCATTATAACCTCACCACCATCTTCTTTTTCTTGGGCTTTGGTTTAATAATGTTCTTTTTACGAGCAAACACCCAAAACTTAAATATCAAATAGTTCCACAATGTAAAGAACCCGGCACTAACAAACTGCCCAAGATATGGGGTCAGACCTAGCTCGCGCAGACCGCCGACAATTCCCAAATCAATTAAAAAATTTACAAACATTAACGTGTAAAATTTTGTGGCTGATGTTTCAATCTGCTTTTTGGTGATTCCTTTGCGGCCAAATACCCAAAAACGTTGCAACCCATAATTAGCCGTGACACCGATAAAATAGGCCAGTGACTTATTTGGCCAAAACGGCATCCCAAGTAGGTCAAACAGCGCAAACGCCAAATACCCACTCCAAAACTGAGCACCACCGCCAATCATGTACTCGACAAAGCGTTTGGCTTCTTTTTTGTCTTTTTTACGCAAATGTATTCGCATGTTTATTTTCTTCTTTTGCTTGCCCTGTACACTTTCCGTAAACGAACAACGAGCAGTAGGGTTTTAAGTAAGAGCGAAATTGTACAGGGTTCAGTATATCAGATATGCTTTCTGCGGTGATACAATAGATACAGACATGATTAGAAAATACTCACTTGAATGCATGGACGTATTTCTCAATGAGCGGCGCACTGAACCATACAAACAGTACGGTGAGCAAGTAGCGCAATTGAAAATGTACTCAGGCATCAAGAATTACTGTGGCGCAACCTGCTCCGCAGGGCGGCAGACAAGAATGGTGAGTGGTTTCTAATGAAAAATAACGCCTCACTAGCCTACTCATTTTTGCTGATTATCGCTGACGCTGTTGCTATAACCGGTGCCTTTAGTGCCGCCTATATTCTCCGTGTCCGCTGGGATCCGCGCCCTCTCATCGAGCAAATCCCAGCCTTTAGTTTCCTGTATGCTTTTCTGGCAATATTGCCGTTATGGCTACTCGTCCATGCGTTTATTGGGCTTTATAACCAAAATGTCTACGAAAAACGCTTTACCGAGATTGGCCGTCTGCTTATCGGTTCGTTTCTGGGCATATTAGTAATCATTGGCTACGATTTTGTTCTCGAAGGAGAGTTCTTTCCAGCACGTCTAGTAGCAGTTTATGGTCTGGTGCTCAGCTTTGGCTTTTTGTTGGTTATACGCAGCTTGATGCGCATGTTCCGGCGGCTTTTGTTTAAGTATGGAATCGGCATCAGTAATGTACTTATTATTGGCAACACTGCTTCTAGCGAACACATAGCCGATACTATTAATGATACTCGTCATAGTGGTATGCGCGTGCTTGGTATTGTTGGACGCAAAGCCAGCGGTATCGCCTATTTTAGCTCGTTTGAAGAGGCGATTGAGGCTTTGCCAGAGTTGCCACACGGTCTTATTCAAACCGAACTATACAAAAACCAAAATAAAAACAACAAAATCATGGCCTTTGCTCAGCAAAATCACATAACCTATCGGTTTGTACCAGGTAATACTGATTTATTTGTTGGCAACATTACGGTTGACCTGTTTGCAGACCTGCCCATGATAGCCGTCCATCAGACACAGATTGTTGGCTGGGGTCGCATTGCCAAACGTTTATTTGACGTTTTTGCGAGCATCATGTTGATAATTATAACTTCCCCGCTCATGTTGTTGAGCCTGATTAGTTTACTTATTTTTGACCCCAAAGGCGGTTTTATCTTCCGGCAAACTCGTCTCACTAGGTTTAATCGTGAATTTACCTGCTACAAATTACGCACACACAAGCAAAAATATAGCGGTATGAGCCCCGAAAAGGCTTTTAAGGTTATGGGTAAACCTGAGCTCATTAAAATATACAGAGAGAACGGCGACTATATCCCGAGTGATCCGCGTACCTCAGCCTTTGGGCGATTCATGCGACGGGCGAGCTTAGACGAACTTCCTCAGCTTTTTAACGTTTTGCGCGGCGACATCAGTCTGGTTGGACCGCGTGCTTTAGTGCCACAAGAACTAAATACGTATGCTAAAAAACACGATATTCTAAGCGTAAAGGCAGGTTTAACCGGACTCGCCCAAATATCCGGCCGGCGCAATATAAGTTTTGAAGAACGACGCAAAATAGACATGTACTACGTACAGAACTGGAGCTTCTGGCTTGATATCAGCATTATTCTACGCACGCTCCGCGCAGTACTTACTAGCTCTGGAGCCAAATAAGATGGTAGATGGTAGTTAGTAGATGGTAGTTGGGAAATTAGCCTCATTCGAAGATTTAACGGTGTGGCAAGAATCGCAGACTCTTGCAGTTGAAAGCTATAACGTATGTAAAACCTTCCCGAAAGAAGAAGTTTTTGGACTCACGAGCCAACTTAAAAGATCCGTAACATCTGTGTCTGCTAATATCGCAGAGGGCTTTGGTAGGCAGACCAAGAAAGATAAATTGAACTTTTACACGATAGCGTATGGATCTTTGCTAGAGTCTAAGAATTTTTATTATCTTTCTCATAAACTTGACTACATCAATGACGGCGAGCTAGCAAAACTCCTAAGACAGACTGTCGTATGCCAAAAACTACTAAATGCCTTGATGAAATCGATACGTACATGAAAGACCAAACTACCAACTACCAGCTACCAACTACCAACTCACCTCGAGTTGCTATTGTTCATGACTGGCTCGTTGGCGGCGGTGCTGAACGGGTGGTGCTTGAACTGCACAGGATGTACCCCGATGCGCCGATTTACACTTCATACGCCACCAAAGAGTGGCGGAATAAGCTCGATAACAAAGTTATTACGGGATATTTGCAGCATTGGCCTTTTTCCAAGTTACGTAAATTTTTGCCTGTACTGCGGGCTCGGTGGTTTAAAAGTTTAAAACTAGACGGTTACGACCTAATCATTAGCAGCAAGGGCAATGGTGAAGCCAATTATATCTGTAGGCCAGAAGGCACTACGCACATCTGCTATTGTCACAGCCCGACCCAGTTTTACTGGCGTAAATACCATGGATACATCCAGGAACCGGGCTTTGGAATTTTCAATCCACTCGTTCGTATTGGTTTAAAAATACTGGTCAAGCCGCTCCGAGCTATGGATTATGCGGCAGCCCAAAAAGTTGATTATTTTATTGCGAACTCAACCAACATCCAAAGCGAAATTAAAAAATCCTACCAACGTGACAGTGTTGTAGTGCATCCCCCAGTAGATGTCGATCGCTTCCAGCTACCATCTTCCAGCTACCATCTTCCAAAAACCCGCAAGGGTTTTATCACCGTTGGTAGACAAGTACCCTATAAGCGAACCGATATTATCGTGCGAGTTTGCACAGAGCTTGATATACCTCTTGTCGTCATTGGCAGTGGATCCGAACACGACAAACTACTAAAACTAGCTGGCTCGAGCGTTACGTTTAGAACTAATGCCAATGATAAGGAAGTCGCCAGGGCGATGGCTTCAGCCGAAGCATTTATTTTTGCGGCTGACGACGATTTCGGTATCACGCCGGTAGAAGCCATGGCGGCAGGAACACCGGTGATTGCCTACCGTGCTGGTGGTGCGCTTGATTATGTTATTGAGGACAAAACTGGATTATTCTTTAACGAACAATCTGTGGAGTCACTTAAGACTGCAATTAAGAATTTCAAGCCCAGTGATTTCGACTCAAAAACTATTGCCAAACACGCACAAAAATTTAAGGCGTCAAGCTTTCGAGAAAGCCTTAAATCATTCATAGATAAACACGTATAAACAGTGTCGACTACGCTCGTTTATGAATATGCTGCAATCCAGATAATGTAAAGCTCTTAAAGCGTTTTACGCCAGTCCATAAAAAATGCCTGGCCGCACGGGTCTGCAAGACAAACATCAGCCCGGCTCCAGTAATTCCAGCTAACCCTACAATATCCCACCTAATCGTCGGTGTAGCCTGCTCAGTTTGCGCAAGTCCAAATGGCAGACGTACGGTTGCAGTTGAGCCAGTCTCGTCTTCGTTTTCACCAGCCGCCACAAGTGGCTGACCAACCTTAACCGGCTGGCGCATAGTTATACCATCTATCTCAAACACCAGCGTGTGTTTACCAGGCGTCACGTCTTCGAACGTGGCATAACCTGCATCATCTGTGGTTGCCTGTAACGGCTCAGAATGCAGTTCTACTGGATGATCCACAAGTGGTTGGTCGTCTTGGTCGAGTATTTTGACTTTAAAGGTTACTCCCTTAGTGCGCACACTAGCTGTTTTTGTGTCAGAGTGATTGCCATCTGTGTCGGTGAGTCTTATTTGCAACTTATATTTGGTTCCGGCCTGAAGCGGCTGGTCTTTACCTACCAGAAGTTCATGCTTTGTCTTTTCATCACGCTCCCAAACAATCTCTTGTTCGTCGTCTCCGGTAGCGTATCCTACTCGTAAGCTGCTTGGTTTGTCAGCTTCTAGCTTGACCAGGATTGTACCCTGGGTCTGCTCAAACTCCGGCTCACCAACAAATTTTGGTGGCTCAACTGGCTCTGGTGATGTTTGGGTTTGCTGCCCACCACTTGGTGAAGAACTGGTCGGCGGGCTGCTGGTCGTTGAATCACTCCCACCGGACGAACCACCGGACGAGTCTGAAGTTATTGATATCGAGCCGCCACTTGTAGATAGCGTAAAGCTTTCGCCGGCGTTGGCTACCTGGGCGTTGCTGATCGATAAACTAGCCGTACCGGTTGCAACTGCCTTCAACGTCACACTAAATATCAATTGGTTGCCAGATACAGTTGAGCCCAGCAAGGCTCCGGCATACTCAAAACTACTGCTGGTTTGGTTTGTAGCTACTGGAGTTGTAAATGCGCCGGATGAGTAGCTGACATATTGCAACCTGGAGCTATCAAAATTAAGCCGGGCTTGAGCAGTATTCATCGGATCTGTACCGCTATTGACCCTCACCTGTACGGTAATTTTGTCACCCTTCGTAACGCTGCTACTACTCGGAGACACGAATACACTGGCAGTTTCAGCCTGCGTTTTAGTTGGCATCAGCACGCTAGTTAGGAGTACTAAAATCGCCACCGCAGACAATAAGCGTTTAACCATCATAGTGATTCTCCCCAGCTACTCGCTAGCAACGATAAATCTAATAAATCTGTTATGCCGGCTCCATTAATATCGCTACGGCCGGTTCGTTCTATCTCCCACTGGCTAGCTAAATTTGATAAATCTAATAAATCCACCACTCCATCACAGTTAATATCCTCCGACAGACGCGGTTGAGAACAATTTTGGGCAAGTATTACCGCATCGGTCGGCTCTAACCGGCCAAATCCAAACTTATCTGTATGAGCCGCACCGCTCATATCACTTGGCTTGGTAGTGCTATCTATAAGCATTGATCGTATATCTTGCGGTTCAGCTTCTGGCAAAAGTCCCACCAACGAAGCTGCCATACCAGACATAATCGGTGCCGCAAACGAGGTTCCCGATATCGATCCGCTGTATGCACCCGATTCATCATTTTGATTATATAGAGTTGTTCGGATATTGCCGGTCGCTGGTGCTGCTATATCCATCATAGCTCCTTCGCTGCTAAAGCTAGCTTGCTGATCGCTTATGTCCGTGCCACCAACAGCTATAGTGAGCTCACTGGTTGCCGGAAAAAGCATTTGCCCACGGTAAGTACAGCCGTTATCTTCATAATTTGTGCCCCCACAATTACCGGCAGCTGCCACAACGATAATCCCAGCTTCTTGTGCATCCTCTAGCAAGCTTTCTATAACCGGATCTTCGGATGCTGTTCCTAAGCTCATATTAATAACATCTACCCCCATGTCTATGGCGTAAGCCAACCCCTCAGCTAACTCTACCGTCGTTGCACCACCATCATCATTAAATATTTGGATCGGTAAAATCTTGGTATTCCAGTTAACACTCGCTACGCCAACGCCATTATCTCCAGTGGCGCCAACCATGCCAGTTACCGCTGTTCCGTGACTGACTGCATCGCCATCAGGGTTAGTTGTACCGGCAGCCGGGTCATTATCATCATTCGCAAAATCCCAGCCACGCCAATCATCTACCAAGCCATTACCGCTATCATCAAGGTTGTTACAGCTTTTATCCAGCTCGAGCCCTCGGCTTGTACAGTTTGGTTCTGAGCCTTCAGATGCAGTGAGGCCGTATTCCGGTTCATTAATAAACCATCTGTCAATTAAATCCTCGTGCTCAAACGCCACGCCGGCGTCAAGAACTGCAACAGTTACTTGATCGCTGCCGGTTGTTTCTTCCCACAAACTGGCCGCATCAAGTAACGTCAGGTAATCTTGCGGTTCTAGCGGATCATCGGTCATGGAACGATACTGCTGCGCCGCGTATATTTGCTGAACTTTATTGGTTGCTTTTAAACTCTTGGCAATATTAGCTGTCACGGCATGATAATCCGTCTTACCAATCTGTTTATTGGAAGCCTCCGACAACTCGCCTTGCACAATAACTGTTTGCTCCTCAGCCAACCTAGGGGTTTGATTAGAATAGGCAACCCCGCCCATCAGAATGAACAGACTGCAGGCCAGACCAGCTATACTCGGTTTCCAGATTATTTTTCGTAGCATTTTTATTTTTTAACTACCGTAGCTATATAATACCACGTTAACTTACCCCGCAACAGGAACAACCTTGTGGAACTTACCAGTTCTTAGCTAGAGTATCTTAAGACGAGAGCCAAACTCGCTTCTTAGCACTTCAAAATCTTTGTCATAAGTCGCAAGGCTTAGGCCGTGCTCTTGAGCTAACGCTGCAATCCATAGGTCATTGTCTGACAATACCCTGCCAGACCTTCGGCAATAAGCAGCCAGCTCGGCATATAACTCGGTGGTTTTGTGCGAAATATACAATAACTCAACCGCTGTACTCGCAATAAACCGGTTCAGCTGCTCCTCGTTTTCAACCTGCTTAGTCCCGTACGCAAAGCCGTACCGTAGCTCCCCGACAACCACCACTGGCACATATATTGACTGCTGTGCACCTATAAGCCTGGCAGCCGCCTGGTGACCTTTGTTCAGCGCGCTATATACGTTTGTGTCAATCAGCATGTTACTTACCCTCGCTATCCCACTGTTTGCGTAGAGTTTGCTTTTGGTGAGCGTCCTTATCTTCAATGGCCTGTATGGAGGCATCTTCGATTGTGCCACTGCCAATAAACCAGTCCAGTGAATCCGCCAAACTTTCTGAAGGCATGCCAGCGCGTTCGGACAGTTCATCAATCACAACCTGGTTTAAGCTCTTGCCACTTAGCTGTGCACGCTTGCGTAGATATCTGTCAACTTTACTTGGGATATTTCGGACAGTGTATTGCTTTGTATTCATGCAGGCATGATAGCATGCATGCCTGCATTTTGTCAATCTAAACCCCACTGTACAAGGACGTTCTTTGTAACAACTTCCTGTCTCAAATAGCAATTATTATCTATCAACTATTCAATGAATGTCTGGCTAAACTTATGCGCGGCCGAAGTCATCGGCTAGGCGGACTATATCTGATTCGTCGGTTGGGTTGTCTGGGTCAGTGTGTTGCCAGATTTCGGCTACAACCACCCATTCACCCCCTTCTGGTGCTCCGGCGCGGTGACGCACACCAGCTCCGTAGGATAATTCTTCGCCGGCAGTATATTCTTTCCACTCACCCTCTTGGTCGGTATCAGAGATAGCTGCGGTTAATGTACCAGAGATAACCCGCCATATTTCAGCCCGTCTATGGTGATACTGCAGGCTCAGTTTTTTACCCGGTTCAAACACCAAAAACTTGGGGCTTAAACTGCCGCCTTGCCCTAGCTCCTCTACGGTTCTGCCTGGAAAATATTCTTCCACAAACTGCTCTGCACAATCATCAGCCAGCCGAAAATACGCCCCCCACGGCTTTTCCTCATCTACATCGGCAATGCGGTAGCCCTTCGCTTCAATAAGCTCAGTTTTTACTTGCTTTAGTTCTTCTTTGGACATCATCGCGTACTTTTGATTATTGTTTCAACTACCAACGCTGTATCTTCCCAGTCTTCAACCGCAATAGTCTCTATGCCGATAGTTTTAACTGGATAATCGTTTCCACCCTCTTCTAATTTGTCGCCCACAAATAATATTTCTTCTTTGCCCACTTCTAGTACATTCATAAGTTTTTCCATGCCATAAGCTTTATCAATGCCAGGTTTGGTGACGTCAATTGAAGTCGTGCCGCCAATCCGGACCTCGTAGTCCGTCAGCACCGGTGCAATTTTTTCACGTATCTTCATCCGTTTTTTCATGTCAGGATCCCAGGCATATTTCACTTTTGGTGGAGCTTGCTGGCCACAGGCAGAAAAGGTTATTTGGCTTTGGCGATCTTCTATAATCTCCCCGTACGGTTCCTTCTCTAGATAGCCGGTTTCTTCTGCTGCATAAAATAACGCGTCAATTATCCGCTTCTTGTCGGTTTCCGGTATATCCTCAGCATAGACACAGACCCATTCTTGCTTGATGTCGTTAAACCGATAATACCGTGTGCCACATGTCGGCATAAGGTGCATGTTAAGTAACAAGTGGTGCTCAATTGGCAAGTTGTCTACCACTTGTTTTTTAAATTGTTCGAAGTTGCCCCCAGAAATCACACAAACCTGATGCGTTTCTAATAATTCGCCCAGCAGCTCCGCCATTCGGTCAGTAATTGGTGATTTTGTGACTGCTAACGTATCGTCCAGATCAAACGCGATAACTTTCTTCATTTGCTTGATTCTCCCTTTCGCTTAGTGCTGCTTTTTTTACTCTTTTTCGTTATAATCCTTTTATCACCATTGCCAGATAGGCCTAAGGTTTCGACCGACCGCCGATGCTGGCTTTTTTTATACTTCAATCGGAATCTTTCTTGGCGATTCTTTTGGCTACTTCGCCGACTTTTTGGCCGAGGTCTTTGCGAGCAACCAACACACCGCTCTTGGTGTTAACCACCACTATATTGTCCAAACCAATAACTGCCACTGGCTTTTCTTCATGGTTCTCGATATATGAGTTTTCTACGCCTTCTAACTCTACCGAGCCGCTGCCCACATAATTGCCTTGTTTGTCGGCTCCGACTGCTTTATGTAAATCAGTAAACGAACCTACATCCATCCAGTCAAAAGTAGCCGGCACCACAAGTAAATCGTCTAGTTTTTCCATTAATGCGAACTCTATGGCATCATTATCAAAATCTAGATATATCTTTTCAAATTCGGCGCGATCTTTGGCTGACTTGAGTTTGGTTAAATTACTCTGCAAAACTGGAGAGGCTGCCTTTATTTTATTGCTGAACGTTTTAACGGAGCCGACAAAATACCCACAGTTCCATAGGTACTTACCACTCTTCATGAATTTAAGAGCCGTGTTATAGTCTGGCTTTTCCTTAAATGAGTGCACACTATAAACCAGACTGTCTTCGTCAAATATGCCGTCCTTCTGGATATAGCCAAACCCAGTTGCCGGGTGATCAGGCTCCACTCCGACCAGTACAATCCGGCCTTCTTTTTCAGAAACATCTGAAGCAACCTTAAAACTATGCGCAAACCCAACCGTGTCACGTATAAAGTGATCGGCAGAAAGCATAGCAATTGCCTCGTTTTCATCATGGCGTTTTTTTACATGGTTAATAGCCGCTAAGTAGCAGTTGGCTGTGCCGCGCCGTGCAGGTTCAATCACAAAGGCGTCATCATCAAGCTCCGGTAGCTGGTCTTTGATATGGTGGGCGTGCCCAGCCTCTGTAATCACATATACTTTGTTACTAATTGTTTTGGCACGCTCGTAGGTATGCTGCAAAAGAGATTTATCATCGCTATTAACATTCAGCAGGTGTTTTGGATAATCCGGCGTAGATAGCGGCCACAGCCTCGTTCCACTCCCTCCCGCGATGATGACAGTAATCATGATTTATATCATAGCAAAGCTAGCGAGTAATACCTATACTCCAGCCTAAGCCAAACCCCGCGCGTATGTCTGTTAATATCCGTGGCATTGACTACAGGTTAACGTTAAGTTAAACTTCGTGGCATGAGTAAGATGACACCCAACAACACAGTTAGCCTCAAAGAATTGCGGGAACAGTTCCCAAAATATATCGAGGCTATTGCCCAAGGCCAGAGCTTCACGGTAGTTAAACGATCTAAGCCGATATTTCAGATTAACCCGGTGGGCGACGAGGGAGATTGGCAAACTATTGCCGATTTTACACAACTCAACCCTGACGGCGTTCCAGCAGACGAAATACTAGCCAAACTTTAGGGCTTAATCTTCATGGTCGACAAAATAACAAAACTCCTCGCCAAACTGTCCCCTAAAGAACGCGAGCTTATCAAATTACTTATCTTGCGCTTAAAGCTAGACGATACAGAAGGTCTAGATATAAAACAGCTCAGAGGGCACTCTGATTTATTCCGTGTCCGTAAAGGGCGTCTACGTATTGTTTACCGCAAATCGGCCTCAAAAATGCATATTATTCGCATAGACCGCAGAAACGATAAAACTTACAAAGGCTTATAGCTACCTCGCCATCGACTGTAAAAAGTACACTGTATATTCGTGCCCCGCTGCATTAAGATGTATGTATAGATATGGCAAAAGCTGAAACTATTACAGTTATTGGGACAGGCTACGTTGGACTAACTACTGCAACTCTACTAGCAGAAGCTGGCTATACGGTGTACGCCCTGGACATTAATCAAGAGCGGCTTGATGCTATCCGCAAAGGCCGCTCATTCTTTTATGAGGCTGGTATAGATCCGCTCGTCAAGCACGCAGTAGATAGCGGCAAGCTAATACCGACCGATTCTTATGCAAAGGCGATTCCTTCTAGCGGCTACGTTTTCTCTTGTGTTGGCACGCCAGACAATCCGGATGGCAGCTCTAATCTCAGCTACGTATTTAGTGCCGCCGAAGAAGCCGCCAAACACATGCAGCCCGGTACGATTTACATCCAGAAAAGCACCGTGCCCGTCGGCACCGGCCAACAGGTAGAAAAGTTATTTAAAGAGCTTGGCAAACGCATAACCTACCTGTCAAACCCGGAGTTTTTGCGCGAAGGCACGGCAATCTCAGACACTCTGTGGTTTGACCGGATTGTGGTTGGCGGCGAGGACGCCAAAGCGGTTGAATCCGCCATGGATCTATACCGCACAATAGAAAAGCACCGCGACACCATAGCTAACCGCGCCGGGCTAACCGGCCCAGTTGACCACGATGGTCACTACATCGGCACCAACCGAAACAGTGCGGAGCTCATTAAGGTTACCTCCAACGCATTTTTGGCACTTAAAATATCTTTTGCTAACTCTATCGCCAAACTGGCCGATGAAACCGGAGCGGATGTTAACGAAGTAATGGATGCAGTTGGTGCCGACAAACGGATTGGTCGAGCGTTTTTGAGTGCTGGGCGTGGCTATGGCGGCGGATGTTTCCCTAAAGACGTGTCCGGGCTTATTAGCAGCGCCACTGATTATGGCGTAGATCTAGGCATCATGACTGCAGCTGCCGACCTTAATGAAACCATGCCCGGCTATATCGCCAACAAGGCGCAAGAAGCCCTTGGCGGCTCGCTTAAAGCTAAAAAAGTTGCGGTACTTGGCCTGGCTTTCAAGCCCGGTACCAGTGACGCTCGTAAATCCCCTGGCGTTAAATTGGCCAATATCCTCAGCAAAAATGGCGCAGATGTAAGAGCCTACGATCCTCAGGCAAACCAAGAAGCCAAAGACGACCTGCGCAAAGGAATTACGATTTGTAGCTCAGCAGAAGAGTGCGTTAAGCAAGTAGATGCCGTGTTTATCGCTACTGGCTGGCCAGAATTTATAGAATATGACCTGACGAAACTAGCCAAAAACATGAAGGGCAAGTTATTTGTAGACGCCGTAAACTCATTTGATACCAGGGCGATTAGTGGCGCGTCTCTTAAATATATCGGTGTCGGCAGGTAAATAATATGCAAGAACTCATAACCTTGCTTGTACTTGCGGGGATATTTATTAGCCTTTTAAGGGGTTTGGTCGCGCCATCAGTCGCATTCTTGATCGGCTTGGCTGCTTTGGTTATAACCGACATTGTATCTATTAACGAGGCTTTTGTTGGCTTTAGCAACCAGAGCCTTATCACCATTGCTTCGCTGTTTGTGATTGCCCGTGCCATAGAAAACACCGTCCAGGTAGATAAAATAACTGCTAAATTATTTGGTGCCTCAAAAAGCATCCGGCGCGGGTTAATTAGAATCATGGCTCCAGTAAGCATCAGCTCGGCGTTTGTTAATAATACGCCTGTGGTGGCTATGCTGATTAACCCCATTATCACCTGGTCTAAAAAGAACCACCTGCCATCATCTAAGTTTTTAATCCCGCTATCGTACGCAGCCATATTTGGCGGAGCATTGACACTAATTGGCACCTCCACCAACCTGGTCGTATCTGGTTTACTGACAGATTACGGGTTCGAGGGTTTTTCATTTTTTGAACTCACCGCCTACAGCCTGCCACTCGCAATCATTGGCATTGGTTTTATCGTGCTGTTTGCGCCCCGACTCATTCCGGAGCGGACACTGGCAGATATTGATGCAGCAGACATAGAAAAACGCTTTACCATAGACATGCTGCCTAAAAAAACCGTGATCGGCAAGAGCATCAACCAGGCTGGTCTGCGCAACCTAAAAGACGTGTTTTTGGTGGAGCTTATTCGGCAAAACGGCGATGTGCTCGCTCCGGTAAACCCCGCCACGACTATTCAGCCCGGTGATGTACTTCGATTTTCCGGCAACGCAGACTCACTAATTGAACTGGCTCATCATACAAGCTTAAAAGCAGTTGAAGATAAACACGCCAGTCGACTGGCGCATAAAACTAGCTACATAGAAGTAGTGGTTGGCCACAACAAATCACTGGTTGGCAGTACGCTGGCAGAAATTGGCTTCCGCTCCAAGTACCAAGCAGCTGTGTTGGCTATTTTCCGTGCCGGTGAAAAGATCAGCGGATCGCTGGGCAACGTAGCCCTTCGCCCTGGCGATAGCTTGCTTATCGTCAGTGACGAAGCGTTTATTCCTCGTTGGCAAGATCGCAGCGATTTCTTATACATGCGCTATGTCAGCAAAACAAAAACCAGCAACGACAAAGGTAGCTTCCTAATAACCGTCACCGTCGGGCTAATTATCGGCCTGATTGCTCTTGGCGTGCCGCTATCCATCGCCGTGCTCAGTGGTGCTTTATCTACTATCCTACTGCGACTCAATAGCACCACCCAGGCGCGCAACGCCATAGATTTTGATCTGCTGGTTATGATTGCCGCCGCCATCGGTGTAGCCAAAGGTGTTGATGCCTCGGGGCTGGCTACTGCACTCAGCCAAACAATTATTGATTACATGGGTGTGTTTGGCACAATTGGTCTATTGCTCGGTGTTATTATTGCCACCTCAATTTTGACCGAGCTTATTACTAATGCGGCTGCTGCGTTGTTAGTGTTCCCTATCGCCATAGCTACGGCTGTGCAGAGTTCGGCTGACCCGCGTATGTTCGCCATTGCCATTGCTATTGCTGCCTCACTTTCATTCATAAGTCCGCTCGGTTATCAAACCAACACCATGGTCTACAGTGCCGGAGCCTATAAATTCAGCGATTTTATGCGTCTGGGTATCTGGCTCAATATCATCACTACCATTAGTTTGACCGTGTTGTTGAGCTTTGGTTTTGGGCTAAGCTTTTAGCCTAAGTATCTTTGCCAATCAATACAGTTTTTAGTACTAACCACAAAAAATGGGTTTTTCATATCTTTTGCTGGGTCATACGTCAAATCCTCGCCAGCCAGGTTTTGCACTCTCCCGCCTGCCGCCCGTACAACTGCATCGGCTGCAGCCGTATCCCATAGGTAGGTCGGAGCTAAGCGCGGATATAGCATGGCTGTACCGTCCGCTACGAGGCATAGTTTGAAGGATGATCCCATACTCACAATCTTGTGCTCGCCAATATTCTCAAGTAGCGCATCGACTCGTTCGTCACGGTGCGAACGGCTAGCGACGATTGTTGGCATCGCCTCATCATGGTGCGCGGTAATTTTGGTTTCTTGACCGGCCTCATATTTGAAAGCACCAGCCTCGGAGCCAACGTAAGTCACACCTTTGTCCGGTGCGTATACCACGCCAAGTATCGGCTTTTTATTATGAATAAGCCCGATATTAACGGTAAATTCGCCGTTTTTCTTAATGAATTCCTTGGTACCATCCAACGGATCTACTAACCAGAAGGTGTCTGCACCTTCGCGTTGCTCGTTTTCTTCAGAAATAATCGGGAGTTTAGATATTTTTTCTAGCTCCCGCACAATGATGTCGTTGGCCGCTTTATCGGCAATGGTGAGCGGTGAATCATCTTCTTTTGTTTCTACACCGTGCTCATCAGAGTGATAAACCTCCATAATGGCGTCCCCGGCTTGCTGCGCGATCCCTATAACTTGCTCTAGTAATTTATCCATCATCATCTATTACCTATTACCTATCATCTATTATCTATTACCTATTACCTATTACCTATCATCTATTACCCCTCTAGTCTCTAGTCTCACGTCTCATGTCTCTAGTCTCCAGTCTCATGTCTCATGCGTCTACAATTTTAGTTAATAGGTGCTATTCATTTATATACTTTCTTGCGATCTCTGACTTTAGTTACTTGCACAATCTTTATGCCGTCATCAATGACATACAGTATCCGGTAGTTGCCTGACCTAGCTCGGTATTCCTCTCTGCCAGACAGCTTTTTAGACCAATCTGGTCGGGGGTTTTCGCCAAGTGATTCAATACGGCTCATGATTTTGCGAACGTCGTTCTTAGGAATTTTAGGCAAATCCTTTTTGATAACAACTGGCAGGATCAGAACGTTATATGAGGCCATCTCTCTTAAGCTCACTCAGCGCTTGGTCATAGGTCAAAGGCTTGTCTTTTTTGGCAAGGCGGTTTCTGATGCTGGTGATATCCGACAAATCTTCACTCAGCTGATCACGCAGAGCTTCGTTCATTAGGGCAGAAACCGATTGGCCAGTTTCCACGGCGCGTAACTTTATGCCTTTATACAGGCTCGGATCCAGATAAAGAGTAGTTTTTTTAGTCATGATGCCATTTTACCGTCATGACGGCATGCTGTCAAAATATACGGAAGTAGAATATTAACTATCATCTATTAACTATCATCTATCACCCCTCACCTCTCTAGTCTCAAGTCTCAAGTCTCTAGTCTCTAGTCTCACGTCTCTAGTCTCACCGCCCCCATCTACTACCTCCTAGATACGAAATACTATATTCTATTTATACAATTGTGAGTGAGCCCCTATCATATCGAACATTATTTTCTTATTGTTTATTTCTATGTAAAGCGCTCTGTAATCGGCGGTTATATTTATACTATGTACGCCCCTGAGATTACCTGATAGTATGTGGTGCTTCAAAATAGGATTAAACGGATCTTCATAAAGCAACCTAATGCGCTCTTTTGTCCGTTGTTGGATTTTAAATGGTAACTTTTTGTACTGTTTCTTGAACTTTTTGGAATAACGAATATCTTCGATCATGCATCCAGCCAGTCGAATCCTTCTTCTAGTGTAGTGAACTTGTCAGATATATTCTTTCCTTGTCTGGCTTCTTGCGCCGCTTCAACTAGTTTACGCTCAACTTCTGGCTTAAGTTTAGGAGATGTAGATAAAGTGACCGATCTACTTCTAACAAAGTCGTTAAGGCCGGCCTTAACGACAGTAGTTAGCGGTATGCCCATTTCTTTGGCAATACTTTGAGCCTCTAGCTTTAGCGATTTGCTTAACTTAATGTTTAAGATGGTGTTCTTACTATCATCGGTTTTCATATACCAAAGTATATATAACGGAAGGATTTATGTCAATTGTAGCATTCGCTAGTAGCCCGTAATCAGTCGTCAGTGAACAGGTTGTGGACAGACAACTGACAACAGACCACAGCCCACTGACAACTTCCACCCCCTATCATCTATTAATTCTCACCTATTATCTATCACCCCTCACGTCTCTAGTCTCAAGTCTCACCACCCCGCCTACCACCTACCAACTACCATCTTCCACCTTCCATCACCTATCAACTATCAATTCTCACCTATTATCTATCACCTATTAATTATCATCTATTAACTATCAATTCTCTAGTCTCTAGTCTCTAGTCTCACCCCTCCCAACTCCTATTTCCTATTTCCTATTTCCTATTTCCTATTTCCTATTTCCTATTTCCTATTAATCATTATGCTTCGTCGTGCAACAGACCTTCTTTTTCCAGATGCAATAGCACTTCTTGCGCCAAAGCTTCCGGTGTTGTATCTACCGTATCTAGCACCAAATCCGCGTCGGTCGGTTCTTCGTACGGGTCTGATATCCCGGTGAACTCCTTGATTTTCCCGGCACGCGCCGCAGCGTAGAGTCCTTTGCGGTCACGCTCCTCGCACACTTCCAGCGAGGTCGCAACATGCACCAAAATGAACTTGGCATTGGTTTCTTCTACCATCTGGCGCACCTGTTTTCTGGTTTTGTCATATGGTGCAATCGGGGCACATATAGCTACGCCGCCGTGTTTGGCAATCTCAGAAGCCACATATCCAATTCTTAGCACATTTAGATCCCGATGCTCTTTGCTAAATCCAAGTTCAGATGACAAGTGCTTGCGCACCACATCCCCGTCTAGTAACGACACGGTTTTATCACCCTGTTCTAGCAGTTTAATACGCAAGGCGTTTGCTACGGTTGACTTGCCAGAACCAGAAAGCCCTGTGAAAAACACTGTAAAACCTCGCTGATGCAGCGGCTTGGTGGTTCGCCGTAATTCTTGCTCAACCTCCGGATAGGTGAACCATTCAGGCAACTCCCGGCCAGTAGCCAGCCGCTCACGCTGTTCTGTGCCAGAGATACTGGCAAACTCCGTACCTTCCGGCACTTCATCAATAGCCATGTACATATCTTTGCTCGGTACATACACCATCATCTGGAACGGCACAATCTCTATGCCGAGTTCGTCCTTATATTCCTCGACAAGTTTTTGCGCGTCGTACGGACCGTAAAAGTCCTCGCCTTTAGAGTTCTTGCCCGGTCCGGCGTGGTCACGGCCAACGATAAAGTGGGTTACACCGTAATTTTTGCGGATTATAGCGTGCCAAACTGCCTCGCGCGGGCCACCCATGCGCATTGCCAGCGGCAGTAGAGAAATCATGGCGGTTGACGCCGGATAGCGTTCTTGGAGCTTCTTATAAATACGCACTCGGGTGTAATGATCTATATCACCCGGCTTTGTCATACCGACAACTGGATGAATCAATAGGTTGGCCTCGGTCTGTTTGGCAGCCCGCAGCGTTAACTCAACATGAGCACGGTGCATCGGGTTACGCGTCTGAAAAGCCACCACTTTGGTCCAGCCCATTTTTTCAAAATATGTCCGTAGCTCTTTTGGCGAGTTGCGTAGCTCTTTAAAATCATAATAACTCGGTAGCTCTAGACCTGTCAGCGTACCGCCTACATACATATCGTGTGCTTCATTGTGCATGTGATGTACGGCTGGATGCGCTGTATCATTAGCCCCATACACTTGCTCGGCCTCTTTGGCTTTATCAGGCTGCCACACGTCACCAACCTCTAGTATCGCCAAGATAACGCCTTCTTGATCGCGCAGCGCGACCTTTTCACCCTTTTTGAGGCTTTTGCCAAACTCTTCGCTAACATCCAGTGTTATCGGTATCGGCCACAGCGTACTGTCACTGAGACGCATGTCACTACAAACACTCTCGTAATCTGCCTGGTTCATAAAACCGGTTAACGGAGAGAATGCGCCGTTAATAATCATCTCTGTGTCGCAAATCTGACGCGGTGTTAGATCCCAGCTTTTATAATCTTGGGCTTTGTTCTTTAATTCTGCTGCCTTTTTATCACCTGCAATAAGGTCTATAAGTTTGCCGCCATGCGGCGTGTTTAGCTGTCCGGACATCAACTCCCTTTCTTTTTGATCAACATACCTATATTACGGGTAATACTTCTCTGGTACAATACACTGGAAGCAAAACGGAGAAAAACGGTGAAAGTTTACATTCAGATACCTTGCCTTAATGAGGAACAGACCTTGCCATTGGTCCTCAAAACCATCCCCAAAAAAATCAAGGGCGTTGATAGCGTAGAAGTGTTAATTATTGATGATGGCAGTACTGATAAAACTGTCGAGGTTGCCAAACGTCACGGCGTAAAGCACTTTGTACTGCACAGCAAAAACATGGGTTTGGCTCGCTCGTTTCACGATGGCGTAAACTACGCCCTCGCCCACGGCGCAGATATAGTTGTTAACACCGATGGCGACAACCAGTACCCGCAAGAGGTTATTGGTGATCTAGTGCAGCCGATAATTAATGGCGAGTCAGAGATTGTTATTGGCGACCGCCAAACTAGTAAAATAGAGCACTTTTCCGGGTTTAAAAAGCTGATGCAGCGCATTGGTAGCGCCGTAGTTAACAAAGCTGCGCGCACCAACTTGCCAGATGCAGCTAGCGGCTTCCGTGCTTACTCAAAAGAATCTTTAATGCGTCTAAACATCGTGACTGAGTTTAGTTACTGCATGGAGACCATTATCCAGGCTGGCAACAAGCGCATACCAATAACCAGCATTAAGATTAAGACCAACCCCAAGACTCGTGAATCTAGGTTATTCAAAAACATCTGGCAGCATATGTTTAAGTCCGGCAGTGCCATTGTGCGCAGCTATATTATGTACCGCCCTCATTTGCTGTTTATTTCGCTTGGCACTTTCTTCCTAGTGCTTGGTATTATTCCTTTTGCGCGCTATTTGGTGCTCTACGCCGGTGGTGATAGGGGCGAGCACATTCAGTCGTTGCTGCTTGGCGCTGTACTGATATTTGTTTCGGTACTAGCCTACGCACTCGCCGTAATTGCAGACCTTATTAAAACCAACCGAACGCTGCTCGAAGATACTTTGGAACGATTAAAAACTATCCAGATAGATGATTAGACAAATCCATTCACGCAATGAGTAAAAAATATAAACGCATATTAAGCATCACCACTGTATCCGTATTGTTAGCGGTTTTCTTTTGGTACATAAACACTAACTGGGATAATTTCCAGCAAATTTCTCTAACAAATCCATGGCTATTGCTGCCTGTAATACTATTTATTGCACTAAATATCTACACTATGGGCTACCTAATCGAGCTGGCGATTGAGCCACACGGAGTTAAGCTAAGCAAAAAAGAAATTTTTGGCTTATCAGCATTAACAAGATTCAGCAAGCAGGTAACGCCTGGCTATATCGGGCTAACTGTACGCGCCTTCTATTTAAAAAAGAGTTACGGGGTCTCTTATGCTAAGTTCTCGTCCAGTCTAGTATTAAGTAACATTTTACAGTTCGTCATGTCAGGTCTGCTGGCAATTTTAATATTCACATCGCTACATAGCCAGCCGGGCGCTTACTCTTTGCCGATGTTGTTGATAATTATTGCTGTATCTTTGTTCTTAACAACACTCTACGCGCCGTTATCAAAGCTTATTGGTGGCCTTATACGACTACACAATAAACACTCCTATAAGGTGCTGGAGAGACTTCATGCGGCAGCAGAAGAGTACGACAAAGTAAGGAAACACCCCAAATTTATTTATCGCTCAGCTTTCTGGGCTTTAATCACTCTAGTTACCACTGGTGTTAACCTATTCCTCCTTTATAGAGTCCTGGGATTTGAAATAGGTATAGCTCAGTCGCTGTTTATCGCCGCCTTATCAAGCTGGACTATGATATTTTCAATTACGCCCGCTGGCATAGGCGTGAAAGAAAGTCTTATGGCACTAGGCGCCACATTAATGCAAGTGCCCGTACCAATAACTCTAACTGTTGCAATTCTTAACCGTCTTTTAACTTTCTTGCTAGTAAGTGCTTTATCTGGATATTTCGCTCCTGCACTCCTCAACACATCACTTACAAAAATTAGTCGTTTTAAATAGCCGTTATTCCAATATGTTGCGAAGTGCTGTAAGTTTTTTAAGCGGACCAGTTTTTATGTGACTAGAGTAAGCAACCCTGCCAATCTTGTTAAAACTATAGACGCCTAGACTCCATGCACGTACTTTTTTATTTGGCCACCCTTTTGGCAACTCGTAACCCCACTCCTTCATGAACGGACTAAAAATCTTTATCGCATAGCCCCTACATTCATAGTCATAATATTCTTTAAAATTACCTTCTTTCTTTGTCTTATTGACCACCGGCAAATCTCTTAGTGGTTTAATGTTAAGTTTTTCAAGCACTTCCATGAAATCTTTGTTGATATCTTCAAACCTAATAACGTGATCTACATGTCTTTTATTGATATTAATATTACTGGTGTAGGTGCGCGGGTAGTATTTCTCCAAAAATTGGCAAAAACTTCCTCCTGAAGCAACCAGCTTAAATATTTCTACTTTTCTTTTGGTCACCCAGCCACCTCGGTCAAGTTCTTTTTTATTATTTGTATAGTTGCCTTTATGATTGAATAAAAATTTACTATACACGCTCGTTGCTTCATCGAGCGGATTCCTTAGCCCAGCAAAAACAAAGTATTTTTTCTGCTCAGGTGAAGCAACCTTAAGAAACTCGTGGTAATTTGCATGTTTGTGCAGCACTTCTTCCCCAGAATAATTTTCTCGCAATTCTTTGCTTATAGCTGTTGACCCTGTATGCGGGGTTTCAAGAAAGACATACTTATGTTTATCGCTGATTATCATTTTTGTTCGCTCTGCCTACTTTATTTATAATACTTCTCCACTTGACGAAACGTAAACCGTTCCAGACACCCCACCTTCGCATGTGGTACATGACAGAGCGAACATAATCTTGTGCCATTAAAAACTTCCTATGATTTTTACTTAACGAAGGCTCTTTATTGTTACTGGTTTTTCTTGAATACCCTAGTTGTATTATTGTCGGACTAGCAATCATTTCCATACGTTTAACTATATCTGAACTTACTTCTGTTCTGAATTTTTCAGTATTATTTTTTACAATTGTTTGTGCAGCATTGGTCTTGCTCCCCGCAGTATTATGGTTCTCTAGGGGGTCTTCGAAATATAAAAGACTATTAGAAAACCTAATATTCAAGAAAGTGCATACCTTTTCTACTTCTTTTTCCGGATGATTTACTAATTTTTCGTACTGCACCTCTATATAGTCCGCTCCTATAGCCTGACCTTGTCGTCTCGCTGACTCTACGCTTCTACGCCACCGATCAGCCGATAAATACATATTTGCTCCCCATGCTTTATGCGCCGATAAGGCACGCTCCCGGGGGTCACGAATAATATGGACAAACTTTGCCTCTGGAAAAGCTTTTTTTAAGAGGCAGATGTGCAATAAATTGTTTGGGGTTTTATCGCCCCAAATAGTCGCATCTTTTTTAGATTGATCCTTGCTTGTCTGGCGTATGGTATTTTCAATGACTTCTTGTACATTTTTTGCTTTTAATATACTGTCGATATGCAGCTCATCAAATTCTTTAGTTTCTCTCTTAACTTCATGGTAAAAAATGCCCTCTGTAAGAATATACTTAAGCTTATTTTTATCACGTTTATTAAGCGGAAAACGGTTTTTGGAGAAATTCTCTACCAAATAAGGAATAAAATGGGACTCAGAGCTAGGTATGCATATCTCTGGACTGTTATTAAGAATATTCATGAGAAGCTTTGTCCCGCTCCGTGACATCCCGATAACAAATAGGGGACCATTGAATTTAGGTTTGGCATTTTTCACTAAAAAAAGCTCCTCTTATTTGCAATATCAGACTACGATAGACATTATACAGACAAATCGCTCATCTCTATTATACTAGAACAGACTTGCTACAAAAGAAATGCGCTACTTGAATTACAGTGGCACCTTAATGATTATAAAGCCCGTTACAGGTTACTATTAGGCAAGTCATTAGTGTAGACTATAGTCTGACTGAGTATTTTAATTAAGGGTTTACCGGAATGGAAAATAAGAAGTTTAGTTTTTTATTGACAGGCACCTATTCCTCATACAATAAAGGTGATGCTGCGATGCAACTCGCCACGGCTGGAGCATTAAAAAAGCGATGGCCAAATTGTGAGATTACTATAAGCGCTCCTTTCCCAGAATATGACAAGAATTTATATAGAAACTACAATATAGTCAGATCTCGTCGTCGAAAAATAATAAGCTCTAGTTTTTTATTGTTGCCATTGTCGATTTATTGGGCGCTCTCAAAAGTCGGAATAAATCTGAATTTCTTACTTCTGACCAAAGAATTAAAAGCTATAAAAGAAGCCGATATACTGATTGATCTTAGCGGAGATACCATTACGGAAGATTACGGGCCTCATGTAACCTACTCTCACCTTTTACCAATTATGTCTGCTCATCTACTCGGAACACCGGTCTATATCTGCGCCCAATCTATGGGGCCGTTTAAGTTAACTAGATGGTTGGTAAAGTTAACTTTGCGAGGATGTGCTGGTATTACGGCACGTGAAAGAGTTACTTATGAATATCTAGAAAGCTTGGGACTACCGAAAAACAAATTGTATCTAGAGTCAGACATGGCCTTTCTACTAGAGCCAATACCAAAAATAAAAATAAATAAAGTACTTCAGAAAGAAAAAGTCGATTTATCTAAACCTCTGTTAGGGATTACTGTTAGCGGTATAATTCAAAAAAGATTTAATAAAGTAAATAAAGAATACTTTGATATTAGTTTTGCAAATATTCTTGACGATGTAATAGATAATTTTGGAGTTAACGTTTTATTTGTTAGTCACGTGACGGGGCCTACAGACGAAAAGGATGACCGAATCGTGGCGAATAGCATTCTTGCTAACATGAAAAATAGAAAAAATGCGTTTGCACTCAATGACGACTATGGGCCACAGGAAGTAAAGGGCATAATATCCTTCTGTAAGGTTTTTTTAGGTTCTCGTATGCATTCAAACATAGCAGCATTATCAACCAACGTTCCAACCATCGCGTTGAGCTATAGCCACAAGACTTTGGGTATAATGAGTACTTTGGGTATGCAGGAATATATAATCGATGCAAAATATATTGATAGATTCACAGTTAATGAAAAGTTGAATGACATCTTAGAAAACCACGACTCGATGACAAAAACACTAAAATCGAAAAATGAAAAGATAAAGAAAAGCTCTTTGGAAAATGTAAACAAAATAAACAATATTCTAAAAAACAACTAGCGGAAAGCCTGTTTATCGCAGTTTCTTCGGCTTCAATTATCTATCTTATTGTATGACCTAAGAATATCTAGAGGTTTCTTTTGGGAGAAAGCTATCATGCCTTCTGGCTCTGCATACCCTACCCCCATTAGAAATATCGGTCTTTCGTAAACCTTAAGCCCTAAAAGTTTTTGCATTTTACGTTCCATAAACTCGTATGCCGGCCAGTGTATAGCCAATGAATTGAGACCCAGTGTTTCTAGGGCAAACATGAATGACATCGCTGCAAGTGAGGCGTCAATATAAATTGCATGTCTATCACTGGCCTCAAAATAGCTGTCCAGTCTTCCGACCAATACTATAATCATCGGTATGTTGTGGGCGTAACCAGCTGTACCGAAAGGGATTCCTGCAATCTTACGTACTAACTCAGGATCGTCATAAATCCTAAACTCATAAGGTATGCGGTTGCATGCTGTAGGAGCTTGTCTTCCAACGATAACCGCCTTGTCAACTAGTTCTCTGGGTACCTTTTTCTTTTTAAACCAACGTACTGACCTACGTTGCAAAGAAAGCTTAAGAAACTCTTCGTAGCCTATTTCTGACTTTTTAATTTCTTTATAATTGTACGGTTTGTTGTTTTGTGTTTTTACTTTGCTTTTCCTTTGCATCCCCTCGAACACGTCATGTGCCTTGCGAACTTGCTTATCACCATCTACCTGTATAACGTTAAAATATTCGTCTAAAACATCGTGAGCCCACTGAGCTTCGCTTTCATCAACTACAATACCCTTTGCTATATCTTGTGCAACAGCTTTATATGATACAACCGTTTCATAAATATAGTCTTTAGCAAAAACTTTTCTTCGGGGCCTCATGAGTAAGCCTTTTTCGATACGATGAATGTTCCTGCGCAACTCAACCCTGCTCGGCCTAGACTTCTTTATATTATTAAAATACGCTTTAGCACCCTTAAGGACAGCATACTGCTCCCTGTTATAAGTAAAAAATGATATCTGGTGATATAGCGTACTTGCCACTCTATTTATTGAAGCAACAGAAAAGAGTGTCCGTTTAAACATTTTATGTGCTGGTCGCACTAGAGGTATTGAGGCTATTAGCTTTATAATTTTTTTCATAGATAAGTGTTAATACTACTTAAACAACACAGTAAGTTATTGTAATACAATTGGAGCAATAAGTCTGCTTTTCACTCTCGGTTAAAAGCACAATATTATTTGCCGTTAGATGCAAAGTTTTACAAGTTCGTGGGTAAGCCATCTTCCTACATTAGTTTTTTGTATAATTTTCGTGTTTCTTTGGCAATTTCATCCCAAGAGAGTTGTTTAGCCAAATCAAGAGAGTCTTTATCCAGCTTTTTTCTTAATTCTGAGTCATTGAGTACACTGACAATCTTTTTTGAAAGATCTTTTTTGCTATTTGGTTCAACGACTGCTGCTTCATCTTTAACCAGTTCACTTAAACCGCCGTTATCAGTTACAAGCATTGCCTTGCCGAATGGTAAAGCCAATGAGCCTGCTCCGCTTTGCGCGTCAAAATGTTTATAGGGCAAGACAACTAGATCAGTGGCAGCAAAGTACATCTCGATATCTTCCTCAGGGATAAAACGTAGATCGGTTTTTACGGTATCTTGTAAATTATTTTTATCGATTATTCTCTGATATTTACTCCATCCTTCCCACGGTTTCCCTGCTATAAGCAAAAGGACTTCAGGGACTTGCTTTTTCACTTCAGCAAGCGCACTCAACAGTACGTCCAATCCTTTGTAGTCGCGGATTATACCAAAAAATAACAGAACTTTTTTGTTATCTGCAATACCAAGTTGTTTCCTTGCCTGTTTTTTGGTTGTGTCCCTTATTGGAACGTCCGGCATCAGTACACCATGGGAGATAACTGTTACTTTACTAGCTGGTATTTTGAAACTTTTGGTTAGCTCTTTTTTATTCTGTTTGGTATGAACTATAAACTTATCACCGAGTGCAAAAATAATCTTATTGGCCAGGTTTTTTATAAATCCTTGTTCGTGAGGTTTTACGTTATGTATGGTGATGATGATTTTTTTTCGTCTTATAAACTTAGCTATAAACAAAATGGTGGCATACACCGGTGCTAATACGTAGCTCCACCACTGGGCGTGAACGACGTCACCTTTTATTGTGAGCCCTGCCCAAACCCAACCGAACGGGTTATACCATGTCAATGTGTTCCTAACTTTGACGCCCTCTAGATAAATAGGTTTTAGGCTGTCGTCTTTTGTGCCACCAGGATACAAAAATTCAGGATACATCCGTTTAAATCCAACGGCCTCAACTTCTGTGTGTTTGTGTAAACCTCCGAGCAATCCCGCGGTATATTTACTCACCCCTTTTGTAGGCGGAAGACTACTTAAAACCGTTATCTTCATTCAACTAGTATATCAGTGTTTACTGTTTTCATTGCGCATCATAAAATCAGGACAGACAATTCCCCAACATGACCTCATCGTAGCTGCGACAACCATCGCAACTGCATCCATTTATTAATGGCTACAGTCTACGAAATGGAGTTCTTTCAAATACAATATTGTGCAAAGCTTTTTTTGTTTTATTATTCACCTGTATTACTAGGCTATTGTTCCAATAATGCTGCTGGTTAAATACAATTAACGTACTTATCAACCCTCCACCTTGCGAAAAGCTCAAAATAATAACAGTCAATAGGACTGTTGATACTGCTCTGTATTTTCTGAGTGCCCTTAAAAACGACTCAGCCACAAACACGAGTAGAATTGGCAATACTGGCAAAAAATATCTCGCATTGACCGCCACAACTCCTGCATTTTTATTGTAAGATGAATAATTGGTAAGAAAGAGTACTGCTAAATAAGTAAGTACAACAATTAGTAATAGTATATTCGCTTTAAACTGCAGGTGGTCTCTTAGATAATAAATAACCATACCTATTCCGGTAAAGGCAAAAGAATAATACAAAAAATGCATGACGATCGTTGGAGTTTGGGCATTTATCACTCGGCTGCTCCCAGTAATCATTATTGGAGCCCAGTTTTTCAACCCATATTCAAATGGACTTTTGGGTTTGAAATCGGCCGGACGATTTTTTTGTAGTGTGATTCTGCTCTTGATCAAATCATTAGCCGAACATCTACGTTCATCAATTATCTGTTTGCAGGCGGGCTTTGGATTGCCATATCTAACGGTATTGTATATCGGCCTCTCCAAAAAAAGACCAAAAGAGATTACGAGCAATAATACACCAACTATCTTCCCGGCGCTTGATAGTTGCTTAAACGAACTTCTCAACAATGAGGGTAATTTTTTACCGTAGCTCGAAAATAGACGCCACAGAGTATATGCCAAAATAGGGATAAATATTGCTAAAAATGTATATTTTATAACACTAAAAAACATACCGGTAGCGAGTAGGCCAATAAGCGAGTTAATCTCTATCCTCTTTGTGTTAATAACCTTTATTGAGAAAAGTAGGCACAGGGCTGTAGCGAAAAATATAAGGTTGTCGTAATTAATGGTCCCCGCTAATGGTGCTGTTGCAGGTGTTAAAACGACAAATAGTAGCCCGACATTTATAGATATAGGACTTATAGATAGCCTGAGAAGCGCTTTCCTCCACAAAAATAACGCCCATGTAAAAAACCCGACCATAATCAAGCGCAATGCAATTACCTGGGCAGCTTGGTTGTTCGTAATTGCTGCAATTAACCGGACCGGCCAACTCATAAGGTAGTAGAATAAATAACTTGGATCTCTAATACCATTACCAATAATATCCCAATGCTCTGGCTGACTATCTATAAAGGGATTTATTAGCTCTTTTTGGAACATTATAGCGTCGATATGTCTTACTTCGTCAAACATCCCAGGAATGATTGAAAGTGCGTACCATACGCCCTGGAATACCGCAATAAATAAAATAAAATAAAATAACTCTTTTTTGCCAAGGATGTCTATTGCTTTGTTTGTGATAACATCAAGTGTTTTTTTCGTTTTCCTCATACGATAACGATAATATCATGAAAGATGTCTAAGCAGATTCAAAAACACATACGATATGTGGTGTTTTATCTAAGCGGTAGACCATCAAACATGAAAGCGCTGCAATTGGTAGCCCGAAATATATACGTAGCTCGCATAAAAAACTCCCAGCAAAAGTAAAAGCATAATAACCAAGCCGAAAGAAGCCAAGAATACTGGCAATATGATAGGTAACGCCTCAACCCAAGACCAAAAATTATCCTGAAATCTAGTTCTTAAAAGTTTTCTATCTCTCATTTGCCACTTATCATAACATGCAGATAGATGCCGTTGTCAGGATTTCTTGATTATTATGTGCTATAATTACAATCCGCTAATTCTTAATTTTAGCTATTGCTTTTTGGAGAATAATATGATATCATACAGATACGTAAAGTAAAACAAAAAATGAAATATTCTACAAAATCGCGCACTAATAAACGCATCGGCTTAATTTTACTAGCCCTGTTGCTTGTTATTCTTTCTGCCGCTTATATATACGCTACTTCATCCAATAATAGCGTCGAACAACCAGGCATTGACGAAACTGATTTACAGGAAGCTGAAAAGCACAAGGAAGAACTAGCAAATCAGCCCAGTGAAGAAAACAACACTACTTCAAATAGTAGTAGCCAGGTAACCCCACAAATTACTTCTTGGGGTCAATCTGGTGAGTACTTCGAGCTTGCGGCACGTGTTCCGAGCATATTTGAAGACGGTGGCACCTGCGAACTCACTCTGAAAAGCGGATCCAAAGAAGTTAAAGCAACGAGTACAGCAACACGCAACGTTTCCGATGTCTCCTGTGGTTTTATAAAAGTACCTCTGTCAAAACTAACACCCGGTAAATGGACAGCAATTGTAGAATACTCGTCAGAAGTAGCTTCAGGTTTGTCAGACACTAAAGAGGTTACGGTAAAATAAAAATTATGAAAACCTTACACAAATACTTATCGATAACACTTTTGACAGTCCTCGTCTTGTCTGGCATATTTACCACCCTGCAAACTACACCAACAAGCGCCTTATCCGGCAGCCAATTCAATCCTGAAAGAATCATGGACGACACGGTGTTTTTCAGAGCCGGCGACTTGACTGTTTCACAAATTCAGACGTTTTTAAATAGTAAAGTACCAGTTTGTGATACAGATGGTGAGAAGTCTCGATCTTATTATTACAACCCAGACACAGGAGAAGTAAACAACCGTGATGGTGAATGGAATGGAGACCAGTGGGTTACGACATCTCGTGCTATCTACGGACAGCGGGTTTATGATGACCTTGGCCCGACCTACGGGTCTCGTGCACCGTACACTTGCCTCAAAGATTACAGGATAAACACACCGTCAAAGCCTGCCGAGTCAGGATTGTGTAAAGCGATCAGCTCCAAAAGCGATCAGCCTGCTGCTCAAATAATCCATGATGTCTCCAAAGCTTGCGGAGTTAGCACCAGAGTGTTGCTTGTACTGCTACAAAAGGAGCAAAGCTTGATTAAAGACACATGGCCATGGGGCATCCAGTATACAAAGGCAACCGGCTATGGTTGCCCAGATACCAAACTGTCCAGCAAGGTTGATAGCAATCAAAACGGTTGCTATGACCAGTATGAAGGATTTTTCAACCAGGTATACTATGCAGGCCGAGTTTACAAACACTATGATAAGGTTGACGGGCCGAATTATCGCGTCGGATTTGTTAACTACGTCCAATACAATCCCAATACTGGTTGTGGTGGCACCGATTTACTTCTGCGCTCACAAGCAACCGCCGGGCTTTATAACTACACGCCTTATCAACCCAACAAAGCCGCACTGGATAATCTTTATGGTACCGGAAATGGTTGTAGCGCTTACGGTAACCGGAACTTCTGGCGCATGTATAATGACTGGTTCGGGTCTACGCACTCCAACATTGATTATGGATGGTCACTCGAGACAAGTGAGGTATACATAAATTCTCAGCGAACAACAAAATTTACAAAAAAAGATATCTCTCTCCTTCCTGGTGAAACCGCCTATATACGAGTCAAAGTTCACAACATAGGCAATAAGAGCTGGACACAATCAAAGACTCATCTAGGAACCTGGAACAAACAAGATAGAAGCAGCATTTTCGCAGATGAAAGCTGGCTTAGCTCTACGCGCGCATCTAAGCTTGCCGAAACCGAAGTCGTACCAGGCACTTTTGGTACTTACGAATTTTCTATAACTGCACCCCAAGAACTCGGGACATACAAAGAATCGTTCAACATGGTTGTTGAGGGCAAGAAGTGGATGAAAGCAAATGGACTTACTTTTACAGTCCATGTTACTAGTGAGCTTAATCCGGCTAATACAAAAAACATTCTGGAGCCTGGCGAACAAATTAACTTTGGCGAACATCTACTTTCTTCTGATAGATATAACGTACTACGTCTTGAGAAGAAGAGCTTAAGACTAATGAGTAGTTTTGAAGAAATCTGGCAAAAGAGCCCCCATAACCAACTAAAAAGGTTGGTTATGCAGGGGGATGGCAATTTAGTGTTGTACAACACCAGCGGAAACCCTGTTTGGCACACTGGAACATATGGCAATGCAGGAGCTTGGTTCGCCGTACAGCATGATGGGAATATGGTTGTGTATAGCGAAGATAATGTGCCCTTATGGGCAAGTAATACTGTACAAAGGCCGCACATGCTTAAACATGTTACCCCTACCCTGCCTGCTTATAAACTTTTCCCCGGCCAAAAATTAGAAACCGCTGACCGTAAACGAAAACTAGTAATACAAAGTGACGGGAACTTGGTGTTATATGACCAAGGCAAGGCGCTATGGGCAACGTACACTGTTGGAGAAAACATTAAATATCTCGCCATGCAGAGCGACGGTAATTTGGTGCTCTACAACACTGATGGAGACCCTGTTTGGTACACAAATACAAACGGCATGGGGTCTTCGAGGTTGGTCTTACAGGAAGATAACAATTTAGTTTTGTACCGGAAAAGTACCGGACGACCAACCTGGCACACCGGTACATATTAACAATGGCTTACACAATCTGGTTGTCTTTAGATACTCAGGGGCAATGCTAGTCTGTGCCGAATTATGAGAATTAGCTATAAAATACTGGCGGTAAAGTAATCAGTCCGGGCTACGTGGACTATGAATAAATAGTAGTTGATGCGTGTACCTCTAATAATTTGATAGAATGTTATGGTACATGATCAAAAAAAGAATATATTTTGAAGGGCTTGGCCTCGTTGAGGGGCATTTTAGCGGTATTGGTCAATATATTCTCGGCACGTTGCGCGGTATAGACGCCATACTAGAGCGAGAGAAGCTTGCTGGTAACCCTGTGCCAGACGTTCGGGTTATTATCCCTTACAATACCCTAGACAAATTCCAGTCATATAAGTTTAAACACATACGTGCCAAACGGTTGCCTATAACATTCAGAACCATGGCTCGGCTATGGCATCACAACCTTATGCCGCCTTTAGACCTTTGGTGCGGCCGTGGCTACTACATATTCACGCGTTTTGTGACGATGCCATTAGTTTTTAGTAAATCTTCGGTAGTTATATATGACCTGTCTTATGAGCATTACCGCCAATACTCCGATGAGCGCAATGCTAACTTCCTCTCCAAAGGTGTTAAGAAGTCTATAAAGCAGGTAGAGAAAGTTTTTGCCATATCAGAAAACGGCAAACAAGAAATTGCTAGTTTTTATAACCTACCTAAAAATGATGTTATCGTGGCTACTCCTGCGGCCGACCAACGCTACTTTTACCGCCGCTCGGAGCAAGAGATAAACAAGGTAAAGCAAAAATACGGTATAAAGAAAAACTATATTCTAGCCCTATCAAACCTAGAGCCGCGCAAAAATTTAGATCTTTTGGTTGATGCCTACTGCAAACTTCCAGAAAAATACCGTAAAGATATCAGTTTGTTGCTTGTTGGTGTGAGTGGCTGGAAGACCGACGCATTGTTTGCCAAAATTGTTGAGCTAGTTAAAGATGGCTACGATATTGTACGACCATCTGAATATGTATCGGACAAAGACAAGCCGGCGATTATTTCTGGAGCTAAAATGCTGGTATATCCGAGCCACTACGAGGGCTTTGGTATGCCACCGCTTGAAGCACTGGCATGCGGAGTACCGGTTATCTCTGCGGATAATTCATCCTTGCCTGAGGTTGTAGGTGATGCTGGTGTTTTGTTAAATTGCACTGATTTAGACGGCTTTGTAAAACACATAAAACACCACCTGGACAACATTGAAGCAGTCTCAGCTAAAACAATAACCGCCGGCCCGGAACAAGCCAGCAACTTCGCCTGGGAAAAGAGTGCCCAACAATACTGGGATTTGATTATGGAGAAAACCAAATGAAGATAGGTATCGACGCCACTGTGCTGCAAGGCCCGCACCGGATGCGCGGCATTGGCTATACGCTTATCAACTTTATAAACCACCTGCCAAAAGAAGCAAAAACTAAGCACCATTTTGTACTGTACTTATATGAACAAGACAAAGATCAAGCGCTCAATTTACTAGAATTAAAAGGCGTAAACCATAGCATTGTTTCGATACCTAACCCACTAGCTAATCCAAGAAGAAACAAGCTAAAACACATCGCCAAACAATTGGGTAGGTTTGTACCGGCTATAATCAAAGCACCCTTTAAAGTTGCCCTACATCAGTTTAGAATTTACAAAGATTATTACCTCGGAGACACGCGTCTAGGTTCATTGCGTGATATTGATAAATTTATCCAGTTTAACCAAGAGCAACATTTGCCACGCCACGCCAAAGGTAAAGTCGCGCTGGTTTTATATGACATGATCCCCTACGTCATGGAGGCAGATTACTTACTGTCTTACTCTACTGCACGTAATAAAGGATGCACCAGAAGAAGCGCGCTTAATCATGCCCTGCACCGCCGGCAATACAAAAGCCGCCTAAAGTTTAATTGCAAACGAGCTGACTATTTATTAGCTATTTCAAAGCATACTAAAAAAGATTTTGTGACCCGCCTATCGGTGCCGGCCAAAAAAATACAAGTTTGTTTGCTAGGGGTAGACGGCAGCAAAACCAAGAAGACAGATAAAGACCCACAGTTACACAGATACACCTATACAAGCTGGGGAACCATACCCCGTAAATTAGACCTGAATGATAAGAAGTTCTTGTTGTTTTTGGGCGGAGCTGACCCCAGAAGAAAACTTGTTGACCTTGTAGCTGCTTTTAATAATTTGCGTGCACAAGGCCATGATATAAAACTTGTACTTGCCGGCGACACTTCCAAAGGCCCTTTTGACATACCGGTTCCAGCTTTGCAGGATTACTTCAGAAACACCTCATATTTAGACGATGTTTACTTCCTTGGGTTCGTAGAAGATTACCAACGTGAATGGCTTTATAAACATGCAGTCGCATTTGTATATCCTAGCGTGTATGAGGGGTTTGGTTTGCCGGTACTTGAAGCCATGCGCCACGGTACGCCAGTCATTACTTATCGCAACACTTCTATTTTAGAGGTAGCTGAAGATGCGGCAATCTATGCAGACGATTTTATGGGTATTACTCGCACAGTTAGAGACTTGGTATCTAACAGCACAGACTCAAGTAAGTTCTCTTTGACTGGAAAGAAACAAGCAAAGAAATTTGGCTGGAATAAGACGGCTGATAGTATTATCCGTGCTATAAAAAACTAGTCTTTGTTAAAATTATTTTTTATTGGCAGTAATTTTTTTACTGTTCTTTTCGCCAGCCGTTTCGACAAGGCGATTACGCTGCGCAACTCTTTTTCTTGTTGATTGATTGTTTCTTGTAGTTGTTTGTTTGCGTGCATTTGATTATCTAGAGTTGCCTGCACTTTCTGTAATTGCGCCGAAAGTTTATCGATTTGTTGCGACCACCCATATGACAGAACTGAAGATGATACAAGAATATCTGGATAGGTTTTTCTGAATAGTTCTATACGGAATTCTGCTTCGTGTGATACAAAATATTCATTTAATCCATCAAATAATACATAAGAGTACCTGTTTTGCTTTAGTAAACTCCGCCAGTCTTTCACTATATGATTGGCTTCAATGCAGAGTACTTCTGGCCTAAATTTATTCCAGTTATTACCAGCAAGTACCTCATACTCAAGACCTTCTACGTCCACCTTTAAAAATGAAATCTTTTTGACACCGTGCTTTTTAAATACATTGCCTAGCGTATCAACTTCTACTTCATAGTCACGATATTTTTTTGTGCCCTCTATTTTGCCTTGCTTGTGCTCTTTTTTAATACTATCCGAAAAGGTAGAGAACCCATCCATGGCATAGCTTCGCAGCTGTAATTTGCCTGGCTTATCAGATATACCAATCTGTAAATTGATGTCTCTAGGTCTTTTTTGTTTCAAAAGTTTATGTTGTTTAGGCTGGGGTTCAATATTAATACCCGTCCAACCCTTGTCGTAAAACAATTTAGTAACCGAATCTTTTACTGGATGATGAGCTCCGACATCAACATAAAACCCATCTTTCTCATCAGGAAAAAATGCTGACAAAATAAGGTCTTCACGGTTTTGACCATAGTAGATTATTGGTTTCATGTTTACTGCACATCCTTTACATGTACTTTAAAACCCGGGTCTATTATATAGGGTATCTTTCTGTTTCTCTTAACTGTGAACTGTACTGCATCGTCCCACCAATCCCCGACTGTAATCTCGTTTGAATAAAGTACCGCTGGATCAATAAGGTAGTCACCGTCGCTTAGTATGTTCGACATTTCCCAGATTATATCCACCGTTTCGCCAGCCTTAAGGGGGTTAACTTTTTTATGTTCAATCTTTGTGTTTGTGCCAGTAATGTACTGGTTAGCCGTATTTTTCAGTCTAATCCCGGCTATGTAGCTCTTCATGTCTTCATTGGCTTGTAAAGTTTGCGTCATGGTAATTTTTTGTTCAGTGATATCCACTGCGACGGATTTTGTAATAATGCCGCCCTCACCCCATCTTTTTGGATTGTCTTCACCAGAATTATCCTCGCGTACGCTAGTTTGCGTCTCAGTGAATTGTCTTGTGTAGGCTTGTGCTACAGTTTCCGCGCTACCTTCTTCTATTAAGACACTGTCTTCTACTAGTACCGCTCTATCACAATATTGACGAATGGCTTCCATATCGTGACTCACAAATATAACGGTACTTTTCACTTTTTTCAGGTGATTAAAATACTCAAAGCACTTACGCTGGAAATCGGCGTCGCCGACTGCTAATACTTCGTCAATTAGCAGAATGTCGGCTTGGGCGCGGATGGCCATAGAAAACGCCAGGCGCACTTGCATGCCGGATGAGTAGTTTTTGAGCTTTTTGTCCATGAACTGTTCTAGCTCGGCAAACTCCACTACTTCATCATAAAATTTGTCTACCTCATCTTCGCTAAAGCCCAATAGCGCACCATTAAGATAGACGTTTTCTTTGCCGGTTAGTTCTGGATTAAACCCTACACCGAGCTCAATAAACGGCACCAACTTACCCTCTACCTGAATATTGCCCTCTGATGGCTGATAAATACCCGCCAACATCTTAAGCAACGTACTCTTGCCACTGCCATTACGCCCGACAATGCCAAAAAACTCGCCTTTTTTGATCTCGAAACTAATATCTTTTAGGGCGTGCTGGATTTTAGCCTCTTCGTCCTCTTTGCGCTGTAATAATCCGGTAAACAGACTCTTGAGTGTGCCAGAACGATTGCTAGCAAACCGAAAGTCCTTAGAGACATTTTGCACCTTGATAACGGCGTCTTTCTTGGTGGCCATACCTACACCTCCTCCGCAAAGTATTTAGATCGCTTGCGGAAATACGTCACAGAAAAAATACATATGACCAAAATAACCGACAATGGTATCAGGCGCACCAGATGCGTACCGTACAACTGACTTAGGGTGGTTGTTTCTGGCGTAATTAACAGGTATCGAGCATCTTGGATTATCTGTGCCACCGGGCTAAGCAACAACAGTTTGGCGGCAATATCCGGGATTAAGCTTAGCGGATAAATGATCGGGGTGGCGTAAAACCCAGCTTGCAACACGACCTCCCAGATGTAGGTAATGTCACGGAACTTCACGAACAGCGCGCTGAGTAAAAAGGCTAGCGCCAGCGCAAACACGAACAACTCGGCCAACACAATTGGCAACAGCAAAGCCTCGATCCTTAAATCTACTCCGGTAAACCACATAAAGGCCGCTAAGACTATCATGTTAATGCCTAGGTTGATCAGCGCCGATAACGAGCCGGACATAATAATTACGTATTTAGGAAAGTTGAGTTTGCGGATCAAGTCGCCCTTGCCGACGATAGCACTGACACTGTTGCTGGTGACCTCCACAAAATAGTTCCACAGCACAATGCCAAACAACAGGTAAACCGGGAAGTTTGGAACAGCTTCGCCAAACCGCAAAAACCGCGCGAACACAATGTACAAAATGACAAATAACGCCAGCGGCCGCAGAAGTGACCAAAGATACCCCAAAAAGGAGCCTTGATAACGCAATTTAAAATCCGTTTTTACCAGCTGCTTGAGCAAAATCAAGGAATATCGATAGCGTTGTTGAAGTCTTTTCACGTTGCGTCTATTTTATAGGTTTTACCTCTGTACCACAAGGACGATAGATTTTATTGCGGCAGGGAGCAGTTGTCGTGTTAGGCTACTTATGTATGCTTAAAATACTTGTCACCGGAGTAAATGGTTTTGTCGGCAAACACCTAGTGCGCGAGCTAAAAGCGCGTGAACTTGAGGTGCTCGGGCTTGGTACAGAAGACGTGCCCTCACCTGAAATTGCCGATCAACTGGACGACTATTTTAGCTGCGATCTGACCGATAAAATCCAGGTGGACGCCCTGCCTCTAGAAAATGTTGATACGATTATAAACTTGGCCGGCCTAGCCAATGTTGGCGCCTCTTTTGGTGCAGAAGAGTTATATAAAAAAGTAAACGTAGAGGTGCTAACTACCTTAGGCGAACGGCTGCTCGATAGCAAAGAAAAAGCCCGGCTGATAGCAGTTAGTACCGGTGCAGTTTATGACCCAAAACAGCAGACCCCGCTAACTGAAGAATCCAAACTTATAACCGAAGGCTCGCCGTACGCACTCAGCAAGATCATGATGGAAGAGGCCGCCCAAGAACTCCAAAAACAGGGGCTGGACTGTATTATCGTACGGCCGTTTAATCACGTTGGCCCTGGCCAAGCACCTGGTTTCTTGCTGCCAGACTTATACCAAAAACTGCTTGATGCAAAAGAGACTGGTAAGCCAGTAACTGTTGGCAATTTGACCACCAAGCGTGACTATACCGATGTGCGCGATGTAGTGCGCGCCTACAGCGACCTGGCCACAGCCGAAACCCTGCAAGACAACTTATTTAACGTCTGCAGCGGCACCAGCCGCACCGGCCAAAGTGTGCTAGATGCGTTGGTGAGCGAGATGGGGCTAAAAGATAAGGTTACAATTGATGTTGATCAGTCACTAATCCGGCCAAACGATCCGGCCGATTTATACGGCAGTTTTGAACGCCTAAGTGACGAAACCGGCTGGGAGCCGGAAATCCCATTTGAACAAACCATCAAAGACATAGTTAACCAGTAATCAGATTTTGTTGTCAGATTGATCAAGCTTCTCTAACTCTAGATCGTGTTTGACCATCAGTTTGACGAGACCTGGAAAGTCGACTTTGCGCTTCCAGCCAAGCTGCTTTTCTGCCTTGGACGGATCACCAAGCAATACGTCAACCTCTGCCGGGCGCATAAACGCCGGGTTTTGTTTGACGTATGGTTTCCAGTCATCAATGCCAATTTCTTTAAACGCTAGGGTCAAAAACTCCTCAATAGAATGCGTTTCACCGGTTGCCAGCACATAATCATCAGGTTTGTCTTGCTGCAACATACGCCACATGCCTTCTGTGTAGTCGCCGGCGTAACCCCAGTCACGCTTAGGCCATAGATCACCAAGCTCTATATGGTCTTGTTTGCCGAGCTTGATACGTGCCACGGCGTTGGTAATTTTGCGGGTCACAAACTCTAGCCCGCGGTGTTCGCCCTCATGATTGAATAAGATTCCGCACGATACGAACATACCGTAACTTTCGCGGTAATTGCGAGCTATCCAGTGACCGTATAGCTTAGCCACGCCGTAAGGGCTGCGCGGATGGAAGATAGCATCCTCGTTATAGCCTTTGTCTGGACGGTTGTATTCTAGGCCGCCAAACATTTCTGAGGTTGATGCCTGATAAAACTTAACGGTTTTTTCGCCGCCGCTAAGACGTATTGCCTCCAGCATGTTGAGCACGCCCTTACCAGTAACCTCTGCAGTTAAAATAGGATCCTTGAACGAATAACCGACATGACTGATGGCAGCCAAGTTATACACCTCATCAGGCTTGGAAGTTTCCATGGCGCGGACTAGTGAGGATAAATCGGTTAGATCAGCTTCTATTAGGGTGACGTAAGGCAAAAGCTGCTCTGTAGCCTCGCGGCGCGGGTTGCGTTGCCCGCGGATAACACCGAACACTTCATAGTTTTTATCGTGCAGCAGTTGGGCTAAATGTGCGCCGTCCTGACCAGTAATACCGGTAATAAGTGCTCGTTTTTTCATGTTGCTGTTTGTCCCTCCTTAACCGTTTGTATAAAACCAAAAATAATCGTCTTTGTAGCTTTTAGTATATCAGTTCTGTCGCTTTGGCTTGTGCTCATTGGCTGCCATCTGCGCCCCGATCAGCAAGCCAGCCGCCAGCCACCACTGCGCAGCAACTGCTTCATTGGTCCATAAATGCATAATCATGCTCATCAAGAAGTAGCCCCAAAACGATGCAAACAAAGCTGCGCCAAGTTTGCTCTCAACCCGTAGTTGCCGCACTACAAACAACAGCGCCGCCCCAAAGACCGCCAGTCCGGCAATGCCGACCTCGTGCAATATCTGTATGTAGTAGTTTTCTGTCAAAAAGCTGCCGGACTCATTCTGGATCGAGACAATACCCGCAGTGCCCGGACCGTAGCCTTGTGGTTTTTGGCCGGCCTGCCGTAACCCCTCTAGTGGCGCATGAATATGCAGTGCGTTGGAGTCCATTTCGGCAGTTGTGCTGTCATCGGCATGAAAGATAATGTTTTGCACCACGTAGGTATCCCTTAGCATGAGTATTCCAAACGCCAGCACGAATATCGCCGCTGTCACAAACGGCCACAACCGCTTAAACCACTGTTTCATAAACCGGCGTTCTGCCACTAAACTGACGATGACCAAGCTGACAAATGCCCCGATCCAAGCCGACCGTGAAAAAGTCAAAAACAACGCGAGACCGTGCAGCATGAAGAGGCCACTGAGGAGCAGCGTGGCGCTGCTCATAGTTGATAGATGATAGTTAATAGATGAGACTGGAGACTTGAGCTTTGAGACTTGAGCTTTGTACTTTTTACTTTTTACTTTTAAACTCTGCAAAAGCAGCGTCCAGAGGAGAGTAAGAGGTAGGATTAAGTACGCCCCGTAGGAGTTGGGGTCGCGCACGGTGCTCATAATCCGCGGCAAGTCCGGTTTGCTATCAATAAAGAATGCCGGCCAAACGCCGCGATCCAAGCTGTAGCCAAAATACGTCATGATGTTAGCGGGCGCAAAATACTGCAACACTCCTAACCCGGCGGTTATGGTGCTGACGATCAGCACCAGCTTGGTGATTTTATTGATAGTGAAACTTTTTGGCGTCAGCAACCAAGCACTCAGGCCGATTATCAAATACCACAGGAGGCGATTGTTATAAACCGTGGCCAACGCCGCAACTTCCGGTGTGGTGTCCTGGTTTATGGCGTAGGTAATAATATGCAGTGCAACGTACGCCACCGACAACCCGGCAGCCCATATAAATACTCGTTGTTTGTACGCGCCGGTCCATAAAACTAAGCCCAGACTAACCACTACCAGGGCAAGCGTTATTACATCTTTGGCAATTTTCCAGGCTTCCAGACCGCCGGTAAATGTGCTCAACCACTGGCTCAAAAAGATATGAAACGGCATGTACACCAGCAGCGCGTAGCTCCCCCAGAGTGGTATGTGTTTCCAGACACTTTGCGCCTGGCTACCTGTTGCCGAGCCAAGCTCGACATGCCGTAGCCCTTTTTGGTCATTACTGCGTTGTTGGCTGCGGTGCTCCCGAACTGTACTTTTTCGTACCATTTAGTCTGCTCCTCGCCAACGCCTTGTACTGCTCCAAAACGACAAAGTTCTGGTTATTTTTAATTTCACACTATAATTGTACCTTAAAACGTTTGGGTGTTTACAAAGTGTATATAATGTGTATACTTTTAGATATGAAAACAGCTGTAATTAACTTCAAAGTAGACCCCAAGCTTAAAGCTCTGGCTCAAAAACGCGCCAAAAAACTTGGCGTGCCCCTGAGTAGCGTCCTCCACACCCAACTGTACAGCTTTGCCCAAGGCAACGCTGTTACCCTGCCTGCTGAACCTATTACGCCACAACTTGAAAAACTGCTCGATGAATCGTTTGAGGATATCGCAAAAGGCAAACTATCCCCTGCGTTTGAAGTGCATGACACTAAAAACATGAAGCGATGGCTGGAAGCAGCCAATGACGATTAGATACACTAGGCGTTTCAAGAAACAGTTTCAGGCACTCAAGAAAAACGAGCAAAAACGTTTCTGGGAGCGACTTGAACTATTTATCCAAAATCCTGATCATGCGCAACTACGCCGTCATGTTTTGAAGGGTAAATATACTGGTTTATACAGCATTAATATAGGCGGTGACATTAGAGCTGTCTATATAGAAATGGATGATGAACTGATACTCTTTAAGCTGATAGGAACGCACAGCAAACTCTACAGATGATTCCACAAACAAAAGGTTGACAAGTAATGCGTATGTAATTACAATGTAATTACTATGCGTACAAAAATTGTTAGAATCGGCAACTCCAAAGGCATTAGAATCCCTAAAGCGATTCTAGAACAGACTAATTTGGGTGATAAGGTTCTGCTAGAAGTTAGCAATAACACCATTGTTATAAAATCAGATATCGGCTTTGAGGGTATGTCGGCTCGCGAAATGGCACTGCTGAGCGAAGCAACTCTCAGTGACTGGAATAACCCGGAAGAGGATGAGGCATGGGCACATTTGCAGTAGGAGACGTTCTGCTTGTTCGTTTCCCTTTCTCGGGCTTGCAAAGCTCAAAGGTTAGGCCAGTCTTAGTTGCTGCACTTTCTGATTTTGATAATGTCATTGTCTGCCAAATTACCAGCAAGCCACCGATAACTGGCGCGTCTGTACAGATTGACGGCAAAACTGATAATAGCGGCTTAAACCGCATCAGCTTTGTGCGACCAGATAAGATTTTTACAGCCGACCCTGGGCTTATTACTAGAAAAATTGGCCGTATCGGTGGATCTACTAAACGAAAGGTCTGCAAAAATATTGTAGACGTATTTGGACCGCTAAAAAATGAGTAAGCATATTGTTATAGATGGACGAATTCGACGTAGCAGCACCGGCCGCTACATAGATAGATTGGTTGAACATCTGCAAAATATAGATAAAACCAACCGTTATACATTCCTCTTGCAGCAAGACGATCCGTGGCAGCCAAAATCTTCCAACTTCAGCGTTGCTAAGACAAAGTACGGACAGTTCTCGCTTAACCCGTTACATGAACTGGGGTTTGCCCGGCAGCTCTATAAGCTCAAGGCCGATTTAGTGCATTTTACGACTAACGCCCAGCCAATTTTTTATTGGCGCCCATCCGTCACCACCACCATGGATTTAACCATGCTGCGTTTTACTCGCCCCGGCAAAACACCGTTGCCGATATTCTGGCTCAAAATGGCGGCCTATCGGTTCTTGTTTTGGCTGGGCAATAAACGCTCCAAACACATTATTACTATCAGCAAGTTCGTTAAAAAGGATCTTCAAACTCACTACCCATTTACTGATGGCAAAGTGACGGTCACGCACTGCGCCAGCGAGCCACCGCTAGATACCGAGACGATGATACCTGAAGGTATTAAACGTCCGTTTATTTTTTATGTCGGCACGGCGTTCCCTCACAAAAACCTTGATAAGCTGGTTGATGCGTTTATGATGCTGCAAGAACGCCGTCCGGATTTGATGCTGGTTCTAGCCGGCAAACAAGAGCAATACTACGATAAACTGGCGGATCATATCGGCGAAAATAACATCTCAAACGTCGTGCTTACTGGCTTTATACCTGATGAAGAGCTCAAATGGTTGTATCAAAACGCCGAAGCGTATGTGTTCCCGTCTTTAAGCGAGGGGTTTGGCCTGCCAGGGTTAGAGGCGATGGTGCACGGCTGCCCGGTGGTTTCTAGCAATGCGACCAGTTTGCCGGAAGTTTATGGTGACGCTGCGCATTACTTTGACCCCAACGAACCGGCAGACATGGCCGAAAAAATTGCTGAGGTTATTGAAGATACTGGGCTGCGTAAATCTCTCATAAGCAAGGGCTACGCTCAGGTTAAAAAGTATTCGTGGAAGAGAATGGCCGAACAAACCTTAGCCGTTTATAAATCGGTTATAAAATAAGGCGACTTAACCTAGAAAAAGTAGCTATTTGCCCTGTTTTTTCGGAACGAACGTCGAAGCTTTCTTAAATAGCTTCTTACTCATAATTCTGTTATTCGACATTGGGCAAAAATAAATTGTTTTGGAGCTGGGCTCAAAAGAGAAAAACACAGATTAAAATAATGATGGTTAACAATTATGCATGATTATTGCGTAACGCTTAATTATTTGATAAAATTAGGCATCATGTCAGACAAAATAATCTATGGGAACCCCCCTCACTTACCAATAACGCTTAAACCCGAACGGTATTACAGAGAACTGGAACAAGCATCTTATGCGCTAGGAAAACTTCAGATTGCCCACAAAAAAATTGCAAACTCAGATCATTTAATTAAGCCGCTCTTGACAAGAGAGGCGTCTCTTAGCTCAAAAATTGAAGGCACCATAACAGACTCAAAAGACGTGTTTGTTCTTGATGCTACTGGTAAATCGCCTAAGGAAGATACACCAGTAGTAGCAAACTATAGAAAAGCCCTAAAACTAGCTTCTGAGTTCAATAAAACCGAAGGTCTTAGTAACACTAAGATTAGGCAGATACATCATGTATTACTTGAAGGCACACACCACAAAGGTGAATTAGGAAAGTATAGAGAAAAAGATGCCTGGATTGGCAATAACGAAACAACTCCCATTGAAGAAGCTCTGTATGTTACTCCACATTTTTCACAGATAGACAGTAGGATGGAAAACCTACTAAGTTATATCAATGGTGAAGATGAGTCGCCTCTCGTAAAAACAGCGATTTTTCACTATATGTTCGAAGCAATACACCCTTTTGAAGACGGCAATGGCCGTATTGGACGTATGTTAATTCCAGCGCTGCTAAATTATCAAGGGGTATTATCGGAACCAGTTTTATATACCAGCCAGTACTTTGAAAAAAATAAGGAGCTTTATAAAAACAAACTGCGAGAAACGGACAAGACAAGAGATTTAAATGCTTGGACTTGCTTCTTTCTTGAATCAATTGTTAAACAAAGTGAGATTTCGGTTTCACTTGTTGATGCAATGCTTGATTTAAATGGTGAATTACAAAACAGCTATGGAAGTAGCCAGTCACCAAATATCCGGAGAATTGTAGATTATATTTTTGAGAATCCTGTGTTTACGGCAAGTGAAGTCACAGCCAACCTATCAATCAACAGGAACACTACTAAGACTTTAATTGAAGCCTTACTTAAAGATAAAGTTATAGAAATATATACTGAGTTTAAAGGCCGAAAAGGCGCAACTGTATATATTTATACGGATTTACTCCGACTTATAATGTCTTAAAAAATTATTCGGTAGTTTACTCTCCTACTAACGTAGATTAAATGGGAGTATCTAGTTACTTGCTAAAACGGTATTGTCGCCGAAAATAATCGAGTTCTTGCAGTTAGGGTCTCGTACGTCTAACGATCTTTGAGTGATTTGCGGATAAACCAAAAGCCGGCAAACAAGAAGGTTGCTCCGGCAACCACCACAGATACGTCCATGTAACGATCTCTGAGACTCTGGTGTTCTGTAAATGATTCGGTTTCTTCCTCGGACAAACCACCGACTTGGCTATAATCAACTCCATCATGAGCCACAACCTCCGGCGCATGAACCGCAGTCCAGGATGCCGTTAGAGCAATTAATGCCACTAATAAACCTGTTGTTGACAATAGTTTTTTCATAGCCCTTATTATACCCCACTCAAAACACAACCATCGACAAAATACTTTGCTTAACTGAGTCTACTAGTTTTTGAGCGTAAAAATAAACGCGCCACTCGACTGGCGCGTTTAGCTTTTGGTTGGTATTTTGTGTTTATTAAGCTGCTACAATACTACTCATGACAAAAAGCACGAGCAAAACTCAAAAGGAACAAGAATCAAAACCAAACATGAAACGCACCCTGCTCATAGCAGTCCCGCTGGTTATTTTGCTGCTGCTTATTGGCAACTTTGTATTCAACCAAATCCAGATCTCCGAAGAACGAGCTAAATTCGACCACGCAAAGGAACAACTAGCAGAACTGAGCTCCACAATCAGCTCAATTTATAATATTGATATTATGACGCCGTCTAGTTATTGCCATTATGATTCGCATAAAGAAGGTAGGGGACCCCTTAATTGTTCGGTTTCTTTTGAGCTTAAGACTGGTGTAAACGATTATTTAGACGCGAATAGGATGGTCAATCAGCTAGATAAATTTATTGATGAACAGGATGATACTATAGTCCGCACCAGTGAATTATATTATTTGGCAGCTGATGACGCGTTTCAACCTCTCAATAGCCATCAAAACAAAGCTAGTGTTGGCTTCACATTTAAAAATAATCCAGAAATTAGAGTAGCAATGAGGTTTACCCATGCAACACAAAATTATCAAGATGAAGAAGAAACACTCACCACTACTTTAACCTACACCCAAAGAGCCCTTACGGAGCATTTTCCGGTACGATAATTTTTAGTTCTTGTAATAAAATAATGTATTTGAGACACTTTACACTATAAATAAATGTGGGGTGTTTATGAAACGTGTAGGTACAGCCTTATTAGTGGTACTATTTTTTACAAGTATATTGCTTAGCGGAACTCAACGGCCGGCCGAGGCCAACAGCGAGCTAACCTGGACAGACGGATCAGATCTAGAGATTGATGTTTCTGATGATTATGCAGATGTTGAAAGCTTAATTGACAGGAGTCAAGACTGTTTCCCGACAACATTCAAGGTAAAAATCTACTCGCACCGGCGCGACATACCCCAGGAAGCAACCTCTAGCCCAGAAGAAAAATCTGTGTGCGCCGTACAGACTCCTTTTGGGCTTATCTCAAAAAGTGGTTACGTTAAGTTCAGCGGTAGTGAGTACGCTCAAAAGATAGACATAGTCGGTGCCAGTAGAGTAAAGCCGATACCCGGGCAGTCGACAGTATATGCTGGCGGTGGACTGAACCGATATGACGGCAACAGCCCGTATAAAGCGTACTTCATAGATGACCTGCCCTATATTGGCGAGCACATCATTCACGGTGAGGCAACCTACCGTGTAAACTTTGAGCCGGATTATCTTACTGATGAGGAAGGTGAAATTATTGGCGTATCCAACCATGCGTTTTCTAAAAACGGTGAATGGATGATTGCTCGTGTTAAGCGGGTTATTATGCGCGTGCATATACCTACCATGTCAATGCAGACCATAGCTAAGGCTTCAACAAATAACGGCACTAACTATAAGCTTGCTATTAGCAATGATGGGCAGTTTGCATTCAGCCAATACGTTAGTAGAAATGATGGCGGTACGCCTTTTGTGTACGATCTTGCTAGCTGTGAACCAAGCGATGCACTAGAAATTGATGTTGATACGTCACCCGGCTGCGGCGTCCGTAATTTACGCCTGACTCTACGTGACAAGATCCCAGACTTTAATTTTCTGACCTTTATACACTTCAGTCACGACGGCCAAAAAATAATGGCTCTCTCGCGGATAGAAGATAGTCTTCAGAAGTACACCGAAATATACCGATCAGACTACGTTAAACCAGATAAGGAATATATAGCTCTGGGTGATTCGTTCTCTAGTGGCGAGGGAGCAGGCAGTTATGAAGACTACAGCAATAATGATGAAAACACCTGCCGGATAAGTCAGCGCAGCTATCCGTATATTCTGGCTGAGCAACTCGGGATACACGAGGGTCCGGAAAGAACACCCCAAACTGACGGGATATTTAATAGCGTGGCTTGTAGTGGCGCAAAACTAGACAATGTAAATGGGTTCTTACCTCAAATTAACTTAATGCAAGACCCTGGTTTCGATAACCATATTATGACCAATTTCCTCCCTGGATATCGACCTCAAATTAATTTCCCGGCAGCTTACTCTCCCGCCGCTAGTACCATAACTATTGGCGGAAACGATATTGGTTTTGGCAACAAGCTTTCGCGGTGTATTGGTTCGCCAACTACCTGTTTTAGCTCCTATGAGAGCCGCGTGGAGGTGTTTACAGAGATTGACCGCCAGTTTAATCAAATGTATATGACGCTTTTCCGTCTTAAACAAACCTCGCCGGATACCAGATATTATGTGGTGGGCTATCCACAGATTGCGGCGGCAACCGACAATGATCAGTGCGCACTGAACGTGGAGCTCAACCAGCAAGAGCGCGAGTTTGCACGCGGTATTGTTAGCTATTTGAACAAAACCATCAGAGTTGCTGCTACCCAAACCGGGTTATTGTATGTCGACGTGGAGGATGCCTTCCATGGCAGACAGCTTTGTGACGGACCGTCTAGCGAGCTGGCCGTACACGGTGTAACCGCCGGACGTGACAAATTGCAGGTTTTGAGCAATGCCAGCTATCACCCGACAGATATCGGCCAAAGATTGCTCGCCCAACGGATACTTGAAGAAACCGATAGCCTCACTAAAGAAATGCCCGAACCGTTTTTATTTGCTGCGCGTCCGAGCATGACAGATGATGAGTTCTTGCAATATTTAATAGATGCACCGGTTATTGGAGCGCAGATTCGCAGCAATGGTTATGTTGATGACTTGTTTGACGACATTATTTACTTCGGAGAAACACACCTGACCCGTATCACATCTCTTATGCCAAATACGGCGTATGGACTGCAGCTCTTTTCCGATCCAGTACACCTTGGTGACTTCACAACTGACAGCAAAGGCAACCTGGACATTGAGTTCACACTCCCGGAGGATATTGAACCCGGGTTTCATACCTTTCATCTAAACGGGCCGACACTTGGCGGCGAAGATATTTCGCGTTATAAGACAGTATATATCGCCCACTCAGAAGATGATTTTGACGGCGACGGTGTCCCCAATGATCAAGACTCCTGCTTGGTGTTTGAACCAAGCGGCGTAGATTACGACCAAGACGGTATAGACGATGCCTGCGACGGCTTTATTGACGAACCACCAGAGGAACCAGTTGAAGATGATCCCCCTGAGGAAAGCCCAGAAGTGCACCCCGCTATAAAAGCTATTCGCTCAATCAAGCACAAATTACGTCGTGCGTTTGAGCTGGTACTCGGTAATTTAACAGACAACCTTGGCGAACATCCGGCTCGCGCCAATCGCAAAGGCAAGCCAACAGATGAATCGCAACACCCAGCGCAAAGTCGACGATCTATTAACAAGCCACATACAACACCAAAATTTTTCTGGCATCCTCGCTTTTAAGCCCGTTTGACATGCAAGCCAACTACACACCTCCCCCTATCGACCACCCACTCTCCACACCAAAAACCACGCCCCCTAATCCCCACAAACTAATTAACATTACATATTACTAAAATGCACATATGTGCAAAAAGGTATAAAATTTTATGAAGCAAACCAACAAAGATACCACCAGCGCGATTGTAGACGGGCTGCTACGATTTGTGGCAGCCGGCGGGATGATTAGTATTGCTTTTCTGTCGCCACTAGCCTTACCAGCTGTCGACAAACCAACTAGAAAGATGCTCGAAAAGCTCGATGAACGCGAACGCGAACGTGAACTACGTAGAGTAGTTTACTATATGAAGCAACGAGGTTTAATACGCCTAACTGCCGAAGATTATGAACATGGTCTCCAAATTACAAGACGCGGCAGAAAACGGTTGCAAAAAGCTAATTATGATAATGTTTCTATCCCTACTCCTGATACGTGGGACAAGTGTTGGCGCCTCGTACTTTTTGATATACCCGTTGACAAAAATCGCGCCCGAAGAAGCCTAACGATAAAGCTCCGCGAGCTCGGGTTTAAACAGCTACAAAAAAGCATCTGGATACACCCCTTTCCGTGCCGGCACGAAATCGAAGTGGTCGCGACTACGCTTGGTGTGCGTAGATATATTACATATCTGGAGGTATCGCACATTGACGCGGAGAAAAAACTCCGTTCGCGGTTTAAACACCTTCTTTCCACTGCCAAAAAGTAACTTAAATCCATTTGTCCGGCCAACTAGTTTATAGTACAAACCTTCTGACAATTTTGCACATATGCGTCAAATTGTCAGAAGGTTTTGGTTGTGAAGTGTGGAATTTTTGTGAACTTATAAAGTTTTGGTGGCTTAATTACTTAATCTGTGGCGCGCAAAATGAGCGAACCATAAACGCGCCACTCGACTGGCGCGTTTAGCCTTGATAGCTACCATTGGCTAAAACTAGGGTGTCTTGGAAGTTGGAAACATTTTTAAGTTTTTGGGTGATACTTAGTCTGTATGGGACTTCTGCACGACTAGTTTTTGGCGAATTAACTATTTGTTTGGTGCGCGTCGCAGTCCTTTATTTGCAGGATTTATACGGATAGCCGTTGGTTGGCTATACAGCAGAGTAACGCTGCTACAAATAAAGAAGGTGTATTTACGGTGGTTACTCTTCTTCGGTTTCTTCGGTGTCTTCGGTGGGTTCGGTTTTGTCTACAGACGGCTTTAGGACAACGTGGCGATCGCGTCCCTCTCCTTCTGAGGTAGTTACTAGACCTTCCTCATCAGCAAACTTGTGAATGGTTCGACGATCAGCCGGGCTCATTGGTTTGAGGTGCATTGGCTCACCACTGTCCTTAACTTTTTTAACCCACTCTGCCGCAGTTTCGGCAAGCCGATTGGCGCGAACCTTTTTATAGTCAGCTACATCTATATTGACCCGCGTGTATTGATAACCGTTGTTTTTTAGAGCGCTCGATACCAAAAATTGCAAAGCCCGCATCGTGTCACCGCGTTGTCCGATAAGAAACCCGTTGAGGTGCGTGCTCGGCACGTTAAGCTCGATTACTTCACTATCCTCTGTGGTGGCGTAAACATCTGTATTTAACCCAAAAAATGACAATATATCCTCTAGGTATTTTTTGGCGTATAAAATAGCCTCGTCAATTGATTGCTTGTCTTCGCTCATCGTTTCCTCCTTTTTTTAGATTTGGAGGTCTTTTTGGTCTTTTGGTTTTTGGTTTTTGGTTTTTGGATAACTTCGCCTTCTATGACTTGTTTCTTGGCGTTTTGTTTATCGTTCTTCTTGTCGTCTTTATGGGCTAGCTCTTCCAGCTCATCCTTATCCTGGCCTAAGATACGAGATTGCTGGAGATAGGCAACTATACCGCTAGTGAACCAATAAAGCGCCAGTGCTGAAGCCAGCCCAATAGTAACAACGAATATCATAACGGGTATAAAGTAGCGCATCATACGCCCGGTAGCAGCCTGTACTTCGGATTGGTCGGCTTGTTTACCAGTAGCACTGGCTTCACGCATAATCTGCCGCAAACCGCGTGAATTTTTATCATCGGGCATGAGTTGCTTGCTCTGATAATACTGTGTGGCGGCACTACCGATTACTAGTAGTAGAGCTGGGATATACAGACCGCCGGATCCTAGAGCACTCCGCGACAAATCAACCAGTCCAAAAAGCGTGGCGTCAAATTGCCCGATATCGGCAGCCAGTTGTTGCATCCACCCTAGGTTTGCAATCCAGCTATAGGAGTGCACAATTAGCGCCTGCGGATCCTCAATAACTCGGATCAAACCCTGGTAGAGCCCTATGAATATAACCAGCTGGACTGCCAGAACACCGAGACTACTAAACGGACTAACTTCACGTTCCTTGTACAGCTGCATGAGCATCATGGACTCTTTTTGTCGATCGCCCTTGGTAGCCTGTTTAATTTTCTTAATCTCTGGTTGAAGTTTACGCATTGCTTTAGCGTGATGAAGCTGTTTTCTAATGAGCGGCCACATCAGCATGCGCACAACAACCGTGAATATAATCAGTGCGAGCCCAAAGTTATGCCCTGGCAAAATTGCATAGATAAAAACGAGCAAGTTAAATATGGGCAGTACAATAAGATTTTCAAACATTGTCTATATCATAGCATGTGTTCGTCCCTGTTGCAGCTTGGATTTTTGTATTAAATAATTTTGGCTTGTTTGAGTTGGGCGTAGATAAGTTTATTAAGCTCTTCGCTCGGCATGGTCGCAATATTTTCGTGAAATACGGTTATCACAATGTCATGCGGCTGCAAAAACCGATCCTCCAGCCGTCGAGCTGATTCATATATTCGCCGACGTATACGATTACGCACCACGGCTGACTTATGCACCTTGCGGCTGACAACCACTGCTAATCTATATGATGAACGCTTTGGGTTATACACATACTTCAAAGAACAGAGCGGACCGCGAACTGTTTTACCATTCCGATAGACATACCGGAGACTGCCATATCCGTGAAAACGATGATTTTTGCTTATCATTTACCTGTATTATACCGGTTCTCGTAAAGCTGCTTGCAGAGTTTTATGCCTCTGCCCCACCTGCCAAACCCAACTGATCGATATACCAAGAGGTTGACCTCTGTTTTTAATTATTGTACTATGGCACTATATGCCAAAACGAACGTTCCAACCAAAGACACGAAAGCGTGCTCGCGTGCACGGTTTTATTAAGCGTATGCACACCAAGACCGGTCGTGCCGTACTAAAGCGCCGCCGCAACAAAGGCCGCGCCAAACTGTCCGCTTAGACGGTACTGTGCAGGGTGCCTATTAAACGACCGGTTGCGGTCGTTTTTTAGTGATTTTCACAATGTTTTTTCCCGAAAAGCTATAGTTTATCCACTTTTCCTCAGTAATTATCCACAGTTTAACAGGGGTCGTTTTTGCCTGTGTATAAAACTGCCCCTGTTTTTGGATTTTTCTATACAAATTTATTGTTAAAAATTCTCTCTGTGGAAAACTGCCTTATTTCTGTTATCATTGGTGCTGTTGAGGTAACTAAAAACACGGAGGGATTATGCAAGATCGCCTATGGCAAGCTGTACTCGGCGAAATAGAGCTGTCTGTATCACGTGCGAGTTTTGTTACCTGGTTTAAGAACACCCGACTCCTTCGCCAAGAGAAAGATTTATTTATAGTTGGCGTACCAAATGTATTTATCAAACAACAACTTGAACAGAAATATAATCAACTGGTAACGGATACTTTGAAAAAGAACGGTGTTTCACCGTCGCAGATCGAGTATAAAATCCATTCCAGCATAACGCCTTCTAAAAAACCCACTTATGATGAACCGGTGCTTCTAAAGAATCGAGCCGAGAAACCTCAATCAAAACAAGCCACCAAATCAACTCTCACGCACACTTACCGCCAAGGTTTAAATGATCGCTATACGTTTGAAAATTTTATTGTCGGTTCGGCAAACGAGTTGGCGTATGCCGCCTGTCAGGCGATTGCTCAAAAACCAGGGTCAAAGTATAACCCGTTGTTTTTATATGGTGGCGTTGGTATTGGCAAAACGCATTTAATCCAAGCTGTCGGCAACGAAGTGCGAGCCAACAACCCTAACGCTCACGTGGTGTATGTTTCAACAGAACAGTTCGTGCAGGAATTTCTAGACGCCATTAGATATAAGAAGAACACTGATTTTGCCGGTTATTACCGCGGCGCAGATGTGCTTATCATCGACGATGTGCAGTTTATAGCTGGCAAAGAAAAGACTCAGGAAGAGTTCTTTCACACTTTTAACGCGCTCCATCAAGCTAACAAACAGATTATTATTAGCTCTGACAAGCCGCCAAAAGACATACCTACCCTGGAAGAGCGACTCCGTTCACGATTTGCGTGGGGTATGAGCATTGATATGCAAACGCCGGATTTTGAAACTCGTTGCGCGATCATTCAAACTAAGGCGGACACGCATGGGGTTGAATTGCCTGCTCCCGTCGTAGAATTTTTAGCGAACAATTTTCAGACCAACATTAGGGAGCTGGAAGGCGCCTTAAACCAATTGCTGGCATTCTGTGAAATGCGCAGTTTAGAACCAGATTTACATATTGCCAATGCGGTTCTCGGCGGCAATAAATCTCGCCCAAAACATTTGAGTGCAAAACAGATCATTGAGCGTACTGCTAAACATTTCCAATTACCTATGGACGACATACTGGGGCCAAAACGAGATAAAGATATCGTCGTGCCAAGACAGGTTGCTATGTATATGTTAAGAAGCGAGTTGCATTTGAGTTTCCCTAAAATTGCCCGAGAACTTGGCCGGAAAGACCACACAACCGCCATTCATTCCGTGGAGAAGATTGAAAAAGAAGCCAACTACGATTCTAATATTAAGACAGCTATAACTCAGATAAAGGAGCGCCTTTATGCGTAGGCTGGTAGTTGGTAGATGGCAGTTGGTAGTTAGTAGTTGGTATATGGTAGATGGGGTGAAGGAATTGGTAGTTAGTAGGTTGCAGTCTTATAGTTCGCGTACAGAAAACCTGGGGGTAAGTTGTGCACAAATACTTGTACAACCTGTGGGTAGTTTGGTGCAGTTGTTCACAGGCGCTTGTAGGTTAGTTATCCTGGTACAAAACACCCGACTTGCGCACATTTTATACCCAATCTATACGCAGGGTTTTCCTACGGTTTTTACGTATTTACACCACTGTAAAATATGAGTTTTACACGGTTTACACAGGCCTTACTATAACTAAAACTATTTATATAAATCAGTAATAAGGAGTCTAAAATGAAGCTACAAGTCACCCAGGAAAACTTAACAAAAGCACTACAAACCGTGGCTCGAGTTGCTAATACGCGTGGGACACTCCCTGTACTTGCCAATGTGCTTATAAAAACAGTTGATAACCGTTTGAGTATTGCGGCAACAAACCTGGATATTGCAATCACCCACTACATCGGGTCAAAGGTTAGCGAAGAAGGGTCGATTACTGTACCAGCTAGGCTTATGCAGGATTTTGTAGGTAGTTTACCGAGCGGCGTTATCGATTTAGAACTTGAAGAAAACCGCTTACACATCACAACCGATAAATACAATTCAACTATCAACGGTATATCAGCCGAGGATTTTCCGGTAATGCCAGCGATTAAGCAAGCTAACAAATGGACTATACCCGGAAAAACCCTAAAAACCGCCTTACAACAAGTCATCGTAGCGGCTTCTAACGACGAAGCCCGCCCAGTTTTAACCGGTGTGTATCTACACACACACGAAGGTAATTTATATATGGTTGCAACCGATAGTTACCGTTTAGCTGAAAAGAAGCTACACAAAACAAAAGAAAACATAAATCTACTTATACCGGCTAACGCTATGCAAGATTTGCTACGGATTGTGTCTGACGGCGAAGATGATGTCGAGGTGTCGCATGATGACCAGCAGGTGTTGTTTAAGGTGGGTGATGTTGAGTTAGTGACCAGGTTGATTGACGGTAAATATCCTGATTATCGCAAACTTATACCGCGAGATTTTGCCACCAGTGCTACCTTAAAACGCAGCGAACTGACCAATGTAACCAAAGTATCAAGCTTATTTGCCAGGGAAAGCGCCGGTAGTGTAACAATTAATCTAAGCGAAAAGGATCAACAACTCAGTATTCGTTCCATCGCTTCTCAGTTGGGTGAAAACACTTCTAACGCATCGGCTGAAGTTAAGGGCGATGGTGTTATTACGCTAAATTCGCGCTACTTGCTTGATGCACTTAATGTGTTATCTGGTGAAACGGTGCGGTTTGGGTTTAACGATAAGCTCGAGCCATCACTGCTCTACGATATTGCCACTGATGATTATTTGCATGTGATTATGCCACTGAAAAGCTAAAGCTTTTAAGTCACTAGTTACCAGTCATTTTAGTCTCCAGTACAATATAGTTATGCGTATAAGGAATTTTGAGGATGTGATTGCCTGGCAAAAAGGCGAAGAGCTATACATAGGGCTTAGTAAGGAGTTGAAGTATGAGAGAGATCTATCGTTTAAGGATCAGATTATGAGAGCTTGCTTATCTATCACTAACAATATTGCCGAAGGGTTTGACAGGAGTTCGGACAAGGAGCTTAGGCAGTTTTTAGTAATTGCACGTGGCTCATGTGCGGAAGTCCGCTCCATGCTTCATATTGCGCTAGCAGCAAATAAAATTCATCAAAATGAGTACAAACAATTCACAGGTATCTCAATAGAGATCTCAAAATTACTGACAGGGTTTATTGGTAAGCTAGCGACAAGCGACAAGCGACGGGAGACTAAGCGTGATTGAAGCGCTTAACTTGCAGGACTTTAGGTCATATCATAACGATAGTTTTGAGTTTGAGCCTGGGGTTAACATTGTGGTTGGCCCAAACGCTAGCGGTAAAACAAATTTGCTGGAGGCGCTATTGGTAGCGTGTCTGGGTAGTTCATACAGGGCTCGGGATAGTGAGTTGGTTCGCCACAAAGCTCCGTGGTCGCGCCTCGACGCATTTACTAGCCACGGGACGCGCACGGTTAAATTAGAAACAATAGAGGGTGCCGATCGGGTTCAGAAAAGTTTTGTTTTGGCGGATAAGACATACAAGCGTTTGTCGCTGAATAAAACCGTACCGGTTGTATTGTTTGAGCCGGATGATTTACGGCTGCTTACCGGATCACCTGAACGCCGGCGCGAGTTTATGGACGATATGTTGGAGCAGATGGTGGTCGGTTTCGGGCAGCTTCGCCGCCAATATAAGCGGACGTTGGCGCAACGTAATGCGTTATTAAAGTCTGGCGATAGCCATGTTAACACTCAGATTTTTGCCTGGAATATCAGGCTGGCAGAACTAGGTGGTGCAATCGCTAAAGAACGACTGGCACTGGTGAACCGAATTAATCAAGAACTCCAGACTATCTACCGACAACTGTCAGACAGTAAGATTACGGTGGGTGTTAAGTATAAAACAGCTTGTAGCGGGCATCAGTATGAGTCACAGATGTTGAGCAAACTGGAAGCCACGCAGGACTTGGATATACAGCGTGGCTTTACCGGGTACGGCCCTCACCGTGACGATATGCACATTACGTTGGACAATCATCCGGCGGATGAGGTTGGGTCGCGCGGCGAGATACGGACGCTACTACTTGGGTTGAAGATTGTTGAAGTGCGGTTGGTCGAGGAAGTGCGCGATGAGAAACCGATACTACTACTTGACGATGTGTTTAGTGAGCTGGATGGCGCCCGGCGCATGGCGTTAACCGAGTTTTTGGCTGGTTATCAAACGTTTATAACTACCACGGATGCTGATATCGTTGTGCAGCATTTTCTAGACCAGTGCCACGTTATTCCGACAAACAAAACTAAAGAGTCGGTTCAATAATACGGTAGTAAATATCATAATCGTCTGGGTTGATGTCAACAGAACGCAAGTAATCCATAGCCATTTCTTTATATGTAGCGATAGCGGCATCTTGGTTAGACCTGTCGGCGTTAGAAAGGATAATTTTTATGTCCAAGCCAAGCGAATATACACCGTCGTTGTTGGTTCTCTGTATAGGATTAATTTCATACCGTAATGTTGAGTGTGGTACATAGTTAAGCACTGGGTCATCTTCACTCCCTCGATCAGTTTCTTGTAGCTCCAAAGCTTTCTGTGCTTCAGATAGTCGATCGTACGGAATATAGTCAACAAAAAATGTATAACTTAAGTCCGATATAACATCACCATCAGCTGAAATAATATCATTAAATGTAACAGTGTATTCTTGTCCGGAGTTGAGTGTGCCCAGCCTAACCAGCAGTGAATCACCAGCTCGCTCAACATCATGTATATATGCTAGCTCATCAAGATCCTTAATAAGCGTTCTGTTATAGGAAGAATCATCTGAAAGCGGTTTATTAAAGTCAAGCTTTATTACAGAAGTGCTGGTTGCGACGGTTTGTGTAAGTGATGGAGTAGTCGAGAAGACTTGGAAACGTTGGTTATCCAAGTATATTTTTATTCCAAATATTAACAGTAGCGCGGACAGCACTAAGATTGCCAGGATAATATGTTTTTTATTTACGTTATACATAATTACTGAATCCTTATAAAGCCACTAATTGAAGGTAGTGACCGTTCGTTTGTTAGTTCTAGTATTGTATCGGACTCATTACCGCCAATTGTCGTAATTATTTCAGTACCCGCATTGTAAGAGATGACTATATTAACATGCGATTCAAAAGGCAGCACCCCTTCCTTGTAGACAACAATATCACCTGGTTGCGGTGTGAAAGTGCTGTCGTCTGACTCGTAATACATACCTCGGTCTCTTGCATAGGCTTGCATAGTTGAAACTTGAGGAAGTGGACCGCCTTCGAAAGGAGCTCCAGCTTTATCGAATACCCAGCTTACAAAATATGCACACCAAGCAGCCTCTATACCTTCTGTATATTTAAAGTAGGAATTATCTGCTTCGTTTGCACCCAAAGCAAGCTCTTCTTGGGCTATCTCAACAACCCTAATACCGAGATTTTGGTCGCAGTTGTCTGTACCGGTGCCAGCTAGTGCCGCATAGCTTACGTAGGCGCCGTAAAAATTATTTGCTGGATATTCAATTGGTCCAAAGTCTTCCTTGACTTGTCCCCAGGTGGTAGTGTTAATTTCTGGATCTCGCTGGGGGTCTGCCTTATTCATGACATATGGTGATCCCTCAAATGGCTGTCGCTCCCGATCAAACCCCAAAGCTTCAGCCTGGTCAGCATAACCACTGCTCCTGCCGTTATAACTGAAGAACGTATCTTTTATAGTGTCAGATGAAGCCCCTGAGTATGTTAAATTTCGGTTATGTTCAAGGTTTGATGGTAACTTAGAGCGGACAAATTGAGCTGCCAGTTTTGTTTGACGAACAAACTCAGCCTCATTAACCGGGCCTGGTGGATATGGCCCGCCGTTTTTATTGACGAATTGGTAAACACCTTGACCATTACTAGGGTTTTCTCGACCTAGCCCAGACTCCTTCAGGTGTATAACCGCCAACATCTCCCAAGGGACATCCGCCTCTTGTCCAGCCTCTTCGTATACGAGACGGTTGCGCTCAATTTGTTCCAACTGAGTTTCGTTAAATATGTCACCTTTTCCGGCAACAAGGAGTGTGCATGAGTCCGCAATACTGTCGGTAGCATCAACGTTGTAGAAAAGTATATTGGATTCTAGTATTCTTCTTTGCTCATCAGAAATCGCCAACACACTTTGTGACATGAAACTTGAGACAAGTACAACGGCTGCAACCAGTATAATGAAATGTTTTTTTATCATGACGACCAATGCCAGCATTCATCTGGAACATTTGCTTCGATGCCAAAGTCGGAAGAGTTATCTCTCAGCCAGCTAAATATTGGATATTGTGCAGCATTAGCTCGGCACTGTTCTAGATTTAAACCACGGTCATCCATAACGATATCGACTGCAAAACCAAGCTGATGGTTAGAGTGTCCTGGTTGAGCGGCCAAGTTCCCGCGGCCTGCCAGATATCGATCGTAAAGCACTTGCTGGCGTTCCATGCTTCTGAAGGAATTGACGGCTTGGAGATCTATACCGTCTGTTCGGGCAGCTTGGAATAAGTTTAGCCAATTCCCTGATACCGTTGAGTTTATTCTTATGAATTCTTCACCCGGCCATTCAGAGGTAAAACCGGGTATGGAGCACAGCCGGATAGTATAAGCGTCCCCGTTATTGTAACCGGTTGCAGTTCCGAGGTCATCTGTGCCTGATGCGCAGGGTTGGTCAGAAGTATCTCCCACAATAGCTTCGTCGGGAGCTGGTCGCGAGGTGGATTGTTCGGATTCAGCGTTTGCGACATCGAAACCGATTGTTCGGCAACTGGTATGATCGCCTTCATAACAATTCATAGTCTCCGCAATTTGGGTGTCTAGTATATAAAACCTTATACGCTTCCAAACTTCGTCCTGGTCGTCGCAGCCATCAAGTGAATGTACTGACCTAACCTCATCATCTATCCTTTTTAAGGAGTAATCGTCTTGCAGCTCAAGAGCAAAACAGCGCTCAATTTTATCTTTTACGTCGCTATCATCAAGTCTATCGGCGACGATAGAAGCGTTTTCAAACGGGTTATCAAACCGTTCATCATCCAGTTCATCAATACTAAAACCGTATGCTGGATAACCGCCCCAATCAAACGTGCGATTGTCCTGCGCGTAAACTGCCGAATTAAATGGTTGGAGTAAGTTTTGCGTTATGCCAAAGGGGGCTGTCAGTAGCGAGTGTGCGAATTTATGGCCACTATTACCAGAAGCAAAAACCAATGTATTACGAGCGACATTAGAGAACAAGGATTTGTGTTCATAAGGGCTAAATAATCTTGCGAATAGGCTTTGGTTTTGGAAGCGCTCAGTTTCCAATTCATTGCTATAACGCTGAACAGCAGCAAACTCCTCGTCGCTTAATTGTGTGCCACCAAAGTTAAGCATGTTCTCATTGGCAAATATGCGGGCGCCATACCCTGCGCAGGCACCTACAATATCACCGCCAACAGGGGTGTTGCCAGCGACTTCTGTGTCTTCCTCGTCAAGCTCTTCTACAGTTTCACTAAAGCAAGCAGCAGTCTGTTCACCGGCTAATATATTGACTAGTACGTGCATACCTCCTCCGATAAGCGCAGTCTGGATAGCGCCTCTTGCGACACAGGTTGCTCCACCGCTAACCGCGCATAAAGCTATATCTATACCGCCGCCAATAATTTGCCCGACAGTGCTGGAGATATGTTGGCATCCAGCACTGATAGGACCTTGGACTCCTTCTATACTGCTCCAAACACCACCCATGATATTTTCGAAAAAGTTTTTTGAACGTACCGGGTGGGCTTCAGGTGGTATATCTCTACCAGTAGGGGCGCGTCCAGCCAGATGTTGCATTGGAGCTGAGGCAAAAGCGGAGGTTGGCTCCCCGTCTTCGTTGTCAGCAACAAGCTCTTGATATACAATGCCGAGCTCCTCGTGGTCAACGTTACCCGACTGTAATTGACCCATGATAGTTAAGTATCGGCCAGCACCACGTATTAACGGAAGAATCACGTTTGTTTTATGGGCTACACCTTCAGGATCGGCAAGTTCAATCGCAATACATCCAAGCGCAATGCCAGAGGCCGTTTTTATTGCTCTTGCTGTGTTTCGTCTTGAGGTAGTATTTTGTCTTCCGGTACCCTCATTTGGGTCTGGATCTCCGGGCGCACGGTCGACGTCGGCGTCGTCTGCAGTAGTCCTAACGTCTGCTGGTTGTGTACCTGTTTTATTTGCCTGCCTAGCCTCTCTAACTCGGGTTCTTTTTGCCTGCCAATCCTGTAACGTGCGCCTCGGGTTTAGTATGTTTCCCATGTTCATGCCGTAAGCTCTTGTTGCAAACCGCGATCCAACAGGGCCAATACGCTTTGTGCTTACCAAATTAACTCGCCTAACAACTCTACGCCAGTTCTGTTTAGCTGCAGACTTGCCTGTACCGGGTGGATCTACTGGTATTCTTTCGTTGTTTGGGGCAATAACGGCATGAAGACGCCCGCCTGACCCGACAACTTTTCTATAACCTGCTCTTTCAAATTTTGCATCGATACCGCGCATGGATTGGCGTCCGATTGCACCCAACCGTCTCATTTCAGGTTGGTCAGACCATTGTGACCACTTATATAAATTGCCCGCTCGGCTAGTCAAAATAGAATTTCCGGGTAAAAAATTGAGATTAAGTAGTTGGCCAAAATGCATGACGCCAAAAGGACCACTCATTATACCGAATAGACCCATGCCACCGAATACTGCTAAACCAGCAATTCCAGCCCCGACACCTTTTTTCTTGGTCCAAAACTTACGTTTTTTCTTTGCATTAGCTTTGTAACCGCCGCCAATTTGACCGTCAGGAGTGCCAATCCGGTCACTCTCCGCTTTGTCGGCCTCGGTAGTTTTCTGTGTGCCGGCTATACCTTCACGTTCGGCAATGTCTTTGGCGGCGCCGCTGTGTGCCTCGCGATCCATAGTCTGTTCTTGCTCGGGGTTAATGCCAGTAGCCTCACGCAAAAAATCTGGCGTGATTTCCTCTTTTGATCCGGATTTTTCTTTATCTTCTACTGCCATGATAGATATGTGTTATGAGTTTTGAGAATGGAGTTTATTTTTAAGTCCGCCTATAATCTTTGCCGCCTCTTTCGCTAACGTGAAGCGTGATCCTAGTTGCTCCTCTGATGTATATTGTATGTCATCGGCCAGTATAAGCATAGACTGCACTTTTGAAGCTGACCCTTTGGCAGTGAGCAAAAAGCGCCTAAAAGATCGGTCGATTTGTTTGGCGTAACCTTCTGCTGCTTTGCTCATAGTTCAACACTCATAGCTCATAACTTGTTATACGCCTGGTGTTAGGCGATTTTGAAGGTCAATTGTACCTTGGGGCTGATTAAGCTCACCGCCCTGTTCGGCGGCTTGTACTTGTTGCGGATTGGTCGTGATTAAACCGGTTTCGGTTGGGCTAGCGGCAATCTGGATATGGACATGGTTTTGCCCGGCAAAAAACAGACCTTGGCCGACCGGGAACTGACTGAGGCGTTTCTTTTCTTCGCTGGTAAGTTTGAACACGTCACTTAGTACATCTACAGCCGATGGAGACTGCTTGAGTAGTATCTGCATACTGGCGTTGGCCACAATAGCCCGACCCATGCGCGATCCCATAAAGTCCTCTACGTCCTGAGTTATCGTGGTGATACCAAGGTTATATTTGCGAGCGCGTTTTGCCAGGCTAAACAAGAAGTTAGCAGAATCTTCATATTTCATGAGCTGCCAGGCCTCATCAACTACTAGCATGCGCCTTTTTTGGTCGGATTTGGTTTTGTTCCAGATGTAGTTTAGGACAATATACATAGCCACGGGGCGCAGCTCGTCCTCTAGGTCACGGATGTTGAACACTACAAACTGGTTGTTGATATCTACGTTGGATTGTTGGCTGAATATGCCGGCGAATGTACCGGTAGTGTATTTACGGAGGCGTTGAGCAAGTTGCGGGCCGCTGCCACCCATGTGTAGCAATGTGTCATATAGGTCGTTTATGGTAGGGGGCTGTGATTTATGGGTGAGTGGGTCGTTGGTAATACCGGCCTTGGCATAGGTTTCAATTAACGCGGCGTCTAGGTCGGCTTCTTCTGATGGTGCGAGGGCGGGCATAGTTGTTGCGGTGCCCTCAAGCATCTGCGTCTGCGCTCCACCCATCATTAATCTTAATAGCCCATGAAGTGTTATGAGGTTGCTGCGTAAAGCGTTATCCGCCTCGTCGGTGTCTATGACTTGTGGTAAATCAAATGGGTTAAGTCGAGTGCCAGAGTTAAGACTAAGCCGGACATAAGCTCCACCAACGGCTTCTGCCATGCGCTGGTACTCGTTTTCCGGGTCAATAATAAATACTTCAGTACCAAACATCATGCTACGCAGCGCCTCTAATTTAACAGTGAACGATTTGCCGGCACCGGATTTTGCAAACACCACCGAGTTGCCGTTTTCTAGAGAGAAACGGTCAAAAATAACTAGCCCGGAATTGTGCATATTTATGCCATACAAGATGCCCTCATCCTGTGTAAGGTCTGCGCTGGTAAATGGAAAGCTGGTACTTAACGCGCCGGTGCTGAAGTTTCGCCTGATTTGTAATTGATCGCTGAACTGCGGCAATGTACTGTTAAGACCTTGTTCTTGTTGGCTGCTGGCAGGTTTTGAGTAAATTAATTGTTGACCGAGAACTGACTCGACCTTATGGGTGACAAATTCAAGCTCGTCCATGCTGCCACCGTAAACTGTGAAATAAAATCCGAAACGGAAAAAACGCTCTTCGCCTACCTGTAATTTGTCGCGCATTTCTTCGGCATCTTGGATGGCGGCCTGCCTGCCGGGGTCGCGGACACGCCCTTTCTCGGCATCGATCTGGATGCCAGCCTCCATCTGGGAAACTTTTTTGCGCAAGTTTTCTAGTATTACCTGGCTCTCGACCGGATAGATAAATATACTCAAATCCATCACCTCATCGAGGTTGACCATACTGGATATCCAGCCGGTAAATACTTGGCGTGGGTATCCGTAAACGTAAAACGTACGGGCAAAACGAGTGCCGATTTGGAAGTGAGTACCCTTAAACTCCAGTGAAGCAGGAGCAATAAAATCGCGCAGTGCCGTTATGCCCTTTTGGAAAGCGGCAGTAACCTCCTGCTGCTCACGGGCACGTTGTGCTTGCGCTAGGGCGACCGGATCAGTTTGAGTATCGGATTTCTTCTTGCCGAGCATTATTGATCAAGCTCCCTTTCTAAACTAGGGTTTACTGCCTGACCTTCACCGCGTGTAACAATAGGAGCAGTTAGATCGTTGAAGTTTTTCAGCTGCTGTCTGGTGGCAGTATCTGGATTGTATGAATCGTAATACAGCTCAATAAGTTCCTGAGTATCTAGTGGCAGACCTTGAACGCCAGATTGTTGTAAACCGCCGAGCACTGCCTGAACACGGTTGCGTAGTTCATCTTTGGCCTTGTTGAGATCTTGTTCATTGACAACCACATGCTGCTCATTTTTATTAAACATGCTGGTAATTCCGGTGAATAAATTCTTGCTCTGAGTAAGTGCTTTTTGAACATCAACTGACGGGAAATACGGGATGATAATATAAAACTTCTTATCCATAATATTAGTCTGCATACTTAAATCACCGATAAAATTAATGTAATCCTCCATCATGAGCGCTAATAGCATATTGTCGTGCTCGGTGCGAATTTTATCAAGCCGTTCAATATACGGCCGCAAATCAACTTTTTGTGACCTTACAAAAATCTGTACCGGAAAGTACAAAGAGTTTAAAAAGCCTTGATAACTGTACTCAACGGCTTCGCGCTCCTCGTTGCTCATCAAGTCAAAGTTTATTGACTTTGCCATCACAACTGATCGGAAGCTGCCGTCATTCATGATCACCAGCCCATCGCGGATTTCGGCAATTTCCATGGAGTTTTGCGTGCTGTTTGGATTGGTTTTAGCGGGAGCTGGTTGCTGTTGGGGTGCGTTAACTTGGCCGGAGGCAGGTTGTCCGGCTGGAGTATAGCCCTGTTGTTGGTTGGCAGCAGGCTGGTTTTGTTGTGGTTGTTGGTTTGGTGAATTAGGATTCATGAAATAAACGTTTCCCACCCTCAGAAAGAGGAGATTATAAGCTTAAGTATAGAGGAAAATCGCGAGAGAACAAAGCCTCCAAGTACGGAGTACACAGTACCTAGTACCTAGTACATGTTAGTAACTAAATGATGGTAGAATGAATTAGTGGGTATTGAATCATTTAAAGACATAATTGCGTGGCAAAAAGCTCGCGAATTAACGACAGATGTTTACGGTTCTTTTAGTACATGCAAGGATTACGGGTTCAGGGATCAGATTCAACGCGCAGCTGTATCGATTATGAACAACATTGCCGAAGGTTATGCAAAACAAAGCAACAAATCTCTCAGAAACTATCTGTATATTGCCAAAGGATCAGCGTTTGAAGTTGAGTCGATGCTTATTGTTGCTAAAGATTTAGGTTATCTTAACGACAAAAATCAAAAGAAACTGCTTTCTGAGGTTATTGAAGTCAGTAAGCTTCTGTCAGGGTTTATACGTAAATTACCATCGTAGAAGTTGAGTGGCTTTTACTTGGTACTGAGGACTATGTACTAAGTACTTCAGCTTAATGTAGCGATACTACCACTTCCTCCGGGTCATCGTCGTTGTGCTTGTTGGCCTGGCGGGCTATGGTTTCGACATTCAGATCGTCGTTATGGGCAAGTTCTAATAGGGCTGGATCGGGCTGTGTTTTTTGGGGGCTGGTTTGGGGATGTTCGTTAGTAGCTTGTTGTGGGGTGTTGGCTTGATTAGGAGCTTCTGGTTGCGGTTGTGTTGTTTGCGCAGGATTGGGGTTATTCTGATCGATGGGTTGGATAGTCTTGATATGACTGGAGCCAGGTTGTGGCTGCTGTTTTGATTTATGGATTTTCTCGAGCAAGGCTTGTTCCTCTTGGGTGGTTGGTTGTTGGTTTGAGGGTTTTTGGTCGTTGCTTCCTGGCGTGATTACGGTACCTTTACCGGTGTTGTAGCCTGGTTGCGGTTGTCCGGATGGTTGGTTCATAAACCAGTAATTAGCTGCCGGTTCCTGCGTCTGTTGGGGAGCCTGCTTCATCTGTTGCACTATTTGCTGCCGGTGCGCTTGACCGGAGGCGTTTATGAGTTTATCGAGAGACTGTGCGCGGGGGTTATACTGTTCATCCAGCATGTCATCGGATGCTCCAATATCGATATCGGCAACCGGTTGAGGCGTTGACGTGGCCTGGACGAGCCGATCTGATGCACCGTTTGCGGCGGATGGTTGGCCAGTTAGATTAACGTTGACGTTCTTGACTGCCCATCCACGGCTATCAATTGTATCTGCCAAAGCCCTTAGACGGCTTTTTACTTCGGTCTGGGAAAAGTCTTTGGTAAGCTGCTTTTCTGGTAATTTAGGGGCAGTAACAGATACTAGCTCTTGTATGCCGTCTTGGCTCCAGATTCGTAAGTGTGGTTTTAAGAAAAACCGCAAACGCGCCAATAACCAGACTTCCGCCGGTTGATCTTTGGTAAATGGAAACGCCAATAAACCAAAAAATATCATGATTGGCAGTAGCGGCAATACTAGCAGCCAACTAACAAATATAAGGCGAAATGCAATATAACCCGATACCACGACAATACATGCATAGATAAACTGTCTGAGTGTCAGCGGCCCCAGCAGTTTATCTTCTGCTTCGATATCTGATATTACTTTATATGTTGCCATTGTAAGTACAGAGTACACAGTACAGAGTGCTGAGTAAATACTTATGCTATTTGAGTAACTTTACTTCCAGGGTGGGCAAGGTAGCATAGGCATTGACGAGTTGCTTATCTAGGGTATAAAACACGCTACAACCACTTCTTACAGCCATGGCAATCTGCAGGGCGTCTTCAAAGTCATTGTCACGGCGGTTATCAAATGCCCAAGCTATGTCCTCAGGTTTCAGCTCTAGCCAAATATAGTCGCCTAAGAATTGTTCGAGTACTTCCAGACCAATTCTTTTTCGGGACACATAAGCAGCAATGTGGCATGTCAGGGTAGAGATATGCAAATTCCCCGCACCTGAAAGCAACAGTTTTTCCGCTTTTTTATGTTTTGGCCGGGATTCTAGAATCTCTATTAGGATATTGGCATCCAAAAACAGCTTACTTGGAGCCATATTTTTCATCCAGAAGCTCGTGATATATTTCTTTTGCGGGTTTGTCCGGATTGTGCTGAGAAGGCTTCTTTGGTGCCGCCAAAAAGGCTTCTAGGCCAGCCAGCTTTTTACGCGCGGGCTTTGGAGGGGTCGCTGGTTCTAGCTTGAAAGACAGTTTATTTCTGTAGCTTACGTAGATATGTTCGCCGGCGCTCACCCGTTTAGTTATTTCGCCAAGGTTGTCACGCAGCTCTTTAGCAGATATAGTTTTCATATGGTTCAAGTTTAACTCGAGTTAAACTTAAAGTCAAGTTAAACTTCCGTTCATATACATATTTAGGTGTTTAATCTACGAGTTGTTGCAAAAGGTTACTCGGATAGTTTTACTGTACTAAGCCCGTTGTCCGAGCAGTTTATACTCTGCTTAGATATCTGATATTACTTTATATGTTGCCATCTTTCCTTCTCCTTTTAAGAAAGCCTATCTTGCGGTGCTGTAGGTGGCCCAGCTCCGGGTTCGGCTGGCGGATTTGCTGAATTTCTTACTGCATCAGCTGTTGCCTGTCTTTCATATTCTCGCCTCATCTGATTAAAGTTATCGTCACTTCTGTAGGCCTCAATCATGTCCTTAACGGTTCCATACCCTTCAACTTCGTAGCCCATTACATTATCTGCAAAAACTTCAGCAAGTTGAGGGCTAGTAAGCACGGCGACGTGCCAATGTCAGTGATCCAGCGGCTGATGCCAATGCTTGAGCAGTCTCTCTGTCGCCCTGTTTTGTTGCTCCCTCAATGCGTTTCTGGAAAGCCGGGGCAAGATTCTTGATTGCAGTAGGTTTCATGCTTGCATGTGCTAGAGATCCTGGGCCTTGAGATTTAATGACATTTGCTGCGTGAGTTGCATCAGCATCCTCAGGTCGATACCCAGGGTCTTCATAATATGACTGCGCGACTTTCATAGTGTCCATAAAACCTGCACCACCCTGGTCGATTCTTCCGGCTCCCATGGCTGCACTACGACCTTGAGCAACGAGCTTAGCGAGCACGGCATCGTCACCGTTTGCAATTTTACCAGCTGCCTCCCAGGCATCAGTAGTTCCTTTGAATGCAGTACCACCGGAAATTGCTTGTACCCATGCAGCTTGCTTGAGTGCCGTATTACCATATTTCTGGCGCATAGCTTCAACACGTTCAACGTCTCTGTTTAGATTTGCAGCAGCGTTAGGTCCTTTGTAATCACCCGATGCAATAAGTGCTTTTCTTAGCTCCCTAGCATTGTTTGTTGATGACGCAGCTTTATTGAGCCCGTCGTTACCTTTCCACGGCTCATAACCTTCATCCTTAAGCATTGCTTCATGCTGTGCAATTGATGCATCTGAAGCGACTGTGCTTAGCTTTCTTTTCCACTTGCGTGGATTTACACCCGCCTTACCGGCATTAGAGGTATATCCTAGCAGGCTATTTGCCCCCCTAGATATTCTGTTAGCTCCCTTGAAGCGGCTGAAATTTTGTGTTTTGGCAAAGTTTTCGGCGGCCTTGGCGCCGCGTTGTTTTTTGAGTCTGCCTTCTACGCCTTGCCTTCTCTGATCTACGGCACTAGCTAAGCTTCCCATTGCACCCCCGGCTTGTTTGAACGCCAACGGTATAAGTGCAAACGGTATAACTACTGCAGCAATTTGAAATAGTGGGATAAGGGCGTTCTGGGCTTCGCCTGCGGCTCCTCCGGTAGTTTGGGCATCGTCTAGCATGTGGGCAAATACGAGCCCCATTGCTAACATTGCCATAATTACGGGATATATAAACAATAGTTTATAGAAATATCCCCACCAGGTACTCCATAACTTGTTAAGCCCCGGGAAAATCCAGGCTATGATTGCCAGCGGGGCGACAATGATAAGTGCCAAAATCATCATCTCTCGAGCCACCAGGAACATGAATACCATAAATATTATAAGCAGTGCTGAGCCGAGGAACGATAGTATTATTGACAGACCGCCAGCTACAGCAACGGCAGCAATAACCCCAACAGTTAATGCTCCACCAGTTGTAATGCTAACGATATTGGAAAGTTCAGTTGCTGCGTCTGGGAACGGGTATAATATGAGTCCAGCAATACCCTGGCCTATAGCATGTACAACAGCAATCATAAACCCAGTCAACTCCCATGACAGCGCAATCAGTATTGTTGCCGCTACCATTCTTGGCAAAGCACTTTTTACGGTGTAGGAGCTGACGAAGTCAAAACCAAGCGCAGTGCTAATAACCATGATGAGCATAGCTGGAATGAGCAATATATAAGCAAGATTACGGACGAGTGTCCACGATTGTTGTATACCCTCATGACGATAGCGCTCTTCAGGGACGTCAAGCAGCGTCTCAACTTGGCCAGATACCCAGTTAAGAGCACCTCCAGTCATATGGACTAAACCGCAAAGTATCCATGACAAATTACCAGCTGATTCACAGGAGTCTTGGTCTGGATCCGATGAACCTCCACCACCTATATGTGTAGAGGATTCTGATTCGTTCCCCGCTACTGACATGGGGAATGATTGGCTCCCGTTTGTTACGGTTACAGGCACATTGGAGTCTTTCATGAAGTCGTCAGGGTTGTGACCATCTATAATCCAGTTGCCGCGAGGGTTCTCACAGCTCTCAAGGGCATACTGATTGTCGTCGCAATACACAAATGAGTCGCGTGATGCGTCGTTTTCTGGGAAAACGATGGCAAGTGTCGTACCGTCATCGTTAGCCTCGTGTGTTACATTGTAATTCTCTAGGTTATTTAACGCGTTGGTTATCTCGAAAATTCTATCAGCGTTGCACGCCCATGCAACTGGCAATTCTGGGGTGTCGTCAGTTGCGTTTGTCAAACCTAGACCAGGATGGAGGTCTCCTCGCCCGTGTACAGTAAGCTGACACCCGTCTCTTACCGGATCCGGTATTCTTTCGTACGTTGATATAATTTGCGCCCAAGAGCCATCGAATGAATCTACTATATCTTGGTCTGAAAGGCTCCTCCATCTCTCGCTCAAGTCAGCAGAACTAGTTGTCAGTGCATTAACGTCTCGGATTGCAGTATATCTCGTATACCCTTTGGATCCGTAGCCATCAGTAGAATTATCTAGTACGTAGTGAGTTAAGTCTCTACTAGGGGAGCGATCACGGTGATGGTGTGAACGTATAAGTCTACCGCCAACCACATTGGCGATGGTGCTAGAGCTCGTCTCTACGCCAGTCCAGACTTGGTCACTGGAATTGTCTACTTCAACTTCAATTACCGCACGGTTAATAATATTAAAAGTGAGCCCATTACCAGTAAAGGCCAGCTGATTTCCAGTATCTCCGCGAGGCGCGATTCCAGAAGGGACTTGGGCTTGATCCAGTGGACGCACATCCATTGCATACACGAAAAGAGGTTGAAAAATAGCAGCAACGAAAAACATTGCTAAGAGTAGCCAGACTCGTTTCATACAATTAGCTTACCACAAGCACAACACTATGGAATCTGAAATTTTCCTCTTACTACAGAAGTATCTATGATTTTACTTCTTCAGCATCATGCCGTAGGTACACTGGCTTACCGGTCTCCGGGTCTATCCCTATTGTTAAGTCCATAGTCCAGGATCTTGGTCCAGTGTTTCCTATGGTTTCCAGCGGTCGGATCTTTTCAATATTAGTTGCTTGTATGTCTAAGCCGGAGAACGATAGCTCTATAGACTTGTCGCTATTTGTAGTAACGGTGGGTGGATTTTCGAATGTTGTGGCTGATGCTAGGAAGAGGTGAGTTCGGGGGGTGATGTATCCGAAATCGGGAACATTCCATACTTTGGAGTCATTGTCAATATTTTGGGCTACGATATGGTTGTGGAGGTAAATAGGGGCAAGTTCTTGTACCTCGGCTTCGTTAACGCCGTTTTGACTTAGTGACGATAGGTCAACATATTGATTTGGATGTTGGTGACGCCACGCATAGTCGGCTAGATCCGTGTTTCCGTATTCGCTATATTCAAACGATACTTTACGTAGATTATACCTATCAACCAAGTCATCTATCTCTGGGTTGTTGTATATCTCCATGTTTTCTTCAGTGAGATACTCAGAGCCGGGAAATTCTGCAACGGAAGGGGTGTATCCATTGAATCGCAAGTCTTCTGGACTCACGTCTTGGGATAAGTCTGCAGTAGCGTTATCTCCATTTGTCTCGCTGCGCTCGTCAGATAACAAGGACTTTCCTGCAAAAGCTCCCCCTGCGACAAGCGCTAAGGCTGCCCCTGCGCCAAGCATACGGTTCCAGCTTGTCGGTTTTTTGTTTTTTACCTTTTGTTCATTTGACTCTGGTATTGAACCTAGGTTAGATTCATAGTCTTTCCTTTCCTTGCCTTCCATCGTTTCAGCTTTTCGATTAGTTGTGTCGGAGTCATTAATATCGTTGGCCAGGAGCGTAGCTTCATTCGTAGCAATACCATTCCGTGTCTCAGGGATGTGATAATCAGTACCCGTGCCCTCGGTATTGGGCGCAGCATTAAACAATTCGCCTTGTTCTTCTGGTATGTTTTCTTTTGGTAGATTATTCATGGTTAGTTTCCTTTCGATCCTGTCATCCTTCATTAACAAAAAACTTACGCAAAGGATTTTGTGTATTATACCACATGAAAACGCTTGTGTCTACCCCATTGTATTTATGAGTAAGCCTTGTCTTTTGAGAGATGTGAGGATATAGTAATGACAAATGTTCAAGCAAAAATATAAACACATAAAATATGTAGCTTTGGCGGTTGTCTTTATGGCTGTTAGCGTCGGGGTACCACTTATAGACGTAGGTGATGTTAGTGCTGCTGATCCAGCGAAGTGTGCTTGGCGCAGCAGCTCAGGTGATAATTACACGGCGAGTTTATGTTCTGAAGCTGGGTACGATGGACTGGAAGACGGAAAATATTACAGGATTGATAGCCTTGAAATGGCAACTGAGATAGCTTTAGGTAATAGGCAGCCACAAGAAATAAGCGAAACAGCGTATATAGAATCTGTTATAGACTCCTGTAGCCCTGATGACCGACGGAGTGACCTCGAATGTCAGGGTGTTACCACCAGAGAAGAGCGCACACAACAACTAGCAAGACAGGACGGAAGTCTCAATACAAACTGTAGGGATGGTCTTGACCCGGACAGCTGTCCAATAATGGGTTATCTGTTGACGTTCATCAACGGTCTTTCTGCTTTGGTTGGTATCGTGATCGTGATTATGATTACAATCGGCGGTATACAGTACTCTATGGCACGTGATAATCCGCAAGCAGTTGCTGCGGCACGTCAGAGAATATTTAATGCTGTGCTGGCGCTGGTACTATTCTTTGCGATGTTTGCAATACTTCAATGGTTAGTGCCGGGTGGATTATTCCAAGGAGGTAGCGGTGGTTAATTCCTTCAAAGCGAATTATTTAGCCTGGGTGCTTGTTTTTATTATGTTTTTTGCGTTGGTCATCTTACCGGCTAATGTTGTAAATGCCGATAATAATGAATCTGGCACAGACTCATCAGCCGCATCTGGTGAGTGTGCGTCGGGTGGTGGGTTTTTTAGCTTCCCTACCTGGTATGAATATCTAGAGTATGAATATCTGGATGGCTCGCAAGAAGGCGAAATCGAAGGCTGCTCGCTAACATTGCCGACTGATAAAGATGGGAATACAGACGTTGGAGCCACTGCTGGACGTGTATTACTGGCGGTTTTTGAGATAATTTTGCGGATAGCCGGTTTGGTGGCGGTCGCGATGGTTATATTCGGCGGGTTTAAGTATATGCTGAGCCAAGGTGAGCCAGAAGCCACCAAAGGCGCCCGCACCACAATCATCAATGCGCTAATCGGACTTGGTATTGCCGTATCAGGCACTATAATTATAAATATTGTAGCAGGAGCAATATTGTCGTGAACATACCGGTAGCACTTACAAAATTGGCTCAACTGAGCTCTGATGATGTGAATATTCCAGAGGCAACATTTAACGATGCTACTGTGGAAAATGTATTACAAATTGTATTTGCTACGGCTGGTGCGGTAGCGGTCATAATAATAATGATTGCTGGGCTTAAATATGTTTTATCAATGGGCGACCCGCAATCTACGGCTAAGGCTAAGAACACCATACTGTATGCACTTATTGGGCTGGTGGTTTGTATAATGGCGTTTGCGATTGTAACTTTTGTGCTGGATGCGCTATGAGATATGTAAAGCTTACAATCATAGGCCTAATTTCTAGCATGTTTTTGTTTAGCCCTGCTCTGCCCGTGCAAGCACAGGATCAATCTCAGAATGCAGGCACAAGTTTTAATCAGGAGATCTGTGAAGATAACCCGGATGCGGCGTTTTGTACAGAGCTCCGTGAAGGCGGCGGAACCGAAAGCGTGTTTGGCTCGGGCGGTATAGTAGCTACAGTTTTAAACTTGCTAAGTATCGTTATAGGTTTTGCCTCGGTAGTCGTGATTATGATTGGCGGTCTACGCTACATACTAGCCAGTGGAGATCCAAACAATATTAATGCAGCTAAGAACACTATACTCTACGCTATTGTAGGTCTGGCGGTTGCAGCGATGGCTCAAGCTATTGTACTGTTTGTGTTAAATAGATTATAGGAGCTATATATAGATGACGAAACTAAAGTATAAAACTAAACAAATTATGTTGGCCAGTAGCTTGGGGGTAATATACAGCGCCCTGTTTACTGTTGCCGTGCAGGCTCAGTCTGCTATAGACAGCGCTCGTGGTGGGGTCGATGACCTATCTCCTGGTGGTACCCCGGAAGTTGAAAGTGTTGTTGCAACCGCGATAAGCTTATTTAGCTTAGTGGTTGGTATTGCTGCAGTTATCATGCTCATCATTGGCGGGTTTAAGTACATTATATCCAGCGGTGACAGTAATAATATTAACAGCGCCAAAAACACAATTTTATATGCGATTATCGGTTTAGTAATAGCCGCGCTTGCTCAGGTATTGGTGCGGTTTGTGCTTGGGAGGCTTTCCTAAGTCTACAAGCCAATAAGATGATGTTTTTGGGTTGTTTAAGATGTGAAATCCTGCTATAAAGTAAGTAACAAACTAAGAAAGGCATAAAAAGAATGATGAGAAGAATGAAACAGATGATTTTAAGTATAGGTATCTTTGGTCTATTGGCTGCGCCACTTGCATTGGTTGCGCCAGCTGGCGTAGGGGCACAGAACTTGCAAGACTGTGACGGCATTGGGGAGTGTCTATCAGGAGGAGCCGTAGCTACCGATCCAGATGCTGATCCAAATGCAGAAGAAAGAGTCTCGGATCTTATTCAGCTGGTTATTAATATTTTCTCACTAGTAGTCGGTGTTGTATCGGTCATCATGATAATCATCGGTGGTCTTAAGTACATTATATCTGGCGGTGATGCCGGTAATGTTACTGGGGCTAAGAACACCATACTCTATGCTATTGTCGGTCTAGTCGTGGTAGCGTTGGCGCAAATTATTGTGCGGTTCGTGCTCGGCCAAGTAGCCGGTAATGTCTAGACAGTAATACTCGATCTAGATCATAAACCCCGCTCAATTTTAGCGGGGTTTATGTTTGGCTAGTCTACCTTCTGATTCTGCCTTTTGTTGGGTTTAGCCGGTGTTTATGCGTCTATATGTATGGTTTGCGTTTTTTTACGTTTCAGCTGAGGTTCACACGGGTAGTTTACTGGTGTCCATGCGACACAGTGGTTCTATATTATAGTCACTAAAGCTGACGCTATAATAAGTGCTCACGCCAAATAAAAACACCCGCGGCTGCGTGTAGCTGCGGGTGTTTTTATGTAATCAGTGTTTGTTTTACTGGATTTGAATTTTCTTGACGGTATCTTGCTTGACCTTAGTAAAGCTGATAGTAAGCACACCGTCTTTTAGGACTGCCTCAATCTCTTCTTCTTTGACGGGTACTGGCAAGGCGATGCTGCGGCTAAATTCGCCCCAGTAACACTCTTGAACAAAATAATTCTCAACATCTTCCTCGTTACCTGCAGACAGAGTTCCGCGGATACTAAGTGTATTGTCGGCGATACTGACATCTAGTTCACTCTTGTTGACGCCAGCAGTTCGAGCTTTGACGACGAGCTTCTCTTTAGTCTCGTATACGTCTACTGCTAATTGTCCTGGGACTGCATCGTCCTCGTCCCAATCCTCTGTAACTCCGCCATCGCCCGCTTGAGGAGCTTGTTGTCCGTTGTCGGTTTGTGCCGGTGCCATATCTTCATCACCAAGAAAAGCTGCTGTCAGCTCGTCTTCCATTAATAGATCTTCATCGCGATCTTTCCGCGCCATAAGTGGTACCCTCCACGTTTCAGATTATATGTTAATCAGTTTGCGTTTTTTGTTAGTTGTAAGTATAGCTTGAATGGGGCCGGAGTAGCAACAGTTTGAGCTATTATTTACAACACATTAATAACAACACCCCAGAGATTCAGGTCATATCGGTCTGTCTCGTGGCCGAGCCACGAGCTCTGCCGATATTCTTGGCGCATTGCGGCCATATGACTTCCGGTGCTCGTGCAGCGTACTAAATGTACGCTTTACTGCGCCTCCTCAGTCATATGACCACACCGCACTCAAGCCTGAACCTCTGGACGCACTGTTCGGAGCCTTACGGTGTTCGTTCAACGAACCCGGTCCGTGCTTCATTTGCGCCGCGCAGAGCCACCAAGCACGTGGCTCTGGATGCTGCACTCAAGCCTGAAGCTTTGTGATTGATGGTACGATGTCTCGTACATGATAGTGGATAAGCTTATTGGTTTGGTGGCGCCTCATCGATGTGTCTTGTGCAAGAAAGAAGGAAGCTTGCTGTGTAGGTGGTGTGAGTTTGAAGCATTCGATCCTCTGCCCCCACGTTGTTATATGTGTCAGGCACAGACTACAGAATCGGCAACCTGTTCGCGTTGCCGAAAGAAATCAGTGTTAAAGCATGTATGGATACGCACCGATTATACTCCGCTCGCCCGCCATCTTACCCACAAGCTTAAGTTTGAGCGTACAGTTGCTGCAGCGGAAGTGATTAGCGGTTTAATGATAGAGGCTCTGCCATATATTTCTAAGGATGTTCTAGTAACTCATGTGCCGACTGCCACTAGCAGGCGACGTCAGCGAGGCTATGATCAAGCAGAGTTGCTTGCTAGGTCGTTAGCCAACAGTTGCGGATTAAGGCATAAAACTTTGTTGGCCAGGAAGGGTCACAGCCGGCAAGTTGGATCTGATAAAACGACGCGAGTTGAGCAGCTACAAGGAGCCTTCCGTCCAGTTTCTGTTATAAAGTCACCAGTGCTGTTGGTTGATGACATAACAACCACTGGGGCTACTCTGGAAGCAGCTGCTAGAGAACTTAAACAAGCTGGCACCAAAAAGGTATACGCTACCGCCTTTGCCCAAAAACAATAAACTACCCTCTCCGTTCACGATCGTGAACAAAAGGGGTGTTTTTTGATTGATCGGTTTATCCGTATGAATCGACTAATAGCTTGTTTGCTTGGATTTAAATTAATATCCACCATTTCAACAGAAACAAAAAAACCCACCTGCATGGCGGGTAATTTTCTTCCTGGCCTGTCACCCATCGATCTTGAGCCTCAGGGTCGAAAGATGAGCCTGTCGAACGGGCTTGTCACCCATCGATCTTGAGCCTCAGGGTCGAAAGATGAGCTTGTCGAATGGACTTGCCATGAGCCTGTCGAATGGGCTTGTCATGAGCTTGTCGAATGGCGGAAGGGGTGGGATTCGAACCCACGGTACCGTTGCCGGCACGCTTGTTTTCAAGACAAGTACCTTCAACCACTCGGTCACCCTTCCGTACTACCATAGCTATGAACCATATGGTTCATGGCGGAGAGAGAGGGATTCGAACCCTCGCGGGGTGTTTCCACCCCCTAACGATTTAGCAAACCGTCCCCTTCAGCCACTTGGGTACCTCTCCGTATTCTAGCTGTACGTGCATTATACTTGTTACCTTATCTGGTTTGCTGCAAACCGTCGAACAATTCACGTTTCACTTGAGCAGCCACTCGGGTATTTATCCGTATTTGAATTGTAATGTGCAGTATACCTGTTACCTTATCTGGTTTGCCGCAAACCGTCGAACAATTCACGTTTCACGCAGCAGCCACTCGGGTATTTATCCGTATTTGAATTGTAATGTGCAGTATACCTGTTACCTTATCTGGTTTGCCGCAAACCGTCGAACAATTCACGTTTCACGCAGCAGCCACTTGGGTACCTCTCCTCGTCGAAGTGTGAAGCTTGGATAGCTCATTCGCCGACAAAACAAGTTTACTCGGCAAAAATAGCTATCCAAACAAGTCTTCTCCTCTCAAAATTCCAAACAGCGGGCAGGCTGCCTGGTTTGGCCAATTGGCCGGGCTGTAATTACAGATTGTAACAGAAGTAGATTATAACAAACTACCCGCTTGTATTCCATCTGTTTCGTAAAGAGGTGTAAGCATAAAAGGCTTTGCGGTACAATATGGTTAGTATGCAGCCAGGTGAAACAATCAACCCCATTAATAAGTCGGATAATAACGGCACTGAACCGGCAAAGACTCCAGAACCGGTCGCTCCTGCTGCGCAGCCGTCTCCTCAGCCAGCACCATCAACCCCTGATTTGGCAGAAAAACAGTCTTCTACGGATAATGTTTCGATACAACAACCAACTGCCACGAATAATACCCCAGCATCAAGCCAAGATAGCCAACCATCTGCTGATAATGCTACAGATACTTCAAGTGTGCAGGATACACAGCCAGTTCAGCCAGCTCAACCTATGGAGCAGAAACCAGCTACGGAGGCAATACAACCGGCTACAAATCAGGTTCAAGCGGATGAAACCCAGCCTGCAACAGAACCGCCAGGTAGAACTCAGGCAGAGGCTAACCCTCCTTCCTGGACGCCAGCAAATAACAATCAAGCTGGTGCAGATACTCAAGACGATATACCCGCGATCCAATGGTCTGCCTCGGAATATGTTGCCCATGATAAGGGCGCCGGCTGGTACGTAGCTCTCGGCGTTATTTCGCTGATAGTGGCCGGCGGTCTTTATGCACTGACTGGTGATTTAATAACGCCGATTGTCATTATTGTAGTGGCGATAACTTTTGGAGTTTTTGCGATGCGTAAACCACAGGTTCTAAATTATCAAATCGATGACAGCGGTATCACTATTTCTCAAAATCATTATCCGTATGAAATGTTTCGAACCTTCACTGTTCAGGATGAAGGCGGTATCGAGTCGATTATGCTTATGCCGCTCAAACGGTTCATGCCCGGCATAACAATCTATTTCCCGCCAGAGCAAGGCGATCAAATTGTAGAGACACTTGCTAATTTCTTGCCGCACGAAGATCGTCCGCCAGACACGGTCGATAAACTGATGCGCAAAGTCCGGTTTTGAGCTAGAGTATCTACTGTAATGAAGACCAGCCCACAAAACAAAAAAGACAACAACGTGTCAAAGTCTGAAAAAAACGTATCTGGCCAGGGCTACTTTTGGGCAACCTACAAAAATGCTGTGTCTCAATTGGAACAGAATATGAAGCTTAAGCAGTACTTGGCGACTTCGTTTCCTGAACAAGACGTGTTAAGAGATAAAATATGCCGGTTTGCTACAGAGGGAGGTAAGCGGTTCCGTCCAGCTTTAGCTTATGTGACCGCCTCAAGCTTCGGTAAGTCAGATATCGCCCCTCATCTCGCACTGGAGGCGTTCCATAAGTTTCTATTAACTCACGACGATATTATTGATCGAGATGATGTTCGTTATAATGCGTCAACTGTTCATGCAAATCTGGCCAAATTGTGCCGTAAAAAGGCAGATCAGGAGCATTTTGGTAATTCATTAGCAATTATTGGTGGCGACCTGCTTGCAGCTGGGTCATATAAGATTGTATTAAACAGTCATCTGACAAACGCTAACAAGCTTGAGCTCATAAGCTTACTGATTGAGGCCACGGAAGAAGTAGCTTGGGGTTGGTACGACCAGTTCTTAATGGACTATCTGCCGCTTGACTCAGAGGAGTTAAGCCAAGGGCGTATAGAAACCTCTATGGCCTGGGTGACTGGAAAATATTCTATAAAATTACCACTGTTATTTGGCTACGGAGTTGCTGGTGTTCCCCCGCCAGCCGGCTTAGAAAAACTAGCCGATACGCTTGGTCTATTGTTTCAGACCGGCGATGACATAATTGGGTTGTTTGGCAAGCCTGATGACACCGGTAAATCTAATGATGGCGATATATCACAAGGCAAAAAAACGCTGCCGATGTGGTTAGCTTTCTCTAGCGCCACGGCCGAAGATAAGCAAGTACTTAACGAGTTGGTTGGCAAGCCTGATATTACCAAAGAGCAAGCCCAACAGGTGCGCGATATCGTTGACCGTAGTGGTGGGTTATCCCAGACAGAAGCGTTGATGTCACACTATAAAACAGAGTGTTTACAGCAGTTGGATGAAATTGATATTCCGGAAGATTTGCGCCGTTTTTTGCGCGGTTTTGTGGAGTTTCTGGAGAAACGCGACCGATGACCGAAGAAGAACGTATTGTATTTGTAGACGAGTCCGGTCAGCCTACTGGCGAAACTGGTCCCAAACTGGCTAGCCACCACATGAAGACGCGGCTACACCTGGCATTTTCCTGCTACATTTTTAACGATAAAGGCCAATTTCTGGTCACGCAGCGCGCGTTGAGTAAAAAGGTCTGGCCGGGTGTGCTCACAAACAGCGTCTGTGGCCACCCTGCTCCGGGAGAGCCGCAACAAGACGCTATTAGCCGCCGGGCAGCACATGAGCTCGGCTTAACGGATCTTACAGACCTCACCTGCGTTGTGCCAGATTATATCTATAAAACTCCGGCTATGAATGGCGTGATAGAACACGAGTTTTGTCCGATTTATGTGTCCCGAACCACCACCGACCCAGCCTTGAACTTTGAGGAAGTTGCTAATTATAAGTGGCTCAATTGGGAAGTTTACAAAACAGAGCTACGTGAAAGAGCAGCTGAATATTCTTACTGGGCTAAAGATCAACTCCAGCACCTGGAGAATTCGTCTGCTTTCAACACATGGCTCAAGCAACTAAATGAAGCGGCTATTTAATCTTCTTTTAGCCAGGCAACTGCATCGTCAACGTTATCAAAGCCTTTGAAATTACCGCCCAGTCGCAGTGCTTCTAATGAGGAGAAAAACAATTTCTCTAGCTCACCTTCGTTAAAAACAATCGCGACCTTGTGGAATTCTTTTAGTTTCCACAAAACACTGACACCTTTGGCTTGAACTTGCAGGTCAACAAATGGGGAGTGAACCTCACGGATATCATCTATCAACATTTTGGCCTTCTCTTTTTTAGCAAGTTTAAGTGCGGTTTCAGCCGGTTCACTTAAATCTTCTAGATGGAGACGCCCCCATGTCTTTAGGTGAATGTAATCACCTTTATGTTCGACTGAGTAGCCGTGGTCACCTTTATCTACAGTTTTGTTTTTGTCAGTATTTTTCGCACCCATACAGGTATACTATAGGCATAAACGTAACGAGTAAACAACAAAATAATACTTGAAAGTTCTATATTTAATGTCTGCCAAAATTTTACAGAAGTTACTAGAAGAAACCTACAAAAGCCCGATTTTCGGTGACTCCTTTGATTCAGAATCGATGGCTAAAATGGACGACATAAAACACCAAATTGCCACTATTTCTAGTGGGTTTAGTAATGAGTTACAGCAATTTATAGCTCAAGGCGTGCCAGAATTTTCAGCAAAAGAAGTAGCTGACCTTGTCGGGCAGATTGCGCCAAAAACCGTAGGCTTTTGTCCTGCCTTGGTTGCTGGTGAACTGGACGACACTACACGTCTTCAGGCCATATCGGTAGCAATAGGGCTGATGTATTGGGGAGATCAAACAATGGATAGAGGCGACGACATTATGTCATACGCTGTGCAGCTGTTGGCCGGTCAAGACATTCCTGTTCCAAAAGATATAGCCGATAAAGTTCAGGCACGTTTAGCCTCTCTAAAAAACATAGAGACCAAAATTGATGAGCTGGCACTACCAGAAGATTACCCGTTTGTTTTGGCTTGTTTTAGTGAACAGGTGCTACTCAACGAAGTATATGTGCGTAACTTAAGTGAAGATTATCAAGGAGCAGTTGATAAACAAGCTTTTATGGACGAGCACGGCAAGAGGTTAGCTCAGCTTATTACGGTGGATGCGGGGTTCCCAAGCGTCTCATCCTCACTTTACGCAATCTATCGGCAGCACGATTCTTCGCTACCTTCCCTGCAGGAAGTTTATGATGACCCGATAATGGTGGAGTTGATCCAGATATGTAACGTGGTGGTGCGGATTGCTGATGAGCTTGGCGATTGGGATACCGATGCTGGCCACAATCCAGAGTACGGCGTTTTTACGCTCAATCCGTTTAACCAGCCAAATGAAGCCTTTCTGCGAACGTTGTTTGAGCTAGCCGGCATACAGGATAAAAACACCTTAGATAAGCTGCACGAGGCTTTCATGCACTTTCATGACGGTAATGAGATTCGTAAGCAATATGGTGATTTTATCTCAGACACATTCTTTTCCCATGTGCGCAGCCACATACATAATTTGCCACCAGAAACTACCGAAACATTCTATCAATACATAGTGTTGTGTAAGCGCGTTTTAGAGATAGGCTACGTCAACCAGCTCGGCGATGTTGCTCTGGCTGGGGAGTAACCCCTACGGCAAAAAAGTATAAACGGATAGTAGTCTAGGCTTCTTCACTCCCCATCCCGAAATTTTTTAAAAACGCATAGACGTCTATCCGGTACTCACCTAATGCAACGTCGCACACCAGTTTAGCGATTGTTTGGACGTCTTGCTCGCAGAACTCGGCCGTATGGCTGACCGTTAAGTTTTCTTCGTGCGGTAAGGCTGTGTTTGGGGCAAGCGACACAAAGACAAGATGTTCTTGGTCTGCCTGCGACGGAGTTGTGTAAATACCGGTTCCCCCTGTTTTTCCAATTTGACCGGGTCTGTCTGGCACAGGAGGAAGAAGGCAGGATAAAGAGTGCTCAAAACCTGTGATGCCATCGAGGTCATAATTCCTAAACTCCTGACCGACTGCAACTTTCCCGAGCAAACTATTGTGCCTGCTGCGGTCAAGCTGGTACTCAGGATAGTTGGCGGTTAATACGTCAGTACCGGCTTCAAGAAGTACATCTCTTGTTTCGTCTACGGTGTGTCCTATACGCCTCAAATATCCACCCAGTGCCGCAAGTATTGTCACATCGCTGCCGTGTGAAAACCCAAAGCAAGCAGATGTAGAGTCGTCGGCAGATGGTTCAAAGTCAATAGAGCCCTCCCAGGCAACCATAAATATATCGCCATGCCCAAAGTACTCGATCTGGAAACACCTAGAGTCGCCTAGCTCAGTTGATGGTAGCGTTGCCTTTTGTCCATGCTCCATAGACTTAATTTAAACGAGCATCGGGGTTTATAACAAGCATGAGCTATTTATTCATGTCTGCGGCAGGGCTCCCCTAAAAGATGGGCTTCTTCGTTCGTCCGCTGGCTAGCGGACTCACATATGCCGAACCTTTTACGGTTCGAACTCCCTTACGCGAGTAACTAAGCTAGGATGTAGATATGTAAGGTGTTATGCATGGCAAGAGATGTTATGACTGTGCAATAGATTTAAACTGCTAGAATGAACCGATTAGTGTATATAAATCAAAATACGGAGAACTGCCTGGTACTGACTTGAAAGAACTTACGAAATTAGCGCGTGGGAAATATCATGCCATTCAAAAACGGTCACCGCGCAGAGCACCCTATGTTCGTTCAAAGTATTTTACAAAAGACAAGATATTTATTAACAATTTTTGGGAGCACCTAAACCAAAAATCGCCAAAAGAACGAATCAGACGCCTCAAGCTCTACGTATGTGCAATTGATGTAATGCGCAATACAACAGAAACGCCTGATACTATTTTTAGCAACTTAGAGAAAAATATATTACTTCATAGGTTCTATGGTCAAAACGCAACCGGAGAACGCTTTTGTGTGCAAATAAAAGAAAATAAGCGTACAAATCGTAAAGAGTTCATGTCCGTTTTCCCAATTAAAAACGCAAATTAAAAAGGCCTTCCGCAGTGTGGCTTAGAAACCACGGCCGAAGGTCTTACCAGAAATACTAGCAAAATCATCGATATATATCAATATTTTACATTTACATCCGTCCAGGACATATTGACCCCGCTCTATGGGGATGTTTAATAACATAATGACAGAAAACTCAGTAGTGGTACACCCCTGTCCGTCCTGTCTGGCCTTCTTGCCAGAAAGACAGGCGGGCGGCAGGATAGCGGACTAAAGTCCTTTTCCGCTTGCTTGCCGAGAAAATGCTAAAGCGCTTTCTCGGCTGAGCGGCGCTACACCGAACCTTCCGCCCGCATAAGCTCGCTTGACGGTTCAAATCCCGGCTCGAGCATCGAGCAGAAATAAAAACCACCTTTTGCAAGGTGGCTTATATTTCTCCTGGTACACCCGGCAGGATAGCGGCTAAAGCCTCCTCCGCTAGCTTGAAAAGAAAATACCTACGGTGCTTTCTTTTCTGCACTTCGCTACGCCGAACCTACGACTTTCATCAGCAAGCTGCTGAGTCGTAGAACCGAACCTGCCGAAAAGAACCACGCAAAAACCCGACCAAATGGGCGGGTTTTAACGTGGTACACCCGGCAGGATTCGAACCTACGACCTCCTGTACCGCAAACAGACGCTCTATCCAGCTGAGCTACGGGTGCTTAAATTGGCAATAATTTACCGTTGATTGTTAACCTTGCTTCTCGCAAATCAGCTGGATAGAGCGCGTGACGCTAATTGTCTTTACCCTATCGGGGCAGCTGACCTGCCCGTTCTGCCTGGCCTTCTTGTCAGAAAGACAGGGGGCTCGAACAGGCAGGCGGGGCTACGGGTGCGCAATTGGCGATGACTCGCCTCAAACTGGCTCGAACAGGGTGGATTTTAGCATAGAACAGAGGTAAATACTAGCCTTTGTCGGCTGGTTTATATTGCTGTATCGCCTTGCGGTTTGTTTGTGGTTGGTATACAACATATGTAGGGAGAAAACATGGGAGAAACTCTACAGCCACAAGAAAATAAACAGAGTAAAATAGAAATTTTAGAGTTCGGTGCCAGTGAGACGCATGTGCGAATAAAGAATAACGAAGATATATGGGCGTATGTTAATCCTGACGCTGGTCTAGGTGCAGTTTACGGTTACTATTCTGGCGGTAGGCTTCGTGGGTTTGTCGAAGAAGACGACGTGTACGACGTATACATTAACGTACATAACGATAACCAGTTATCACCAGATTTTATTGGTGGCAACTATCAAAGATTTGAGGATGCAGCAGCAGTTCTTGAGCGAGCTGCTGAAGATCAAGATAGAGCGGCTTAAAGTTAGGGTATTTGTTGAAAAAGCTAAACGCGCCACTCGACTGGCGCGTTTAGCTTAATCGATGATTAGAACAGCTTAGTTAGTGTTATGTTATAGTTTTGGGCATGAAGTTGGTGGGACGAGCCTCGCCGCATAGACGGCGACGGTTTACGGTAGTTTTGTTATTAGCTGTGGGGTTTTTAATCGTAGCCTTGCTTGATTATCTTCAACCCCAACAAGTTGTTGAATCGCCGCAGACCTTGTCTGTCCAAAGCGTTCCCCAAGAGCTACGCGTGTCAGCCATAGAATCGCTTGGAAAGCTGGCGGTTAAAGATCGTGTATCGCTAGATGGTTATGCACGTGATAAGTTTAGCCCAGGCTGGGCGGAAGTTGCTGGTTGTGATATGCGCAATCGTATCTTGCAGCGCGACCTACAGGAAGTTGTGTTGGATGATGATAATTGTACCGTTTTGTCGGGGGTTTTGCCGGATGATCCGTTTACTGCCCAGACAATCCCCTTCCAGCGTGGTCGTGAAACAAGCGGAGATATCCATATCGAGCATATAGTGGCGGTCTCGGACGCTTGGCAGAAAGGAGCTCAGCAGCTTGATTACAAACGCAGACAAGAGTTCTATAACGACCCGCTCATTTTAATAGCGGTTGATGGTGCGTCCAATATGGAGAAAGGCGACAAAGATGCCGCCGACTGGCTGCCCCACGAAAGATATAGGTGCCAATATGTTGCTCGCCAAATTGCTATAAAGCTGGAGTATGATCTATGGGTAACTCGTAATGAGCATAACGCGATAAAACGAGTGCTACAAACTTGCCCAGGTCAAATACTCCCAGTTGTTGGAGATTTTTAAGGCATGCGAGCCAGGCTGTTCCATAAACCGATTCATGTGTCATGGATTTTTGCTGCAACTGCCGGTGGCGTGCTTGTCGGTGCAGCTGGTTCGTTGCTTATACCACCGGGCTTGTTTGCCGCCCTGCCCTGGCTCGTGGTAGCTGGCGCACTATTGAGTATTGCGCTATTAAAGCGAGAGTTATTGTTTGTGCTTTTGGCGTTCATAAGCGGTTGTTTTGTCGGGTTGTATAGAGGTACTTCAGAGCTATGGCAGCTACAAAGCTACGAACCATTTTATGGCCGTCAAGTTAGGCTGCAAGGTGTTGTGGCCGATGACACAACGCGCGGATCCAGCGGTGATCAGCGGCTCAGATTAGGTGACGTCGTGATTGATGGCGAGCCTTTGCCTGGATACGTTTGGATTAGTACGACCTCAAATGCCGAGATTAAACGTAGCGACGTAGTGGTCGTGAAAGGGGTTTTGAATGATGGTTTCGGTACCTTGTCAGGCTCGATGTTTAGGGCAGAACTTATTGAGGCCGAGCGGCCTGAGCCGGGAGATGTTGCCCGGCAAGTTCGTGATTGGTTTACCGAGCAAGTCCGCGGCAGCGTACCGGAGCCGGAAGCCAGCCTGGGAGTGAGTTACGTTGCCGGCCAAAAGCGAGCATTACCACAAACCCTTAGCGACGAGTTTAGGCTTCTGGGCTTGTCGCATTTGGTGGTTGCCAGCGGGTTTCATCTGACTATTATTGTGAAAGCAACGCGTAAAGCATTGGCTGGTCGTTCCAAGTATCTAGCAATGTTTTTTAGTGGCTTGATGATCGGAGGGTTTTTACTACTAACTGGTTTTAGCACGTCCATGACGCGAGCCTCGCTTGTAGCAGGCTTGAGTTTAACCGCGTGGTATTACGGACGGGTGGTTCACCCAGTTGTTTTGCTGTTACTGGTTGCTGCTATGACCTTGCTGATAAACCCATCGTTTATATGGGGAGATGTTGGTTGGTTTTTATCGTTTGCAGCATTTTCGGGCGTCATTATCCTGGCACCGTTACTGCACCGTTATTTTTGGGGCAGTAAAAAACCGGGTTACGTGCGTGATTTGCTGGTGGCGACAACAGCGGCACAGATTACCACCCTGCCGATTGTCTTAGTGACCTTTGGTTTTTATTCGCCATTGGCGTTGTTGTCTAACCTTTTGATCCTACCCCTGGTGCCAGTTGTCATGCTACTGACGGTAGTGGCTGGCATGAGCAGCGCACTACTACCAATGCTAGCGGGATTAATCGGACTGCCGGCCTACGCTGTGTTGTGGTATATGACAAGTCTGACAGGTTGGCTGTCATCAATACCGTGGGCGCATCATGAATCTTCGCTATCGATACCTGGTTTAGTTATGAGCTACATCGCTATGGTGCTTGTTGCGGTGTATATATGGCGTAAAACAGGCCATGATTTTAGAAAAGAAACACCGATTTAGTAAGCTTTTTGACATAAAGTAAGCATAAACGGTATGCTGTTTATAATATGAACAAACGGTGGGTATGGGCACTGGTTTTGGGATTTGTTTTGCCGTTATTTTGGGCTGCCGGTGCCGTTGCAGAGGACTCCCCGGCAACGGAAACATTGATTTTGATTAGTGAGTTTCAAAACAGAGGCACAGTAGATGACGGAGAAGATGCTGGTAGCGTAGTTGGAACTCACGAGTTTATAGAGCTATATAACCCGCACAATGAGACCGTATCGCTTGATGGGTGGGAGCTAGAGTTTGCAAATGAAAAGGGCACAACAACCCGTTCTATAGTCTTGTTTGAGGATGATTCTGATGCAGATGTAGGTTACGAAATACAGCCTGATGGGTTTTTTGTGGTGAGCTATGAAAGCTATCTGCCGGAGGCGAATTTCCTACTCGATTCTCGGACAGCCTCAGGTTACTTAAACTACCATGATGGGACTATCAGGCTGTTTGATAACGACGGGGAGCTTGTAGATATGGTTGGCTACGGTGACCCCGAGCATTACCTTACGAGCCCAGCTGGGGCGCCGCAGCCAGACCAGTCCCTTATACGGTGTTTTGGCCAGGATGGCCTGATAGTTGATACCGGTAATAACGCGCTTGATTTTACCATCAACGAGATACCTATGCCCGGAGCTGGTCTGGAATGTCCCTTGCCTGAGCCTGATCCTGAGCCAGACGATGAGGAAGAACCTGAAGAACAGTCCGGTGAAAAGCCTGAGGATGAACCCGACGATGATTTAAGCCAAAAGGTTGATAAAGAGCTCGATACTGATCAAGAAACGGCACCAGAAGACGACATAAACATTTGCGAGGGTGTAGTGATATCTGAAATTGGAGCTAACTTAGACGAACAGTTCATAGAGCTGCATAATCTGACCAACCAGGAAGCTGAGTTGGATGGTTGCCAGTTGCAAACCAATCGCAACGATAACACCTATGTGTTTGCCGATGAGGTTGTAGAGCCGCATGATTATTTGACGATACAGATTGCAAACACGGAACTGACACTTACCAAAACAACTACCGGCACAGTATATGTATTGTCATCTGACGGACAAGAAGAGGTTGATGCCCAGAAATATTCTGATTTACGGCCGGAAACCTCATGGGCTTGGTTTGGTGATGATGACTGGCGGCAGACTTATGAACTAACCCTGGGTCAAGAGAATAAATATCAAGAATACGCCGATTGCAAGGAAGGTAAGGAGCGCAATCCAGATACCGGTCGTTGTCGCAATATCGTGAGCAGCACCTCTGAGCTCAAGCCGTGTGATTCGGATCAAGAACGCAATCCAGAGACGAACCGTTGCCGGAAGATTGACTCTGGCTCTTCCCTAGTGCCATGCCGTCCTGGGCAAGAACGCAATCCAGAAACAAACAGATGCCGTTCTGTAACAAGTAGTACCCGCCAACTGGTACCTTGTAAGCCTCACCAGGAAAGAAACCCAGAAACTAACCGTTGCCGTAATATTAATCAAACGTCCGGGCTAAAGCCGTGTAGTCCTGGGCAAGAACGCAATCCAGAAACTAACCGCTGCCGGAATGTGGCAGCAGCGATGACCGAACTGCCGGAGATGAACGTGCGTGATGTTACAACGGTGGCGCGTCCGACACCGCTGAGTTGGTGGTTTGCCGGCTTTATGGTGGCGTTAGCTGCAGGCTATGGAGTATGGGAATGGCGTTATGACATCGCTAACCTAAAGGAGCGTTTTACTAAGAAGCAGCCTATTGATAGCTCTTAACTTTAAGCGGGAGCAATTTACTGTACGTATATATCGGTGCTAGACTTGCTGTAATTTATTTGGGGGATATCAAAACCAAGATTGAGACCTTCGGGCAAGAACTCATTCAAGCATCAGGTGCGTACCTGTATAAGCCGGCAATTTACCATCATTTTGTAGCCGGTGATTGTATTGCACTGCCCCGTGAAAACTGCCCAGAAATAGGGATTGGACCAGATGAATTTGATTGCTCAGGCTTTGTTATAAAATCTATCTGCGACGTGAAAGGGTTGAGGCCTAGTGATTGGCCTGATCAAGTGCGGCATGTGCGAGATATGTGGAATGACGCACAAACTGAGCAAGTAATGTTTAAGCAATCTGCTCTAGAGGCAGGAGCGTTATTAATCACACAAAAGTACTACGATATTGGCGACCAGCAAACTGAAATGCCAGGGCATATGGGTATAGTGTTGACGGTAGAAGATGAAACGGTCAGGTATATACACGCCAGTGCAAAACGCGGACGGGTAGAAATCTGTAAAAGACGTATCCCGACGAGCTACATGGGCGCTATTGTGTCGCTAAGTTAGTCTTTTGTTAGAATAGCAACCGTGGAAGGGTGCAGGAGTGGTCGAACTGGACTGTCTCGAAAACAGTTGTGCCGGCAACGGCACCGAGGGTTCGAATCCCTCTCCTTCCGCCAGGAAGAAAAGAACCCACTGTTCAGGTGGGTTCTTTTGTTTCTGTTGAAACGGTGGGTTCGAACCCGGGTTCAGATAATCGAGCGGTTAGCGAGATTATATGCTGAAGCCAAGCAGCCAAAGTAACTAGACAAAATAGGCTGCCTGGCCTGAGGCTATAATCCCTCTCCTTCCGCCATTCGACAGGCTCATGGCAAGCCCATTCGACAGGCTCACGGCAGGCCCATTCGACAAGCTCATGGCAAGTCCATTCGACAGGCTCACGGCAAGCCCATTCGACAGGCTCATCTTTCGACCCTGAGGCTCAAGATCGATGGGTGACAAGCCAGGAAGAAAAGAACCCACTGTTCAGGTGGGTTTTTTTGTTTCTGTTGAAACGGTGGATTTGAATTTAGATCTAAACAATCAGGCAATTAGCAGGTTCAAATAGATAAAACTATCAACCAAAAACCTCCCCCTTTGTTCACGATCGTGAACAAAGGGGGAGATTAAGAGATTATTTGAGGTTCATTTATGAAAGCTATGTAGCTAATTGTCGAGTACGTAGTCGAAGTACACGTATTTTATCTGGTATTTTTTGTGGGCTTTTTGCCATGAGAGGCTGAGTTTGGCTGGCGGGGAGGTTGGCTTGTATCTGGAGTGTTTTTTGGTTTTCTGAGTAACCAAAAGATACCGAGGGAAATTGCACCAGACATAAGGTAAATTGCTGATATGAGAATAAAAGCGCGGCTAAAGTAACCGTAAAGTGCCACAGATGTACTTACCAGTGCGCCCTGTAGGACAGTATCCTGCATATCAAACAACATGCCTTGAGCTATGTTGTGACGTATTAAATAGTCCAAGACAAGTGCACTGATGAGCACCAATACACCAGTAGAAAAGATAATCATGCTGACCTGCCTCAAGCCGCTTCGGCGATTGGCGTGCAATGCTATTAGGAATACGGCGGCTGCAAAAGCAAATAACCCTGTCGCGAGTGGCATCCATTGCAGCCGTTGAAATGCTGCCGGTGCTTCTTGCCACGGTTCATTAGTCGTTGCTCCTTCTTGGTCGGCAAGTGATTCAGCTGTGATAACCGGGTCGTCCAAAAAATCCTCGGATTGTTCGAGTTCACGAATTATGTCGTCTCGGTATTGACTTATAACCACTGGCGGCCGGCAATCAAGCTCAAACGGATCTATTGAGTCTTGCTGGGCTAGCTGAAAGGCCTCGGCTTGCGTGCAAGGACGTAGATTGTTGACACGCTGCTCAGCATAATCGGCAACACGTTCGATGAATAAAGCTTTGGCGTCACTTAAGTCAATCGTAAACTCTATCTCATCGGTATCCCCTTCTAGCCAAGCATAAAGCCCGTCAATCATGCGGTGAGCCGATTGCTCCAGAAGCCAAGGATTGAAGGCGTCACGGGCAGCTTGTTGTATAGCCGGCTCGTCGAGTGGCAAGCTCTGATCAGTTTCTTCAGCTGACGCTTCTATAACACTATCAACGGCCGCAGAGTAGACTCCGGATTGTCCCAGGCTAGTTTTTAGTGGTTCTGGCGTGCCGATAACCGCTAATAGGGCAAATGCCACGGCAAACCCAACCAGGCTCAGTTTGAGAACTATGGCACTAAGGATGCGGCCAAGTTTACGCGCGGCTTTCATGCCCCCAGTCTACCCTATATTTTGCACTGCGCGCTATACTAAACGTATGGAAGATTCATTATTTACGCGGATTATTAAGGGGGAGATTCCTTGCCATAAGGTATATGAGGATGACAAAGTGCTGGCTTTTTTGGATATTCACCCAATACAGACCGGGCATGTTTTAGTGGTATCAAAAGTTCAGGTTGACCAGTTTGACGAGCTGCCGGACGAGGTTTATGAAGCGGTTTTTGATGTCGTTCGAAAAATTGCGCAGCGACAGAAGCGAATATTCGGACGACAGCGAGCCTGTTTGCGTATTGAAGGCTTTGATGTACCGCACGCTCACGTACACGTATATCCTTGCGATAATGCTCAAGATTTTTACGGTGATAAGAACCGAGCCTCAAAGGAACCAGATCATGAAGCGCTTGCTAAAACTGCTAAGAAGTTGGCATTCTAGGGTTACTCGTAATTTGGCAAGTAAAACTCTGGCGAGTTAAAACGAGTCAGTGTAAAATGGGCGTATGCTATCTAACGCTGTTGTGGGGTTATTCGCCGGTCTAGGTTTTGCAGCCTGGGTTTATTCTAAGACTTATCAAAAAACCGGTAGTAATATTCAGAATGCATTGATTGTTGCTGCAATTGCCGGCTTTGGCACGTTTCTATTTGTAGTTACGTTGCTGGGCTTTATTATGTAATTAGTACTAAATGGCTAGTTTTGCTAGCTTTTTTGCGCCGTAATCAGTATTATGGAGCTATCAACCTGCAGTTTTGGCAGGAATAGTAGTTAAGGGTGGAATGTAAACGATGAAACAGTGTGACAGTGGTGGTGTTGTATCGATTCGCACAAGTGAGACGCGGCATGGATGAGATAAGCCTTGGAAAAACACTGCAAACTGCGCGCAAAAAGGCGGGTATTACGCAGCAAGAACTGTGCCAAAAAGCCGATCTCAGCTACTCGACACTAGCTAAGATTGAGCGCGGAGCGATCAAGGCACCCTCAATCTTTACGATTCAGAGCATTGCGGCAGTGCTTGGAGTGACTTTAAGCGGTTTGGTGGGTGATTTACCGCCTGCTGACGTACAAGAGCCTGTAGACGCTAAGAAACGTTCAAAAAGCGGTGTTCGGTTTGTTTATTTTGATGTCAACGGTTGTCTGGTTAGGTTTTATCATCGGGCGTTCAGCAAAGTATCAGAGGCGAGCGGCCTCTCGGCAGATATTATTGAAACTACATTCTGGCATTTTAATGATGCGGTATGTCGCGGCGAGCTGTCTATGGAAGAGTTCAACGAGACACTAGGCGGGCGTTTTAGGTTGGCCGAGTTCGATTGGCGGGACTATTATCTGGAAGCAATCGAACCAATTCAGGAAATGCATGAACTGGCTGAGTGGGTAGCTAAACACTACCGTGTTGGTCTGTTGAGTAATATCATGCCGGGGTTGATAGCATCAATGTTAGAGAATGGTTTATTGCCCAAGCTGGATTACGATGCGATTGTTGATTCATCAGAGGTCGGGAGTATCAAGCCAGAAGAGCAGATTTTTGCGATAGCTACCACTAAAGCGGCAGTTTCACCAGAGGAAATACTGTTGGTCGATGATTCGCGAGCTAATATTATGGCTGCACAACGCATTGGCTGGAAGGTGTTGTGGTTTGACGATTACCGTCCCGATGAGAGTTCAGAACGAGTACGTTCTGCCCTAGAGTTTGACAACTGATTATTTAGGGTCACGCGCTCGGTTTATTGAATCGTTTATATTCCTCGGTGACTTTTTCGAGCAGTTCCCTAGCCTCTTTTAGCTGCTGTTTACTTTGTGCGACTAACTCCTTAGGTGCCTGTTTTACGTAGGCTTTGTTAGCTAGGCGCTTTTCCAGTTGATCGACGTTCTTTTCTTGCTGAGCTTTTTTATTAGCCAGCGAGGTTATAAATCGTTGAGCGGCTTGTTCATCAACGTTGAGCCAACATTGATAGCGGGTTTGGGTTAGGTGCAATCCATAACCGTCTTTCACGTTTTGTACGCCTTTGAGTTTGGCAAGTTTCTGAATTAAAATGCCGTTTTCGTCCAAGAATTTCTCATCGGTGTAAAACAGCTGTAAATCGGCATCACCAAGCTCGTTTTTAATAAATCGTACTTCGTTCACAATGAGCTTAATTTCTTCAAAAGTATCAGCTTTTGTGGTATTTGAATCGCTTGTTTTTGGCCAGTCAGAAATTGCTAACGGCTTATCGCCGCGCCAGCCGAGGGTTTGCCAGACTGTTTCGGTTACGAATGGTGCGAACGGATGTGCCAGTTTGAGGATAGATTCTAACCCGTAGGCTATGGTGTCTTTGTTGAGATGTACTTTAGATGCCTCGATATACCAGTCGGCAAAATCGTCCCACACGAAATGATAGAGCGTTTCGTAGGCTTCGCTAAAGCGGTATTCATCTAACAGAGACGAAACTTGCTTGGAAATATAATTAATTCTATTAATCACCCAGTAATCGGCCACCGATTTGGGATGAGGTGAGTTACCCGGCTTAAATTCATCGCCAAGCTTGCCTTCAACGTAGCGGGCAATGTTCCATAATTTATTACAAAAATTTCTCGCGCCAATCAATTTACTTTCGTCATATGGTTGGTTGTTACCAGGTGTTTGGCCAGCGACAATCCCCATCCTAAAGGCGTCAGAACCAAACGTATCTATCTTTTCCATCGGGTCGACGACATTGCCCTTGCTTTTGCTCATTTTGGCGCCGTGCGGATCCAGTACTAAACCGTGCAGATATACTGATTCAAACGGTACTTTACCGGTGTTGTATAGGCCGAACATTATCATGCGACTTACCCAGGGGTAGAGAATATCGGCACCGGTTTCCATCAGGCTCAATGGGTAGAACTGTTCATAGTCCTTGGTGCCCGATCCGCCAAGTGTGGCGTACGGCCAGCTGCTGCTAGAAAACCAAGTGTCAAAGACGTCCGGATCACGATGATAAGTTTTGTTGTCTACGGTTATGATTTCCTCTGTTACGTGCTCGTCATAAATCCAATCATCCTCGTCATCAACGTTCTGGAAAGCCGGGATAGGGATACCCCAGGCTATTTGACGGCTAATGTTCCAGTCGTGCAACCCCTCTAGATAGCTGATGAGTTGTTTTCTCTTAGAGTCTGGATAGAACATAATCTTCTTTTGTTTAAGAGCTTTGATGGCAGGTTTGGCTAGTGGTTGCATATTAATGAACCACTGTTTCATCAACATTGGTTCGATTACTGTACCGCATTTATAGCACTTCCCTACTCTGTTGGTATAATCTTTGTCTACCTTAATGAGCAGATTCTTTTCTTTGAGCGCATCAACAACGGCTTGGCGGGCATCCATAACTGTCATTCCTCGGAAACGTCCGGCGTGTTCGTTCATGGTGCCGTCATGATTTATAACGCGTACGGCGGGTAGATTATGGCGCTGGGCAACCTCCCAGTCGTTAGGGTCATGGGCTGGTGTTATCTTAACTACCCCTGTTCCAAATTCTCTGTCGACCATTTCGTCGGCCAAGACTTGGATCTCAAACGGACCGTTGACGCCCTCGACGGTTATGACTTGTCCAACATATTGCTTATAGCGGTCATCCTCAGGGTGTACTGCTACTGCGGTGTCGCCAAACTTAGTTTCTGGTCGGGTAGTTGCCAGCTCAAACGGCCCGTATTGCATGTAATATAGCGGAGTAGTTTCGTCTTCATAGACTACCTCGACATCGGCAAATCCTGTGCGGTGATGTGTACAGTAGTTAACCAATCTTTCACCTCTGTAAACTAGACCTTCGTCCCACATCTTTTTAAAGTTGCCGTAGGCCTGTTTAACAATTTTTTCATCCAGTGTAAATGTATAGTGATCCCAGCTGGCACTAGCGCCTAATTTACGGAACTGTGACAGGTAGTTTTGCTTGTTTTGGGCAACAAAATCCCATATACGGTCGTAGAGCTCTTCTCGGGTAAAATCGAACCGACTCTTCCCTTCTGCGGCCAGCTGCTTCTCATAAACAACCTGGGTTTCAAACCCGGCATGATCTGCCCCGGGTACGAACAATGTTGCATCTCCTTTTAGCCGATGATAGCGAATAGCGATATCTTCAAGAGCCAGCGTTAAGCCGTGGCCAAGATGTAAATCGCCGTTTGCGTTTGGTGGAGGTACGACAATACTGTAATTATCTTTGGATCCACGATGTTTTGGCTTGAAAGACTCGGTTTTTTCCCAGAGTGCGTATATATCAGATTCGTATAAATGTGGTTCGTATACCTTTGGCAGCTTCATGGCTAACTCCTTGCATCACGCTTGCTTGCTTCTGAGCAGAGCTCGTGACTCTGCATGTTACTGTGTCAAATGTTTTGTTGCTCGCTGGCGTATTGTTGTGATTGTATGCCTCGTTTTGCTACTCACATCTTCCGTGTATTGCACTTACGTGCAAGAAGCGTGTATCACTAACAGAATAACACGACTCGCCTCAGTTATCAAAAGGTAAAACAGAGGTAATTTTCATGTGAAATTTGAACAAAATAACTCAAAGGTTTTCACAAGAAACCTCTCAATCAAACTGTCCACAACCGGTTTTTCTTTCACAAAGTACATGCCCACCCTTCGACTCGTTTCGCTCGCTCAGGATGAACCCTTCAACTGGCTCAGGGTGAACCCTTTTTACGATACGTTCTTGTCGAAAACCCCGGACAAATGGGGATCATGGTTTTTGTTTTCAAAAATAAGCATAACAAAAATGTAACAGAGGCGCAACATTGACAAACTGAACTACTTATGCTAATATGATATTATGCGGGATGTATGTCATTCACAAGAAAACCCCGACGAATCTGGAGCTAAATATGAGGCTGAACTTCGTGATCAAGCGCGGCGGTTTCATGGCATCGTGCGTATGCTCGTTACAGACGAGGAGCTTATGCACGCACCGCTTCGCTTCAACCGGTCAGTACTGCTGAAACGCTATAAACACCCTGATACTGACGCAGCGGTTGAAGTAGGGCGAATTGTTGCCGGTGAGCAAACGGTAGAAAGTTCTGTTCATATAACATACGAGCCGAAAGGTGATGAACCGGCAGCATACGAAGAATTTGCAATTTATAAACCAGCACAGCCCGGAGGGGATTGGTTTACATACATACCAAAAATGCCTGACGTAGCAGAAGCAACTCCTGATGATATAGGTCTATATGGCAATGCCTATATGGCGCGTATGCTACAAGCAGGCGAATTACTTGACGCAGTATATGGAGAGAAATTGCAACCTCAGCATATTTATGGCTATACAGAGGTGTTGAGATTGATTTTTCATAACAGTGTCGAGTTATTGTTGCCTGACGAAGTATAGTTTATCTACACGGAAATATGGGCAGCGATGGCTAGGGTGTAAGGATTCCCGCGCTTTTTCATTTTTTCACAACCTGATTGCTTGCTGCTCGGAATCGGCAAACGGGAGGGTACGGCTACATACTGAGATTGGGAGCGATATCTAGCGTAAATGGATCGGCTGCGGGTTGATTCAGCGCCACTTTATAGCAGCCAAGGGTGGCGATCATGGCGCCGTTGTCGGTGCAGAGTTTCATGTCTGTATACTCAATTGGTAGCGGTAATCGATCCGCCAGTTGGCGTCGTAGTTCAGTGTTGGCGGCCACACCGCCGCCGATCACAACCGATTTGGGCTGGAACTCGTCAAAGGCTTCGACTAACTTATCTACCACTGTTTCGACGGCTATACGCTGGAAGCTGGCTGCAATGTCTGCCTTCTGGGTGTCAGAGAGCCGCTCTGATAGCTTATGGGAAGGGAAGTGGTGATCTTCACCGATTAGCTCTTGAGCAGCCCTTAAGACGGCTGTTTTGACCCCAGAAAAGCTATAATCATACCCAGCACCTTGCGCCACACCAGTCCTCCCTGAAGCAAAGCTCCTGCCATTGCTGTTGTGGCGCAAGGTGCTGGTGGCTTGCATTTCATTTCTAAGCTTCTCAAGAGCTGGAGATACAGAGTTGACTTTTGCTTTTGGGAATTTGAACTTATGCGGATCGCCCTTTTTGGCATATTCGCTGATGCTCGGGCCGCCAGGGTAGGGTAGGCCGATGATTTTAGCGACTTTATCAAACGCTTCGCCGATGGCGTCATCGCGGGTCTGACCAAGTAAAGTGTAGTCAAAATGGTCGCGCCACAAGACGATTTGCGAGTGCCCACCGCTGACTATCAGCCCAAGCATCGGGAACTTAGGGTTGGTTGTTGGTAGTTGGTAGCTAGTAGATAGGGAAGGGGAAGTCTCTGTTAAGAAATTGGCGTAGATGTGGCTCTCTACGTGGTTAACAGCGTACAGCGGCTTGTTTTTAGTAATCGCCAAGGTACGAGCGGTCATGACGCCGACGAGTAGACTGCCGCCGAGTCCAGCACCATATGTCACCGCAATGCCGTCTATCTGATCCCACGGATCAGAAGTAGAGGATGGAGTAGAGAGATTGGAGTTCGGACTATTATCTCTAACCTCTAACCTCTTTCCTCCATTCTCTAGAGAAAAAGCGTCAGCAAGAGCCTTTTCGATAACTGGGATGATTGACTCTATATGGCTGCGGGCGGCAATCTCCGGGACTACGCCGCCGTAGGCTGCGTGTAAGTCCATGCTAGACAGTACAACATTAGACAATAGTCGCTTGCCATCCTCAACTACCGCAGCTGCAGTTTCATCACAACTGGTTTCAATCCCTAGTATTTTCACGTTAACTAGTATACTTGAAGTTATGAGAATACGGAGTATTGTAAAAAAACTTATACCCAAAGGTGTATTTGAGAAAATCGAGCCGCTTGGTCACTGGGGTGAGGCGGTCTTAGTAAACCTTGCCATGGGTATGCCCACACGTGGGCTCAAAGTAATTGGTGTGACTGGTACGGACGGTAAGACCACAACGTGCACCATGATTTATCAGATGTTGCGAGAATCGGGCGTAAAAGCTTCGTTGCTGACAACCGTATCGGTAGACATAGCGGACGGCAAAGGTGAGCGCCCTAGCACCGTTGGGCTGACTACAGCAAGCGTGAGGCAGCTACTGGGGATGTTAAAAAAGTGCCGGCAAAACGGCGCAGAGTGGGTAGTATTAGAGACCTCCAGCCATGCTTTGGCGCAGCACCGGGTATGGGCCGTGCCATATGAAATTGCCGTAATGACCAATGTGACGCACGAGCACCTGGATTATCATAAAACGTTTGAGCGCTACGTGGCCGCTAAAGTTAAATTATTTAAGCAAGCAAATCACCACCGAGGGCTTAAGACAGGGGTAGTGAACGTTGATGACCCAAGTGCTCGGAAGTTTGCCGGAGCTATCAAGAATCCAGTAACTTATGGCACTAAAGATGGTGAATTGCAGGCGCAAAATATTCAACTGCGGCCGGATGGCAGCACCTATAAAGCGGTTATTAAAGATGAATCTTATGATATTGAGTGCCGGTTGCCAGGTGATTTTAACATCTATAACTCTCTGGCCGCGGTAGCGGTTGGCCGTGCAGTTGGCTTGAACAAAACAGATATAGAGCGTGGTATTGCTTCACTGCAAAGTGTGGCGGGGCGGATGGAGCGGATTGAGGTTGGTCAGCCGTTTAATGTGATTGTGGATTACGCCGTCACGCCAGAGGCTCTCAAAGTGGTGCTTACCACTGTGCAGTCTGTCACCAAAGGTAATGTTCACTTGGTTTTTGGCGCAACTGGCGATAGAGATAAAGACAAGCGACCGATTATGGGTAAAATTGCCGCTGAGCTGGCCGATAAAGTTTACTTAACAGACGATGAAACTTACACCGAGGCTCCAGAAGCTATTCGTCAGGCGGTGTTTGCCGGTATAGAGCAAGCTGGTGGCAAGTCAAAAACTACGGTGATCGACGACAGGCTAGAGGCCATTAAGACAGCTCTGGGCTCTGCGAAACCAGGAGACACGGTGCTGCTAACAGGCATAGGGCATCAAAATTACCGCAATATGGGTGGCGAAAAGCAGGAGTGGGATGAACGGGAGATTGCCCGCAGAAGCGCATTAACGGAGGAGTAGAAAGCTTGCAAATTACTCAGTTATAGTATAGAAATGCTTAACAATGGAAAAGTAAACCCAGAACTACGCCAATTTGTTGACGACACGGTTGATTTACATAACGAATTAAAGAGATCAACAGACCAGCGTCAGAATAGGATAGACTCACTTCAAGCCTCTCCGGCTACCAGGTTACCTGACACTGATCCTGATTATAATTATGCTCAAGGTCTTATTGCGGGCTTGCGGCTTGCTCAAACTGGGCTCTGGAGGCGCATCTTCGATCACAGACACCAAATAACGAAGAAGTATGACAGAAACTGCTCACCGACGAAGGAGTAGTTAATAACACAAACTTGACAAAACGATAAACAACTGATAGTATAGTTATCGTTATCACTAACATAAAAAATCAAAAAGGAACTACAAATGAGTGCAGAAAAATCTCCCGCAGAATTAGCTGTTGATGAATTAGCAGCTGGAGCAAAAACTCCAGATGAGGTAGCTACGGTTGAGGCTTGGCGTGAAGAAGTCGCGCAAGACCGTGCTGCTGGATCGGGAGCGCAGCCACTTCCGTGGAGCTAGTTCAGCTAACCTGACGGAGCTATAGCTTCCACGAAAGAGGCGGAGCCCATTCTTAGTGGCGATCAAGAACAGAGTGGAGCATATTCATCTGGCCGTAGACAGTAATAAACTGAACGCTAAATATAAACAGCCCCTAGCTTTAGGGGCTGTTTAAATACAAAAAGTGAGTGTGGGCTTGGTTGAATTGGTAATAGTGAGAAGAAACGGAGGCGATGGCCTGCGACGTTTTGTCCAAAAGACGTTCTTCTACCAAGCCCGGGTCCCGGACGGGTTTCGTTGCATCACGTGTTTGCAACGTCGCCCGTCCGGGTTCCGGCCCTACTTCTTGCCCAGCATTGCTGGCGGTCGGTTGTTGAACTTGTTCCCTCGCTTCTTGGTTGGTCGCGGATTGGCTGACCGGTGTGCGATCAGCTTGCAAACCATGCTGTCCAAGTCGGGAATTCGCTTCTTGCGTGTCTGGCGGCTCCAGCCAGTCGTATCGTACACGACCACCATGTGGTTGCCGTCGATGCTGACCTCGCAGACCTCCCGAATGTTCATGATCGATTTTGCGAGAGCATCTCGATCAATTGGACGAACACCCTTCGTCTTGAAGCGCTTCGACTGGCTCACTGCTGGCGCTGTTCTTGAACCCATAAGGTGCATCCTTACTGTTGTAGGGGCAGGATGACTGGGATCATGACACCCGCAAATAATAATTGACAATACCAAAAATATTTGGTGTTATATATAAACAATGACAGAACATTATCCAGAGTCAGGGCGCTCTTTTGAGCTAAAAAGGCTCAATGAGAGGGGCAGCGAAGAGCTTAATGTAGAAGCTGAGCGAATGCGTGAGCAGGTGCTCGATTTTGTATTTGACGCCGTTTGCGTGCTAAGGCTTGAGGATATTGAAGAGATTAATAAATCAAAAACACTAGGTCAGGAAACGGAGTTATACACAGTCGTTGAGCCCTTTAATGCCTCTCAGGTAGAAGACGCGACAAAACTCACATTATCAATGCTTGTACGTCTCAAAGATTTTGATAAAACAGGGGTACTAGAAGCCGTTAAGGCGTATGTGCCAGTACCCACAGAAGCTGATATTGGGAACCAGACACTATTTGTGGGCTGTCAAATCCAACGAAATATTTGTTGAACAAGTTTGGAAAAACGGAGTTGAGAGGCGTGTAATTTCAAAACAAGGTGTGGTTGAAGCGATACTCGATACTAGCGTGATTGATGTAGAAGATGAAATTATTCGTTGGATAACAGAGCCCAAACGTGTAGACACTAAATTACCGGTATGTAGCACGCTTATTCAGATGCACGCAGTTAACGGAGAATGCTAGCCCGCAGCGACGCATCATTGAAGGCGACCCAAAAGTATACGACCTTTATCCCTAACTACTGCCTGTGTTCTGCCTGGGGTCTTGACAGTCGTAGCGCGCGTTCGTATGATTGAAGGTGATATTAGCACTCTCAATGTGGAAGTGCTAATTTTGTGAAAAGACAGGGTAAAACAGAGGAGGAACCAATGAGCGTAAAGATTCAGCCCCGAGCTGGTTATGTGGTGCTTCAACAAGAAAAGGCACCCGAAAAAACCGCCAGCGGCATTTTATTAGCTGGCAGTGCCCAGGAAAAACCTGAAGCTGCCAAAGTTATAGCAGTCGGTAAAGACGTCAAAGACGTAAAAATTGGCGACATGGTTTTATTCGTAGAAGAGTATGGTAAAACCAAGACCGTGACTATGAATAAACAAGACTATACTATTATCAAACAAGAGCATATTGTTGCAACGATAAAATAATTTAACATTTAACAGTTTACAATTTTCATTTATTTACCAAATTACCATTTGTTAGGCATTGAAAAATGGTAAATGCAAAGTGACAATTCTTGACTGAAAGGAGAACAATTATGGCAAAGAAAGTATTTTACGATGATGACGCTCGTCGCCGAATTCTTGGCGGAGCACAAATACTATACGACGCAGTAAAGACGACAATGGGGCCGAAGGGTCGCAACGCGGTGATTGGTAAATCATATGGTGGGCCAACTGTAACGCACGACGGTGTTACGGTCGCCAAAGGTGTTGAGATTGCCGATGTTGATGACGAAACGCTTGGCTATAAAGTTGGCGCTGAGCTTATCAAACAAGCCGCTAACAAAATGAATGATGTAGCCGGTGATGGGACCACCACCGTAACTGTACTGACCTACCATATTTTGAGTGAAGCCAACAAGTTGATTGCTGCTGGGCACAATCCAATGGAGCTTAGGAAAGGGTTAGAAGCTGCATCCCAGGACGTCATTAAAAAACTTGGGACTATGGCCGAGGACATTAAGGCCAACAAAGAGCGCGTGGCTGAAGTTGCCACTATCAGTGCCGGTGACGGCGAAATCGGTAAGCTAATCGCTGACGTAATTGACCAGGTTGGCAAAGACGGCGTGGTGACTGTCGAAGAAGGTCAAGGCTTGGCGCTTGAATCAGAAGTGGTAGAAGGATTTACGTTTGACCGTGGGTTTGTTAGCCCGTACATGGTTACTGATACGGCTCGCATGGAAGCAGTGCTTGATAAGCCACAAATCGTCATAACCGATAAGAAAATCAGTTCTATTCAAGAATTTTTGCCGGTATTAGAGCGTGCCGCCCAGGCTGGCAAAAAAGATATCATCTTGATCGCCGAAGATCTCGAAGGTGAGGCGCTAGGCACTTTGGTATTAAACAAGCTCAAAGGCGTACTCAACGTTGTGGCTGTTAAAGCACCGGCATTTGGTGACCGCCGTAAGGATGTACTGAACGATATTGCCATACTAACTGGCGGTAGCGTAATTAGCGATGATACAGCCGGTAACTTTGACGACTTTACGGACAATGATTTTGGTTCGGCGCGTCGTGTTATCGTTACCCAGGACGAGACGACGATAATTGAGGGTGACGGCACGGTCACCGAGCTAAAAGCACGGATTGATCAAATTAGTGCCCAAGCTGAGGCAGCAACCAGCGAATACGATAAAGAAAACCTTGAAAAGCGCCGTGCGGCACTTCAAGGTAAGGTTGCAGTCATTAAAGTTGGCGGGGCAACCGAGACAGAGATCGAAGAGAAGAAGTTTAGGGTTGATGATGCCGTGGCAGCTGTGAAAGCTGCTTTGGATGAAGGTATTGTTCCCGGTGGCGGCGTAACGCTAGTTAATCTTATAAAAGAAATCAAGGCAGGTGGAAGTGATTCAGCCGACGCTGGTGCTCAATTGCTAAAGAAGGCGCTTGAACAACCGTTTAGGAACCTGCTAGAAAATGCTGGGCTCAATGCAGATGAATGGTTGCCGCTGGTCAAAGCAGCTAAAGCCGGTCAAGGTCTGGACGTCAACAATCCAAAAAAACTGGTTGATCTTAAAACAGCTGGCGTGGTTGATCCAGCTCGTGTCACAAAAGGGACGATTCAGAACGCTACAAGTATTGCCGGTACGGCAATAACAATGGGTGCGTTGGTAGTTGACGTGCCTGAAAACAAAGAATCTGCAGCAGCGCCTGACCCAGGTGGAATGGGTGGTATGGGCGGCGGTATGATGGGCATGTAAAAGTCCGCCACATCGTTAGGTTTTGCAGAAGACTCGGGTGTAATGCCCGAGCCTTCTTTTATTAAACAAAAAGTAGGTTTTATAAAAAGTTGCAATATATGCCAATTTGTACTATGGTAGAGTTAGAGAATAACGGGAGAAATTATGGCACGACTACCTTTTAGGCGAACCAAACAAGATCAGCAACCTCTGCCTGATGAAGCGCAGGAGTATTATCAAGCACAACGACGTGAAAAAACTGGCATGGCATGGCTATTGGCGGTCGTTACTTTGCTTGCAACACTCCTGATTGCACTAGGAATTTTTCTTGGTGGGCGTTGGGCATACCGCGCGGTTTTTGATAACGACACAACAACCGAGACAGAGATGGAGCAAGAAGTTCAGGACGACGGTAGTGTTGATAACGCGCCGCGTTCGACCGATGAACCGGTTCGTTTGCCAGGCGATGATGTTGACGAGAGCGACGACAATGATAACGATACGGACGCTGATCAGGACGATGCAACGCAATCAGAATCCACACCGACCACAACGCCAACAACTGGCCCGAGTGCGTTACCGAGCACCGGCCCTTCAAGCAATCTTTGATTGCGGTAATCAGGAATTAGCAACTAGAAACTAGCATTTTACAGGAGTGTTTACCCGCTAGTTTCTGTCTACTAGTTACTATCTTTTTGGGTGAAGTAGTTGATTTCGTTGATAACATCCAGGAGTGCCTGGGCGCGAGCTTTGTCATCAGATATTGCCTGGGCGGCATCATACGCGTCTTTGACCATGCTTTGATCATCGGTCGCCTGAATCATCATCATAGTGGTGCGGAACTTTTCTTCCGGCGACTGATCTAGGTGCCCAACTAATGGTCCGAGTTGTGATAAAGCTTCTTTTTTGATGTCCAGCAGGCCTGTTTCGTCATCGTCATGAGAGGCTTGTGGGGGAGTGTTTGTGTCAGCTACGGGTTCTGGGGCAGTCATTTGTATATCATCGATTTTTTTGTCATCAGATTTTTTTGGTTGATCGGCTGGCGGAGTCGAATTATCTGATTGGTTCGAATCTGTTGGTGTTTGCCCATTGCTATCTTCAGAGCTGTCAGGAGATTCCGGTTGCTGCTGTGGAGGCAGCGCCATTGTGCTCATATCCTGCGATTGCTCATCATTTTTTTGTTTATCGTCACCAAACATATTTCCACCCCCTTATACCGCTGTAACGGCTGTTCCAAAACTTCTAATGTTACGAGTCCTATAATACGGCATAAGCGATATTAAATAAAGTCATAAATAGTAATTTCAAAGAGGTGAGGGTAGAATGGGTAATATGCTGGATGATATTAAATACATACACGACAAAGATAAAAGTGACGCGCTTGGCATAACCGAAAAACAAGCTCAGCAGTTGTTGCATGAGTTTGATCTGCCTGAGATGAAGTTTCCGGTAGATAATATCGTGTTTGCCGGTATGGGTGGATCAGCTTTGGCGGCCACGTTATCTTTGAGTTGGCCGGGCTATAATCTACCGTTTGAAATCTGCAGGAACTACGACGTTCCAGCTTACGTATCTGACAAAACGTTATTTATCGCCAGTAGTTACTCTGGTAACACCGAGGAAACTATCAGCGCTCTTAAGCAAGCGGCAGACAAGGGTGCCCACGTTGCAGTTATTAGTGCAGGTGGTAAGCTAGCAGAAATTGCCAAAGAGCATAATTACCCACTGGCTCAGCTGCCATCCGGTATTCAGCCACGTCACGCGGTGCTGTATAACTTTAAAGCACTGATTACTATTTTAGAGCGTGCTGGTATTACGGCGAATGATAAAACAGAGAACGAGCTGCACGAGGCTGCAAAATGGTTGAGCAACCAAACTGCCGACTGGTTGCCAACAGTGCCAACGGCAAAGAATCCCGCTAAACGTCTTGCACAAGAATGTATGGGTCGATCACCGGTGATTTACGCGGGTCCAAAACTCTATCCGGCGGCATATAAATGGAAGATAAATTTTAACGAGAATGCCAAAAATGTGGCGTGGTGTAACGCGTTTCCGGAGTTTAATCATAACGAGTTTTTAGGCTGGTCATCGCACCCGGTGGATAAACCATACACAGTCATAGATTTACGCAGCGATCTGGAGCACGAACGAGTTCAAAAACGTTTTGAGGTAACTGAGCGTCTACTATCTGGTAAACGACCAGCTCCGGAAATCGTGCAAGCCAAAGGCAGCACGTTACTTGAACAACTGCTGTGGACAATGATGCTTGGTGATTTTGTCAGTATGTATCTAGGTTTACTTAACGGGCTTGATCCAGCTCCTGTTGATTTGATAGAAAAATTCAAAAAGCAATTAAATAAGTAAATAGGTGTGACCGGTATGTCAGATATTAGACAACGCGTTGCAAATCTCGGCACAATTGTTGGTGTGTGGGCGCATCCTGATGATGAATCTTTCACATCTGCCGGGTTAATGTCTATTGCAACAGCCAATGAGCAATCAGTCGCCTGTATAACTGCAACGCGAGGCGAGGCTGGCGTGCAGGATGAGATTAAATGGCCAGCCGACAAACTTCACGCTGTACGTGAATCTGAGATGAACGCAGCGATGAAGGTAATCGGTGTTAAGCATCACCACTGGCTAGGATATAAAGACGGTGCCTGTCAAGACGTGCCGCACCATGAAGCAATCAGTAAGATCGGTGAGCTATTAAAAATTTATCAGCCGGATAGTATTATTACTTTTCCGCCAAGCGGCGGCACAGGGCATATGGATCACGTGAGTGTTTCGCGCTGGGCGCTCCAAGCTGCTGAGCAGTATTGCCCGTCAGCAACAGTATATTTTACGGTAGATCTCAAAGAACAATACGAACGTTATTTTAAAGAGTTGGATGAGCAATTTGACATCTACTTCAACTTAGAAGAGCCTAATCTTGTTAAGGCAAAAGATTGCGACATGTTCTTACAGTTGCCCGAGAATATCGCGCGGACTAAGTGTGAGGCTCTTAGGGTAATGCCCTCGCAAACCGAGGGTATGTTTAAACAGGTTGGCGCCAAACGGCTATGCGAAGCGTTGTCAAAAGAAGGTTACGTGCGAGCGGACAGAGCTGATATCACTTGGAGCAGACCTCGGTCAGAACACTAGATAGGGCGCTTTTTGACTCCCGTTAGGTAGCCGACATAACTCATCATTAGGTGCAGTCCGAAATATATGAGTGTGATACGGAGAATGTCAGCTAGACCAAGTGAGACAAACAAGCTAGCGAATAATACGCCACCGACGATATAGTCGGTTTGGTCAAATGGAAACCAGCTTTCACCGGCCGGTACCTGGCTGCGACGCTTAAAATAACTTTCAACCGCATCGCCAACCAGTGCGCCAAAGCCTAGCGCCGCCCCAACTAAAACAATAAAACCGACTGATTCTGCACTGCTGGCAATGAAACGATATTGAAATAGTGCTACTAAAACTCCAACCAGCACGCCAAACAATAAGCCACGCCAGGTTTTGTTGGCACCCAGTAATCGTTCGCCTTTGTACTTAACACCGAAGTCAATCGGTGTGCCCCAGTGTCTTAAAAGAGGCAGTCGTGCGGCCAAAATCGGACTCATATTAGCAAAGCCGGCTGGTAAAAAGAACCAAAACGCTTCCCACCATTCATTCACCTTGCACCTCCAAGGTAAGATTTGGCCATTGGCCATTGGCCATTTGCCATTGATTTTGCAGTTGCCATTTTGAAATTATCCTTGCGTACCCAATGATAATTAATTGTGAAATGTAAAATATAAAATGTAAAATTTCTCATTCCGTTCGTCCTATTTTTTTACGTAAACGATGATACTTCGGATAGAGGAGACTTCGGATTCCTGGTCGGTCAGTCAGTAGCGTTCCTCTGCCGAGAACTTGGACTAAGTTATCTCGGGCAGGTGGTTCATCTATGAGTGTGGCAGTCTTGCCCAGACCACGTGACCCATGAGCGTCACTACTGGCAGCTGTAGCTACACGATTGAGTCGTGCCCAAACCACCGCTTGTTGGCCACGATTTTGCAAAAAGGCTCGTCCATTACAAACTTCAAAAATATCAATGTCATCCAAGATTTGTTCGAGAGCTTCAGACTGAAGACCTTTGCGGGCATTTTCAAACGGGTGGGGTATATAAACCAGCCCGTCTTGCTTTTTGATTTCATCAACCGCTTGACGCAGTGATAGTCCAGCCAACACTGGCTTTTTTAGATATAAACCAATAACTTCACCAGCCGTAGTCATGATTTCTTCGCCAACGATGATTTGTTCGCCGAGTTCATCATTAAGTCGTGTCGCAAAATCTATGCGATTATGGTCAGTAATGGCAATATAGTCTAGCTGTCCGTTGTGGAGAGAATTTTTATACTGTTCGGCGGAAATGCCGCCGTCATGCGAAGCAATAGAATGAGTGTGGAGATCAATCTTCATGAGCGGTCAGCTTTCGGCTAATTTTGAAAAGTCTCCCCAACGCTGTTACCCAAGTCAGCAACGTGATAATAACGATTGCTGCCGCCAGGTAGTTTAGAAGTAGCGCAACAACCAGTAAGGCCATACGAACCTCAAATCTCATAAGTCCATCAGAAAATAACCGGTTAATTTGGTTCGGTGTTAGTTTCAGGTCTTTTACGGCGGTTTCGCCTTTTGCTTTGACGTAGCTAACCAATATACTACCGCCTACAGCAGTCACAGCCCAAACTGCGTAGTATGGCTGTCCGCTCAAAACAAACACGTAGGCAACACCAGCGTATAGGATGGTTTCTTTCATGCGGTCAGTGGTGGCATCTAGCAACATACCAGCATTGCTGGCTTTGTTTTGCAGGCGTGCCAGTTCGCCATCGAGCGTGTCAAACAGACCAAAAAAAACTAAACCAAAAGCCGCATATCCAAAGTAACCTTGGGATATAAGCCAGGCGATTGGCAAGTGGGCAATTAGCCCGGTGTACGTTACTAGGTTAGGACTTAACCTACCGCCACTAACGGCATGAAGCCAGCTAGCCACTCTTCGCATAAGAGAGCGAATAAGATCTCTAGGTATGTCTAAAACATTATCAATTATGGCCACGATAGGCTTTAGTATAGCGTATCCTGTTATACTAAATGAACAATGAGGAAAAAAATATCCACCAGCTTACGGGAAACAGCAAAAAATGTATACAATATTGACATAAATCCGGAACTGAATCGTACGGATGAACAATTTGGTGATTATGCAACCAATATTGCACTGCAGTTGAGTAAAAAAGTCGGTAAATCACCACAAACAGTCGCCGAAGAGTTAGTTGGTAAATTACGAGATATACTAAATACAGATATTGATGACATTAGTGTTGCCGGGCCGGGTTTTATAAACTTTAGGTTAAGCGACCAAGCGTTACTAGACGAGTTGTATGCCGGTATAAGGCCACCAGTAAATTATTTTGAACAAGATATTGTCATCGAGACAAATAACCCTAATCCGTTCAAGGATTTACACATAGGCCATGCTTACAATTCCATTGTTGCTGATAGCATTGCCAATTTACTTGAGGCGGGTCAAGGTAGCGTTCATCGAGTTAGCTATCACGGCGACGTTGGTTTACATGTTGGCAAAAGCATGTGGGCGATACTCAGATCAATTGATAATAATCCGGCTTCGCTTGGTGCTATAGCAGAAAGCGAGCGCTCGACGTTTCTGAGCAAAATGTATGCTGAAGGAGCTGACACCTACGAAAAAGATGATTTGGCAAAGGAGCAAATTGAAGTGTTGGCTCAACAATCCTTTGTGCTTGATGACCCGTTGTTTGAACAAGTTTACGAAACTTGTAAGCAATGGAGTTTTGATTATTTTAACCAAGCTTTTAAAGCGTTGGGCAGTAAGCCTACAAAACGACAATATCTGGAACGCGAAACAGACCGAGTAGGTCGATCTATCGTGGAACGTCATATTGGAAAGGTTTTTGAAAAAAGCGATGGTGCAGTGATTTTCCCAGGCGAGAAGTACGATTTACACACCAGGGTTTTTATCAATGCTCGTGACAACACGCTTTATGAAGCTCGCGATCTCGGTCTTATACAATTGAAAGAGTACGAGTTTCGCCCGCAATCAAGTTACGTTGTGACAGCCAATGAACAACAAGAATATTTTAAAGTTGTTTTAAAAGCAGCCGAGCTTTCTATGACGGATATCAACAGCGAGACGTATAATATATCGACCGGTATGGTGAAGTTGGCTACTGGAAAAATGAGTTCACGTAAAGGGACAGCCATAAATATTGGTTGGTTGTTTGATGAGCTTGAAAAGGCGATTCGTCGTCGGACTAAAAATGAATCAACTGTTGCTGACGGAGTTATCGGTGCCTTACGCTACACAATGTTGAGGGTACGTGTTGGTGGCGATGTTATTTTTGACATTAACGATGCTATAAGCCTGGAAGGTAACTCTGGCCCGTATTTGCAATATGCCCACGCTCGAGCTCGAAGTGTTCTTGCGAAAGCCAAACAGACTACAAAACAGGAAGTTGAACTTGAATCAGATGAGCGAACACTTGTCCGCAAGATTACTGAATACGAAGATATGTTACAAAAAGCTGTCGTAGAATTAATGCCGCACCATGTTTGTAACTATCTATATGAACTTGCGCAGCAGTTTAATCGGTTTTATGAACACAACCGAGTTATCGGTGATAAGCGAGAATCTATCCGGGTGGCGATAGTTAAACAATATGCCGACGTTTTAAAAGATGGTTTGCAGCTTCTTGGTATACCGGCGCCAGATAGGCTATAAAACGATCATGCACCGCTCCATTTTAAAAATTATAAATCCTGAGGAGAAATGACAGATGCTTCAAACCGCTCATGAGGCCGTTCGTCGTGTTGCCAAAAAACTCGATCTAACAAACCAAGAAACAGATTACTTGTTGAAAGCAAATGCGGAGCATAGTTTCAAGTTTAAGCTTGATGATGGAAATATACATAAGGCTTATCGCGTGCAGCATAACAACGAACTGGGTCCGTATAAGGGAGGAATCAGGTTTAGTTTAGGCGTCACACTTGATGAGGTACGTGCGTTAGCATTGCTTATGACCCTTAAAACAGCTGCAATAGGCCTGCCTTTGGGCGGAGCGAAAGGGGGAGTGCAGATTGACGGCAGACATTTGGACGATAAGCAGCTAGAGGAAGTCTCGCGCAAGTATGTTGCTCAATTATATGAGTACATTGGACCTGATAAGGACATCCCAGCTCCTGATATGAATACCAACGCCAAAGTTATTGACTGGATGGTAGACGAGTTTGAGAAGAAAACCGGAGATAAAACCAAAGCAAGTTTTACAGGTAAATCGCTTAACAATAATGGTAGCCAAGGGCGTGAGGCAGCAACCGGGCGAGGCGGGCTGATGGTTTTGGAGCGCTTGTTAGATCTAACTGGAAAGGGCAATAAACCTCTAAAGATTGCTTTGCAGGGGTACGGTAATGTCGGCTCATTTTTCGCAACTGTTATGCAGGAAGAACGCCCCAAATGGAAGCTTGTGGCAGTAACCAATTCAGTCAGCGGTTTGTATGATGAAAATGGCTTTGATGCTCAAGATTTACTGGAATATAAGCAAAACAATAATCGAAGCTTTGCCGGCTATAAGACAGACAGTAGTGAGGAGATTGAGCCGGAGAGTATCTACAGTATTGATTGTGATGTAATGGTGCTGGCTGCTGCTGCTGGAGTGGTTACACAAAAAAATTCCCACGATATACGAGCACGTTATGTACTCGAGCTTGCTAATGGGCCTGTTGATGGTGAGGCGTATGAGTTACTCACGAACAGGGGTGTAGACGTTATACCAGATATCCTAGCTAATGCTGGTGGTGTTACAGTAAGCTACATCGAGTGGCTGCAAAACAAGCAGCGGGAGCACTGGGAAGAAAACCGAGTTAATACAATGCTTCGTGAATATCTGGAGTCAGCCACTGAATCAATTTATAAGGCCAGCCAACAACATAGTTGCTCATTCAAGGAGGCGGCCTATACGGTTGCAGTCGAACGAATTATTGCTGCCAAACGCCAAAGAGAGGCGCAGTTGCCAAACTAATCAACCAAGTTATAATGCACCTCATAGATAGCGAGAAGTTGGCGAGATAGATTAACTATACAAGCTGTCTCAAAATTAAAAACGCTATCATTGCAAACTTATAGAGGTAACAATGGCTAGTAAGCGAAAGTACACACACCTTACACCGGAGCAAAAAGACGTGCTTTTTAACCGCCAAACCGAGACACCCTTTTCTGGCGCATTTTTGCACAATAAATCTGCTGGCCTGTATGTCTGCGCAGCTTGTGGCAACAAGCTGTTTCATAGTGAAACAAAATTTGACTCAGGATCGGGCTGGCCAAGCTTTTATGATGTGGCAGATCCCAAAGCGGTAAAATTAACTCACGATACCAGCCAGGGTATGCATCGCGTTGAAATAACTTGCGTGAATTGTGGCGGGCATTTGGGCCATGTGTTTAACGATGCTCCGGATCAGCCGACTGGTATGCGGTTTTGCGTAAATTCACTTAGTCTTGATTTTAAGTCAGAGGAGGTCAAGTAGTTTATGAAAAAGATTGCTTTAATCGTACTGGTTGCTCTTGTGGCCGGCGGATTAGTTTTTACCGGCTGGTGGTTTGCGATTCGTGATGACAGTACGGAAATGAGTGAGCAGCCTGAGTCTGGGCAGTCTGAAACAGAGGCTGACGATGGTCTGCTCAGAATTGTGGCGACCGGTGACATGATCGCCCATGACTCTATCAATGAAAACGCTCGTCAAGATGATGGTAGCTATGATTATTTATCGCTTATGAGTGATATGCAACCTTTCTTTCAGCAAGCTGATGTGAGATTTTGCAACCAAGCTACCGCTGCAGGGGGCGAAAGGCTTGGCATCAGTGGTTACCCGGTATTTAATGCACCATTTGCATTCACTCAAGACATGGTGAAAGTTGGTTGCAACGTCGTTAATTTAGCGTCAAATCACATTAACGATAAGGGGAAGCGACAGATTGATGCTACGGTAGCTGAATGGGAGCGCCAAGATGGTGTTTTGGCGTATGCTGGAGCTAACAGATCGGCAGAAGAACAGGCACAGCTTAGAACTTTTACAGTTGATGGCGTAAGTTTTGGCTTTTTGGCTTACACAACCTATAGCAATAACCAGAATCTAACGCCGTACGGGCTAAACATGTATGACTCACAGACGGCACAGCAAGAAATCTCTGCCGCTCGTGACGAAGTTGATTTTGTAATCGTGAGTATGCGGTGGGGCACCGAGTACAGCACTGAAATAAATACTGAGCAAAATGAGATTGCCCAAGAAGTTGTGAACGCCGGCGCGGATTTTGTTTTTGGACACGGCCCACATGTGTTGCAACCAGTTAAACGAATAGCTGACACAAACGGCCGGGAAGGGATTGTTTGGTTCTCACTTGGTAACTTCTTAAACTCCCAGATTGATATTGAGACTTTGATAGGTGGCTTTGCAATAATTGATATCAATCAGGAGGAGCTATTTGTCGAAAACGTAGAATTTATGCCGGTGTATCAACACTATGAATGGACGGCTCAGCAGCGCGAAGAAGAAGATTTATTATCTCGCCACAACTTTTCTATGGTGCCACTAGACCAAGCTGACGAGCTTTTGCGTCAAAGTACGCACGACACTACGGTTGAAGCTCAGACGCAATGGGTGCAACAAATTCTCAACCGATATATAGAGGTACCGGTTATTGGTTCGGATGAATACTAAAATTGTTTTTCAGCTTATTCTAGAATACAAAATATATTCCACTTTGATTCAGCAATACTTTCGGCTGTCTCCTAGGCGACCTTCTATCTCGTTGAATTTTTACCTTAAAAAATATCCAAAAACCTACCCGTGTCTACAGATGCCCGGTTTGTTCTGGCTATCACCTAACAACGCAGCGTTAATAGCCTGCAATTTAAACGCGCCACTCGACTGGCGCGTTTAGTAAAACACCGCAAACGAAAGCTTCTGTTAACCTTCTCTTCCAAGCCTACTCCGCCATAGCGAACAACAAGATAGTTATACAATATTATCGCTATTTCCAAGACCAGGTCTTGGAAATAGGCTTACTGCTGCGAAGGCCGGGAGAATCAAATACCCTGTTACTTTTTTACCGACAAAAGTAACCAAAAACCTCGTCACGACTGAAAGAACAAGAGCACGAAGCAGCACTGGTTGGCCGCGCCGGCAGAACGACAAGCGGCTCCGCCAGTTTTTCTAGTTACTTTGGCGGAGCTTGACTACCGGCTTGACTCGTCCAACCAGCACTCCTTCGCTTCTGTCTTTCAGATGTGACCCCAACTAAATGTGTTCTTAACTAAGAACACTCCTATACGTGATGTACCGTTTGGTACATCACGGAGTTCTGGCTCTGAAAAACCGGAGCCTGGCGAGTTCGACCAGGTCGAGTAATTGCTGCAAAGTCAGTTCTGTTCGAGGTAACTAAGAAAATAGAACAGAACCGACCAGCGGGAGTTCTTTGCGACCGCGACCTGGACGTGCTCAGACAGGCTACAGTGTTTTTCAGTCGCCAGTTGTTTCTTTGCTTACTTTCTTGTCAACACAAGAAAGTATGTCGGACAGGTCGCTGTAAGCGACCGTCGAAACGTCTTTCGCTAGCCTAAAATTTCGAATTTGCTGAATACGCAAGCCGACTTGCGTATTCAGACTGTTCGGCATGAAGCCGACAAACTATACAATTATTGGTTCTATTTGTTTGGGCAGTCGCCGCATTTATTTAAACGGGGGCAGTCAGCCGGTTCGTAGCGATAGTCATGTACCCAGTGCGGCGCTTGACCGTCTGCATCGAATGTTGACTCCCAGGCCATATCGCGCTTTTCGCGGTAGGTAGAGTATTCTTCGTTATTGTCAGGTAAGCATACGAGGTTACCCAATCTACCAAATACGCCTGGGTGTCGTGCAACGGTTGTTTCACCCAGTGAGGCATCGAATGGTTGTTCTGTGATATTCTCCATATTTTTACAGTACGCTTTCAAGGGGCGCACCGCAAGCATAAGCCTTTTTAGAGGTTGAAGAATTCTTCCATGGTGAGATCGAGCCGGTGAAGCTCGTTGGCGAGATCCTTGCCGACGTAGCGGAAGTGCCACGGTTCGTACTGGTAGCCAGTAATGCTTTCCTTGCCCTCACGGTAGCGCAAATGAAAGCCGTATTTGTGAGCATTTTCAGCCAACCACTGGCCTTGTGGTGTATCCTCAAAACAAATTTCTAGGTGGCATGTCTGGTCTGGGATAGTGGCATCAAAACTTATACCAGTTTGGTGTTCGCTGGTTCCTGGTCTGGCAGAGTAACGGTCGGCCGCAGCTTGACCATCACGAGCAACGTAGCTGTCGTAGAACTGTTTTTGTAGCTGGTATGAACGATACCCGCTACCAAACACCAAAATGATATCTTCTTGGTCTGCTGCAGAAAACATAGTTTCTAGGTCGTCAGTAGCCACCTCTCTAAATTGCATTTGTTCAGCGCTAGCCGCTAAACGTAGGCGAACATTTGGCACCACAAGATCGTCAGGCACATAATTGGCTGATATGGCTCGTTGCTTATTAACAACCTGCCAGATACTGCCGGGTTCGGTTAGCGAGTAAGTTGTCTTATCAAACGCCGCTTCGTCCGGTTCATCATTTGACTCCTCCTCTGTATTAGAAACAGGAGCTTGGTGAGAAGTCTCACGTGGCGCATCCTCTTTTACTATTTGTGTGAAGTATAAAAACAATCCGGCTAACAGAAGGCCTAGGCTAACAATAGAGGTGATTAGTACAGCTTTTTTTGACATGTATAGTCAAGTATACGATATATTTATGGCTTATTCGATTGCATCTAGCACGGCTGTCTCAACGCGAGTAGCCAGATCTGCAATATTTTGTGCGCCGATATTTTCTGAAAGGACGCTCATAACATAAGCTTGTCCACTTTGGAACTCCACAACTGCAACATCATGGTACTCGACTAACCCTCGAAAGCCCACTTTGTTATGTACGGTTGACTCTGAAAAACCAGCCTTTAGTGCATCTTGATATATCTGGTCTTTCAAGGATGCGAGCATTGCATCCGCGTGTTCATTGGTAAGATCACGGCGTTCGTATAAGCGGCGAAGTATACGCGATACGTCACTAGCCGATGTACTAATATCACCCATAGCGGAGTGTTGAATACCGTAGTCCTGCAAAGTTTTATCGAGCCAATCTATTCCAAGCTCCAAGCGCATCTTTTCTGCGCAAGGGCTATGAGATGTCCGTATCATTTCGTCCAAGCAATCTCCACGGGTCAAATCTCCATAATAAGGTTCAGCTTGACTATATGTACCGTCGGCAATCTTCTGGTAGCCGATATAAGCTACATAAAGTTTGTAGATACTGGCACCAAAGTAAATCTTGTCTGGATTATGCGACGCTACCTCTTCCTCGGCGGTCAGGTCATAGATTACAACACTTGCAACACCGGATTGCTCAGAAGTCCATGTATCAACCGTAGGTTGTAAATCGACAACCGGTTCAAGGGGCTCAACTACTTCCACTTCTTCAATAGCGGCAGGCTGAGAGTTCTGTTGAGATTCGTTTTGGCCGGGAGCGCCGGTATTGTTTGTCCAAAATAACGCAATTATGGTCGCAATGAATAAAATCCCAAAAACAGTAAGCAAATAACGAACAAATTTAGTTTTGATGCGAGTCATATATATATAATACGCCATCTCATGGCAAGGTCACGTTATAATAGAACATTATAAGGGGAGTAATGAAGCGCAAGACACTTGGAATTATCGTTATTATTGGTCTGCTTGTAGCGGCCGGCTTTGTTGCTATGTACTATTATGCTGATCTAAACTCATCAACCAGTGATGAGAGTGTCACGAAGAAAACACCGGCCAATAGCGAGGAGCTTCAATTTGAAACAGTTGAAGGGCGGTACCTATTAAGCGGAACTATCGTGCCGGCTCGTGGTGTTGAGCAGCAAGCTTTCGGTGATCCTATGCAACCGTTCTCTAGGCTTGATACGTTTTCGCCGGAAAAATACGACGCTTGGTCTGTGGATTTTGAGTGTCCCGTAACTGACAGGCAACTGTCTTTCCGTGAGCAAGTGAACACACTAACGTTTAATTGTCCTCCTAAATTCATGCCCGGTGTGACTAAGTATTTTAATCTGATAAATCTCGCCAATAATCACTCTGGAGACCTGGGTGAGGAGGCCTTCCGCGAGACACAGGAGCGGTTTGATGAGACAGAGAGCCAGGCATTTGGCCACTATGATCCAGCGGTAAAAGACGAAACCTGCAGGGTTGTTGACCTGCCAGTCAGACTACAGATGTCTGATGGAGCTGAACAAGCCTCAGCTTTGCCGTTTGCATTCTGTGCCTGGCACTATTTTTTACGTGAACCGCAGCCCGGTGAGCTCGAGGTTATGGAAGATTACGCAGAAGTTATGCCGGTGTTTGCTTTTACTCACTCGGGTCTTGAATACTATGCAACGGCGCAGTCAGACCAAGTGGAGCTTAATCGTAAACTAATTGACCTCGGAGCCGAGTTTGTTATAGGCAACAACCCACATTGGGTACAAAATACTGAGGCGTATAAAGACAAGTTGATTGTGTATTCAACCGGTAATTTTATTTTTGATCAGCTTGATAAGGAGACTAATCGAGCTGCCAATATTGACGTAACAATGAAGCTTGACTATACCGATAATATTAAGCGTTGGGTCGAACTTGGTGATAAATGTGAAGCTCATAAACGAATAAATAATTGTTTAGAGATGGCTCGTGATCAAAGGCTAGAAAAGTTTAACCCGGATTTTGAGTTTGACATGATAGCTAGTGTAAACGGATATAAGATTGTAACAGAACGCGCACCAGCTGAGGTTCAACGAGCGGTTGAGGAGCGTATGAATTGGCAACAAACATTACAGCAGCTTCGCTAAGGCAGGTTAGGGTATAATCAAGGCATGATTGGTATATTGCCGAAACGTGAGTGGCCGATTGAACATCGGATAATGCATTATTTTGTGACATTTTTGCGTCTTTCGGTTGTGGCAGCAATTTTTGTGGCCTTTAGCGCCAGTATGTGGGAAGAGCTTTTCTTTTATATGTTAACTCTTATACTTATGCTTCTTCCGGCGTTTATTAGTTCAAAGATAAGTATTAAATTACCGGTTGAGTTTGATCTGATTCTGGCGCTGTTTGTCTATCTGTCGGTATTTTTAGGTAGTGTTGGCGGGGCTTATTACCAGTTTTGGTGGTGGGATGCAATGCTGCATATAAGTGCAGGATTTATACTTGGGTTTGCCGGATTTTTGGCACTGTACCTGAACATGCGTCAGAGAAAAATTCGTGCTGGCAGGTGGTTTATCGGCATATGTATATTTTTGTTTGCGGTAGCTCTAGGAGCTATCTGGGAGATTTATGAATTTGTGGTTGATGGTTTGCTTGGATTTAATATGCAGCGTGATCTCGACGATACAATGTGGGATATGATTGTGAATGCTGTAGGCGCATTGGTTGTGGCAGTTGCTGCAGTACAGTATATTGATAAACCAAAGAGAGGTTTTATTGCGCCCTGGGTGCATAGATTTGTCCAGAAAAACCCGAGACTTATAAGGAGAATTAAATGAAGAACACAAACCCTGTACCAACGAAGTTACTATGGATGGATTTGGAGATGACTGGGCTTGACCCTGATAAGGACGTGATTTTGGAGGTCGCCGTGGAGGTGACGGATTTTAACTTCAAGACACTAGAGTCTTATGAGGCGCGAGTGCGCGGCGGCAACCGCAATACGGTGGTCAACCGCATGCAAGCCAATGTCTGGTGGAAGGATTACCCAGCAAACCGTGACGATTTTTTGGATAAGCTTAACGAGGCTCAGCCGCTTGGGGTGGTCGAGGATGAGCTTATAGAGCTGGTTAAGAAACATTTTGGCGATGAACCGGCAATACTAGCGGGTAACTCGATCCATAATGATCGAAAATTTATTGCCCGTTGGTGGCCGTCGCTTGATTTAAAGCTTCATTACCGCATGTTGGATGTAAGTGCCCTTAAGGTTCTAATGCAAGGCAAATACGGCGTAGTGTTTGAAAAACAAGAAGTTCATCGCGCCTTCGATGACATACAAGCCTCAATAGCCGAGCTAGAGCACTACCTAAATTGGCTCAAGGAGCAAAGTTAACTGTGGATCATAAGACTGTTGAAGAGTACTTACTAAGTATGCCAAATACCAAGTTGGATTATCCTTTTGGCGAGGAAGTGGCCGTGTATAAAGTTTTTGTGCCGTCCGGTGGCGCGGACGTTGATGTAGCGCAGGGCGAGTGGAAGATGTTTGCATTGGTGGCGGAGGGGAAAGACCCAGTTCGGCTAAGTCTCAAGTGTGATCCGCAGCTCGCCAAGCTACTACGTGAAAAATACGAGACCGTGCTGGAGGGTTATCATCTAAACAAAAAACACTGGAACACGATTATTTTAAGTGGCCAATTGCCGTGGGAAGAAATTCAAGGTTTTATTAGGCATAGCTACGATTTAGTTACAAAAGCCGGAACCGAAATTCCAAAAATTTGACACCACTGCAAAACAACTGTATCAATAAGCAGTATTTTTATCGGGTGAAGCGCCTTTAACTCGGCACTGATTAGCGATTATTTAATAAGTTGCTAGAGTTTTATTTGGTTAATCTTCAGGCGGGAGTAGAGCGCGAATTTGATTGAAAGTATCGCTATAAACTTGCTTGTTAGCTTCTGAGGTGGAAATATCATAAGCTTCAACAAGAGTTGCCCGATATTCTTCAAGGAGTTCATACAATATCTCTTCGAACGCCTCGTCAAAACTGTTGTTTTGTTCGGCGGTTTCGAGCTCTTCGTCTGTTTGAACGCTCATGCCGCCAGCAATATCCGCGCTGCTGACTTTACCAGTTTTATTAGCTATGTTTACTATGTCGTCTTGTGATGATTGCAGGGCTAGTTTAGTAGTAACGGCAAGATTACGGGTTGCCTGATTGCGTGCTTTATCCTCCCCAATCTCTGCCACGCGCACAATCTCAGCGTGTTGTTGCACCATGTTAATTAAAAACTCTCGGTCTTTGTTGTTTAAGCTGCTAATGAGTCCAAAAATAATAACTATAAGTGTGATAAATAATACGCCACCCCCAAATATTAAGAGCAGGCGTTTCTTTTTGGGATCCATGGCGGGTAGTAAGCTTTTTTTGGAACCTTTTTTATCGTTTAAAATAAAATCGTATTGATCTTGTTCGTTTTGCATTACCATAAGCATAGCTTAAGAGTGGAAAGTCATAAAGTTAAAAGTTAAAAATAGAGTAAATTCACTTTGCAGAAACCAAGCTTTCCTTTCATGCTTTCTACTTTATCCGTTTCACTTTAAACTGTGGGTATGATGGTTGAGAGGTCTTTCTGGGAATATCATAAGTTGCTACCCGATGTTTTATCGGCTATTGAAAATTGGACATTGAAAATTGGGGCTCCTGGGGGGAGCGACTGATGGATGCTGTAGAAGACATAAAGACTCGTTTGAGTATTGAGGACGTAGTAAGCGAATACGTGCAATTAAAACGTTCTGGGCGTAACTATAAAGGGCTCAGCCCGTTTAGTAACGAGAAGACGCCGAGTTTTATGGTTAGCCCAGAAAAACAGATATGGCACGATTTTAGCAGCGGTAAAGGCGGTGATGCGTTTAGCTTTGTCATGGAGATGGAGGGGCTTGATTTTAAGGGTGCACTGGAACTGCTTGCCCGTAAAGCCGGACTTGACTTGAGCCAATATCGTAGCGGTCACTCGGCCGACAGAAGTAAGCTAAAAGAACGATTATATTCAGCTCTTGATCAGGCGGCTAAGTTTTATCAGGTACAGTTTTCTAAGAACAGCAACGCACTTGATTATGTTTTTAAAAAGCGGAAATTTACTAAGGAAGTGGCGCTGGCATTTAGGCTTGGCTATGCACCAAATACTGGCGATGCGCTTATGAAATTTCTAAAAAAACAAGGCTTTTCTGAAGAAGAAATGAAAAAAGCCGGTCTAATCACGCATCGATATCGTGGGGCAGGAGATATGTTTAGAGGCCGGATTATGGTACCGCTAATGGATGCGCAGGGTAGAGTGATTGGGTTTACGGCAAGATTATTGGTCGATGACCCCGATGCACCAAAGTACATCAATACACCGCAGACACTACTGTATGACAAAGGTCGACATGTGTTTGGTTTGCATCTGGCTAAAGAGGCTATTAGGCTAAGTAAGTTTGCAGTTGTGGTTGAAGGGAACTTGGATGTTATTGCCAGCCACCAAGCCGGCATTAAACAGGTTGTAGCTACTGCAGGAACCGCAATGACAGAATCGCATCTTAAGACACTAGGACGCTTAACTACGGACATACGTATTGCATTTGATCAAGATAAAGCGGGTCAGGCTGCTGCAGAACGTACAATTCCGCTGGCTAGCAAAACGGACGTTTCACTAAGTATCATTACAATACCAGACGGCAAAGACCCAGATGATTTAATTAAGAAAGATCCTAAGCTTTGGGAAAAGATACTCGGACAAAATCAGTATGCGCTTGACTGGTTGATTGAGCGGCACGCAGTCAACGAAAACTTAAGTACCGCTGAAGGGAAACGTCGTTTTAGCGATACATTGCTAGCTGTAGTACGCCAGCTCAAAGATAGTGTAGAACAAGATCATTACCTACAAAAATTGGCTGAACGTGTAGGTGTTAGTGAGGAGGCTATGCGTACAAAATTGCGTGAGTCATCAACTAATAATCAATCGCGTCTAAAGCAGAAAAAGACCGCTTCGCCGCAGCAGGCGGAAAAAGCACTGGTAGAACTGAATAAATTACAGGATCACTTACTTGCGATTATGTTTTATAAGCCGTCTTTGCGCACATTTATTCAGGGCATAGATAAGCAAATGCTTCCAGTTGAACAAGCTCGAACTTTGCTTGAGTTTTTGCGCAACAATCCAGACTTTAACGGCAAAAATTTATCCAAACTCAAAACTGCAGCCCAAAACACGCAGCCGAGTGCTACGCACGGCGAAACCGAGCAACGGATCGAGCCGCATATAGAATACGGCGAGGGAGTAGCGGAGGATACAACACAGCGGAGTGCCGACAGTGACGCCAGAGTGTCGAGCTCTGCTCGTCAGCAGGGCGACACGCTGCGTGGTTTGGAGGAGTATGTTAAAATATTGGGGTTACAATACGAGACACTCTATCAAGATATCGACGAGCTGGAGCTCGAGTATGAAGCTCGGCGGCTTAGAACTCGACTGATAGAACAATATGTCAGAACGAAAAAACTTTCGCTAACCAAAGAGTTAGAAAACGCAAATGAAACACGAACAAAACAATTACTCGAAGAAGTTCGAGAACTTGATGCATTATTAATGGATAAACAGAAGGAGGCCATGAATGGCTGAAGATGGCGCTTTAGAAAACGCAAAGAATGAATTGCTTGAGAAGGCCAAAAAAGCAAACAAATTAGATCAAAAGGAAATTTTTGCCGCCATACCCGATACACCAGATAACGCCGACGTGCTGGATAGCTTGTATACAGAGTTGGCTGATTCTGGAATTGCTATCACGGGTGTCGCTGGCGGCGCATTTACAGATGAATGGGTAGAAGACGATGAAGATGAGGTGAACGCTCAAGCGCAAGCTTATATTGATGACGTGGCCGATGATTCTGTACGGTTGTATTTACGCGAAATTGGGAAGATACCTCTTCTGACAGCCGAAGAAGAACTGGAGTTGGCGCAAAAAGTCGTTTCAGGCGATAAACGCGCCAAAGACAAAATGGCAGAAGCCAATATGCGGCTTGTAGTATCTATTGCCAAACGTTATGTCGGCCGTGGTCTTGACTTGCTCGACCTTATACAAGAAGGGAACACCGGGCTGTTGCGAGCAGTTGAAAAGTTTGATCCTGATAAAGGCTTTAAGTTTAGCACCTACGCTACGTGGTGGATACGCCAGGCGATTACTCGAGCAATTGCGGATCAAGCACGAACAATTCGCATTCCGGTGCATATGGTAGAGACGATTAATAAGCTCTTACGCACTCAACGTCGGTTAACCCAGGAGTTAAACCGTGAGCCAACCAACAAAGAGATTGCCGATGCGATGGAGATTGAGGTCGAAAAAGTGGTACACATTATGAAAATTAAGCAAGACATATCAAGTCTTGATGCAAGTGTACGTGACGATGAGGAAGATTCAGTTCTTGGGGATTTCATTGAAGATGAAGACACGGCTAGCCCGGAAGAATCGGCTACCGGACAGTTACTTAAAGAGCACGTTAAAGATATGTTAGGTAGTCTGACCGAGCGCGAACAAAAGATCCTAAAATTGCGATTCGGCCTAGAGGATGGCAAAAACCACACTTTAGAAGAGGTAGGCCAGGAATTTTCAGTTACCCGCGAACGTATTCGCCAGATCGAGGCCAAAGCTCTTGCCAAGCTGCGGAAACACCGTGACAGTAAACGACTGCACGATTACATAAAATAGCGAGACGCTGCGCCCCAGCCAGCCTGCTTTCTGGCAGAGCCAGAAACACTACTGGCTTCTTGGCGCATTGCTGTGTCAGCCGTTCCAGTACTCCCTCGCCGTATTTCAATACGTCTTGATCCGTGCTTCGCGCCTTTTCGTGCACTGCATCCAAGCGCAACGTCTCGCATCCTTGGGATAGTCATTGGTTTTCTATGATTGATTTGAGTTTGATAAGCATATCATCAAGCGTTTTGTCGTTTACTATTGTGTAGTCTGCAAAAGCAATCGGGCCACCTTTTTCTAAATTTTCTATTTCTGCAATGTCGCGCTCTTCGATTTGGTCTGGGGATTTGTACTTGCGATGTGAATCATGTCGGTCGAGTATTCGTCTGTAGCGTTCTTGGCGCGGGGCAGCAACGGCGATAACCAGCAGGCTAGATCCGTATTTTTTTGACAAGTACTTAAATTCGCTCCAACTGTAAAGTCCGTCAAATACCACCGTTTCCAAATTATTAGCTAGGTAGTCATCAGCTTTTTTAGACGCATGCTTGGCTAGTACAGCTGACCCCTCTTGTTTGCGCATGTCTTCCCGGACAAACTTTTCATCTTTTACGTTATCTAGTCCGCGTCGCTGAACCTCTTCATATACCATATTGCCAAAATGTACGACGGGATAACCGTACTTTTCATGCAAATAATCCGTACAGGTTCCTTTACCAGAACCCGGCATGCCCACTAAAGCGATAATTTTTACATCTTTCACAGACATAGAGTAGCAAATATGCATGGTTTCAAGAACCATTTAAATTACACTAGTCTGTATGACTAAAAAATCACTACGTCAAAAACTACTGAACAAGCGTCGATCTCTTATGCCTAATGATGTGAGAAATAAAAGTGGGGTGATTGTTGAGCGGGTAAAGCAGATTATTGATTGGGGCAGTGTTTCGGCTCTGCACTGTTTTACATCTATCGCTGAAATGAATGAACCGGATACTATCGCTATATTTGCTTACCTTGAGGATAATTATCCGCAGATTAAAGTTTTTACGTCAAGAAAAGTTGAAAGTAGCTGGCAGCACGGGTTGTTGGAAGCAGGCGAGTTTAAAATAATATCTGAACTGCCCAAGCTGGATGTTGTTTTAGTGCCTTGCTTGGGATTTGATACAAATAATAATAGGCTTGGGTACGGTGGCGGTTACTACGACAAGTTTTTGGCATCGCATCTAAGTGCACAAAAAATTGGGCTGGCGTTTGAGCTTAGCAAAGTAGATAAAATACCAGTTGAAGCTCATGATGTGCGCCTAGATAGGATAGTTACTGAAAAGACTAACCAGTAGTAATATTCAACTCTAAGGCGGTAGCGTATACTTGAAGGCATGATATACGCTAGGTGTCGTACTAAATGTGTGCAATATATTCAGGATGTCTGTTTCTTAGTAGCGGCGAACACCTTTGTGGTTAGAACGTACAAGAGCCGGGCGAGTAGACTGGAAATTGTTAAATCATTGAACATTGTTAATTGTAAATTGAAAATTACCTCCACAGGAGGTGCAGTATGAGTGAGTCGGCGGTGAATACTAGGAAGAAAAAACTCGCCATTATAGATGGCAAGAGTGTTTTTTATCGTGGTTATTATGCGATGCCGTATTTGAGCACAAAAGATGGTACGCCAACTGGCGGGGTTTTTGGTTTTGCGGTTATGGCACTAGAAGTAATCAAGCGGCTTAAGCCAGACTATGTTTGTGTGGCGTGGGATAAGCCCAAAACTAATATACGTAAACGTGTCGAGATATACCCCGAATATAAAGCTGGCCGCAAACCACCACCACCAGATTTTTATGAACAAATCCCATTATTACAGGAGTTATTGCAGGCCTTTGGCTGGCCGCTATATGAGCTAGATGATTATGAGGCGGACGATATTATGGGCAGCTTCAGCGGTTCAAGCTACAACAAAAGGACATCGAAACAATGTTGGTAACGTCTGATCTGGATATGCTTCAAATAATCGATCCGCACGTGCACGTGTTTGCGCTTAAAAAAGGCTTAAGTAACATTGAGCTATACAGTCCAAAAAGCTTCACGGCGAAATATGGGTTAGAGCCGGAACAATTTTTGGATCTAAAAGCACTCAAAGGCGATAGTTCGGATAATATTCCAGGTGTTCCGGGAATTGGTGAAAAAACAGCCGTTGCTTTGCTCCAGGATCATAAAACTCTAGACGGAGTTTATGAAAACATCGACCTGATTAAAGAAAGTGTGCGCAAAAAATTAGTAGCTGGTAAAGATCTTGCATATTTGAGCAAAAAAATCGGAGCGCTCTGGACGGATGCGCCTATCAAGCTTGATTTAAAGAACTTAGACGTAAAAAACTGCGATCCGCACAAGATACGTGAATCACTCCAAAAATTTGAGTTTCGCACTTTGGTAAGGCAATTACCTGAAGCTATGCAGGTGTTAGAACACCATGAAGTTGATTTGTCTGATGCGAATAACAAGCCCTTGAAACATATTGTGATTCAGTCAGACAAGGCTCTAGATAAAATAGCTGGGATTGAGTCAGAAAGTGTTCTGGTGCACGCTCGATGCGCTGGTAAGCACGGCCGTGACCCAAAATTCTTGCTACTTAGTTTTGATGGAAAGACAGTGTACGTTATTGACGTAGATAAGGTGTCGGCAGATAAGCTCAAGACTGTTTTGGCAGCTTTATTACCGGCAATGAAGCTGGTTGGCTATGATGTTAAGTCATTTATCAAGGCTTGTTATTCGATTGGAGTACAACTGCATAATGTTGGCCATGATGTACTGGTCGGTGCCTTTTTGATTAATAGCTTAAGAAGAGAACAAACACTTACCGAACTGGCCAGTGCTGACCTGGGCTACGAAGGCTCATCACTAGAAGAGATGCCTAACGAAGATTTGGTGACTCGTAGCGGTGAAGTGCTGTCGATTATAAATGAGTTATATAAACAGCAAGCCAAAGATCTTGAAAGTCTGCCAAAAGTTAAAAAACTTGCGCACGATATAGAATGGCCAGTAATTCCGGTGCTTGCAGCCATGGAATACGAGGGTATTGAGCTAGATACAAAATACCTAAAAGAGATGAATGACGAGCTGGATGACATGATAAGCGATTTGCAGCAGCAGATTTATGGATATGCTGACGAAGAGTTTAACATCGGTAGCCCGGCACAATTGAGTGAAATTTTGTTCAATAAACTGAAGTTGCCAACTCAAGGTATTAAAAAAGGAAAAACCAGTTACTCAACTGCTGCCAGTGAGTTAGATAAACTACGTGGACAGCATGAAATAATTGATTTAATTACTCACTATCGTGAGGTCACCAAGCTTAAAAATACATATGTTGATACCTTGCCAGAAATGGTTGACGAGAACTCGCGTTTGCATACCACGTTTAACCTGACAATTGCTCAGACTGGCCGATTATCCAGCACCGACCCTAATTTACAAAATATACCAACTCGCACAGATCTCGGCCGTAGAATTCGCACTGCTTTTGTGGCCGGCAAAGGCAAGGTACTTATCAGTGCTGACTACTCGCAGTTTGAACTCCGCTTGGCAGCATATCTGGCAAACGACACCGAGCTAATCGAGATGTTTAATGGTGGTGCCGATATTCATACCGCTACCGCCGCCCAAGTGTACAATCGTCAACCGGATGAAGTGACCAAGAGCATGCGCCGTGACGCTAAAGTGATTAATTTTGGTGTACTTTATGGCATGAGCCCACATGGGTTAAGTATTGCTACGGGTATGACGCGCGATGCCGCCCAGCACTTTATCGAAAAATATTTCGAGCTACGCAAACCACTTTTGGAGTACATGAATCATCTTAAAGAAAAGGCTCGTGAAGACGGCTATGTGGAGACACTGTTTGGTCGCCGTCGCCCAATGCCGGATATTCACTCTAGTAATTTTGCGGTGCGCCAAGCAGCTGAACGCGCTGCCATTAATATGCCGATACAAGGTACCGAGGCAGATTTGATGAAAATGGCCATGATAGAAGTGCAGAAAAAGCTGGAAGGGACGCCATGCAAGCAGCTGCTGCAAATCCACGACAGTATCCTGATTGAATGTCCGGAATCAGAGGCGGAAGGCATGGCCGACATGCTAAAAACCACTATGGAAAGCATTCACACCTTACCTGTAAAACTAGATGTAGACGTAGTAACCGGCAAAAACTGGGGCGAACTATAATATGCAGGTACTAGAAAAAGAGATTATTGATTTTGGTGTCCGGTTTGCGAAGGCGGCAGTCACACGCCTAAGTCATAAGTATCCCGCAGAGTTTACGGAACTGCTTAAGTAAACGCTGCTCAAGCATTGACATAAATTACAAAAAGTACTATAATGTGGGCACAATTGAGTTAGGGTGCGTTGACGTTATCACTATTAGATGGACGCCTATGTGATAACCGAGCAAGTGGCGTAACCGATCTAACTCCCTTCTTACTCAATTGCAGCAGGGTGATGTGTGCTAGGGAACGACAGGCCAAAACTCAACTATAAATCGCTGTTTTACGTAATCTTGTCCCCGCGAGAGTAAAACACGTTTTATAGGATTCTTACACCGTCACACCCGCTTACAATCGGCGTTTACCACTAAGGTAGGCGTCGATTGTTAATTTATAACGAATGTTTGTGACATTTAAGGGTAGAAACTATTGAAAAATAGCTATAAGCGTGTTATAATAATGCTTATGAACAGGTATGGATTGGCGCTATTGGGAGCAATAATTGCTGTAATCGTAATCGTTGTATTGATTGCGGTTAGGTTAATGACTCCCAGTGCCGATATACCAGTCGAGCAAGTTGACGTGACTGATTATGTTGATACCTCAGCAACTGTGCGCTATACGGTGCAAGGTAATATTGTTGGTCAAGATGAGTTTAACGCGGTGCGTATTAGTGTTACTAAGGGTCGACGAACTGTCGAACAGCTTAGTGGTTACACAGGGTCGGTTGTTAACAGACAAACTTATCCAAATAACCAGGCGGCGTTCGAGGCGTTCTTATACGCTCTAGACAAAGCCGGTTATACGGAGGAGCAGGTAGCTCGTAGCGATGACGAACGTGGGATGTGTCCTTTTGGACGCCGGTTTATTATGGAAATTGAAGAAGAAGGCGATGAGGTATCTAGATTGTGGGCGACATCTTGTTCCCGTAGAGACGGAAGCTTCGGTGGCGACATGAGTACTGTACGGAAACTCTTTGAGGCACAGATTACGGATTACCGAGATCTTACCAGCGGTCTTGGCATCAGATAGTTTGCTAGACTAGAGGTATGATTAAAGCGATAATCTTTGATTGCTTCGGTGTTTTGACTACTGATACGTGGCGGGCTTTTATTGATAGCTTGCCAGAGAGCGCCGATACTAATGCGGCACGTGAAACACACAGGGCGTACGATGCTGGGTTACTAGACAAAGAAACGGCAGCAGAACAGATTAAACAAGCAACAGGAAGTACTTTCACTGAGCTGGAAGACATAAGGGTAGAAAACACCATAAAAAATGAACAACTGCTTATTTATATTAAGCAGTTAAAGCCGCGCTATAAAATCGGTTTGCTTAGCAACGTGGCAACCCCGTGGATTACCGATTCATTCTTAACCCCAGACGAGCAAGAGTTATTTGATGCCATGGTGTTTTCTTATGAGACGGGAATGACAAAGCCGGATCCACAGATTTTTGAATTGGTTTGCAAAAAGCTTAATGTCGAGCCACAAGAAGCAGTCATGATTGACGACATTGAGCGCTATTGTGAGGCGGCTCGAGATATTGGTATGCAGGCAGTTGTTTACCGTGATTTAAAACAGCTTAAGCAAGAGCTTAAGCGAATATTGGCCGATTTAGACCATAAGTGATATAAAAAACGATGGTTGTTTGATAACTTTATGGGACGCTATTGACAGTGGATGTAGCGAGGTTTTTACTGTTATATAGTTCCTATAAATTAAAAAAGGAAAACAAATATGTCACTGTTAGAAAAAGCTGGTTCAGGAGCCGATAGCTTTAGCTATGAGCAGGAAGAAGACGTTCCAGCAGAGTTCTCTGGTTTGCCTTGGGATAGTGCTGCCCTCATCGCTCTTCGTCGAGGGCAAGAAGTTACAAGAGTTCCAGAGGGTGAGTGGTGTGCAGGCGCACTAGTAATTCATGCGTCAACAGAAGTTCGTTCTATCCAATCCGCAGAATAACCTTTTTGTCACCGGCTAATTTTTGCAGCTCTGGCTGATGCATACGGAGTGTACCAGCGAGTGCTGCAGACTGGACTGCGATAATAATTTGGGAGTCGCGTACAGAAACTGTGCCAGCGGCATTAAACTTTTCGTGCATGAACTTTTTGATTGCCGTAACTTCTGGCGGCTCGTCGTAATTACGTTGCTTTAGTAAATCGCCAATATTATCGGACATGTTGACCATTATATATTGTCTTTCGCATTTCACACTTGTGTACAGTTTGGATTTTATTCTTGAAGCACCGCAATTAGCGGTACAATAGGTACCGTGACTGAGTACTGGAGAGAAAAGATGCAAAATGTGTCAAGAACACCAACAGGACAGGCTACTGGTTCGGTTGTATGCTGGTGTGGTGTGAGGGGCGAGTATGCCAGAGTTGCCTGAAGTTGAGACCGTCAGGCGTGGGTTATCAGAGCTAATTGTTGGAAAACGAGTGGCTGCGGTTTGGCATGATTGGGCTAAGTCGTTTCCGAACGCCGAGTCAGATGTTGAGCAGTTTTTAATTGGCGCTTGCGTGACGGCTGTGAAGCGTCGGGCTAAGGTCTTATTGATTGAGCTGGATAGCCAGTATTCACTAGTATGTCACTTGAAAATGACCGGCCAGATGGTGTACGTCAAGCGTCAAGCGTCAAGCGTCAAGCGTCAAGAGGAACGGTTTGGTGCCGGACACCCTAACAGTAGCTTAGTTGATAGACTGCCGGATAAATCAACAAGGGTAATACTCTGTCTGCAAGGAAGAGATGATGCACTTGAGTCTAATGTAAGGAAACTGCGAAGCACGGAAGAAGTCGTACATGACGTACGGCGCCTGAGTACTGGAGCAGTTGACACCGCAGTAGGTCAAGAACACTGGCAAGATTTTTGGCTTGGCCAAAAAGCACAGCAGTGTGGTGCGCATCTTTTCTTTAATGACCAACGCAAGTTTGGGTGGGTCAAACTTATCCCAACAATTGAAGTTCCTAACATTGATTTTATGAAAAAAGTTGGGCCAGAACCGCTAGAAACTAGTTTTACTGCCGATCAATTTATAGAACGTTTGCAGCGGCGTAAGAACACCAACATAAAAGCAGCAATATTAGACCAGACGGTTCTTGCCGGAGTAGGCAATATTTACGCCGACGAGTCGCTTTGGGGGGCAAAAATTAATCCAAAAACGCTGGTCAAGAATGTGCCTGCAGCCAAGCTGAACACATTATTTCAAGAACTGCGCTATGTGCTGGAGCTGGCTATAGAAAAAGGCGGCAGCACTGATAAAGATTATGTCAGCGCCGAGGGAAAGCGCGGTAGTTATCTCAGTTTTGCGCGAGTATTTAGGCGCGAAGGGCAACAATGCCCACGTCATCCGGGTATATTCATTCAGAAAATAAGAGTTGCTGGAAGAGGAACGCACATATGTACAAAATGCCAAAAAGAGTAGTTGCTGGGCGCTTGCCTCGTAGTAACTCAGGAGGAGTTTACTACTGGGGTGGAACCCACGTATGCCTAAAATGCCAACAGGAGCTAGCTGCATGATTACTACGTTAACTGGGTCGAATACTTTTTTGCTACAGCAAGAGCTTAGCCGGCAAACCGACGCCTTTTTGGCTAAGTATGGCGACATTGCTTTGGAGCGAGTTGACGGAGAAGAGGCTAGTTATCAGCGCATTGTGGAAGCGGTTCAAGCGCTGCCTTTTTTGGCCGACAAGAGACTGATTGTGCTACATAAGCCCAGTGCTCAGAAAGAGTTTACCGAAAAACTTGAGCAGTTGCTAGATATTATTCCAGACAGCAACGACGTACTTATTATTGAGCCTAAACTTGATAAGCGATCGAGCTACTTTAAAAACTTAAAGAAATTGACGAGCTATCAGGAGTATAACGAACTAGACACTTACCAACTTGCAGACTGGTTGGTTAAAACAGCTAAAGAACGTAAAGCTACGCTTAAGTCTTCAGACGCTAGATACTTAATTGACCGCGTTGGTGCAAATCAGCAGCTTCTTGATGCTGAGCTACGCAAGCTTATTACTTATGATACTAATGTAACTCGCCAGTCAATTGAGCTTTTATGTGAGAGGATGCCACAAAGCACTATTTTCCAATTACTTGACGCCGCATTCTCGGGCGATAAAAAGCGTGTGCAGCAACTGTATGAAGACCAACGATCACAAGGCGTTGATCCGATGGCAATTGTGCCGATGATTGCCTGGCAATTACATGTCTTGTCGGTTATTAAGGCTGCTGGTCAGAAGTCTCAATCAGAAATTGTTAAAGAGGCGAAAATCAGCCCTTTTGTTCTACAAAAAACCACTACAATTGCAAAAAAAATACCGTTTTCTCGGATAAAACAACTCGTTCACGAATTGCACATACTCGATATTCGGCTTAAGTCAACATCGATTGATGCTGATGAAGCGATTCAATACTACTTACTACAGGTTAGTACATAAAAACCCGCTCCGGTGAGCGGGTAAGCTGTTAATTGTAGACTATAAATTATCTACTTTTTTGTGGTTTTCTTGGTTGTAGTCTTTTTTGAGGCTGGTTTTTTAGCAGTAGATGTTTTCTTCGTAGATGATTTTGCTGCGCTGGCTGTTTTCTTGGCGCCTTTAGCATTTTTCGCTTGAGCTGCGAGCTGGCGTTGTTTACGAGCAGCTTTGTTCTTGTGCATAATGCCTTTTTTGGCAGCAGTATCGATAGTGCTTTGGGCAGTTTTTCGTGCCTCCTCAACTTTCTTACCGCTGGATAGGGCACCTTGAAAGTCTTTTATTGCGCTACGCATTGTTCGTTTAGTTTTGAAGTTCCGCACGGTTGCTTTGCGGGCGACTCGCACGCGCTTCTTGGCTGACTGAATAATCGGCATCTGGTTCCTCAGTTACGTATTTTATAATTAAATGTCGGAATTGAATGTACCACTTTTACCTCTGATTGTAAAGAGAGGATTCAAGAGATTGATAGGAGTTTTACGATATATGGCTAAATGATATGGACAACCATAAGCAATTGTGGTAGGATAATAACAGAGGTCAAATAAAATAAAAAATGGAAAATACAAAAACCTCAATTATTGAACGTGTCAAGGAATCGAACAATGTCCTCGTGACCGTGAGTTCCGACCCGTCGGTTGATCAGCTAGCGAGTGCTATCGGTATAACTTTGGCGTTAAATAAGCTTGGCAAGCACGCGACGGCTGTTTTTAGTGGTTCAATACCTTCTACTATCGAGTTTTTGAAGCCAGAAGACACCATTGAGAAAAACACCGACAGTTTACGTGATTTTATTATTGCGCTCGATAAGTCCAAAGCCGACAAGCTACGCTATAAAGTTCAAGACACTCAGGTCAAAATTTTTATTACTCCATATCACACATCTATAAGCGAGAAAGACCTTGTGTTTAGTCAAGGCGACTTTAACGTTGATGCAGTTTTGGCGCTCGGGGTACATGAACAAAAAGATTTAGATCAGGCAATTGTTTCCCATGGGCGCATATTGCATGATGCGACGGTTATCACAATTAATACAAAAGATGCCGGCCAGTTAGGTTCGGTTGATTGGGTGGATCAAAATGCGAGTAGTTTAAGTGAAATGCTCACCGACATTATAATGAATCTGAAAAAAGATGTTATTGATGCACAGATGGCAACGGCACTACTTACTGGTATTGTTGCTGAGACCGATCGGTTTAGTAATGATAAAACTTCCTCGGCAACTATGAACATTAGTGCTCAACTTATGAATGCTGGTGCCAACCAACAACTGGTTGCTAGTAAGTTGCAAAAATCAGAACCAAAACCAGAGTCGACTGATACAAAAACAAATACTGACACTTATGATAAATCAGAGCAGACCAAGCCGGCTACTGATGGCTCGCTGAGTATTGCTCATGATAAAGAGCCTAAAGAACAACCAGTGCAAAATATCCATATTGACGAAGAAGGTACATTAAAACACCACGACGAGCCTGCTGGTACGACTGAGCAAACCGCTCAGGAAACTCAACAATCGGAATCAAAGCCAACAAAACCAACAGAACAATCAAACCGGTTTGCAAATGAGCCTCCGTCGAGAGGCGGCACATTGACGGGCAGTACACAGCATGAGGATAAAGAACAAACAGTCGATCCTCTTAGCTTGCCACCAGTCGATGCGCCAATTTTAAGTCACGATAATAATAAACCACAATCAAGTGGTGATAAGGCTGAATCACCGGCACCCGAGACCGACAAACAGTCAATTCATAAAAATGGGGTAAATCCTGCAAGTAGCACGGATACTCCAGCTAAAAAAGCTACAGATCAAAAGTCTGATAATACTCCAAAGTTAAATTCGCCACAGGAGCCAAAACAAACGCTCGAGGAAATTGAGCAGTCTGTACATAGTCCACATGTAAAAAATAATGCACCACACGATAGTCCCAGCACACAGGATGCTTCTTCGTCAGAAGCGCCGCCAGCGACACCGGATCTTGATTCAGCACGCCAGGCGGTTGAAGCAGCAACGTCGGCTGCACCAGAGGGACCGGTTGCAACACCAAAAGAGGATATTGGAGCAACTGGCGAGCTTAATCTATCTCACGAAAAACAGAGCCCCGACAATAAACCACAAAAACAAGAGTATTTTGACGTTTCTAGCATTGATGAGAGCACGGGTTTACCAAATTCTAGCCAGCAACCAAACGCTAACTCGCAAGGTTCCACACCTTCGCCGCAAAAGCCACAGGTAAATGATCCAACAGCTCCACCAGCCGTGCCGCCGCCTATGATGCCACCATCTTTTGGCCAGTCTAAAAACCAGCCTAACCATAATCAGGATAAGCCGAACACACAGTTTGATGCGCCGTTATAGGTTATACTGCGCCTGATGAATGGAATTCTATTGGTTGATAAGCCCAAAGGTTGGACTAGTTTTGATGTGGTCGCCAAAGTACGTGGCATGCTGAGACAGCATGCGCTCGTAGAAAGGTATAAAGTAGAAAGTGAAAAGAGCTCAGAGCCCTTAGACTTTCAAACTTTTAAACCCTCAACTCGTTTACCGAAGACAAAAGTTGGTCATACTGGGACACTTGACCCTTTGGCAACAGGATTGTTGGTTTTGACAATCGGCACCTATTGCAAACGAGCCAGCGAGTTTTCTAAGCTTGATAAAACCTATCAGGTCACTGTAGAGCTAGGCAAAACTAGTACAACTGGCGACAAAGAGGGTCAACTCACCACAATATCCTCTACGCAACCAACAGAACTCACAATAAAAAATGCCATCGCACAGTTTATTGAGAGGCAGGGTTATGAGTATTGGCAGGTGCCACCGGCGTACTCGGCAATTAAGGTGGATGGTCAGCGAGCGTATAAATTGGCTCGAGCTGGTAAAAAGGTAGAGCTAGAGCCAAGGCGAGCAAAAGTCTATAGCGCACAAGTTACGGGCTACGATTACCCAGAGCTTACGTTTACGGCTGACGTTTCCTCTGGTACATACATTAGAAGTTTGGTAGATGACATAGGCAAAGAGCTTGGCACGGGGGCGTACATGGCAGATTTACGCCGCACCGCAGTGGGCGACTTTAACATTGATGACGCCGTTTCCTTGGACAACATAAACGCTGATGTTATCGAGGAACATCTAAAAGGATTACCAGAGGCCAGCGTATGATTGCCAACATTAATATAGCTGAAAAATCCTTTGGAGGTAATGTCCTGTACCAAGGGCTTTCATTGCAGCTACAATCTAAGGAAAAGGTTGGGCTGATTGGTCGTAATGGTACGGGAAAAACCACGTTGTTTAACATGATGACTGGACTAGATAAAGACTTTGACGGCACGATTGAATATAGAAAAAACCTTATCACGATTTCTTCCCGGCAAGAGCATCAGGGTCTTGAAGACACCCCTGTATTGGGATACATATTAGATGACCTACCTAAGTACGCTGAACTGAAGCATATAATTGACACATTTCCCGATGCGATGAGTCCAAACAATAAAAAAATCAGTCAATATAGCGATGCATTAGAGCAGTTCTCTACACTTGGTTATTTTATGGTTGAGGAGGAGATTATTCAGAGCCTAGAAGCGTATGGTTTGGATGAATTACAAATTCGCGGTCAGATTGGTCAGCTTTCTGGAGGGCAAAAGCGGTTCGTGGAGCTCGTTAAAGTGCAGCACGCTAAGGCCGACTTGGCGTTAATTGATGAGCCAACCAACCACATGGATTTTATAGCAAAAGAACGTTTCTTGAGCTGGTTTGGCAAGACTCCAGAGGCAGTGGTAGTGATTACGCATGATCGCGATGTATTGAGCAAGGTTGATAGGATTGTAGAAGTCCGAGACGGCCGAGCCATTAGCTCGCCGGGCAATTACGACGCGTATCTAAAAATAAATACATCTAAAATTACTTCCGAAGTTAACGAATACGAAGTTACTCAGCGACGCATTGCCAACCTGCAAGACGATGTCCTGCGATTTAAAAGGCTTAAAGAGCGAGCTCGCGACCCAGGTACAATTGCTCGTTTTAAATCACTAGAAGCTCGAGCTAAAAAAGAACTTGCTCAGCTGCAACAGATTGATAAGCCGTCGTTTTGGATAGATAAAGAATCAGCGCAGGGGCTTAATACTAAAATGAGCGCCTCCTACGAGGAGCACAAAACTCGAAACATTAGAATCAGGGCTCGTACTGCTGAAACAAAATCCAACCGTTTGCTCGTTGAGGCTAGTAAATTATCACTAGGCTATAATAAGATACCGTTATTTAATGATATGAACTTCCAGCTACGGGAAGGTGATAGGCTACGTTTGCATGGTCGTAATGGCGCAGGCAAAACCACGCTAGTAAAGTCAATTTTGGCTCATGCAGGTGACGAAAAGACAGAGAGCCAGATGCTGGCGGGCGATATACTAACCGAGAAAGAGCTGACCTTAGGTAATTACGAGCAAGAAATTGCTCCAAAGTTACTTGAAAAAACGCTGGAACAGGCTATTGAACAAGTATATCTTCAAAAAGATGTGAAAATTGGTGGTCAAAAAATCAAACAGCTTTTAAGCGACTATTTATTTAACCCACAAACCGACGGCGCAATGCCTCTCAAACTGCTTAGCGGAGGTCAAAAAGCTCGGTTTCAACTGATCAGCATGCTTGCGAATGACCCCCAGGTACTCATTTTAGATGAACCGACTAACCACCTTGATTTACCCAGTATTGAAGAATTGGAGAGTGCCTTAAACCAGTATCATGGCGCCATTTTATATATCAGCCATGACACCTATTTTGTGAACAATATTGGTGGCGAAACAGTTTACGTGGGCAGTTGAACACATAATTCAGGTTACTAGGCTTGCGTAACAGGGACAGGTATGGTAGAATCCTGAGTAACGCCATCAGTTCTCTTTATTATTAGTCTAAGAGTTTAAGGAAGTGAATGATCTCAACCGAGAAGAAAAGCAAAGTAGTTGCTAGTCTGCAAAAAGACAAGAAAGACACTGGTTCTGCTGCAGTTCAGGCCGGTATTTTAACCGAAAGAGTCAAGGAGCTCACTGAGCACCTAAAGACACATAAACATGATTTTATGGCTCGTCGCGGTTTGCTACAGGCTGTCGGGAAGCGCAAACGATTGCTAAAATACATCGCTAAACATGATAGTCAAGAGTATCTAGATCTAATCAAGAAACTCGGTATTAGAAGGTAATTTGCATAGATTAGTCCCTCACCACTTAAGGTGAGGGATGAACTTGTGCACATTAAATACTAAACAGTAGACGTCAACAGATACCAGATATACAGCACCCAGTTACGCACAAGGGGTAGTCAGTGTATATTTGCACCTTGTTGATGGCTACTTCGAAGAAAGAGAGACAAATGGGACGAACTATAAACCCTTTTGGTAAAGACATTATTAAAGTAGAAACGGAATTCTGCGGCCGCCAGCTATCGCTCGAAGTTGGGCGTGTTGGTTTTCGCTCATCTGCGTCAGTTATTGTGCGCTATGGTGATACAGTTGTTCTTGGTACAGCTATGGTCGGGGAAAAGCCGGTTTCTATGGACTACTTTCCGTTAAGCATTGATTACGAAGAAAAGATGTACGCTGCAGGAAAGATTAGCGGTAGCCGCTTTATTAAACGGGAAGGGCGACCAAGTGATGATGCAGTTTTGATTAGCCGCATTATTGATCGTCCGATTCGACCGCTGTGGCCAAAAGGCTACAGAAATGAAGTTCAGGGCATTGCCACGGTTTTGAGTATGGATCCGGATTTCCGCCCTGATATGGTTGCTATGATAGCCGTTAGCGCAGCCCTTTCGTTGACAGGTGCGCCATTTGAAGGACCAATTGCCGGAGTACGAGTTGGTATGCCTGCCCGTTCTGGCGATCAGACAGGCGGGGTTGACGGTAAATACCAGGCGTTTGCGACATCTCAGCAACTTGATGAGGGTAAGCTAGATTTGGTAGTTGCCGGCAACAAAGACGGCGTCATGATGGTTGAAGCAGGAGCTAACGAAGCGACCGAAGACGAAGTGGCAGAAGGTTTAGAGTTTGGCTACCAGGCAATCCAACCTGCCATTAAACTGCAACAGGAACTTATAAAAAAACTCAAGGTTGAGAAACAGGAATATGACCTTGTTAAGCCTAACGATGATGTACAAAAAGCAGTTGATAAATGGCTTGATGGGAAGCTAACCGAAGACCTGCGCGTGCCATATCCAGAGCGAAACGTAATGTTACAGAATTTGCGCGACGAAATGCATGCTGATTTTGTAAAACAAATCGGTGAAGAAGAATACGACTCACTCCACCCAGAGTACGATGAAGCATTTTCGATGGCGCTCCATAAAGATGTTCGCAAAGGAATCGTAGAGGATAAAATTCGTCCTGATGGACGTAAACTCGACGAAGTGCGTCCGTTATCTAGCGAGGTAGGATTCTTGCCACGAGCCCACGGATCAAGTCTCTTTACTAGAGGCGTCACTCAAGCTTTAAACATAGTTACGCTAGCGCCGCTTTCTTTTGCACAATTAGTAGATACTATGGAGCGCGAAGGCGAGCGACGTTACTTGCATCACTATAATGCCCCCGGTTGGACAGTTGGAGAAGTTAAGCGGCTCATGGGTCCTGGGCGACGCGAAATCGGTCACGGATATCTTGCCGAACGCGCACTTTTGCCGGTTATCCCAAGTGAAGCAGAGTTTCCGTATACCATCCGTTCAGTAACCGAAATTATGAGTCAAAACGGCTCAACCTCAATGGCTGCAACGTGCTCTAGTTGTCTTGCGCTTATGGATGCCGGTGTACCGCTCAAACGTCCAGTTAGCGGGATTGCCATGGGGCTTATGATGGATGGCGGTAAACCGTATGTTTTAAGTGATATTGCCGATGCCGAAGATTTTGGTGGAGATATGGATTTCAAAGTAACTGGTACCACTGAAGGTATCACCGCTCTGCAGATGGACATGAAAGTCCATGGATTGCCGGTCGAGGTTTTGAAACAAGCATTGAAACAAGCTAAGCAAGGTCGAGCCTTCATCTTGGAGCATATGTTGAGTGTGTTAGCTGAACCTCGAAATGAGCTGAGCCAATACGCTCCACAAGTTGAATCGATGCAGATAAATCCTGATAAGATTCGTGACGTTATTGGCAAGGGCGGCGAGACTATAAATAAAATTATTGCCGAAACCGGTGCAGAAATTGACATCAAGGAAGATGGCGCAGTGTTTATAGCCAGCCCAAATAAAAAGTCTATCGAGGCTGCCAAGCAATTCGTAGAACACCTGACGGCCGAACCGGAAGTTGGCAAAATTTACAAGAATTGTAAGGTTGTCTCAGTATTAGATTTTGGAGCCTTCGTAGAAATTATGCCCGGTAAAGACGGGCTGGTGCACGTGTCTGAAATGAAAGAAGAACGGGTCGAAAAACCAAGTGATGTTGTGAGCGAAGGCGATACGGTGTCAGTTAAACTAGTCGCAATTGACGAAAAAGGCCGACTGAACTTAAGCATGCGAGCAGCTGAACGTGAAAGGAACGGGGAAAAATAGTATGCGAAGCTCCGCGTCTTTTCAGTATGGAGTGGTCTGCAATAAGATTATGGAATACATCGAAAAGCCGCGGGGGGAAGCCGCTTCCCGTGAACTGGATAAATAAGAGGTTACAATGAGCAGCCATAGATCAATCGTCGCGCGTCTACACAAATGGCACAAAACACCGCAAGGACTTACTATATTTGCGGTCATGGAGTTTGCGCTGGCTTATGTGTTTAGCAGTTGGGCGATTGATTCTGGCTCTTATTGGCACTATATTCCGGCGGTGATATTGTTGCTGGGAGGTATCCAAAACACAGCTCGTCTTATAGGTGTATACATAAAATACGGAAGTAAATGAGCAAAGATACTACAACCCAGCTTGATCGGATTGAGGCAGATATTCTCAAACAGAATGTTTGCCCGGAACTGGCCAAGCAAGCAACACAACTGGTTTTTGGCGATGGGAGTCCGGACGCTGACGTCGTTTTTATCGGTGAAGCGCCTGGCAAAAAAGAGGATGAACAAGGTAAACCATTTGTCGGTGCTGCCGGTAAATTTCTTGATGAAATGCTAGCGATGATACAGCTTGATCGCAGTGAAGTGTACATTACCAATATTGTGAAATACCGTCCGCCGAACAACCGGGACCCATTACCGGGAGAGAAGCAGGCATTCTTGCCGTATTTACAGGCTCAGCTGGAAGCAATTGCGCCTAAAGTTGTGGTGACACTAGGTCGCCACAGCATGAACTGCTTCTTGCCGGACCTGCAAATAAGCAAGGTTCACGGACAACCTAAGCGCATTAAGCTTGCCTTCACCGACCTGGTAGGGGATCAGCGCGCGGATGGAGTGCAAGGCGATGATGAGAAACGGACCGAGCCGTATAGCAATACGGCGAAGGGAGTATCGCAGTCATCCACACAGCAATCCGCCGCGAAGCGCAGCAGTGTTTCCGGCTTTGCCGGAAAGCAGGATGCGCTGACGTTGGTCATCCTACCGCTGTATCACCCGGCGGCGGCGTTATATAACGGAGGAATGCGTCAAACACTTATAGATGACTTTCAGACAATACCAGCAATTTTAAAGAAAATTACATAATTTATCACATTTATAAAATTTAGAAAGGAAAAATTATGAAACAATCAAATCAACAAAATAAGAATCAGAAACCAGCCGCCAAGAGTAGTAAAAAGTCGCAACGAAGCAGTTCGGCTAGCCGAGGTGCGGCAATTCGTGCGCAACGCCGAAACCATGACGATGCTAATCGTGTCATCAACCAGTATGCGAGTGTTTCCCCGGAAGCAAGTACCAAGTCGAAAGGACGAGCTAACAAGCTTGATGACTCGCCAAAATTAAAAATTATTGGCCTTGGTGGTATGGATAGCGGTGGATCTAAAAACATGATCGTCATTGAGTATATGAATGATGCGATAGTCATTGACTGTGGTAATGACTTAGGCGTCGACTTGCCAGGTATTAACTATGGGATTGCCGATACAACCTATCTTGAAACAATCAAACACAAGCTAAGAGCTTACGTCGTGACTCACGGACACCTTGATCACATAGGTGCTTTGCCACACATCGTGCCACGATTTCCAGCACCAATTTATGGTTCCAAATTCAGCATTGGTCGCGTAGAAGAAATTTTCGAAAACTTCGGGTTGCCAATGCCGGAAGGGTTCGAACTAAAAACCGTCATGATGAACGAGAGCACGCATGAACGGCTCAAAATTGGTAATTTCTTTGTGGAGCTGGTTGGGGTAACGCACTCTATACCGGGTAGCACTATGGTGGTACTCGACACGCCAGTCGGTCGGATTGTTAATACTGGGGATTTTCGACTTGATCCCAACCCACTTGATCATGAGCGAACCGATACACAGCGGCTTGAGGAGCTAGGCAAAGAGGGTATTCTGGCGCTTTTATCTGAAAGTACCACGACAGAACGCCCGGGACGTACTCCGTCCGAAAGCACAATTGAGCCAAGCTTTATTGAGATTATGGAGCAAGCCCCAGGACGGTGCTTTATGGCTATGTTCTCTACCAACATTAACCGTATTCAGATGATTATTAACGCTGCAGTCCACCACAATAAAAAGATTGCGCTTGATGGCCGCAGCATGATGAGTACGCTAGAAATGGCTGTGCGTCACGGTTTTGTTCGGGTGCCCAAAGGTACATTTGTGCCGATTGCCAGCGTACCACAACTGAAAGACACTGACGTTGTGGTGGTTTGTACCGGTAGTCAAGGTGAACCAAGTTCGGCCTTGCAGCGTATGGCCAGTGGCGAACACCGTCACGTCAAACTCAAAGAACAAGATACGGTGGTGTTAAGTTCTACCCCAATTCCAGAAAGCGGCAATGATGCCAAGATCGGTGTCATGGTTGATGATTTAATGCGTCGTGGTGTGCATGTGTTTCGGCACGAAACGCACGAGATTGACGGTTGTGGACCATTGCATGTAAGTGGGCATGCCAGTATAGATGAATATAAAGATATGATTCGGATGACACAACCAAAATTCTTCATTCCAATCTATGGATCTTATAGGTCAAAACGCCGTCATATAGAAATAGCAGTCGAAGAAGGCATACAACGTAAAAACACCGTTAATGCTGAAAACGGAGAAGTCATTGATCTAGGTAAGGACACCATGGAGCTACACGGTAGAGTTCCTTACGGAACAGTGTTAGTAGATCAAACCGGTGCCATTGTTAATAACGTGGTAATTAAAGATCGACTGCTACTTTCTGAAGAAGGTCTTGTAGCCGTAGTGCTAACTATAGATAAAAAGAACGGCAACTTGCTTACCAGCCCAGACATCATTAGCCGTGGATTTATATACATGCGCGACAGTGAAGAATTAATGAACACGTTTAGAACTGAACTGAAACGTGCGGTAGCACAACGATACAAGCGAGTTGATCTGGATCGGTTTAAGCAAGAAATCAAAGAACACGTTACGCACTTTTTGTATGAACACACCCAAAGAAGCCCGATTGTAATACCGGTGGTTAATGTGATTGGTGGCAGGCCAGGTAATGTCGATAAACCAAAGCAACAGAATGGGCAGCAAGCGCAATCGGCTCCAACTCCGGAAGAGATTGCTGCCGAGCAACAGAAACGATTTGAGGAGATGCGGGCAAAACTGCTCGGCCAAGACGCCCGCACCGACTGAGAACGTTGTGCCAGGCTGGCCTGCTTCTGGCAAAGCCAGAACCGCGCCAGCCTTCTTGGCATATCGCGTTGTCAGAAGTTCCAGTACTCGTTAGACGTACCATATGTACGGCGAACTGCGTGCTTCACTTCTTCCGTGCGCTATGCTCAAGCACAACGCTCTCAGCTCAGTACAGAGGAGTTTTTGGTAAGCGCGAGCTTATTGACAAAAAGCGAACAAGTTGCTATAATCTGCCCATGAGTGAACAAGTACCTTATAACCCCGAAGAATCTGAAACAAACTGGCTGCTCGACAGAGAAGCGGGTAGCTGGCGTTTTGAGGGGATAAACCAAGAACTACGCGAGAAAATTGCACGTCGCGAGGAGCTAGTTGATAGGATGCTTCATGATAAATATTTATACGGTGTTCCATCAGATGAATTACTTAGCGATTACCAAGCTGCCGTAACAGATGTTTTGGATCTAAAAAAAGAACTTGGTATTGATGATCCGCCGCCCCTTTCAACTAAGGACGACTAGATATATAATGGAAGTCTGACTATGGCTAAAAAGAAGAAAAAACAAACAAGAAATAAAAAAACCAATCCTGTACCAAAGCAGCGATCAGTTTTTTGGCCGCAAGCAGGCGCAGTAATCATGCTAGTGATAGCGGTGTTTCTGCTTATCGGCGGTTTTGGCACCGGCGGCATACTACCCGAGTCATTATTTGGTGGTGCGTATTGGTTGTTTGGCTGGGGAGCTTACATAACGCCGGTTGCTTTGATATACATCGGTGTTCATAAGTTTCGCAGCGACGATCATCGTACACCGCTAGACAAACTTATGAGTATAACGGCCTTGTTGGTGAGTAGCTCCGCGCTACTGCACGTCTCTTTTGCAACTCGTTCTACACCCGTTTCTGAGTACGTTAACGGACGAGGCGGAGAAGTAGGTATGGTTATCGGTGGGATGATGCTTTCTGTACTGGATAAAATTCCCGCCATTATACTTTGGGTTGTCCTGACGGTGCTGGCTTTTTGCCTGACGTTTGGTATATCACTCAAGGTCTTTTTAAAGATCGGCGATTTGTTTAAACGTAAAGAAACTGACACCGACCTAGCCGAGCTAAAATCTAAGGCAACGGAGGAAAACAGTTTCAAGCTTAATGAAGGTGTTCCAGTTGAACGACAGGCTGACCGTGAAAAAGCCAGGCTGAGTACATTTAGAAACACCGCTCAGAAGCTCTCACCAAACGAAAGTCACGAAGCTTTGACTACTGAGAGTGATCCGAACTGGAAGTTCCCGGGCATGAACTTACTCAATCAGAAACAAGACAAGGCTGATGCTGGTGATGTTGAGGGGAGCGCAGAGAATATCAAAGAGACATTCAATAATTTTAATATTAATGTCGAGATGGAAGGAGCTAACATTGGACCACGTGTCACGCAATATACTCTAAAGCCACCTACAGGAGTTAAGCTTACAAAAATTACGGCTCTTGAGAACAATCTGTCACTTGATTTAGCAGCTCATTCTATACGAATGGAGGCGCCTATTCCGGGTAAACGGTTAGTCGGCATAGAAGTACCAAATCTTAAGTCGGCTACAGTTCGTATCAGCTCTCTTCTTCAATCTCGCGAGTGGCAAGATATGCAGGGGCCACTTAGTTTTGTTATAGGCAAAGATATTTCTGGTACACCAATGGTGGCCGATTTGGCAAAAATGCCGCACGTACTGATAGCTGGTCAGACCGGGTCAGGTAAGTCAGTTATGATTAACGCTGTTCTCACCAGTCTTTTGTACCGAAATAGCCCGTCCGATCTAAAGCTTATACTGGTCGACCCAAAGCAAGTCGAACTGAAACCATATGACGACCTCCCGCACCTACTTGCGCCCCTGATTACAGAGCCAGAAAAGTGCATTAGCGCGCTTAAGTGGACGGTTGCTGAGATGGAGCGTCGATATAAAGCTTTGGCAGATGCCAACCGTCGTAATATCGCAGAGTATAATAGTCTTAAAAAAGAGGAAGGTATGCCGTATATAGTTGTAGTTATCGATGAGCTAGCCGACCTTATGATGATGGCCGCAAGGGATGTAGAAAGCCTTATTGTACGGATCGCTCAAAAAGCGCGAGCCGTTGGCATACATCTTGTATTGGCTACGCAACGACCAAGTGTCGACGTAATAACCGGTCTTATAAAAGCTAACATACCTGCTCGGATTGCCTTTACGACCGCCAGTCAGGTGGATAGTCGAACAATCATCGACCAGATAGGTGCTGAAAAATTGTTAGGCCAGGGTGACATGCTGCTCTTGACTGCCGATATGCCAAAACCAAAACGCGTACAAGGCGCCTTTATATCTGATGAAGAGACCATTAAGGTCACAGACTTTATTCGCATGCAGCGTCCACCGGATTATGACGACGAGATTATTAGCCAACCTGTACAACTCAACGGTAAAGGTGGTGTGGTCATGGATGCTAGCGCTCAAGATAGCGATGACGATATGTGGAAGGATGCCATCAAGGTGGTAGTAGACGGCGGCAAAGCTAGTACCAGCCTACTCCAGCGACGCTTAAGGATTGGCTACGGCCGAGCTGCTCGCTTAATTGAAACCATGGAAGAGCAGGGCATTGTAGGCCCAGCCGATGGTTCGCGACCAAGAGAAGTGTTGATTAGCTCAGTCGATGACGTATTTGGTGGAGCGGATAGTTCTGCAAACGTTGATGATGAAGTCTACGACGAAAACTTCCCCGAAGAATAAAAGTATCTTACATAGAGAATTAAATAGCAGCGTAGTTGACCCAGTAGTGAGCCCTCGCGACTATACTGGCTTTGTCAGGATAATGACTCGCTTTTAGCGAGTCTACACGAAGATCTACTACTGGGTTGACTAACAGGGGTAGTTAAGGTACAATACACGCACTATTAACTCAGTTCACAGCCTTCGCCATCTAGCGGAATGAGCGTGTGGGCTATAACCAAAGGAGGAATACCTTGAACCAATACGAAATTGCAGTATTGTATCACCCTGATCTGGAGGTCGATTTGACCAAGGCAGAGGAGCGGGTGAAAAAAATCATCACCAATAACGGCGGCACTATAAAGTCTACCGATAACTGGGGTAAGCGTAAGTTGGCATATCCAATTGCCAAGCAAGAGCACGCCGTCTACGTTTTTTACACCGTAGAAATGCCCGGTGAGGGTGTACAAAAAGTTGAGAGCAATCTTAACATAACGGACGAAGTTATTCGTTATTTGATTGTCCGTCCAGATCTCAAGGCAATTGCTAAGGCCGAAGCTGCCAAAGCAGATAAAGCCAAGAAAGCTGCTGAGCGCGGCGATAAAAGTGACGACACAGACAATCAAAACGACGAGGCATAGGAGTAAGCTTACAAGCTTGCAACTAGTGCGCTATAGTGTAAACAGCGAAAACTAAAAACACCCACAACCTAATTCCAGTAAGGAGTGATAACAAATGGCAAAAGGATTTAACAAAGTAATCTTAATGGGCAATCTTACCCGTGATCCTGAAACGCGGACAACGCCTAACGGGCAAAGTGTCACAAACTTTGGCTTGGCAGTTAATCGCACCTGGCGCGGCCAGGATGGCAGCCAGCAAGAGAATGTAAGTTTTATTGACTGTGTTGCTTGGGCAAAAGCAGGCGAAATCATTGCTCAGTATTTACATAAGGGTCGTCCAGTTCTCGTCAGTGGTCGCTTAGAGCAGCGTAGCTGGGAACAGGACGGGCAAAAGCGTAGCAAGGTAGAAGTAATCGTAGAGGACTTCAACTTTGTTGATGGTGGCGGTGGCAGCAACAACAGTGGTGATGACAGTGGTCAACCACAATCTAGTGCACCAAAGCAGAGCAAGAGCACGAAGAAAGACGATGTTGTTATTGAGGATATTGGTGATGAGCCAATTAATCTTGACGACATCCCGTTCTAGCACAGCTAGAACAAGTAAAAAGTAAAAAAGTTTATAAAGTAACAAGTTTCTCACAGGAGTACTACTTTATACTTTCAACTTTATAACCTTAAACTTAATTCCGGAGGAATTTACATGGCTAAGATTTTCAAGAACAGAACAGACGTACCGTATTTTGACTACAAGGACTTTAAGACCTTGCAGCGATACGTAAACCAGTATGGTCAGATCGAGACTCGTAAGAAAACCGGTCTCAAAGAGCATGAACAGCGCCGATTAGCGGTTGCTATTAAGCGCGCTCGGCATCTAGCATTGCTACCGTTTGTAGCATCTAATTAGAGGATAGATATAAGATTGTAGATTCTAGCAATAAGGCAATGAGTACGATTACGTCTTTTACAGACCTAAAAGCATGGCATACGGGTCTTTGCTAGAGCTCCAAAACCAACTGCTCATTGTTAAGGATCTCCACTACATTACCCAAGAAGACTTTAAAGAAGTAGCAGATCTTTCGGTGGAATGCGCTAAAGTGCTATCAGGATTAAGGAAAGCTAATAAAGAAAGGGGTCGCTAGAATCTTAGATCTAGAATCTAGTTACTACTATGTTGAGACCAACCGATCTAAAAAAAGGACAGATATTCCAGATGGACGGTACACCGTATCGGGTGGTGGAGTATGCTCAAAAAGTTATGGGTCGTGGTGGTTCCATCGTTAACGTTAAGATAAAAAGCTTGATTGACGGCAGGGTGCTGGATAGAACTCTAAAAGGTAACGAGTCGATTGAGCCGGCAGACGTTATCAATAAGAGTGTCCAGTATCTTTATAATGACGCTGCCAAGTTTTATTTTATGGACGAAGACACGTACGACCAGTTTGAATTATTTGCTGAAGATGTGGCAGATAAAACCGGCTTCTTAAAAGAGGGCGATAAAGTACAAGCTCAGCTGTTTGATGGGCAAGTTATAAATATAGAGTTGCCCAAAAATGTCCCGCTAAAAGTTACTTACGCTGAAGATGTGGTCAAAGGCGACACTACTAGCAGCGTACAAAAAGATGCGACGCTTGAGACAGACATTACCGTAAAAGTACCGGCTTTTGTTAAAGTTGGTGACATCATTAGTGTGGATACTTCCACTGGCACTTACCGCGAACGTGTAAAATAACAGCATGGGACAGTACTTAATTGTTTATATGGTCGATCCTGTTAAAGTCGGACAGCGATTTACGTTATGGCCGTTGCATGTAACCTTATTGCCCTGGTTTGAGGCACCGGACGGGAAAGCAGTTGAAGCTTGCGTTCGTGTCGCAACAAACAGTACTAGACCCTGTTCTGTTTCAACTACAGAGCGTGGTTATTACGGCCTAAAAGGTAACTTACCGGTTATGAAACTAGAAATCACATCCCAACTGCAGACACTGCACAAAACCTTGCTTAGTGCTGTTGAGGAGCAAGGATGGGAAGTGAAGGGCAGGTATATCGGTAATAACTATACCCCTCACATAACCCAAAAAGCAGGTCGTGGTTTTGAAGGTGAACTGAATATAGACACGATTCATATAGCAGAGGCTCAATCGCAAGGTTACCGTCAGATTATTGCCGAGGTTAAGTTATGAAGCGACAGAGGCTTGATCAGGCAATTGTAGCCAAAGGTCTTATTGCAACTAGAAGCCAGGCTGAAAGCTACATTAAGCTTGGGCACGTTAGCGTTGACAAGCAGGTTGTACGAAAGCCAGGGCAGTTTGTGACCGATGGTCAGAAGATCGACTTAAAAATTGATCAGCAATATGTTTCGCGCGCTGGGCTAAAGCTAGCAGCAGTGGCTGATAAATTTCAGCTTAATTTTCATGACAAGGTAGTGCTGGATGTCGGATCTAGCACTGGTGGATTTACCGATTATGCACTTAGACATGGCGCTAAAAAAGTCATTGCTGTAGATGTTGGCACAAATCAGCTACACCCTAATTTACGTACTAACCCGAACGTTGAGTTACACGAACAAACCGACATTAGGAATGTCCGGCTGCGCCAAGCTGAGAATGAAGCAGTGGGTGATGAGAAGGGTGTACACATTGACATACCAGACATTATAGTCATCGACGTCAGCTTTATCTCACTGCGTGATGTACTGCCTCATGTCTCAATGCTCATGTCTCCTAACTCAATCCTTGTCGCCATGGCAAAACCACAGTTCGAAGCTCAGGCTGCAGGGCTCAAGCATAGGGGTGTTATTAAGAACGATAAAATGCGCCGAGAGACGCTCCAACACCTTGAGAGTTGGATAAAAAAGTTGTTCATTATTGCCGAAAAGGCCGATTCTGAGATTGCCGGTGCTAAGGGCAACCAAGAGCGGTTTTATCTATTAAAAAAGACGCAATAACGGACTCTATAAGAACTCACGTAGCTTAGTCTTATCGTGTATGGTGATAAAAAGAGCTTTGGTGCTTATGAGTTTTTGTTTTTCCAGTAGGGTTAGTTCTTTGCCGGTAGATTCCCGTGATGCACTAATAGAACTAGCAATATCTTGACGGCGAAGAGGTACTCTGATGACTATACCGCCGTCTGTTTTTTCGCCGAAACGATTGGACATAGTGAGCATAAATGAAATTAGTCGTTCTCGTACGGAACGATACTCTAAGTTTAAGATCCGTTCGGAATGTATACGGTACATTTCCATAGTCATATCTAGAATTATCCGTAATCCCTCTGGATAAGTTTCGAGGTGCTCCAGAAATTGTTTTCGGCTTAAGCGTCTTAGTACGGTCGGCACCAGTGCTTCATAAATAATGCGTCTTTCTTGGCCGGTTATCGCCCAGATAAGTGGGAATATCTCTTTTTCTTTTCTGACAATAAGAAGGTTTTCTTCGCCGTATTTGGTTATATCGTAGGCTTTGACCAGACCTGATTCTATATAAAAAACGCCCGGCGGTGTATCACCTGGGCGTATAATAAATTCACCTTTTTGAAACTCTAGTTTCGTGCCACGACCAAAAGTTTCCACAAGATCTTCAAATTGATGAGGTGTAGCCATCATGACACGCTTATTTTGTCATAAATCAAAGTTTCAAGCTAGTCAGTGAGACAAAATTCACATGCTGCATGTGACAAAAATAACCGACAACAGCACCTCCTAACGTTATGCTGTAAGTACAAGTAAACGGAGGGATTGGCATGGTTACTATGGAATCGGTACTCAGACAATTTCGCCGTTTGGGTATTAAGCCAAGTTTTTGGACAAAAGGTGAGGTGAACGAACTTCATAATATATTGGTTCCTGGGGAGGAACTGGCTCACGTTGTAAAGGGTTGGTATGAAGGCGGGTTTGCCCTGCTTTGTGCGACTAACCACCGAGTGTTGTTGGTTGATAAAAAACCATTTTTCCTGACGGTTGAAGATTTGCGTTACGATATGATTGTCGAAGTAAAATACCAGTACCAATTAATGGATGCATCGGTTTGCTTTACATATGCTCGTAAAAGCCTTGATTTTAAGAGTTGGGATAAAGAGCGGTTGCAGGATTTGGTCGCTTATGTGCGACAGTGTACTTTGGAAGTAAAGCTGCGGAGCGATGAGGATTATGCGCAGCGCACGCATCTAACACCAGCAGAGGCGCCCAGTTTAGCTGAAAATTTACCGCAACAAGTTGAAAGCGATAAGCCTCAAACGGCCGGTATACCGCCTGAACTACTTGCACCACCGGTTGAAACACAGACGCCTCAGGTGCCACCAGAGCCAAAGCAGCCAATTCGAAGCTGGACAAGGAACCCCTATCAGACCAGCCAACAATTATTACGACGTAATAAGGCATCGCGTTTTGTGACGCAAAGCCAGGTAAACCAACCGTAGATTGTTCGAGTTAAGCAGCAAGATTAAACCCCTTGTGTTAAACTTTTGATATGTATTTCAGGAGTCGAGCTGATGCTGGCCGGCAGTTGGCGGTCAAGTTAGAACAGTATAAAAACCAAAATATTTCCGTCGTGGCACTATCTGAAGGGGCGGTTATTGTTGCTGCCCAAATAGCCATGAAGCTTCATGGCAATTTGATGTTGCTACTGACAGAAAACATCTACCTGCCTGGAGAAAAAGACGCCATTGCGAGTATGAGTTCTACAGGGACATTCTCTTACAACAATATGTTTACCGCTGGACAACTTGAGGAGCTAACTGCTGATTATCATCAATATATCGATCAAAAACGCCGCGAAAAAATGCATGAATTAAATGTACTTATTGGGCATGAGGGCGAGATACATCCGGAGTATCTGCGTCATCACACGGTTATTTTAGTGTCGGACGGCTTGCCTAGTGGAGCTTCACTCGACGTTGCCGAAGCGTTTCTAAAAACCATCGCAATAAAAAAGCTTATTATTGCAACCCCAAACGCCAGTGTGCCAGCGGTAGATAAGATGCATTTAATCGGTGATGAGATTTGTTGTTTGAACGTGGTTGCTAATTATCTAGACATTAATCACTATTATGACGACAATACTGTACCTAAAACTCACGATCTGTTTAAGATGATGCAAAACATTTCGCTTCATTGGTCGAAAGAGGAGCAGATGTTAGAGGCTGGAGATTAGATTTTCGATGGCTTCGCAAGAGGCCGTCAATAAGTTTATGAGCATGCTGTCAAGTGAGTAAATCTGTAAAGCTTTTAATCATAAACTAAATTGTCTATGATCTATCGTCCAAAGTCCGCTTTTTACACGTTAAACTTGAACTCAACGACATCCCCGGGTTGCATAACGTAGGTTTTGCCTTCAGTGCGGATTTTCCCTTGTTGTTTAGCTGCAGCTTCTGAACCGGCAGCCACAAGGTCATCATAATCAATAATTTGTGCCGCGATGAAGCCACGTTCAAAATCACCATGAATCACGCCGGCTGCTTGGGGAGCTGTCGAACCTTTTTTGATAGTCCAGGCACGAACCTCTTTTTCGCCCGCCGTCAGGTAACTCTGCAATCCCAGTACATCGTAGGCAGCGTGTATAACTTTGTGTAATCCTGGCTCAGTCTGGCCGTAACTTTCCAACATTTCTTGCCGGTCAGATCTATCAAGACCGCGCAGTTCATCTTCTAGCTTGGCGCTGACAAAAATTGCTTGAGCAGGGGACACTAATTTACTTAGTTCTTGTTTTTTGGTCTCATTATTAAGCTGGTCCTCATCCATATTAAACAAATAAATAATTGGCTTGGCTGTCATGAGCTGCAGATCCTTGAGCTCCGTACTTAGTACTGAGTACTCAGTACTGTGAAAAAGTGGCTGACCGGAGTCGAGTATATCGTGTGCAGTTTTTAATGCTTCAAATTCGGGTTTAAGTTTTGGATTCGCTCGAGCCGCTTTTTCAGTTTGGGGTAGGCGTTTTTCTATGGTTTGCAAGTCTGCCAATATCAGCTCTGTGTTAACCACTTCTATATCGTGCAGCGGATCCTTACTGGACTCGTTGCGCAAAACGTTTAAATCATCAAACGCCCTAACCACTTGACAGATGGCGTTGCAGCTGCGGATATGGCTCAAGAATTGGTTACCTAAACCCTCGCCTTTGCTGGCGCCTGCGACTAGCCCGGCTATATCGACAAAAGTAACCGTCGCAGGCAGTATCTTCTGAGTCTTGTACATGTCTGCCAGTTTTTGCAGACGCTCATCTGGCACAGGCACAATACCAGTGTTCGGTTCAATAGTGGCAAACGGATAGTTAGCAGCCAAAATACTGCTATCCGTCAGCGCATTAAACAGGGTGCTCTTGCCAACATTCGGCAGCCCCACGATAGCGATATTAAGACTCATGTTCGGCTCCCGCTATCTGTACCAAAAACTCGTAGCTCCGCAACCTGATTACTTGCTGCTGTGCACGGGTTTTGGTACGGGGCAAACCCCACGATTCCTATTGATAAACTCATTAGTGATTATTATATAGGATAGGCGTTATAACAAAAATGGTAGAAGTAATAAACACGCCACTCGACTGGCGCGTTTATTTTTAACTTAAAAAACTAGGCCAAGAAAGGATTCTGACTAAATGGAACATATGCTCAAAAGACTAGTAAACATATTTCAGTAAAATTGATTAGTGCGAGGTTTTTCTACATGGTGTTTTTGAGTTTAGTTGGGGTATAATAGGCTCATATGCCACGAACAAAAAATCGAGCTTGGAGCATACAACGCAGCTTGCCGTTCATTCTGCTTATTGGTGGAGCAATTGGGCTTTTGGCATCTTTTGTACTTACTATAGAGACAATAAATCTGCTTAAAGATCCGAGCTATCAACCGTCATGCAGTATAAACCCGTTGTTTGACTGCGGTTCGGCTATGACGAAGGGCAGAGCGAGCTCGCTTGGTTTACCAGATCCAGTGGTGGGTATTGCAGCATTTAGTGTTGTTATTACGGTGGGGGTTGCAATGCTTGCTGGTGCGCGGTTAAAAAGGTGGTTTTGGCAAGCCTTTAATTTGGGTGCGCTAGGTGGAGTTATTTTTATGCACTGGATGTTTTTCCAGAGCCTTTATGTATTGGGCACTCTATGTCCGTTTTGCATGGTGGTATGGGGCGTTACCATCCCAATATTTTGGTACGTCACTCTGTACAGCCTGCGTGAGGGCAACTTAGTTGTACCAAAATCGCTTATTGGTCTAAAAAACTTTGTGCTTTTATATCACAAAGAGATTTTGGTGAGTTGGTTTGTACTGTTAGCGGCATTAGTACTGCATGAGTTTTGGTATTACTGGCAGACACTTTTACCTTAGTTTTTAATGCGCGTTAGAAAAACTAAGCTCCTAGCGCATATTGACATATCATATTGTTTATAAACACGTGTAATCACTTGATTTTCATAGATGCGGAATAGGACGCTTGTTCACTTTAACGATACTCGTATTTCACATCCTTTCTCGTGATGGATTAGCGGACAACGACGGCTGGCATCCAGCCTGCTACCAATCAGCAGTACCGTGCTATAAGCTAGTGCATGCACTATATCCGTATCAATCTTTGGCAAGCCGCCTAGTATACAAGCTTGTGCTTATCTAGCAGTCTGTTACAATTATTAGTATGCAAACATAAGGGTATTCGCCACTTGACGAATCTTAGGATTGTAAAGCCGTGAATCCATAATGAATTTTAAAAAAAACACACCAAAGCTCGGTGAAGACGAAGCACAAGTCGGCACGATACCGCGTCATAAATACATATTTTCTTTGAGGCGTTTGGCTGTCTTTTTGGGTGTAGCTATACTTGTACCTGCTGTTTTTGGCACCGCGCATGTGTTCTTGGGGCAACCTGAAGTAAGTGAAACAGAAGAGCAGTTAGAAGTATCGCCATACATAGAAGTTGACGGACAGTTATTAGAGTTTCCTGAACATTTACGCTATATGGGCAATCATCAGGAACAGCAAGTTGATCCTGAGGTGCTGCAAGAAGCCCTTGAAGACCATAAGGCTACAAAAAATGAACAGGATGAGTACGGATATTACGTCTTTCTTGCGCAAATTTATTCACGTATGGATGATAAAAATAAACAACTTGAAGCTTACAAAGGAGCGCTAGCTGTGGTTGAGAGGCAACCCATCATTTCGCATGAACAAGAACAAATCCATCAGGGGTTGCTAAGAGAAATTGCGGAGCTGGAGGTTGAACTGAATGAGTAGAAAAGCGAAGATAGGACTAGGGCTATCGTTCGGCTTGGCAGTTGTGTCTGTGTTTACTATTGGATTACTGAAGATAAGTGCTATGCATGGTGAAAACGGTGATGCTACTGTGGGGTGTAACTATGTACAGCGGGCTGTTCGTGCAACTCCGGGACAAGACATCTATCGCACCGTTTCCGTCATTGCATATCACGACTATAACACCGATTGGCCAGGTATGGAGGCCATAGATTCTTGGCTCAAAGGGTGGGAAATAACCGCAAACTGTATGCTCGACGAATCAAATCTGCTTAGCTATAACAACATTCGGGCAGACAGGGTGTGGTTTGGATTTGGTGCCGACGACGGCTCTGGGTTTTTACCTACTGGGCCAACAGGGAGCGGCTATCCTTGTGCGCTCGGTGCAGCGCCCGACTATCCTGGGGTAGACTATTGCGCTGGTCTGGGGCGCAGGTATAGTGTTAAGCAAGATGACGGCGCATACATAGCATTGCCGGATGCTGGGCGGATTTTGCACTGCCGTGGCTATGGTGATATCTATCCTGGTTGTGGACCGAGTGTGTATGATCGGGGCGTTGGTACGGGCGTCGGTGGTAACTGCGGTGCGTGCAATCCAGCTTATCCGGTGAGTAGTAATGCGTATCTAGGCTCCGGCTTTGCAACCTATCCGCTCGAAGACATGACTTCTTATTTCGGATTAAATGCACAGGGCAGATTACAAGATACTCCTATATCATTTAAAGTTCGAAACACTTGGCAAGGAGGATATAGAGCAGAGGCAGTTTTCACACTACGTTACCCGAACACTCCCCCGCAATTAAGTTGTGGTGCACTGACTACAAATCCGCAAAACCCAGGAGTAGGCCAAAGTTTTAGCTTGCGCGCTCGCTTTAGCAATGGCTCAAGCGGAGAAGTATCAAACGCCACACACCCAATGACTATAACCATACCGCCAGGAATAACACCCACGGGCTCTGCCAACGTCAACTACTCGCCTAGTCCACTTACCAGTTCCTCCTCAGGGGGCGGCGTTGCCGAAAGTGTCCGCAGCGGGCTTGTTGCGACTACTACTGGCAGATATACAGTCAATTGGTCTGTTTCAGGGTCGAATGCAAGCATTAGTTGTTCTGGTGAAGTAGAAATTGCCGACAGCCCCTACTTCCGTGTCTACGGCGGTGATGTATTCGTAGGCTCTGGCTTCCGAGACCAAACCAACACGTGTACTCCTAACCCCGATGCTGCCATTCTAGCTCGCAATCGTGGTTCGGCAACATATGGTGGTTCCGCCACCCAAATAGCTGCTTACGCACTACGCCCCATTGAAGGTTTTGCTACCGCTTCATTACGCGGGTCACCACCCACACGCCCAATCGGACTCACGTTTGCCAACCAACCAGCTACTGGTTATGGTGGTAACTGGAGCTCAGACAACGTACGCCACTGCATACCGGACTACTTTGCCCAACACACTAATCTGGCCGCCTACCAGACCGGCGCCACCGACGGAGCCTACCACAGCGTCGGCAACACAACACTTGGCGGGCGAACCCTTAACACTGGAGACAAGCTTTCTATATATGTCTCTGGTGATGTTCACATTACTGGTAACATTACGTACAATCAAACAGGATCGCCAAGTGCCATTAACGACATCCCGTACTTCCAACTCGTTGCTCAAGGCAATATCTACATACACCCGAGTGTCACCCAGATCGACGGTGTTCTGATTGCCCAACCAGACCCTGACAATGCAAATACTGGCACACTATATACCTGCTCCAATGGGTTTACTCCTGCCAATCGTAGTCTGGTTTCTGGATCATGCAACGACAACAGCCTAGCCATTTACGGCGCCGTAGTCGCACGACAACTCAAATTCTTACGCTCTACCGGCAGCCTACACACTGCTGCTAGCAACGAGCCACACACCAGCGCAAACATAGCCGAACGAATTATCTTTACACCCGAAGTCTGGCTCAGTAATCCAGCCATCACGCAACCCCCACGTGAACCGTACGAAGCATTCACCACCTTACCGCCGGTGTTGTGAGGTGGCTCTTACGGGGGTTTAATAATTTCATACAAACTGCTATATTGTAAGCAATAGCATTTTGGCAAGGTTAAAAAAATAAATAACATGTGTAACACTAGTAAATTAAACATGAGCACCATGCTATAATTGAGGAAATATGAGCATATTGAGTGGGGTATCTGAATTTATCGGCTTAGACATTGGCACTACCGCTGTGCGAGCGGTCGAGCTGCAAGGTAATAAGGTGCCGAAGTCTCTAATAAAGTACGCTCAAATTTCGGTTGATAGCAAAGTTTCAATGAGCGACTCAAAAGCCGATCAGCAGAAACTCATGCAAACAATTCGAGATTTATTGGCACAGGCAAAGATATCAACTAAAAATGTTGCGGTCGGATTACCTTCACAACGAGTTTTTACCACGGTAGTAGATATTGACCGGCTTGATCCGTCTGAACTAGACAAATCTATACGATACCAAGCAGATTCTTTAATACCGACTCCGCTCTCTGAATCAAAACTTGACTGGGCATTGCTTGGAGATTCTCCAAAGGACAAGACAAAGGTAGAAGTGTTGATCTCAAGTGTTACTAATGAGTTTGTAGAGAATCGTTTGGACATGCTGGAATCGATCGGTCTTAATGTTATTGCCTTTGAGCCGGATAACCTAGCATTAACTCGAGCCATGCTTCCGTCTAATGCCACGACACCGCACATGGTGCTTGATATTGGTAATAAAAGTACCGATTTGGTCATTGCTATGAACGGTGCGCCACGTTTAACCAGATCTATACCGACGGGTGCTGAAGCAATTATTAAATCAGCTACACAAAATCTTGGGGTTGATGAAAAACAAGCCGAACAGTTTGTATTCAAGTTTGGACTAGGTAAAGAAAAACTAGAGGGGCAGGTGTATCAAGCAATTATTGGCACCGTTGATGTGTTAGTAAATGAGATTGATAAGTCAATAAAATTTTTCCAGACCAGATACCCCAACGTGCCTATAGAACGTATTGTTGTTACAGGGGGCGCTTCAGCTTTGCCGGAGTTCCCACTGTACGTGGCAAACAAATTTGGTATCAGTGTAGAGATAGGTAATGCTTGGCAAAATGTCGTATTCCCGTCTGAGCGGCAAAATGAACTGCTTGCTGTGTCTAACCACTTCGGTGTGGCAGCCGGTTTAGCGGAGAGGATTGGCTAATGATACAGTTTAATCTTCTACCTGATGTAAAAATTGAATACATTAAGACAAAACGCACCAAGCGGGTTGTCATACTGCTCTCTTCGTTGGTTGGATGTTCTGCGTTTGCTATTTTGGTGCTACTGTTTTTGTATGTAAATGTTGTCCAGAGAACACACATAAATAATCTTGATGAAGATATTGCTCAGTCAAGCCAAGAACTCCAAGATATACCGGAGCTTGATAAAATTCTAACCGTACAAAACCAGCTATTTAGCTTAACTGATTTACACGAAGAAAAACCGGCAGCAAACAGGCTGTTTGAATATATTTCTAAAGTAACCCCGGTAGAGGCGACAATATCAAAATTTGATATAGATTTTAATCTTCAAACGGCTTCTATCTCTGGCAGCACAGTGGCAATCGACGAAAACAGCGCACTTAGTATAGTTAATGAGTATGTAGATTCTTTAAAGTTCTCTACATATAGCATTGTTTCTGAGGAAGATGATAATGAACCTGAGCTAAACAACGAAACAGCCTTCAGTCAAGTGGTACTCAGTCAGTTTAGCGTCACAGAAGAAGGTGCCAATTATCAAATTACGTTTACGTATGACCCCATAATCTTTGATGACCGGAATGATGTAACACTTACGGTGCCCCAGACCGTTACAACACGATCACAAATTCAGCGGCCGGTAGATCTATTTCAACCAGAGAGCGAGGAGACACAGTAATGGCTTTATCGCCCATCATATCAGGTAAGAGGGTTCAGATTAGCAAGGCTAATGCGGCAATGTTAACAGTTGTAATTGTTGCTTCGATTGTTACGGTATTCTCTATCGTTGGATCGTTTGCTTTGTTTGATCAGCAATCTTATCAGTCAGAGATTATAACCGAAAAAACCAAGGCTAGAGATCAGTTATTAAAAAATATCGAAGAAGTTGAGGAGTTGCTCGCCTCATATAAGGTGTTTGTTGAATCTCCCGAGAATATAATATCCGGTAGTTCTACAAGCAATACTGCACGGGGTGGTGATAATGCAAAAATCATACTTGATGCACTACCTAGTACGTACGATTTTCCGGCATTAACCGCAAGTGTGGAGAAAATGTTAAGGAACGGAGGTGTCGCGATAAACAGTATTTCCGGTGTTGATGATGAGCTTGCACATCAGGACGTGGAAGGGCAAACCAACCCTAGTCCAATTGAGATGCCTTTTGAGTTCAGTGTTTCGGCTAACTACGAAACTGTAAAACAGCTAATTGATGATATTGATAGATCCATACGACCTTTCCATATAACGCAGCTTACCATTAGTGGGGAGCAGAACGATATAGAGTTACTGCTAAAGGCTAAAACATACTATCAGCCAGGTAAAAGTCTAACCATCGACACAAGGGTAATCCGATGAAGCAGAAAGACATAGCACTCGTTATTATAATAATTTTCATAACCGGTATATTTTCGTTTATATTGTCTAACTTATTGATATCAACACCAGAGAATAGGCAACAGGAAGTTGAAGTGGTGCATCCAATAGTTTCTGAATTTCCAACTCCAGATGAAAGGTTTTTTAACGAGGATTCAATTAACCCAACACAAGAAATAAGAATTGGTACCGATGATCCGAACACTAGTCCGTTTGATGATTCTGAGCAGTAGAGAGGAGTCATACAGATGAGTGTCTTATCTTCTGCAACCCAGAAACAAGTTGAAGATAATCTCGTTAAAGACGGAGATATAACCGCTGATGCGTTGAAAGCTGCCAAAGCAAAGGCTGAGACAGCTAAAAAACCTCTATTTGGTCTACTCGTTGAAGACGGTTTGGTGGATAACGAGGTGCTTACTAAGGCTATGGCTCAAGCCAGCAAAATACCATACGTGAATCTTACCAACGCCAGAATAAATCCAGACATATTAATGTTATTGCCGCAAGACATAGCCGAGCGCTATATGGCTGTTCCGCTTGGAGAGATGCAGAATCGTCTCGTTGTTGCCATGCTTGACGCCGATAACGTACAGGCGGTTGATTTCTTGGCTAACAAAATCGGACGACCCCTTAAAGTGTATGCAGCCAGCGAAGAAGGTATTCGGAGGGTTTTAAAGCAGTATGATGCTCGTTTAGATACGCAGGTAACCGATGTCTTGGAAGGGAATCAGGCGGGTAAGAAACAGGCGGATCAAGATACTGACGGTGGCAAATCTGATAAGACTCAAGACAAAATTAAAACCATTGTTCAAGATTCTCCAATAAGTAAGGCTTTGTCAGCCATTATGGAATACGCTGCCAAAAACAGAGCCAGCGATATACACATTGAACCAACCGAGCATGAGCTGAAAATACGCTGCCGAATTGACGGAGTTTTGCGTGAGATTATGAAGTTACCGAAAAATACAGAGGCAGCCTTGGTTTCTCGTATAAAGATCCTAGCAAGTCTAAAAATCGATGAACACAGAACACCGCAAGACGGACAGTTCACCATTATGGTTGAAGACCGACCGATTGATCTACGTATTGCAATTTCGCCAGTTGTCTGGGGTGAACAAGTGGTTATTCGTCTGCTTGATAAATCCGGTACCAGTTTTAAGTTAGAGGATATGGGTTATCACGGACGAGCACTGCGAACAATTCGAAAGGGCCTAGAGCGCTCCAATGGTATGGTGCTGACAAGCGGTCCAACCGGATCAGGTAAGTCAACTTCACTTTATGCGTTAATTCAAGAAATCAAAAACGATGCCGTTAACATCGTGACACTGGAAGACCCGGTTGAATATAAGATGGAAGGTATTAATCAGATTCAAGTTAATCCGGAAGTCGGCTTAAACTTTGCGTCTGGCTTACGATCGATATTGCGTCAAGATCCTGACATAGTTATGGTCGGGGAAATTCGTGATAGCGAGACAGCTACGCTTGCGGTACAGGCGGCCTTGACAGGGCATCTTGTGTTCTCGACACTGCATACCAACTCAGCGGCCGGTATTCTTCCTCGATTGCTTGATATGGAAATAGAACCGTTCTTGATAGCCAGTACCGTACATACGGTGATTGGTCAGCGTCTGGTTCGTCGCTTAACTGAAGAAAAAGAAGAACGTCAAGCCACCAAAGCAGAAGTTGAGGCAATTAACTCAACTGTCGGGCATTTGCTGCCAAAAACAGAAGCCGACGTAAAGCAAGTTGCAGAGGATTTAGGTTACGAAAGCTTGCCTCTAAGCGGGCAAAACGCTTATACTTTATTTGAGGGCAAAGAAAGTCCCGAGACACCAGGAGGGTACAAGGGGCGAATGGGTCTGTATGAAGTATTCGATGTTTCTGAAGAGATCCAAGAGCACATTTTAAAACGGTCAACTAGTTCGGATATTCAAAGAACTGCGCAAAAACAAGGCATGATTACCATGCGCGAAGATGGATATTTGAAAGCTCTGGCAGGATATACCTCTATAAACGAAGTAAATCGCGTAGCCGCAGCAGATAGCGCTTAACATATACAACAACGGAAGGGTGGATATGGCAGCACAACCAAGAATCGAAGTATTACTAGAAGAAGTTATTAAAAAGAAAGCATCCGATCTTCATATTCAGGTTGGTTTGCCGCCGATGTTGAGGGTTGACGGTGCGCTAGTTGCGGTACAGAGCGCTGATGCACTAACAGAAGAAGCCGTCGAAACACTTATTTTTGCAATCTTGGACGACGATCAAAAGCAAATACTACTAAAAGACAAAGAGTTTGATTTTAGTTTTGCCTTTGGGGATCTTGGCCGTTTTCGTGTTAACGCGTTTCATGAGCGAGGCAACTTGGCTGCAGCACTTCGTTTGATTCCAAACGAAATTTTAAGCGTGGAACAACTTGGTTTACCGCAAACAGTGAGTAAATTTGCAGACTATCCTCGAGGATTAGTACTGGTTACTGGTCCAACCGGCTCCGGTAAATCAACTACACTTGCCGCTATTTTAGATAAAATTAACAGCGAACGCTCAGCGCATATTGTTACTATTGAGGATCCTGTCGAGTTTACTCATAAACCCAAAAAGTCTGTAGTTGTGCAGCGCGAAGTTCATTACGATACTTACTCCTTTTCAGCAGCATTACGCAGTAGCTTACGTCAAGATCCTGACGTTGTTTTGATCGGTGAAATGCGTGACCTTGAGACGATTGCCGCAGCTATCACTATTGCTGAGACCGGCCACCTAGTGCTTGCAACGTTGCATACTAACTCCGCGTCGCAGAGTATCGACCGTATGGTTGATGTGTTTCCGCCGCACCAACAGCCACAAATTCGTACCCAGTTATCAAATATCCTAATGGCAATTTGCTCACAAAGACTTGTGCCGGGAATTGGGGGTGGGCGCGTGGTTGCTGCAGAGGTTCTTATTGCGACGTCAGCAGTGCGCAATATTATCCGTGAAGGTAAAACACACCAGCTAGAAGCAGTTATTCAAACCGGGTCAGATCATGGCATGCAATCTATGGATAAAACGCTGGTTAATTTGATCCATAACGGTACCATAACGTATGAAGAAGCAAGAATGGTTGCAGTTGATATTGAAGAGCTTGATCGACTAATGAGAGGATAATGGAAGTATAATGTTAAAAGTTTATAAGATTAATAAAGCAAAAAACAGAGTACTTTCAACTTTCAACTTTCAACTTTCAACTCGTAAAACCGGAGATTCTGTATGCTAACGTTTACTTATACAGCCCGCAATCCCGCCACTGGCGAAAAGGTTAAAGCCGAGGTTCAAGCTGATAGCGAACAGGCAGCCGCAAAACTTATTCACCAAGAAGGCCTCGCACCGATTGATATAAAAGCCAAAGAGAGCACCCAAAAAGGTTTTGGCAAGATAAAAAATAGAATCCGTGCCAAGGATAAGGTGCTTTTCTCGCGACAATTGTCAACCCTGATTAACGCAGGCTTGCCGTTGATTCAAGCATTACGAAATGTGGCGAAACAAACACAAAATTCAGCCCTGGAAACAGTAGTTAGCCAATTGATTAACGATGTTGAAGCCGGAATGACCTTATCCAAAGCAATGGACAAACACTCAAATGTGTTTGATCAAGTATATGTAAATATGATTGCTGCCGGTGAAACCTCGGGCACCCTTGATAAATCGCTAGAGCGACTTGCAGATCAACAAGAGAAAGATGCTGAGTTGATGAGTAAGGTGCGCGGCGCGATGGTTTATCCAGTTATTGTTATTTTGGTTATGCTTGGAGTTGTCATATTTATGATTGTGAGCGTATTACCACAGGTGGAACAACTATATGCTGGCCTGCCAGGCGCCCAACTTCCGCTTGTTACGCGTGTTTTGTTGGCCATTTCCTCGTTTGTTATTAATTTTTGGTGGGTCGTCTTACTTTGTATCGGCTTAATCGCATTCTTTACGAGTAGATGGGTTAAAACACTTGGCGGAAAAAGCTTAGTAGACAGGCTAAAAATGAAAATATGGCCAATATCCCCGCTTTTTATGAAGATGTACATGGCGCGATTCGCGCGCACAGGAACAACTCTAATTGCTAGTGGAGTGCCACTTATCCAAATGTTGGAGATTACGGCCAAGAGTATCAATAATGTACACGTAGAGAAGAGTCTCCGGAATGCCATTGAGAAGGTTAGGGGAGGGAAATCGCTGTCTGATTCTCTTAAAGATGATGGGAATTTCTTACCGCTTGTTCCAGATATGCTTAGTATAGGTGAACAATCTGGTTCTATAGAAGAGATGATGAGTAAAGTAGCAGACTATTATGAAAAAGAAGTTGATAACCAAGTGAAGGCTATATCCACAATAATTGAACCAGTCTTGATGGTAATTCTCGGTATTTTTGCTTTCATAATCGTTGCTGCAATATTACTACCCATCTATGGGCTAGCCGGACAAGGAGTCATACGTTGATTTATACAGGGTTGCATTTCAATAGCATTAGCGTTAAGCTTGCTTCATATAGTAGCGTAAATTATAAAGTGCAAAGGGGGCGTTTGCATTATGAAAACTAAAACAGATAAAAACAAGAAAGGGTCGGTCTTAGGCAGCTCTAACGGTTTTACGATCATTGAAGTTTTGATTGTACTAGCAATTGCCGGATTGATTATGCTGGTGGTGTTTTTGGCTGTTCCGGCACTTCAACGAAACAGTCGAAATACTCAACGTCGCAACGACGTCGCCTCTTATCTGGGTGCTGTAAATGAGTTCGTTGCCAATAATAATGGCCAACTGCCCTCCGATAACGACGATGTTACAACAATTAATGATTTAGCCAACTTGGGTTTTCTTGAACCGCCGACCAGTGTGGATTCCGGTGCTCAATCCAGCGAAGTTGATATTGATGCAATGCAATTGGTTTCAGGTGCCAGATGTGACGAGTCAGAAATAGGGGACACGTTAGCTGGTTCTAGCCGCCAAATAGCAGTTCGATTTTCTGTTGAAGATTCAACTGGCGGAGCTGTTCCTCAATGTCAAGAGGGCTAAAGTATTACTGCAAGTAATAAAAAGGATGCGATGTGCAAAAAGCGGCCACAGATTGGCCGCTTTTTATGTGATAAGATTAAGCGTAAATGATTTATGTAATACTGTTTATTTACGGCCTAGCGCTGGGTAGTTTTGTAAATGCTCTAGTGTTTCGAATACACCAAAGCATTAAACACGCAAAAACTCGCAAATCAAAAAAAATAAAAAGTAAAAATAGTCTTTGGCAAGGCGATTATGGCTTATTTGGCCGATCGATGTGCCCACATTGTAAACATGCGCTTAACCCAAAGGATTTAATCCCACTTGTTAGCTGGCTTACCTTGAAGGGAAGGTGCCGCTATTGTCATAAATCAATAAATTGGCAATATCCGGCTGTAGAGCTGACGACTGGGTTGCTTTTCGTTATGTCGTACCTTGCATGGCCGTATGGTTTTGAGCTAGCCGGCTGGGTGCTATTTGTTAGCTGGTTGGTGTTGTTGACGGGCTTGGTTGCTCTGACTGTTTACGACATTAAGTGGATGTTACTACCCAACAAGCTGGTTTACCCGCTAGGAATATTTTGGGTGGTCGTTAGTATTGTGTGGGTATTATTTCAAGGTAATCTTTCTGACATTTTTTCACTAGTTTTAGCTACAATTGTTGGTGGCGGGTTTTTCTGGATTCTGTTTCAGGTATCGGATGGCAGATGGATTGGTGGCGGGGATGTAAAGCTTGGTTTTTTACTTGGCTTACTCGCTGGCAGCGCACTAAAAGCTGCTGGAGTAATCTTTCTATCGTCTATAATTGGGACGATCACAGTTTTGCCGTTCCTGCTTACCAAGCGATTGCAAGTTGCCAACAAAATACCGTTTGGTCCATTTCTTATCATCGCAGGTATCATTATGTTTTTGTGGGGTGATCTGTTGGTTCAGTGGTACAGCACTAATATCTTACTCATATAATGCCTCTTGCCCAAGAAGTGCTTATGCTATACTGACGCTATGAAACGTGGCAGAAAGCCGCAAGGTTATACCATTATTGAAACTATGATTTTTTTGACGGTTTCGTCAGTACTGTTCGTGAGTGCTGCAGGGATGATGGCTGGTCGTCAAGCTCGGGCAGAATTTCAGTATGGAATACAGGAATTCAATGTTCAACTACGCGACATCATGAATGATGTGTCTACTGGTTATTACGAGTATCGTGAAGGCGCACGGTGCGTAGTCGCTTCTGGGAGTTTACCGACGATTACCCAAACAGCAGAAGGCAGACAAGGACAGAATCCCGACTGCATATTTATTGGCAGGGTAATACAGTTTCACCCGAACGATACAGATTGGCCAGCAGCAGAAATGTACAGAACGTTTTCTGTTGCTGGACGACGGCAGATAGATGGCCGGGATGTACAGAATTTGTCGGAGGCAAGCACTATTCCGTTAACCCCATACAATAATGCCACATTGGCAGCACCAGATCTCACATCAGACACCCTGATTCCGAGCGGGGTAAGCGTAGTTTGGGTGCGCAGTGGAGGTGCAGGTGGCGATCCTATTGGAGCCGTTGGTTTTTTCACTGATTTCGCACAGCAAGGACAGTCCGGCTCGGGGGGGGCTGAAGGTGGTGCACGTAATGTTGACTTGTTGCCGATTGAAGGCTCACAGCTTGGACAAGATAAAATGGCCATGGCAAATGCGATTGTGCAAGACAGTGCTACGTCATCTGTTAATCCCGAAGGCGGTGTAGCGGTTTGTTTAGAGAGTGGTGGCGGGAATAATCATGCAATTATTACAATTGGCAGCAAGGGTTCGCCGTATACCGAGCTATCAATCCAGGGAGGAGATTGTCCATCATGAGCAGACTTCGTATATCCGAGCGTGGCGACACCATTGTTGAAGTCCTAATAGCGATAGCTATTGTATCGCTTGTGCTCGGGGGTGCGTATGTGTCTGCTCGTCGGTCGCTACAGATGAACCAACGGGCTGCCGAGCGTGTTGAGGCATCAAAAGTGGTTGAACAGCAACTCGAGAAGCTTAAAACAGTCGCTGCACAACCGGACAACGATTTATTCGCTTCTGACACAACCGAGCCTTACTGTATCGACGGGAGTTTAGTCCGACAGGATAATCTAAATGAGTGTCGGTTCGGTCCCGACGATGGAGGCAGTGGGAGGTATCAAGTACAAATTTTTCGTGATTCCTCCAGTGATGGGAGATATGTTTTTAATGTTCGTGCCCAGTGGGATCGTCTAGGCGGAGGTGATCCACAGATGCTAAATGCGTACTACAGGGTGTATCCATGAGCATGCATCGCAGCAACGATGGGTTTACTATTATCGAATTACTCGTTGCCACGGCTGTTTTTTCTACCATTTTGTTGCTCATAAGTGTCGGTATTATTCAGGTGGGCAAAATGTTTTACAAGGGTGTCACCATAACAGCAACCAGCGAGACAGCACGCGTGATACTAGAAGATGTGTCACAAGCTATACAGTTTAATGCCGATAGTGTAGAACCTGTTATAGCCGAGAATGGGAACTCGCAGGGTTTTTGTGTAGGTTCACGTCGGTATAGTTATGTACTCCATCGTCAACTAGCGAACACACCTGTGGATGAGCAGGTTAGCAATGCGCTTGTGGTGGATTCGGTCGCATCATGTAATAGTCTTACGCCAGCCCAGGATGTCATCGCCGATCCAGAAGGGAGGGAGCTGCTGGGATTACATATGCGTCTTGCAAACCTCGAAGTTCAACCTCTATCTACCGAAGGGCTGTACAGCATCAGTCTGACAGTCATTTATGGAGATGATGACTTATTGGTAGACAGAACAGGGGATGGCAATTTAGATAGTTGTGAGACTATAACAGGTTCGGAGTTTTGTTCGGTGGCCGAATTGGATACAATTGTGCAAAAGCGTATACAATAAGAGAAGTGCAAAAGTATGGATATGAAGAAACTCAAAAAATTACATAATAAACAAGAAGGACTCGTTTCTATATTGGTAACAATGGTGATGATTTTTATCCTCACTTTAATTGTGCTCAGTTTCTCGCGAATCACACACCGTGAGCAGCAGCAGGCACTTGACCGGCAGCTTAGCTCACAAGCTTTTTACGCTGCTGAGTCTGGAGTCAATGATGCTGTCGAGGCCCTTCGGGTTGGCGACTGGCAACCATATGACCAAAAAACTGACTGTGACCCCGTAGAGGGCTACGATAATGTGCTCGACGGAGTTGACGGAGCGATTTCTTATAGTTGTTTGTTGATTGATCCGACACCACACTCTTTGGAGTATGGCAATATCGGGGTCGGCGAAGCTCGTGTTGTGCCTGTTAACCCAGAAGGCGTCGGTAACGTCGGAGAGGCAACAATTTACTGGGGCTCTGCTGACGGTGATAATGCATTAACGGGCTGTCCTTCTGGTACTGAAAATCAGTTCCCGCAGGAATGGTTCGCAGATTGCGCCCCTGCTGTACTGAGATTCGATATTGTTCCAACTGGTGCTGCCAACCTACAAAGAAGTTCACTTGTGACAAACACGGCCACAGTTTTTGCCCTACCAATGAGTAGTGGTGGGACGAATAGCATCAATGTTTCACAAGCTTCAGGGGGCAATCAGGGTGCCACTGTGGGCGTTAACTGTGACCCTGAAGGCACACCACAGCATTGTAGGCTTACCATAGAAGGGCTGAACCAAGGATCCGAGTATCATTTACGTATCACCGCGCTATATAAGGCAGCTTCAATGACAATATGTTCACCAGATTGCGGTAGCGGGGCGCATAGATTGCTTAATGCACAAGCTCTCGTTGATGCTACTGGGCGCGCGAATGATGTGCTCCGTCGGATACAAGTTCGAGTTAACTCAAGCACCATTGAGGGTCCGGTGCCCTCTTACGCGATTGAGTCGAATCAGACCATCTGTAAACAGTTCTCTGTTATTCCTGGCGATAGTGTACTGAATATTGGCAGTGATCCTGCCTGCAATATCGACTAGAGTTAGATTACCGAAATCAGATTGCTCTACTATTTGCGGTGGAATTTTTCGTGGACGGATTTTAGGTGCGGGTCAGTGACGTGAGTATATATTTGTGTGGTGGATATGTTGCTGTGGCCTAGCATAGCCTGAACAGAGCGCAAGTCCGCGCCGTTCATGAGTAAATCAGTTGCGAAGGAGTGCCTAAGTGTATGCGGGCTAACATGTTTAGTAATGCCGGCGAGCAGGGCGTAGCGGGCGACCATGCGCTGAATACTGCGAGCCGTAAGCCGGTGGAAATTGCCACTGGTATCAACTTGCTTGCTGCCACTATAGCGTATAAATAAGGGTCTGGTTGTATCGGTTCGTTTGTCTAAATATTGTTGCACCCAGTGCGCTGCAGCTTCACTGATAAAAATCGGGCGGTCTTTCTGGCCTTTACCGCGTACCATAAACTCACGCCGTTTGAGGTTAACGTGATCTTTATCGAGTCCGACCAGCTCAGAAACACGTAACCCAGATGAAAACAACAGCTCTAGGATAGCTCGATCGCGGAGTCCTGGCAGTGTTTCAATCTTAGGCATCATGAACATTTGTTCAATTTCTTCGGCAGTTAAGAACGTAACTTGTTTGCGTTTGGTGCGTGCCAGCTCAATTTTATCGGCGGTGAGCGCTGGAATATTTCGTTTGGCGCAGTATTTCAAAAAGCTGCGCAAGGCAATCAGGTGGTAATTTTGGGTAGTTTTTTGCAGCTCATCGCTCGTATTGGTACCTAGTCGATTGAGCCATAGCCGCCATTTGCGAACAAGCTCTGGGTTAATGTCACTGACATTTATATCACCGGCAAAATCAACTAGACGAGTCAAATAATGGTCATAATTAGCAATGGTTTTTTGTGAGCGATTTTGTTCAATCTCCAGATATTCTAAAAAATCAGTTTTGGCTTTTTCAAATCGCATACCTAGTTGTAGCCTTTCTGTTGGCTTGAGTTGCCAGACGATAATAGTTGTTTGCGTATCATCCTTCTGAGCGCTTGTTTGCCGGAGCTGGTCTTGAGATATTTTTCTCGTCGTCTGGCATCTTCTTCACTCCTATGTGCTTCATAATACAGGATCTCCCAAGGACGGTAAGGTTTAGTGGAAGGACTCAAGCCAGCGTTGTGTTCTGTTATGCAACCCCTTAGGTTATGAGTGAAGCCTACGTAGTAACTGGCGTTCGAAAGCGAACGCAGCACGTAGACGTAACAGAACACGACAGAAAGCTCACTACTAGGCATACGCTTATTATAGAACAGACAGCTATATTTTGCGACGCATGCTGGGGTCACCACTTCTTATCTGTTATAATACGTAAAACAAACCAAGAAAGGACAAGTAAATTGGAACGGACACTCATAATACTCAAGCCTGACGCACTACAGCGCGGGTTAATCGGTGAAATTACCAGCCGTTTTGAAGATAAAGGGTTAAGGCTTATTGGAATGAAAATGATGCGCCTGGATGCCGCACTACTAAGGGCGCATTATGCACATCTAACCGACAAACCTTTTTATAAGGGTATAGAAAATTTCATGACCAGCTCACCAGTGGTTGCCATGGCCTGGGAAGGGTTTGAATGCGTTAATTCTGTAAGAATCTTAGTTGGGGCGACCAATCCGCGCCAGGCCGATGCCGGTACAATCCGCGGAGATTATGCTATTGGCCAGGGGCGTAACCTAATTCATGCTTCGGATAGTAAAGAAAACGGTGAAGAAGAAATCGAACGGTTTTTTGATAGCTACGAATTGTTCGATTACGAAAAGTCTGAATATGACCATTTGTACGAAGACTACGAGCGAGAATAATATGCTATAGTTCGCGGGAGTCCGTTTGGGCTGCTTGTCCCTGTAGTTTAATGGATAGAACAAATCCCTCCTAAGGATTAGATCCTGGTTCGATTCCAGGTGGGGACACCAAAAGGAATATATGAAAGAAATATACCTTGTTACCGGAAATCCCAAAAAACTCAGCCAGCACACTCTTCACTAACCACTATCCACTAATCACTAACCACTACTTTTACCACCTCTAGCTAAAAACCTAGTACAATATCCTTATGTCTAAAAAAAGCAAAACCGAGTCTGAAAAATATTTCGACGATCAACTAGATGACGAAGAAGTGTTATTTGTGTTCCGTAAACACCCCGTAGTTATGCGTAAAGGACTTATACTCGGAATGCTTATGCTGCTTGTTGGAACAATCCCGGCTTTCATTGAGCCAACGTATACCTATCTGTTTGGCGGGCTGGCGGCTGGTTTTGTGCTTGGCATTGTAGTTTTTATGCCGGCATGGATAGCCTGGTATTACAGCGTGTTTATCGTAACTGATCAAAGGTTTATCCAGATTACTCAGCGCGGGCTGTTTCATCACAGTACCGTAGACCTTAGCCTTAACCAGATTCAGAGCATAAATTACGAGGTCAGCGGCTTTCAAGCGACAGTACTTGGTTATGGTACAATACTCGTACAAACGTATATGGGTGATTTGGTGATTCACGATATTCATCACCCCAGTGAGATTTATAAAAAAATGTTGGTTATCTTGCGCGATCAGGGTATTTCAGCAGCATCACCGGCTAACGCGGGAGCCTCAATAAACGACAATGAAGAAGCTTAAAAAAGTTCTCAGCAAGACTCCGTTCGTAAAAAGTGAGCCTACAGAGGATATGCCGGCTGAGAATCCGCCACGCATAACCAACGAGACTGTAGCAGAACATCGTGAGGCAGTGCTCGGGCGGGCGCGCAAATATATTTTGCCACTCCAGCATTCTAAACACCGTATTATTGTTATCTCTTTGAGCTTACTCATCGCGACTTTGGTGGCCTTTTTTGCATATTGCACTTTGGCGCTATACCGGTTCCAGGATAATTCGGTGTTTATGTACAGAGTTACGCAAGTTATTCCGTTTCCGATTGCTCGTAGTGGTAGCAATTTTGTAGCATACGAAAACTACCTGTTCGAGCTGCGCCATTACATGCATTACTACGAACACCATCAAGAGTTAGATTTTAGCAGTGACGCTGGGCAACGGCAGTTAGCTGAATTTAAGCGCCGCGCACTAGAGAAAGTTATTAACGATTCATATATCAAACAATTGGCGCGTGAGCATAGTATTGCTGTTAGCAGCCAGGAGGTAGATGACCAGATTGCAATTGTGCGTAGCCAAAATCGGCTGGGAGGTAATGAGCAGGTACTAGAAGATGTGCTGCGTGAATTTTGGGGTTGGTCTCTCGATGACTTTAAGCGGTCACTTCATCAGCAGCTCTTATCAGAAAAGCTAGTAGCAGAACTAGACACAGAAACCCAAGAACGAGCTCAAGCGGCGTATGCTCAGCTTGAATCCGGCGTAGATTTTGCTGATGTTGCACAAGAATTCTCAGACGATCCGGCCACTAGAGATAATGGTGGTGCGTTTGGGTTTGATATTAGCCGTTCGGATCGGAACCTGACGGCACATACCACGGACGCCTTATTTAGATTAGATGAGGGTGAGTATTCTGAAGTCATAAATATCGGCTATGCCTTGCAAATCGTTAAATTGTCCGAACGGGAAGGTGAGCAAGTTAAGGGGGCGCATATATTGTTTAACTTAAAAGACGTTGAAGAATTTATTAACGACAAAAAAGCCGAGCAACCCGCTCGCTCCTACATAACCTTACCAGAACCTCCAGAGCAAGACCCAACCGAATTGCCACCAGAGTTGCAGGAGTAATCTACACAAGCTAGCCGAATACATAATGAAAAAGCCGCCACCATAAGGTGACGACTCTTTCATTGGCGGGCTCGACCGGATTTGAACCGGCGATCTCCTCCGTGACAGGGAGGCGTGATAACCCCTTCACTACGAGCCCTCGTCAGAACCGACGGTCGGTTTGCGGTAAAGCAAGGTGTTGCTTTACCTTCATCCTCTGGTCGCTTCTTCCTCTCAGTTTTTCAAACAGTCGAGCCGGCAAAGCCGACTCCTTGGTTTGAAAAACTGGTTCAGACAAACGATCACCGAGGCTCTGCATCCAAACGCAACGGTTGTGAGCGCTTGGTGGTCACTAAACCAAAATGACAAAAATGATGATAGCAGTTACAGAGGTAAAAAGCAAACAGCCATTTGTACGACGCATCACTAACTTACGAGCAGCAGCGATATTGACGCAGGTCGTTTTATCAATATAATTGTCTTCATGCCAATGCCAAGAAAACCAAGACTAGCTTGTATTGCGTGTAAACGTGAGACTGCACGCCCAAACTATAAATATTGTAGTAATCAGTGTCAGGCAGACTACAGATACACCCTCTACATAAGCAGATGGCTTAAAGGAAAGGTTTCTGGCATGCAAGCACACGGAGTGGTGTCTAGGTATGTTAAGCGGTATCTACGGATTAAGTTTAATAACCAGTGTTGTCTATGTGGTTGGGCGGAGTTGAATGTTAAAACAGGACAAACTCCTTTAGTTGCTGATCACATTGACGGTAACTGGAGGAATAATACAGAGGGTAATTTGCGGTTAATCTGTCCAAACTGTGATGCTATCTCTGCAACCTACGCAGCGTTGAACATGGGCAATGGCAGAAAACATAGGAAATTGAGTAGGAGGGTGATAGAAGGTCGGTTATTATCTTCTAGTGCGCCGGAGTAACTCAGCTGGTAGAGTAGCTGTTTCGTAAATAGCAAGTCGTGGGTTCGAGCCCCATCTCCGGCTCCAAGCGAGATTAGTATAATGGTAGTATATCTGCTTCCCAAGCAGGAGACACGGGTTCGATTCCCGTATCTCGCACCATTCGACAAGCTCATGGTGAACCATTCGACTCGCTACGCACGCCATGGTAAACCGATTCGACAGGCTCATGGTAAACCAGCCGGCGCACTAGGCACTAGTCGCTAAGCACTCGCCACTCAATTACTTCTAAGATAACTTTTAACTTTTCAAGTTTAGCTTTACACTTATACGAAATGGCTGCAAAAAAATACTTTCACGATCGACTAATCTTATTATTGCTCAGCGTTAATATATTCTTAGCGCTTTTGACGATTGTGCTCGTATTGCTGAGGCTAGACTTTGCCAGCAGCGGACAGATTATTCAGTACCGCTCAAACCTTGGGTTAAACGCATTTAAAACAGGCTCTGTCATCGGCATAATGAGTTTTATGGTTTTTTCCACTTTTGTGGCGGCATTTCACAGTTATTTAAGCTACAGGGCGTATCATATCCGTCGACATTTTGCTTTGGTGGTGCTGGGGCTTGGTACGTTACTGCTAATTCTGTCTCTCATCGTGAGTAACGCACTGCTAATTGTTTAATAAAGGATAAAACCGTGAAACATTTTGAGATTCCATATGTGCATGAGCGAGGTAAACGTTATCGTTTGCTTGAAATGCTGCCAGGGATACTAACTTGGTCTGTGCTGGCTCTTCCGTTTGTTTTGAGTCTTATAAATCCAACGATTACAGTGTTTTTCGTATTGGCTTATTTGTTGATGTGGTTAGCTAAGGCAATAGGATTAAATGTACGTTCCATACAGGGTTATAAAGCGTTAAAACGTCATCAGATTTTGCCGTGGACTCAGATGTTACAGGATCTACGTGGAGGCAGCGTAGACCAGCCAGATAAACAGATCCCGGCGTGGCACTACGAGAATGTTAAGCGTATTCAGGAACGGCCAAACCCAATTGATCCCAACGAGATTGTTCACGCCATTATCATCGCCACTTATAACGAAAGCCGTGACGTGCTGGAGCCAACCATCCAATCTGTGCTGGCTTCAGATTATGATGTAAGCCAAGTTATCCTTGTGCTGGCATACGAAGAGCGCGGCGGTTCTGAAGTAGAAGAACAGGCAGAATCACTTATGCGAGAGTACAAAAAGTATTTCAGGCATGCTTTTGCCGTAAAACATCCCAAGGATATACCCGGTGAAGTTATCGGGAAGGGAGGTAATATCACTTTTGCTGGACGTGAATTAGAGAAGTATATACGGCAAGAGAAGCTAGACCCACTTAATGTAATTGTGACAACGTTAGATGCAGATAACAGACCACATCCAAAGTATCTAAGCACTCTTAGCTATGTATATGCTGTGACACCCGATCCGCTATATATTTCGTTTCAACCAATTCCGATGTTTACTAATAATATTTGGGATGCACCGGCACCAATGCGTATTATCGCAACCGGAAATACGTTTTGGAATGTTGTACTGAGCTTGCGGCCGCACATGTTACGAAACTTCTCTAGCCATGCGCAAAGTCTGCAAACACTTATTGATACTGACTACTGGAGTGTCCGTACAATCGTAGAGGATGGCCACCAATTTTGGCGCACTTACTTCCGTTATGACGGCAATCACGAGGTGTATCCGATCTATCTGCCGGTATACCAAGACGCTGTTATGGCAAAGACTTATGTCAAAACACTCAAGGCACAGTTTATACAATTACGACGCTGGGCGTGGGGAGCCTCAGACATTGCTTATGTGCTAGAGATGGGTTTCTTCCGCAAGAACAAAATACCGCGCTGGAACTTGATCCAGAAATTTTTGCGCCTGTTAGAAGGGCATCTTAGCTGGGCCACCGCACCATTAATTTTGGCGTTTGCCGCCTTTATTCCGTTACTGCTTAACCCTGATAATTTCGCTGCCAACCAGCTACCGATGATTACCAGGCAAATACACACTATTGCGATGGTCGGAATTTTTATAGCTATGTTACTCAGCCTCAAGATATTGCCGCCAAAGCCCGAACGCTATAAACGGCACCGCTCGATTTTTATGGTAGCCCAGTGGGTTTTACTGCCGCTAACAACTATCGTTTATCATTCCATGGCGGCATTGTATTCACAGACCAGGTTGATGTTTGGTTGGTATATCGGCAAGTTTGACGTCACTGAAAAAACCACAATACGCGACGACAAACAAAAAATCACCTAGGTGAGTGCGGAGTACAAAGTACCTAGTACAGATAGGCTAGGTGTTAGTGATAAGTAAGCTCCTAAATCTAGCCCCTACACCCTATACCCTGCACCCTTCACCCTACACCCTCTTCTCTGGGTGGAAGGCAGCATAATGCGTGGCGGCTATCTTATCAAACCTTTGTAAAACCTTAAGACTAACCTCGACAATCACGTAAGTATCAACACAAGCCTCATGAGTATGGTTGTGTATCTGGTTAATAATAGTGCGCGTAAGGCTCTGAGCATCCTTCAGGGCGGTTTTGCGGTGCTTTAGGCTGTCATAGATACTCAGCATTAGTTTATCTCGTGAGAACGGCTCTAAATCGTTTGTTTTAGCTTCTGGTTTGCGTACAACGATACTGGCAGACAGGTCGGCCTCTTCAATTGAGGTAAAAACCGTACCGCATTGCTGGCAGTGGCGTCGACGCCAGACTGTGTTAGGCCGTTTTTGATGTCGCGAGTTAACAACTCTAGTTTCTCCTAAGCAATAGATGCAAATCATTTAACCCCCAGAGCTTTATTTAACATTGGGCATTTGGCACTTAACATCGGTCATTTACCATTTACCAATTAATTTCCATTTACCCTTTTAAAGACCTGAAAGATGGAAATTTTTAAATAGTTTATAGATGAAAATTGGTAATTGAGAATTATGCATAACATCGTAAACCATGTCAACATATTGACATATGGCAGTAAAAAATACCAGTGGAAAACTATATATTACTGTGGGCAACTTATTTTTTGGCATAAAAAAGCCCCTGACTCTCTCATGTGCCAGGGGCTTTGACGTCCTACGCAGCTTACTTGTTAGCAAGAGCAGGTCGGACGCGTCGTATACGACTTGTTGATTTCGCTGAGGTCAGTTCTTCGTAGAACAACTTAAACCCCTCGAGCGAACTCGAATTGGTACTCAAAGTATGAGTGCCTCCCGTTTAACGAACGGTAATATATGGCACAATTCACAACTTGTCAAGCATCTAGCTAAGTGTGCCGGTTACCGAGGTGCTACAATAACAGGGATGAATAATTCCAAAGACGGTTTTTTTACGAGCTCAATGCTCGGCACTTATGCACGTCGTGGCACTCTGAAAACACGCGCTGGTGATATATATACCCCTGTTTTTATGCCGGTCGGAACCCGTGGTGCTGTAAAAGGTTTATCGCCACAGCAAGTTCGTGAAACAGGGGCTCAAATCATTTTGGGCAATGCGTATCATCTACACCTGCAACCAGGCGAAAAAACTGTTAAGAAGCTTGGTGGGTTGCATGAGTTTACGCGGTGGGACGGTCCGATTTTGACTGATTCTGGTGGGTTTCAGGTGTTTTCACTGGCTCATATTACCAAGACTACCGAAGATGGCGTATCGTTTAAGGATCCTAAGTCCGGTGATAATGTTTTCCTGTCTCCAGAGAAGGCGATTCAGATACAACTTGAGCTAGGGGCAGATATTATCATGGCTTTTGATGATGTGACTGGGCTGGATGATACGGCTAGGCTACGTACTAAAGAGGCTTTTGATAGGACTCATCGCTGGCTGGAGCGATCGCTTGCAGAGTTCCAGAGGCAAACAAAAGACTTAAAACCCGGTGAGCGACCTCTGTTGTTTGGAATAGCACAAGGAGGGCTAGATAAGCAATTGCGCCAAAAAAGCCTGGAGTTTGTACAGTCACTGCCTGTAGACGGCATCGCAATTGGCGGCTTATCGGTTGGCGAGTCGCGCAAGGATATGCACGAGATGCTAGAATTTTTGGCGCCACTGTATGACAAATCACGACCTCACTATCTGATGGGGGTTGGTGATCCGACAGATTTTAGGTTTGCTATTGAGTGTGGGATTGACATGGTTGACTGCGTATTGGCTACACGGAATGCTCGTCATGGCACTGCCTGGGTCCACAACGGCTGCACCCCGGCTTCCTGCCAGACGGCGGAGCCGCCTGCGCCGAAGCCGGTTGCGGTACATCGCGGTGTCGAAACCCCCAGTACTCCTTCACCGTACCCTAAGTACGGCTCAGTCTGTGCTTCGGTTTCTCCTAGCGCTGTACTCGCATGCAGTCGTTGTGGCAAGGTTTTTGGGGCGAGGGATGAGAAGATGCATTTAACTAACGCGCAATTTATTGATGATAATAGGCCGATTGAGGAGGGTTGTGATTGTGCGACGTGCGCTTATGGTTATAGTCGTGGGTTCTTACGCCACCAGTTTAAGGTTAAGGAAAGTTTGGCCGGCAGCCTGGTGTCTATCCATAATATTCGGTACTTAAACCGGATTACAGAAACCTACCTAGGATAATAATTAATTGATCGATTTACTATACGAGCACTACACATAACAAAAAACCGGTCGCAAAGACCGGATTTTAATCTGGTGGGCGATATAGGATAGCGGACAAACGTCCTTTTCCGTTTGTTCGAATAGAAAATACCTTCGGTGCTTTCTATTCTTCGCTGCACTCCACCGAACCTCGGCTACGCCGAACGGTTCTCAGCTAGATAGCACTTACCAAATCAAAAACCGGTCGCAAAGACCGGATTTTAATCTGGTGGGCGATATAGGATTCGAACCTATCACCTCCACAACGTCAATGTGGCGCTCTAGCCAAATGAGCTAATCGCCCTCACCAAAACAATACCTTAAATGTACGCTCAACCCGTCTTTGAAAATAAATTAGCTGCTATTTGGCTAAGACGTCTGGCGGCATTTCTTCTTTACAGCTTTGCTGTGAGCCAAATGAGCTAATCGTCCGAGCTACCGTCGTTATAGGGAGGGGGTAACTTATAGATCTATTCCCTGTATAACAGGGTAAATCATACAGAAAAACAGATAAAAAGTAAATCCACAGGGTAGGTGTAATAATAACAATATAAAAGTACTAGTATCATAATGCTAGTATGGTATGCTTATCTCACGGTATTTAAATGACCGATGCCAGCAGGCGAAGTTTTAAGTAGGTGTTTTGAAACATCCTTTTAGTAGGAGTGGGCAGGGTCGAATAGAGTTGCGAGGCTATTCGACCCTTTTTTATTTTCCTCTGTTAATCAGTGGTGGTATTATACATACAATGAGCGAGAATACAGGCGACCAGGATAAATTACATGCCATGCGGCATTCTTTAGCACATATTATGGCCAGTGCTGTTCAAAAACTTTGGCCAGAGGCTAAATTTGGTGTTGGCCCAGTGGTAGAACATGGCTTTTATTACGATATTGACCTTGGTGACATCACTATCTCAGAGGATGATTTTGAGCGCATCGAAGCCGAAATGCGCGCAACTATTAAGGATAACCAGGTATTTGAACAGTTCACAAAACCTATTGATGAGGCTGTTGCATGGGCAAAAGAGGCCAAGCAACCGTATAAAGAAGAACTGCTCAACGATCTTAAGAGGTCTGGAACGACCGTAGCGAAAGACCTAGAAGTCGAAGAACTCGGTACTATTACAGATAGTGATAGCAAAGTAGACGAGGTGGGATTCTACCGTAACGGTGACTTTACCGATCTTTGCCGTGGCCCGCATGTCGAATCAACCGGCAAGGTAGGGGCATTTAAACTCATGCGCGTAGCCGGTGCTTATTGGCGCGGTAAAGAAGGTAACCCGCAAATGCAGAGGCTGTACGGCGTGGCGTTTGCAACCGAAAAGGAGCTCCGTCAGCACCTCAACATGTTAGAAGAGGCTAAAAAGCGCGATCATCGTAAGCTTGGCCAAGAACTCGACTTGTTTTCCTTTTCTGAGCTTGTCGGGCCGGGTTTGCCACTTTATTCACCGCGCGGCACGGTGTTAATTGAGGAGCTCAAGAGTGCGCTTAAAGACATTAGCCGCCAGTATGATATGCAGCAGGTGTCTATACCGCACCTTGCTAAGCTAGACCTATATAAATTATCTGGACATGCCGAGAAGTTTGAGGAAGAGCTGTTTAGGGTAGAGAGTCATTATCAGCAAGAATTTGTACTCAAGCCGGTTAATTGTCCGCATCATACGCAGATTTATGCTGCACGACCACGAAGTTACCGTGATTTACCAATCCGCTACATAGAACAGACCATGCAATATCGGGACGAAAAGCCCGGCCAGCTCGGTGGTTTGCAGCGTACACGCGGTTTTACGGTAGACGACGGTCATACGTTCTGTACTGTAGATCAAATTGAAGAAGAGGCGACTACGCTGGCAAACATTATTCAAGAGTTTTATGAACGGCTTGGATTGTGGGGTAAACATTGGGTTTCACTGTCAGTTCGTGACGGCATCGCTCCAGAAAAATACATCGGTGAGCCTGCTGATTGGGATAAGGCGGAGGACATGCTAGAGGCAGTTTCTGAAAAACTTGGCTTAAAGGCTAAACGAATGGAAGGTGAAGCGGCTATTTACGGGCCAAAACTAGATTTTATGTTTACCGACGCTTTGGGGCGTGAAACGCAGTTGGCCACCGTACAGCTAGACTTTGCGATGCCAAAACGCTTTGAGCTAACTTACGCAGATGCCGATGGCAGCGAGAAGCCGCCCGTGCTGATTCATAGGGCTATCCTGGGATCATTCGAACGGTTTATTATGCTGCTTATAGAACACTTTGCCGGTAAGTTCCCGGTTTGGCTTTCCCCAGAACAAGTTCGGGTTATTACAGTTAATCAAGAAGATGCGACTGTGGCGTATGCCGCTAAGCTGGCGGATGAGGCGCGTGAACTCGGCCTGCGACTAACGGTAGATAACAGCAACGAATCAGTTGGCAAAAAAATAAGAGACGCTGAAATGTGGAAAGTGCCGTATACCATTGTGGTTGGCGAGAAAGAGATTGAGTCTGACGAAGTAACTCCTCGAATACGTAAAGACCTTGCAGTTCACGAGAATCATGGTTCACACGGTAGCAACGAGTTCCTCAAGACCGTAGCTAACGAAGCCAAATCCCGCGTCACTAAGACATCGTTATGAGAGAAATCATCGCAGTAGATGCTGACGAAGTTTTATGTTCGGAGGTGGACGCTATTATTGCTTTCTCAAAGGAGAGGATTGGCTTAAACCTTACCTACGACGACTTCAAAAAGCCCGGTGATTATTGGGGATACTATGAAAGGCTGTGGGGGGACACGGGCGAAGATCCGTACACTCTGTTTAAGGAATTTTTGACCAGTAGCCATAAGGCGAACCAGTCGATCCTACGAGAAGATGTAGCCATACTCGAGAAGCTAAAAAGTCGATATCAACTTGAGATTGTTACTTCACGTACTGCTGAGTTCGTGGATATTACCAATCAGATGCTTGGGAAGTACGCTGCAGACATCTTTGCCGATGTTCACTTTGTAAGTTTATGGAGCGATTCCGACCGAAAGGTTACAAAAGCTCATATTTGCAAGGAGATAGGTGCCGGCTACCTTATAGACGATAGCCCTGAGCACTGTAACTTGGCAGCAGAAGTCGGTGTGAAAGCCTTGTTATTTGGTGACTGGGGTTGGAGCAGGGGTAAAGAACTTCATCCTGGCGTAGAGCGTGTTGCCGATTGGAAGGAAGTGGCGGAGTATTTCGGTGTCTGACTTCAAGGAGCGGGTGGAGGCGCTTGTTGCGGAGATTCCTAAAGGGCGGGTGATGACATACGGGCAGATTGCGGCACTGGCTGGGAATGCCCGGGCAGCTAGGATTGTCGGCGGTATTGCGCACTTTGGCAATCCGGATTTGCCATGGCAGCGGGTGGTCAACAAGAGTGGCGGTCTGGCCAATGGTTATCCGGGTGGCAAATCTGGGCATAAGCAGGTGCTTGAAGCTGAGGGTATTGCAGTTGATGAAAATTACCGGGTGGATGTAGAAAGGCTTTTATGGAGACCTAAGCAACAAGATAGCAAAAATCCATCCTCCATCCTCCAACCTCCAACCTCCAAATTACCACTTGTTGTAATTGTCGGGCCTACTGCCAGCGGTAAGTCGGCGCTGGCTATTGAACTCGCCAAGAAGTTTGGTGGCGAAATCATCGCAGCAGATTCCTGGACTGTGAGGCGAGAAGTGAACATTGGTACCGCCAAGCCAAGCCAAGAAGAGCAGTCACAAGTCAAACATCACTTACTAGATATTGTGAATCCGTGCGATGACTTTACTGCAGCAGTGTTTAAAGATTTAGCACTCGAGGCTATTGAAGACATAGGATCCAGGGGTAAACTGCCAATTATGGTAGGCGGTACAGGGCTATATGTAGATGGCGTTCTTTTTGACTACGGCTTTTTACCAGAAGGCGACAGGGAGGCTCGGCAAGAGCTCAATGCTCTTAGCCTTAAGGAATTGCTAAGACGCATAGAATCCAAAGGCTTAGACACTGATGGAATCGACACCCAAAATAAACGTCGCTTGATACGTCTGCTAGAGACCGGCGGTGCAAAACCAACAAGACACGACATACGATCGAACACGCTGATACTTGGCGTAAAATTGCCCCATGAAATGCTCCGAAAAAGAATAACAGCCCGCGTTGATGCGATGATTGAAGCAGGGCTTGAGCCAGAGGTGAGGGAGTTGTCCAAAAAATACGGCTGGGAGTGCGAGGCTCTGAAGGGAATTGGGTACCAGGAGTGGCGTGAGTACTTTTGCGACAACCAAAGTTTGGCGGATACCAAGATGAGAATCGTAAAAGATACCCTCCAACTAGCCAAGCGGCAGAACACATGGTTCAAGCGTAACAAAAGTATTCACTGGATACACGACCCCAGTTCTGGTGTAGATATTGTCACAACGTTTTTGAACAAAACACCTGCATAAGCCAATCATTGTCTGTTACAATGAACACATGATTGAGCAATTGTTTGGGTCAAAGACACGGGTAAAGCTGTTGCAGCTTTTTTATAGTAATCCAAATCGGTCATTCTATGTACGGGAAATTACTCGCAAAATCGACGAACAAATAAACTCTGTACGCCGCGAGCTTTCTAATCTGTTAAGCATCGGCATCATATCTTCGGATACTAACAACAATCGGCTTTATTATGAGGTAAACCAAGATTTCGAGCACCATAAGTCGTTGTCTAAAATTTTTGGTGGCAGTAATGATGGTGTAGTCAATGAAGACAAGCCTGAAGAAAGCGATGAGGCTCAGGCATATAAGACACTTGGGAACGTTGATTTGGTAATATACACAGGGCAATTTACGCGTGATCAGTTGAGTGGTGTGGATTTGCTATTAGTTGGTGATGTAAATCAAACGAAACTCAACAAGTTTATAGCCGAACTTGAAAACAAAGAAGGCAAGGAACTGAACTATACCGTTATGCCAAAAAGTGAATTCCAATACCGTCGGCAAATAAATGATAGATTTTTAACAACCCTACTAGGGTCAAAGCACCAGGTTGTACTAGATAGACACAACATGCTTACACCTAAAGAACCTAAAAGCAAAAAAAGTAAGGAGTAAATTAACATGGATATTCAATATTATGGTGCAAACTGTGTTCGCTTATCAACTAAAAAATCATCGGTCATCGTTGATGATAATCTCGCAGAGCTGGGCTTAAAAAGCGTTACCAAATCAGATGATATTGCATTGTTCACTACTGTTCATGCACCTAGTAAAGTGGCGAAGTTAGAGATTGATACCCCCGGTGAATACGAAGCATCAGGTGTCTCTATTCGGGGCATTGCTGCGCGAGCGCACATTGACGAAGAAGGTCAACGCAATGCAACCATATACAAAATAATCATCGGCGATATAAGAATTGCGGTTGTTGGGCATGTACACCCTGATTTGAGTGAAGATCAATTAGAAACGCTGGGTACGGTAGATGTTGCTATTGTGCCGGTCGGGGGTGCTGGCTATACACTTGATCCTATTGGTGCTGTTAAAGTTATTAAAAAAATTAGCCCTAAGCTTGTAATACCTACCCATTATGCTGATAAAGCAATAGACTACCCAGTACCTCAAGTTGAGCTTGAAGAAGCTATTAAAGGCCTTTCTATGGAGCCTAATGAGCCAGTCGACACTCTAAAGCTGAAAACCAGTGAGTTTACAGATACTGTGCAGCTTGCTGTATTAAATCGACGATAGTTACTCTATACAGTAAGCAATAATTTAAAAAGCCCTAGGTTTCTAGGGCTTTTACTATTTTGCTATGACACCTTGTTTCTTTAGTGTTCTGATAGCTTGAGTACTAAGCTTCATTTTGACTTTTTTGCCATCAACTTCAACAGTCTTAGTTTGGAGATTTGGTTTCCAGACTTTCTTGGTATGACGTTGCGAAAAGCTAACGTTATGACCAAACTGCTTACCTTTACCGGTTAATTCACATCGTTGCATGGGTTTATCCTTCTGTTCCTTTGTTGCCCGTTCGTTTCAATAACGGAATATTCGATTGGCAATTGTATCTGTTTTTCTCTTATAAGTCAACGGTTGGTATACTGTCATGGTATGGTTGAATTTATTAGCAGTCCGGCTGGCATAGCCGTTATTATTGGCACAATACTGGTTTCATTGACATTGCATGAAGCAATGCACGCATTTACAGCACATTGGCTGGGTGATGACACGGCTTATTTACAGGGTAGATTAACCCTAAATCCGCTCAAGCATATAGATCCGTTTTTAACAATTGGCATGCCAGTACTTTTAGCGTTGATGGGTGCGCCGGTTTTAGGTGCGGCTAAGCCAGTTCCATTTAACCCGTTTCGAGTACGATTTGAAGAGTATGGCGCAGCACTGGTTGCTATAGCAGGACCATTGACGAATCTGGTGCTTGCTATAGCTGCGGCGTTTATCTTTCGTGCTGTTGGGCCGATGCTGCCAGAGATATTATTGATGGGACTTCTGACATTTATTATCGTAAACATCGGTTTCTTTGTATTTAATATGATTCCGTTTCCACCACTTGATGGGTCGAGAGCATTGTACGCCGTTGCGCCAGAACCAGTGCAAAAATTTATGACTCAGATTGAGTCATTCGGGCTATTCGGATTTTTTATATTCTTTTTCCTGGGCTTTCCGTATATCGCGCCGCTTTTGGGTACGTGGATCGATACGATTTATAGGCTTTTACTCGGCGCGTAGGTAATTTATAATGGAGCTTACGGCTGAGAACGCCAGCGAAATGATAATCTGATTACTTATCATTAGGGAACTCAATATTCGTGTGTCACCGTGGTGGCATCGTGCGGGTACCCACCTGGGGATTACTACCAGGTTGTCATACTGGCCTCAGCTCATAAGAAAAACGTCCAAACAGCAAGATTTGGACGTTTTTCTATTACAGGCTGTTTATATGGTTGAGTGACAGGACAGAGCGCCAGGGCTTCCGCGCCTGACTAACCTGGCGACGCAGGTTCAAATCAGTCACCAATAGAAAAAGCCCAGGAAAAACCTGGATATGGTTTCCGCCCCGATTCACGAGAGGATTCGTGAATCGGAAGAGGAAGAAAAACAAAAATCTCGCCAAATTTTGGTCACTTGATTGCCAAAATTTCAGGCGAGGTTGTAGTTATTTCTGACGTGGTCGGGGTGACAGGACTTGAACCTGCGACCTCACGGCCCCCAGCCGTACGCGCTACCAACTGCGCCACACCCCGACAACAAATGCTAGTATAACTTAAACTATAAAAGGCCGTGAAACCCTTACGGTCGCCTCCAGCGACCCCGAAACTTCGTCTTTGGAAATAAATTTCCAAGAGAAGATTTACTTGCACACTGCCACTGGCAGTGCTCACCCCAGCCGTACGCGCTACCAACTACCCAGCCCGTCTTGTCAGACAGACAGGCGGGGCCACACCCCGATATAGATTACCCCTGTATTTTAGCAGACAGTTGTAACTAAATCGTCTTAAACGTAAGGACATGCTGCTTGTTGCAGAACGTAGCTTCTGTCAGTCAGTAATCTGTTAGAATGTAGGTAGATGAAATGGCAAGAAACAAACAACCAGCTATATAAAGAGTTTAAGTTTAAAGATTTTAACGAAGCTTTTAGTTTTATGCAGGCGGTAGCAGAAGAGGCAGAAAAACAGCAACACCATCCAAGATGGGAGAATGAGTGGAATAAGGTGAAAATTTGGCTTAGTACCCACGAGGCCGAAGGTAAGGTGACAGATAAAGATAAAAGTCTAGCCAAAGCCATTGACTTGGTGGCTGATGGGGGCAAAAAAAGTTCCAGTAAACCCAAGACGCATAAGCACATAAAAATGTATTCTGATGGTGGTTCTCGCGGGAATCCTGGCCCATCAGCATCCGGTTATGTACTACTTGATTTAGACGATACGGTCATAAAGAAAAGTGGTGAATATCTTGGCATAACTACCAACAATCAAGCGGAATATCAGTCTCTTAAACTGGGGCTTGAAGAAGCGCTAAAACTTGGGGCTCAAGAAATTGACGCCTATATGGACAGCATGCTTGTTGTTAATCAGATGAAGGGTATTTTTAAGGTTAAAAACCGGGACTTATGGCCAATTCACGAAGCGATAAAAAAGCTGGTTGAACAGTTTAAAAGCGTTACTTTTACACATGTACCTCGTAAGCTAAATAAGTTAGCAGATTCTGAAGTGAATGAGGTTCTCGACGCTGAATCTAAGAAGTAGATGATATAATAAAAAGGTCAGACTATCGGCCGATCGCCCCCTCACCACTTTCCAGGCAGAAGCAAGCCAAGGCTTGTTCTCCTGAAAGCTGGTGAGGGGGAGGAAAGTCCGGGCAGCGAAGGGGAAGACAGTCGCTAACGGCGACCGGGGGCAACCCTAGGGAAAGTGCCACAGAAACGAAACTACCCCGCACCACTTCAGGGCGATACAGTTTGCAACCAGATTGTTTAGCACCTTGAAGTGGTGCGGGGTAAAGGTGAAACGAGTGGGGTAAGAGCCCACAGTTCCTGTCGGTGACGATGGAAAATGGTAAACCCTGTCTGCTGCAAGGAGGTGTGTCTTCATACGGTTCCCCGCCGAAGATGCATCATAAGATCCGCTCGATTCTAGGAACAATCCTAGAGCTAGATAGATGATTGGCTCCCCCGCACCTTTTCTGGGCGAAACAGTCTGCAACCAGATTGATAAGTCGCCACGAAAAGGTGCGGGGTGAACAGAACCCGGCTTATAGATAATCTGACCCAGTAGTGAGCTTTTGAGAAGGATTTCAGCAAAACTGAAATCTAATAGGTTTGCATCGAAAGCGCGCTAACTCAAAAGTCTACTACTGGGCTGACACTTAAAAAACCGCTCCCTGTTGAGCGGTTTTTTAAATATTTTAAGGGCGGAAGATTACTTCTGTGCCGTTTTGACGACTTCAGTGAAAGCTTTAGGCTCGTTTACAGCAAGCTCAGCTAACATCTTGCGGTCGATGTTCACGTCAGCCTTTTTCATACCGGCGATTAACCGGCTGTAGGTTGTGCTGTTCTCTCGTGCAGCTGCGTTAATGCGTATATTCCATAATTGACGGAAAGTACGTTTGCGATTACGGCGATCTCGGTAAGCGTTATGCAATGAGCGGGTAATAGCTTGTTTACCGCGACGAACACTTACGCGGTTTGTACGTGACATGCCCTTTGTTGCTTGGCGGATCTTTTTATGCTTACGGTTTGTAGTAACGCCTCTTTTAACGCGCATCTTCTAAACTCCCAGTCTTTTCTTAATATTCTTGGCTTGTGTGCCGATAAGTTGCTCTACGCCAGCAAAACGACGTTTTCTAGCGGCACTCTTCTTCTGTAGAAAGTGGTTTCCGGTTGAGTGGCGACGCATAACTTTGCCGTTCTTGGTTACACGTATTCTTGCTTTTGTACCACTATGCGTTTTCTGCTTTGGCATCTTGTCCTCCCGAACGTTCTAGTTTATCTAATCCCTTTATCGATGTTATGGACTTATTGTCAGTTTCCTCTTTTGGTTGAGGTTTCTTCATGGATTTGGCTGCCGGGTTGCCCCTTATAACAAAGTGTAACTGTTTGCCGGCTAGCTGGGGTTTTTGGTCAACGATTATCATATCACCGTAATCAGAGATTATTTTCTCGGCGAGTTTAAACCCCAGATCTTTGTGAGCCAACTCTCTTCCGCGATAAAACACAGTAAGTTTAACTTTGTGTCCAGACTCTAAGAAGTCAGTGACTTTTCTAAGTTTCACTCCTAGGTCGTGCTCGCCAATCTTTAGCCCAAAACGCATTTGCTTCATTTCTGGAGCTTTGGCGTTCTTCTTATTCTTTTGGAGTTGTTTAGTTCGTTGATAGTTAAACTTACCCCAGTCTACTATCTTGGCAACCGGCGGGTTTGCGTTAGGGGATATTTCGACAAGGTCAAGACTTCGTTCTTCTGCAGCTCGTAGCGCCTCCTCGCGTGACATGACGCCTAACTGCTGTCCTTCGTCGTCTACGACGCGCAGTTGTGGTGCCCGAATTGTTCCGTTCAGGCGGGTGAACTTGTCGATGGGTCTAACTCCTTAAGCATTAACTTTAGCCGATTGAATAGGATTTTAACAGATAAAAGAACAGAGGTCAACAAAAATGTACCTATAATTGAGTAGTTTGTCGTCTATATTGTAAGGCTTCGCTAATATGCGGTACGGTTACGTTGTTGCTATCGTCAAGGTCGGCAATGGTTCGAGCCACTTTTATAAGCCTCATATAGCTTCTAGGTGATATATCTAGTCGCTTGGCGGCGTCATTTAGTAGCTTTTCTGCCGTAGTGTCAAGTTGAGCGTGACGCTTAATTTCCTGATTTGTAAGGGTTGAGTTGGTTTTAGATGGGTTAGAGAATCGTTTTTGTTGCGCGCTACGAGCTTTTATGACACGTTGCCTAATAGTTTGGCTGTTTTCTTCTCGTCCATCTTTGAGTAGATGTTCGTGTTGCACCTCCTCAACATCTATATGCATGTCGATTCTGTCTATGATAGGCCCTGAGAGTTTTCGCTGGTATTTTACAATTTGGGAAGGCATGCAGCTACAAGTTTTATCGGTGCCGTAATAGCCGCAAGGACAAGGGTTGGCAGTAGCAACGAGTATAAAATCTGCCGGGAATGTAAAGCTGTCCTTAGCTCGAGTCACAGTTATTGTTTTGTCTTCTAATGGTTGACGCAAAGCTTCAATAACATTGCGATCAAACTCTGGAAATTCATCAAAAAACAGCACACCTCGGTGGCTGAGGCTAATTTCGCCTGGCCGTGGCTTCTGACCGCCGCCAATAATGGCTATTTCGCTGGCACTATGATGAGGTGATCGGAAGGGGCGGTTGGTAAGTATTTTATCGAACTGTTTGGTTGCAAGACTATGTAAATGAGTGATTTCTAAAATTTCGTCAAGCTCTAAGGGGGCAAGAATGCTAGGAATTGCTTTGGCAAGCATACTCTTACCGGTGCCGGGAGGGCCATTAAGAAGGATGTTATGTGCGCCGGCTGCAGCAATCTCTAGAGCGCGCTTTGCTCGGGCTTGTCCCACAACGTGGCAAAAATCAGTCGCGCTCTCCTGTTGTTTATGGATATAGTGCGAATCTTTCGGGATAAGAGGGCTAATCTGGACGGTTTTTGTAAGATCGAGATATATTTCGCGGAGGCTGTTAACAGGGATAACAGTGATGTCAGGTATGAGTGCGGCCTGCCGTTGGTTCTTTTTTGGTATATAAAAAGTGGTGAAGCCTTTTTTCTTCCCGCTTATTATAGCGCCAATAATTCCACGCACCGGACGTATGCTTCCATCCAGACCCAGCTCACCCATAATAAGTGTCTTTTGTGGAGGTCGCTGCTTGACTTGACCACTTGCCAGTAAAATTGAGGTGGCGATTGCTGCGTCAAAGCTGGGGCTTTCTTTTGGTAGATCGGCGGGCGCGAGATTGATAATTATTCGTTTTTTTGGCATGTCCAAGTCAGAGTTACTAAAAGCGCTGCGGACACGTTCACGGGCTTCTTCAACTGCCTTGTTGGCAAACCCGACGATAAGCAAATTGGGCAAGCCATTAGACATATTGCACTCAACATCAATAACCGGACAATCGTCACCCGCTATCGCAATGCTTTGAACCGTTGCGCTCATACACCCACCTCGTTTACTTAATTCTATTATATACAAAAAAGCAGTCCCGTTAAACCGGGACTGCTTTATGTTTTTGGTTTTAAGTTTTTTGTGGGTGGTCTTGGTTTTATATTGAACAACGGCTTGCGAGAAGCCGTTGTTACAGATTGCGTTTTTGTTTTTGAGCACTTTTTTTATTCAAGTGCTGACCTTATATTAGCCACCATAAACGAGCCTGTCAACACGTTTACGGTTTATTTTTTAGCTTGTGTATAACTTCCCGTCGTCGATGATTAAAAAATAAGATGTATTTGACCTATTTTGATTGGTCATTAGGGCTCAATCTAAATATAAATAGGGCAAGACGAATCGTTATGGCAGGTCAGTTCAAAGGCAGATTAAATTAAGTAATATAATAGATTTAAATTACCGTTTTGCGCTATCGAGGTTGTCTACGATAGGTTATCGGTTCCCGCATAACGTCCCACGGCTTTAATACGTAATGGCGACTATCGTTGGGGCTTTTTATATATGCTAGGTTTTGCGTGTTTAGCTATTAATATAGGGTACGGAAATTACGGTACTGTAGGGTATTTATGGTTCTAAGGTTGCTAGTTTGTTAATTAATACGTTTTATTACGGGCGGTACAGTCGAGTTTAGCTGCAATGTGCTCATAACAATAACTTCTTAATTCTAGGCAAGAGACCTAAATAGGCCGGAACAGATCGAGGGTTTGGTTGCTATACGTTGCCATACTTTGGGTAATTTGACAGGCAAAACTACTAATAATGTATACGCTACAGTGCATTGTTAAATGTATTTTTAAAAGCTGATATGTGCAGCCTAAGTAATGATAAATTCAATAACTTTAAAATTATATTACTTCATCAGAGTAACTAAAATCTATTCATATATAACGTAATTACAACAACAATATTATTATATAAATTTTTATATAATAACTAAGTTTATATCTGTATAGTTGTAAATACAACTACTAATAATGCTTGACTTTTTGTACATAAAATAGTAGATTCGATGCAGTAGGTTAAAACAAAAACTTACATTCCTACGGCTACAATGCCGATATCGCTCTCGTAATGGGAGCGGTCAGTCATGCTACGGACGGTAAGCGCTAAATAGTATTTTTAACGAGCGGTTTTACCGTCCTAGCTCCACGCTTATTTCCGGCACCAACAATACGTTGGTGCTATTTTATTTGTTCGACTTGGGCTACACTATTTCTATATGCGAAATTCTAAATTTCGAGTCGTAATCTTCGGCGGATCTGTAGTGATGCTACTTGGTATAATTACCCTTTCAAACCCAAATAACGTGCCACTACCATTGCTCATACTGCCGTTTTTGCTTGTGTTTTTCATCGTCTACCAGATATTTAGCAGTATTTTATATCGCTGGTTTCCAAATATTTCGCGCCAGTTCAGGGGGTGGCTGGCGATTGTGTCTGCAATTTTGCCGGTTTTGCTTTTGATTTTGCAATCTATCGGACAACTTTCTGTAAGAGATTTGTTAATAACACTCGGGTTACTCGGTGGTTTAACGTTTTATTTTAAAAAAACAGACCTTCTATCGTAACGAACTTTCAATTCCTTTGTTATAATTACAGAGATGAATGAGCAACAAGGGGAATCATACCCACAAACAGAGTTACCAAAGCCACAAACTGGGGAATTTGACAGTTCAGCTGAGCAGATTAATACCCCTAATGAGCAAAAAATGTCTCAATCAGTTGAGACTACCTCTACTCAAACCCCATCTTCTCAGCCTCAACAAGGCACGCAGGTTCAGCCCACGTCAGATCATACAAATCCTGCTAGCGATAATGATAATAGCGCAGCCAATGACCAACCAGATCCATCAACCCCTCCTATAGCTGACGATGTGGACTTAATAGAAAAAGAATGGGTTCATAAAGCAAAAGAGATTGTTGAACACACCAAAGACGATCCATATAAACAGAACCAACAGATGAATCAAGTGCGAGCAGATTACTTAAAGAAGCGCTACAACAAAGAGATAAAACCGGTTGACGACTAAACTATGACAACATTTATATTTCTACTAGTAACGTTATTTGTTCTTGGTCTGCTTGCAGCACCGTTTGTATATTGGCAGGTACGAAAGACGTTTCGGGAGCAAAAGAACTTTGAGAGGGGGCTCAAGATGGTTCCTCTGCTCATACAGTTGCCTCCTCAAAGTGACGATGAAGACTCTGGTGGTCGTGATGTGCGCGATATTGTGGACGAGAACATATCTAAAGCACAAGTACTCTACAACATTATTGCAAGCACGCTGCAAAAAGGTCTAAAAAGTAAATTTTATGGTCAGCGACACCTTGCTTTTGAGATAGTGGGGAGCCATGGTTTTGTGCATTTTTATGCAGCTGTACCGGTTGTGTTGGTAGATGTTGTTAAGCAAGCGGTAGTTAGTGCGTATCCGTCTGCGAGGCTAGAGGAGGTTGATGAACACAATATTTTTAGTCCTGTAGGCAAGATAACTGGCACTATAGGTGGTGAATTAACGCTCAAAGAGCATTTTGCGTATCCGATAGCTACTTATCAAGATCTGAAACGCGATGCAATGCAATCATTGCTGAATGCACTATCAACATTAGATAAAGATGATGGTGCCGGTATACAAATTCTGCTACGACCTGCGGATCCTGGTTGGCGTAAACAAGCCAGTGGTGTTTCTGGCAAGAAACGCAAAGGTAAAGATAACAAGAAGGGCTCCGATGGTGTATTTTGGTGGTTTCGACAGTTATTCATGGCGTTCGTTAAACCACCCGACGAAAAAGGGGATGAAAAGGGTTCGGATAAGCCAGATCTTTCTAGCTTAGATCAGAACGTGCTTGATTCAATAGATGACAAGACGCGTTATCCCGGATACGAGGTAATGATACGAGTTGTTGCTTCTTCTAATGTGTCTCACAGGGCGCAGTCAATTTTAAGTAATGTGGTTGCTGCTTTTTCACTGTTTGATGCTCAAGGTAAAAACGGCTTTAAATACACGCCCGCTAAAGATATAGAACGGTTTGTGACCGCGTATATTCTTAGGTTTTTCCCGCAGGAGAGTAATAAAAACATCCTCAACTCTGTTGAACTTGCTACCTTATTTCATTTCCCGGATCAGAAGAATATTCCGACCTCACAACTTCAGCGACAAGCATCTAAACAGGTGGATGGTCCGCGTAATATATCGGATGAAGGTTTCTTGCTTGGCTACAATATTTTCAGGGGTGTCAAAAAAGCCATAAGGCTTGCCCTCAATGATCGTCAAAGGCATATGTATGTTGTTGGTCAGACCGGAACAGGTAAGTCTACATTTCTGGAAAATTTAGCTTTCCAGGATATGTTGAGTGGTGAAGGATTTGCGTTTATTGATCCGCACGGTGATACCGCTGAAAGGTTACTGTCTATGGTTCCGAAGGAGCGCACTGAAGACGTCGTATATTTTTGCCCAGCTGATATGGATTATCCGATGGGACTTAATCTGTATGAATTTAATACTCCGGAGCAAAAAGACTTTCTTATCCAGGAGGCTATCAACATGCTGTACAAGCTATATGATCCATTGCACCAGGGTATTATTGGGCCGCGTTATGAACACTGGTTTCGTAATGCGTCGCTGACGCTTATGAGTGATCCTGACGGCTCCACCTTTATTGATATACCAAAAGTATTTACCGATAATCAGTACGTCAAACAAAAACTCAAGCATGTAAAAGATAAAACTGTGCTAGATTTTTGGAATAAAGAAATGGCTCAAACCAGTGATTATCATAAAAGCGAAATTCTGGGATGGTTTGTGAGTAAGTTTAGTGCGTTTTTAAGTAATGAAATGATGCGTAACATTATTGGCCAAACCAAAAGTGCGTTTGACTTGCGTGAAATTATGGATAACAAAAAAATCCTAATCGTTAACCTTACCAAAGGTAGGACTGGCGAGCTAAACTCCAAATTGCTTGGGATGGTGTTTGTTATGAAATTCCAAGCGGCAGCTATGAGTCGAGCAAATATACCGGAAGCCGACCGAAAGGACTTTTGTTTATATGTTGATGAGTTCCAGAATTTTTCGACTGATTCATTTGCCACAATCATGTCAGAAGCCAGAAAGTACCACCTTAACCTAGTAGTTGCGAACCAGTTCACGACTCAGTTAAGCGAGGAAATCAGGGACGCCGTTTTTGGGAACATGGGTACAATTGTTTCGTTCCGAGTTGGACAAAATGACGTCGATTTGCTCTCTAAGTATTTCCAGCCGGCATTTGATGCGGAGGATCTATTACGGGTTCCGAACTTCAACACCATAATCCGAACTTTGGTTGGTGGTGTGCCAACGCATCCGTTTAGTATGGCAACTTTGCCACCACTGGGGAAGCCAAACCCACAGCTAGGAGAAGCCTTAAAACAACTGTCTTCTGCTAAGTATGGCAAACCTAAAGCCAAGGCCGAAGAAGAGATATTTAAGCGACTTGCCACAACAGAAGAGCCTAAGCCGGCGTTTGGTTCTCAACCTGGAAGACAGCCAGCTGCTCAGTCGCCATTCGGTCAAAAACCACGTCGTCCGACACCACAGAAACCGCCAGCATCGGGATCTTCTTTCCTGGATGAGTGGTTGGCAAAACGTAAAGCGGCAACGCCGGCAGGTGCTTCTCAGGGTGCTAATAAACCTAACGCATCAACACCAGCACCGACACAAACCACTTCTCCGCCGAAGATACAGCCGGCAAAAAGTAGTCTACCTATGTCTAAGGAATCGTCCCAACAACAGCCTCAGCAGTCACCAGCGCAAGCACAGCCAAAACCTGCTAAGCCAAAACCCCAACCGCAAGCTGCAGATACTTCGACTCAGAACATTTCAAGTGATGAGATTGAAAAACAGGAAGTCTCTACAATTGCTAACGAAATCAGAAGCTCCATAAAAGACGAGTCTACTCCAAAAAAAGACGGTGGTGAAATTAAGCTATCAGGCGATTCTGCGCAACACGATCACGACAGCACGATATATATAGATAAGGAAGGCAACTTTCATAATCAGGACGAGGCTTAGGGTTACTGGTTGCGTTGTCTTGCAAGTAGCCTGACTATTAACTCAAATCCAATACCGATAATGAATCCGGCGGCAAACAAGAGAACGAACAACATATAGTTGTATTCAAAACCGTAACGTTTTGCCACAAAAAGTACAAAACCGGTACCCAGCAAAGATGCCACACCGCCACCCATGATGCCTGATGGTCGTGCGACAGTTTTGGAGCCTATCTCGCTTGCTTTTTCTATTGTCGGCCTATGAATAAACTTACTAAAGGTTTTTTCTGGCACAGAAAGCTGACTTTGTACTCGCGACAGAGTTCGCTTGTAGGCCATATATTTAATATCTTTTTGTTGACCTATTGGTGTATCGGACGACTCTTTATGCTCGCCGATAGTGCGCTCCTTGCCGCTAATCGCTTCGCTCTCAGCCTGTTTAGCTAGTTTTTCGGTCGAAGGTTGCTTTTCGTTATTTTTTTGCTCAGAAGCAGCCTCAAGCTGTTCCTTGAGTTTTTTTGTTTCGGCACTGGTATCAATGTGCTCACCGGAGTGCTCCTGTCTTTCGTGCAATTGTTCGCTCATGATGCACTCCCACTGCTTGCATAGTCAGTTCGTACTATGGCTACCTCTTTAGACATCAGTCTAGTGCGGGCAAAAAAGTAAGAGACGATAACAGTTATACCGAAAGCTACAGCTAGATTTGTACCAGGGCCGGTATTTGGCAGCGTTGTTGCAACCTGTTCAGTGGTTTTTACTACCCCTCCAGGGAGACGGATATTAATCGTTACACCGTGGAATACGTTCGTCATAACTAGATCATAGGAGTTTGGGTCGGACACAGAAACTGGAGTTTGAGGGATAGGATCCTTTATGCGTACACGAAAGACTTTTTCTTCGGTTGCACCCGGTTCGATGTCGGCTTCTGGCCAGCGTAGTGTCTGGTAGTTCTCGTCGAACTCCGCGTCACCTTGTTTAATAATATCGGCATACTCTAGAACATCATGAAGGGGTTCTTCAAAAACAAAGTCGCTTAGAGTTTTGGTGCTCTCGTTGGTGACGAGCAAGGTATATTCAATTACATCGCCAGCAGCGGCAGTTGTGTTGTTAGCGTCTGCGACGTTTTGGGTAATATTACTGGCAGTTTTTCCAAGTTCGAGGCAACTAGCGATATCATCTTGAGCGTCAGGTAGCTCTGGACATACGTCTTTTGGCTCCGGCTCTTGAGTTAGTTCTGGCTCGTCTGGTTCCTCCGGTTCCGGCTCGGGTGCGGTTACGACAATTGGCTTTGAGCAGGACTCACCAAACCAGCGCACACCTTCCTGAATCATTTTCCATGAAAATTGATGAGTGCCGGCCGAACTTGGTGCAGTGAACGACTCGGTAATATCAAGACTCGACCCTGGACTAACGCGTCTTGGTAAATCTATTCGGTTGGTTCCCCAGTTCCAGTTGTCTTGAGGGTTCTGTGAGCCGAGTCTATAGTTTTCCTCAGGATCCCACGTTGTATCCCCGCTATTACTAACCCGTACAGTTGCACTAAAACGCTCGCCTCTTTTAACAGAAGCAGGGTATGAAGTAACTTCGCAAACTCCTTTGTCGACAACCTCAGGAGGCGGAGGCGGGACTCCTATTAATACCGGATTACCACAATCCTTAATTATGTACATAACCTTACCCTGGCTGTTTTGTAGTCTAAGTGCGGGGTAGGTTGAGGATGCCCAGGTATCGAGTGAGGCCAAGCGCCTTATATAGAAAGTGTCGTTGTTGATGCGAACCGAACGCTCATCAGTGTTTTTATTACTACGTCCAATTGGGCCTCTGGCATGTCGACCCATTGAGTACAATTCTTTTCCATCTATTACTGAGGTAGATTTCAGTGACACTGTTTGGGCATTTCCTATATGATTACAGTTAAAACCAAAATGATTTAATATCGCCCCGAAATCTCGAGTCGAATCAAGACACATTAGCGTTGCTTCATGGGTGTTGCTGAATCCGCCACGAATGATATCGTTGCCAGATTGAGCAAGGGTTGGTTCTGGCGGAATAAAGACCGCAAACATTTGTATGACTACCGATAATGCGACAAGACTAATACCTACGCGGCGTAATTTTTCTTCAGAGCGTAGTCGCTTGGCATAGAAAGATACTTGACCGATGAGGCTAGGATTAAAAGGTAGGTTGCTGAGCAGTTTTTTAAACATTTTTGTTCTATCTGTTAATAACGCTACTGTTTATTGAACCATAAACCTAGGTGTTCGCACAAGTTAAGAAGTCATTATTCGCGGATACAAAAAATCGATAAATCATCTGAAGACAACTAATAGATATTGATTAGTGCTAGAGTTGTTTCGCAGGGGCAAATACTTTATACTGGACTGCAAGGGCATAACTACTAAGGGGACTGTAAGAGGGTTATTACTAGTGGCTAAACAAAAAAAATATGATTCAGCACAAATTCAAGTGCTCGAGGGGTTGGAACCGGTACGCAAGCGACCAGGAATGTATATTGGTGGCACCGGTCATGACGGACTTCACCATCTAATAAAAGAGATTGCCGATAACTCGGTTGACGAGGCTATCGCTGGTCACGCAACAGATTTATGGGTGACCATGCAGGCTGACGGTGGCTTAAACGTGAGAGATAACGGCCGTGGTATTCCTGTAGATAAAATGGCTAAGACTGGCAAGAGCGCGCTAGAAACGGTGCTGACGGTATTGCATGCCGGAGGTAAGTTTGGTGGCGGCGGATATAAGGTGTCGTCTGGTCTGCACGGTGTTGGTATTAGTGTTGTTAACGCATTGTCTACTAAATTAGTCGCTGAGGTTCGCCGTGGCGGAGCATCTTACAGACAGGAGTATGAGCGTGGCGTACCGTTGACTCCGGTCAAGAAAGTAGGCGAGGCTAGTGACACCGGCACAACCATTACGTTTTATCCAGACGATACGATATTTAAAGAATCAGTAGAGCTGGAGTATGAGTGGGTTGTTGACTATCTTAGACACCAGGCTTACCTAACTAAAGGACTTCGGACGCATATTCATGACGAGAGAACCGACGAAAGGTTTGGCTTTTACTTCGAAGGTGGCATCCAGTCATATGTTAAGCACCTTAATCTTGGTAAGGATATTATCGATGAAGATGTGTTTTATGTAGAAAAACAGACCAGTGACTCAATGGTGGAAATTGCACTTCAGTATGCCGATACCTACTCCGAGACAATAAAGGCTTTTGCTAACAACGTATTCAACCCAGACGGCGGGACGCACCTAACTGGTTTTCGCGCAGCGCTGACAAGAGTTATCAACGACTACGCACGCAAAAATGGTCTATTGAAAGAAAAAGAAGACAACCTGAGCGGAGAAGATACTCGCGAAGGTTTAACGGCAGTTATTCTCGTTAAATTACCTGATCCGCAATTTGAAGGACAGACCAAGAACAAGCTAGGCAACCCGGAGGTACGTGGTTACGTAGAACAAGTACTTGGCGAGTACCTCTCCTATTACCTCGAAGAACATCCGGCGATAGCCAAAAAAATTGTCGGTAAAGCAATTTTGTCAGCTCGTGCCCGTGCCGCTGCCCGTGCCGCTCGCGATAACGTAATTCGTAAAGGCGTCCTGGATAGTACATCATTACCGGGCAAGTTAGCTGATTGTTCTAGCAAAGATCCCGCTAACTCTGAGTTGTATGTAGTAGAGGGTGACTCAGCTGGTGGTTCGGCAAAAAGTGGGCGCGACAGTAAGACGCAGGCAATCTTGCCGTTACGAGGTAAGGTACTAAACGTAGAGCGAGCTCGGCTAGACAAAATGTATGCCAATAATGAGATTAAGAGCTTAATTACAGCAATAGGGGTGAACATAGGCGAGCAGCTTGATATGGATAGGCTACGCTATGGACGTATTATTATAATGACCGATGCCGACGTCGATGGTAGTCACATTTCTACTCTTCTAATGACATTTTTCTTCCGCTACATGAGAGAAATCATAGATGGAGGCCATCTATACTTGGCTAAACCACCACTGTTCCTAGTTAAAGCAGGTAAGCGTAAAGAGTATGCGTATTCTGATGAGGAGCGCGACAATATACTCAAAGATATGATTGCCAAAAAAGGTGAACGTGGTACTGCTATCGATATTACAGACGACGTCATTAAACAAGCAGGTGCCGAGGTAAGTCGCTATAAGGGTCTTGGTGAAATGGATGCTGATCAGCTATGGGATACCACGATGAATCCAGAGAACAGAGTACTTATACAGGTCAAGGTAGAGGATGCTGAGAAAGCCGATGCTATCTTTAGTAAACTTATGGGTACAGAGGTTGAAATGCGTAAGAACTTTATACAGGCACGCGCCAAATTTGCAAATACTGAGGAACTGGATATTTAGTCATGGATGAAGAAAACAACACACCACTAGAAGGCGATATCATGCCACAAGAACCATTGCAGACACACTCTAAGACACTCGAGAACCTCTCTGTTGAAAACGTCATGGAGGATAGCTACCTTCGTTACTCTATGAGCGTTATCATTGCTCGTGCATTGCCGGACGTTCGCGACGGCCTTAAGCCGGTGCATCGGCGAATCTTGTACTCGATGGGCAAGAATGGCTGGAGGCCTGGTTCGAAGTTTGTAAAAAGTGCACGTATCGTTGGTGATGTCATCGGTAAATATCACCCACATGGTGACACTGCAATATACGACTCAATGGTACGTATGGCGCAAAGCTGGGCGATGCGTTATATGTTGGTTAACGGTCAAGGTAACTTTGGCTCTATGGACGGAGACCCACCAGCTGCTATGCGCTATACCGAGGCTAAGATGGCTAAAGCAGCCGAAGAAATGTTGGCAGATATCGAAAAAGAAACCGTACCGTTTCGCGATAACTTCGATGGCAGTGAGCGTGAGCCATCGGTACTGCCGGCCAAGCTACCTAATCTGCTCTTGAACGGTCAAATGGGTATTGCTGTAGGTATGGCAACTAATATTCCGCCGCATAACTTGAACGAGCTTGTCGATGCCACGGTACACATGATAGACAACCCGGAAGCTACTGTTGACGACCTCTTGGAATATGTAAAAGGTCCAGATTTCCCTACAGGCGGCATAATTTACGGCAAAGAGTCGCTCAGGAATGCCTACACGTCAGGGCGTGGAGGCATTATGGTGCGTGCCGTCGCCGACATTGAAGAAAGCAAAAAAGGCCGTCACTCAATAATTGTGACCGAAATACCCTACTCACTTAATAAAGCCACGCTGATTGAAAAAATTGCTGATCTTGTGAAAGACAAGAAGCTAACTGGCATATCTGATTTACGTGATGAAAGTGCTCGAGGTAGCGTGCGGATTGTCATTGAGCTTAGAAAAGACGCCTATCCTAAAAAAGTGCTCAATCAGCTATATAAAATGACACCGCTACAAACCAGTTTCCACTTTAATATGCTCGCCCTGGTTGACGGTATCCAGCCTCGAGTGCTGGGCTTGCAGGACATTTTGCAAGAATACATTAAACATCGCGTATCGGTCATACGGAAGCGCACTGAGTTTGAGCTAAGAAAGGCTAAAGAGCGAGCTCATGTACTAGAGGGTCTAAAGATTGCACTTGACCACATCGATAAAGTTATTGCGACCATACGAGCGAGCCAGACGACCGAAGAAGCGCAAGAGAATTTAATCAAACAGTTCAAGCTATCTGAAATTCAGGCTAAAGCTATCCTGGCTATGCAGCTGCGCACACTAGCTGGCTTGGAAAGAAAGAAGATTGAAGACGAGTTAGTAGAACTGTTGAAATTGATTGAAAAGCTGGAAAGTATTTTAGCCAGTGAAGTAAAAATACTAAAGATTATTAAAAACGAGCTGCTTGAAGTTAAGAAAACGTTTGGCGATGAACGACGTACAAAAATTGTTCCACAAGAGCTTGGCAAACTCGGTGACGAAGATCTGATTCCTGACGAGCAAGTAGTTGTGACACTAACGTCCGCGAACTACATAAAACGATCACAGATTAATGATTACCGAAGACAAAATCGTGGCGGTAAAGGTAAGCGTGGCATGGCGACTCGAGAAGAAGATGTTATAGAGCATGTCGTATATGCTAGTACGCACGACTACCTCTTGTTTTTCACAAACAAGGGACGAGTGTTCCGGCTCAAAACTTATGAAGTTCCGGCTGTAGGCTTAAATGCCAAGGGTGTTGCTATTGTCAACTTGTTGCAACTGCAACCAGAGGAGACGGTGAGTGCCGTTATTAATGTAACCAAGCAAATGAACGGCGGTCACCTATTTATGTGTACGGTCAGGGGAGTCGTTAAAAAGACACCGTTTGAGCAGTATAAGAACGTGCGCAGTTCTGGCTTGATAGCTATAAACCTTGATGATGGTGATGAACTGAAGTGGATACGTATGACTGACGGCGACAATGAGATTGTTATTTCGACTTCCCAGGGTCAAGCGATTCGTTTTCATGAAAAGGATGTGCGGCCAATGGGCAGAGTGGCTCGTGGTGTGCGTGGTATTCGTTTGCGAGGTGGTGATTATGTAATCGGCATGGACATTGTTCAAGAGGGTTCAAATATCTTTGTGATTAGCGAAAATGGCTACGGCAAACGTACCAAGGTTTCGCAATTTACTCCACACGCAAGGGGTGGTGTAGGTATTCGCTCGGCAATTGTTAATAAAAAGACTGGTCAACTTATCGGCGTGAAGTCGTTGGTCGATGAGAACCAGGAGGTAATCATCATATCTTCTCAGGGTCAAACTATAAGGTTGGGTCTAAAAGATATTCCGGCATTAGGTCGAGCAACACAGGGCGTGAGGATTATGCGCCTTAATGATGACGATAAGGTTGTATCTTTGGCACTCGTTGACGTGACACCGCCTACCGACGAAACCGAAGAAAAAACAGAGTAATCTGACCACAAACGTTGTAAATTTGCTTACGCTAATAAAATTGCTTGACAGGGGAGCCGGCAACAGGTAGGATAGTACGAGTCTTTCGAGGCCTTTGTTAAAGTGTCTCTAAAGAATAGAACTTTACAGTTAAGGCTCAAATGCGATTTATTCTTATCGTAACGGACTGAAGCGTGCTTTTCGTACGATGAAGGAGTAACGAGAAGAAAAATCTAATATGAGACCAAAAGCATCGGCAGAGTTCTTGGCTTGGCCAAGAGATAGGCCGAGGCGATGTAAGGTTCTAGAACGTTAAAAACTTATGTAGTGCAAATCAACGTCAATTCAAATGAATTGTTTTTGAAAGACCTGTTTACAGGTCTACATTTTAGTCAGTAATTATCTCAATTCGTTGAGATGTTCGACTGAAGTCAAATTAAATTCTTTAGAGAGTTGTGAGTTTTTTGCCCTGTCATTCGACAGGGCTCCATAAAAATTCGCTTCGCTCTTTTTATGGAGAGTTCATGCCCTATCGCATGATAGGGTGATCCGTTTTTTTGGCCACGTCATACGACATGGCTCCAAAAAATGTATCGCAGTGAGCTCAACATTTTTTTGGAGAGTTTGATCCTGGCTCAGGATGAACGCTGGCGGCGTGCCTAATACATGCAAGTCGAGCGGCAACATGCTTCTCACTGAGGTTCGAAGCAGTAAAAAGTCTATAAAGTAAAAAGTATAAAGTCGAATGACTTTTAACTTTAAAACTTCTAACTTTCTACTACACTTCGCGCTTTAGTGAGAAGTGATGGCGAGCGGCGGACGGCTGAGTAACACGTAGGAACGTACCCCAAACTGAGGGATAAGCACCAGAAATGGTGTCTAATACCGCATGTGGTGCGTCTCGCATAGGCGAGACAATAGTTAATTAGAAATAGTTAATAGATAAAATTTAACCGATTATCATCTATTATCTGTCAATTATCATCTATTGCGCTCTCGCTTGTGCGAGGCGCATTAAAGCTTCGGCGGTTTGGGAACGGCCTGCGCATGATTAGCTTGTTGGTGAGGTAATAGCTCACCAAGGCGATGATCATTAGCTGGTCTGAGAGGATGATCAGCCAGACTGGGACTGAGAACGGCCCAGACTCCTACGGGAGGCAGCAGTAGGGAATTTTCCACAATGGACGAAAGTCTGATGGAGCAACGCCGCGTGCAGGATGAAGGCTTTCGGGTTGTAAACTGCTTTTCTTTGTGACGAATATGACGGTAGCAAAGGAATAAGGATCGGCTAACTCCGTGCCAGCAGCCGCGGTCATACGGAGGATCCAAGCGTTATCCGGAATTACTGGGCGTAAAGAGTTGTGTAGGTGGCATAGTAAGCAAATAGTGAAATCGTGGGGCTCAACCTCATATCCATTATTTGAACTGCTAAGCTAGAGGACGAGAGAGGTCGCTGGAATTCCTAGTGTAGGAGTGAAATCCGTAGATATTAGGAGGAACACCGATGGCGTAGGCAGGCGACTGGCTCGTTCCTGACACTGAGACACGAAAGCGTGGGTAGCAAACGGGATTAGATACCCCGGTAGTCCACGCCGTAAACTATGGATGCTAGCTGTTAGGAGTATCGACCCTTCTAGTAGCGAAGCTAACGCGTTAAGCATCCCGCCTGTGGAGTACGAGCGCAAGCTTAAAACATAAAGGAATTGACGGGGACCCGCACAAGCGGTGGAGCGTGTTCTTTAATTCGAAGGTAAGCGAAGAACCTTACCCAGGCTTGACATCCTTGGAAGGCTCCCGAAAGGGAACTGTGCCTTTTGGAACCAAGTGACAGGTGTTGCATGGCCGTCGTCAGCTCGTGTCGTGAGATGTTTGGTTAAGTCCATCAACGAGCGCAACCCTTATAGTTAGTTGGATTTTTCTAGCTAGACTGCCCTGGCAACAGGGAGGAAGGAGGGGATGATGTCAGGTCAGTATTACCCTTACGCCTGGGGCTAGAAACACGCTACAATGGCCGGTACAAAGGGCAGCCAAGTCGCGAGACGGAGCAAATCCCATCAAAGCCGGTCCCAGTTCGGATAGGAGGCTGAAACTCGCCTCCTTGAAGTCGGAATCGCTAGTAACGGTAAGTCAGCACATTACCGTGAATACGTTCCCGGGTCTTGTACACACCGCCCGTCAAACCATGAAAGTCGCCAATACCTGACGTCCTAGCTTGCCTAGGCCTAAGGTAGGGGAGATGATTGGGGTTAAGTCGTAACAAGGTATCCGTAGCGGAAGCTGCGGATGGATTACCTCCTTTCTAGGGAGAAAACCAAGCGAAGCTTGGTTAGTCTCTAGTCAAAAGTCTCTAGTCACTAGTTTTTCTAGCTACTAGCGACCGGCGACTAACGACTAGCCGATAGGCTTTAGCTAGGTCGATCTTGGTACATTGTAAACACAGTACTGGCAATGTACGTTTCCCCTCACCACTTCTAGTGAAAATCTTAAATGCTTGGAAGATATGTCCTTATGGCCATACTTTCAAAAGCGAAGGATTGTCAACGGAAGTGGTGAGGGGCAAGATAGCAGTTCTGTACCCGAATATGACGTTCGATTTGCACTACTTAGGTTTTTAACGGGTATGAGACACCCTTTCAGGGTTTCTCATCGCGTGGCGCGCGGAATAAATCCGACGCTCCGGCTGCTCTTCCCGAGGAAGAGACCAAATTCTCAGTAAAATGAGACGAGAAGCCGTTCGCTGTATAGCGAAAAGAAAAGAGCCCAACATTGCGAGATGGGCTCTTTTTAGTTCCGGTGTATACTTAGACGGACAGGCAATGGGGGCTTTATGGATTTTGTACTACTACTTACGTTGATCGCAGGGCACTACCTAGCGGACTTTGGTCTACAGAGTCAGCATATGGCAGCCAAAAAGCAACTCATATTCCTTGACCCTATGGGCATACATGCTTTGACCTCTCATGCGTTTATTCACGCGATAATTGCGGGACTATTATCAGGCAGTATTTTGGCAGCAGCTATCATTGGGTCGGCTCACTGGTTAATTGATTTTGGCAAAGCATCAAAGTGGCTGCACAAAAAATTAGGCAAGGAAGAGGGGCTATACGGTATTCATGTTGATCAAGCACTGCATATAGCAGTGATTTTTATAGTTGTAGTAACTGTTATCTAGCTGTAGTTAAAAAACACCCTATATAGGATGTTTTAATTTGTGGGCAAATGAGTTACTCGAACCATCGACCTCGTCATTAGGCGCTACGCTTGAAGTCAATATATTGAATATTTTTGGTGGGGCTAGGTGGACTCGAACCATCGACCTCGTCATTATCAGTGACGCGCTCTAACCAACTGAGCTATAGCCCCATCAGAAAAACTCAATGTTTGTAAAAGTATATCCTCGGTAACGCTCTCCGGCCAACTTAGCCGACCGGCCTTGTTTGAGTGTAATTTTTGGTGGAGCAACGGGGACTCGAACCCCGGACCCCCTGCTTGCAAAGCAGGTGCTCTAGCCAACTGAGCTATTGCCCCATGCAAAATTACTCCGGTAATTCTAGCGTAAACGGAGGAATAAGACAAGCCAACCGTCTTTGTGCGAGTAAACACACTGTTTTAGGAGTTAAGTTGTAGGAAGTTTTACAGCAGAATAGGGTTGACCGCCTCTGTTAATGGTGATAAGATGTTCTGGCTGCTTGAGTTTAGGTCATTTGTTTGACGTCTAAACCGCCAAGCCAGAAACGTAAACTCAAGTTCTATACGCAGCAAGATATATTCTTACAGTGGGGATGTCTTGAGTTTGTATCTTAACAATCTGATGTAAAGAAATGAGAAATAAGGCAAACGGCAACACAACTATTGCATTTGGATGCAGCACAAGGAAGTTATGAGAAACGGAGCGAGTCGTACTAATAGTACGGTGAGCGAGTATCGGAGTAACTGACGCAGTGATGCGCCAAAAGTGATGACAGATCGGCAGCTCTGCTGGCGAGCAGTCAGCGCGATGCGAAGTTGTGAGTAGTTGGTAATTACCAACAACTAGTCAACCGTTCGTCGCCTTTTAGGCTATGAACGGTCCTTCGTAGCTTCCTTTGGAAGCGAAGAAGGATTGCACTTAATGACCCATAACTTCGTACTTGAGTGCAGTGCACGGAAGAAACAAGCAACGGACTGTGCCGTATATTAATACGGTGAAGGAGTAGCACAGTTTCTGACAAAGCAATACCTCAAGAGCTTTAGCAGTGCGGCCAGCTTTGCTGGACGGTAGGCTAAAGTGTTACAAGTTGTGGAATCGTAAAAAGTTACACAAGCGCACACAAAGGATGCCTTGACGTAAGATACCGATGAAGGACGCGAGGAGCTGCGATAAGCTTCGGGGAGCTGCTGACTAAGCTTTGAACCGAAGATTTCCGAATGGGGAAACCCGGCTAGAGTCATGTCTAGTCACCTATAGTTGAATTCATAGGCTATATGGCGGTAAGCGGGGGAACTGAAACATCTTAGTACCTCGAGGAAGAGAAAGTAAACAACGATTCCGTTAGTAGTGGCGAGCGAACGCGGAAGAGCCCAAACCTTTTATGCTCCAGCTGTGTCTCACTTTGTTCGACAAGCTAGAGCAATAGTTAATAGGAAAATAGTTAATAGTTAATGACATTTGTTATCAACTATCATCTATCAACTATCATCTATTGCATTAGCTCGAGCGAAGCGAGATGCAGCCGGTAAGGCTGGTAGGCTAATGCATAATGGGGGTTGTGACACTACAAACAACCTTTTGCAGGAACTGAATTTATTCAGTCTTTGCATAAGGCTGCAGACGCTACCATTAGTCTGCATAAGGTCAGAAATTAGCGAGGCGAGCAGAAGGAATTGGAAAGTTCCGCCAGAGACGGTGAAAGCCCGGTATGCCAAGTCTCGCTAACCTTATATTTGTAGGGCTTGTGCGGAGCACAAGCGAGTGAAAAGTATATAAAGTTTTAAAGTATAAAGTCTTAGGGCTTTTAACTTTTAACTTTCGGCTTTTAACTTGCTCGTGCAAAGCGCGAGCCGTATGTCGAGTAGGTCGGGACACGTGAAACCCTGACTGAATCCGGGACGACCACGTCCCAAGGCTAAATATATCTTACGATCGATAGTGAACTAGTACCGTGAGGGAAAGGTTAAAAGAACCCCGGAAGGGGAGTGAAATAGAACCTGAAATTGTGTGCGTACAAGGAGTCGGAGCCCTGCAGTGAGCTTTCGATGCCATTCGCTTTGCGAATGGATACGGTTTTGCGTAGCAAAACTGATCGAAAGTCTACTGCAGGGTGACGGCGTGCTTTTTGTAGAACGATCCAACGAGTTACTCTGCATAGCAAGCCTAAGTCATTTGACGGAGGCGTAGTGAAAGCGAGGCTGAATAGGCCGATTTAGTTATGCGGAGTAGACCCGAAACCAGGTGACCTAACCATGGGCAGGTTGAAGCGTGGGTAAAACTACGTGGAGGACCGAACCGTCGCATATTGCAACATGCTCGGATGACCTGTGGTTAGCGGTGAAATGCCAATCGAACCTGGAGATAGCTGGTTCTCCTCGAAATAGCTTTAGGGCTAGCGTTGTACGGTAGCTGATGGGGGTAGAGCTCTGTTTCGGACTGGGGCGAGTGATCGTACCCACCCTTGACAAACTACGAATACCATCAGTGGAACTACAGCAGTCAGAACGCCGGGGCTAAGCTCGGCGCTCGAAAGGGAAACAGCCCAGACCATCATCTAAGGTCCCCAAGTCTATGCTAAGTGGGAAACGAGGTGAGATTTCTTAAACAACGAGGATGTTGGCTTAGAAGCAGCCATTCATTTAAAGAGTGCGTAACAGCTCACTCGTCAAGAGATCTCGCGCGGAAAATGTAACGGGGCTAAAGCATAGCACCGAAGATATGGGCTTGTGCGATGCGCAAGAAATTTCAAACCTCAAACTTCAAATTTCAGATAAGTCTCAACTTCAATTTTCAAATCTTTGATTTTTGGTCTTTCTCTGAATTTTGGTTTTTGGTTTCTGGAGTTTCTTGCGCATCGCGCGAGCGGTAGAGGAGCGTTGATATTGCGCTGAAGTTAGATCGTAAGGTCTGGTGGAGCGGTATCAAGTGAGAATGTTGGAATGAGTAACCATAAGGCAGGTGAGAATCCTGCCCGCCGAAAGAGCAAGGTTTCCTGGGCCACGGTAATCGTCCCAGGGTTAGTCGGTCCTAAGCCGAGGCGCGTAGCGTAGGCGATGGACAACGGGTTAATATTCCCGTACTAGTCTTGTATTGTTTGGAGTGCGCGGCATGTTAGCAGGAGCGGGTTCATGGTTATACCCGTCTAAGTGGCGTAACAACCACGAATGAGAGGCCTTAACAGGCTGATTCTTGTGAGAGTGCTGACCAGAAAAGCTTCCAAACTTATGTGCATGGCTATCCGTACCGCAAACCGACACAGGTGCTCAGGTCGAGAAGACCAAGGCGTACGAGTGAATCTTCGTCAAGGAACTCGGCAATACAGCGACCGTAACTTCGGGATAAGGTCTGCCCCGTCACAGTGTTTATCACGTGTGACATGTAAAGCCAGTTTTCTTTTGAAAACGAGATCAAAACAGTAGTTCATGCAAGTTTTTAACTTCTTGCAAGGACCTGTATAAACGAGTAATACTCGAGACAAACAAATCAGAAGGAAGCTGACCCCTACAAAAGGGCACTATCGTGGTAGATAGTGTGACGGGGCCGCAGCTAAGGAGCCCAAGCAACTGTTTACCAAAAACACAGGTCTCTGCTAACACGAAAGTGGATGTATAGGGGCTGACTCCTGCCCGGTGCTGGAAGGTTAAGGGGAGCGCTTCACGGTGCGAACTGAAGCCCCAGTGAACGGCGGCGGTAACTATAACCGTCCTAAGGTAGCGAAATTCCTTGTCAGGTAAGTTCTGACCCGCACGAATGGAGTAATGATTTGGGCACTGTCTCGACGAAGAGCTCGGTGAAAGTGCATTGACGGTAAAGATGCCGTCTGTCCGCAGCAGGACGAAAAGACCCCGTGGAGCTTTACTACAGCTTGACATTGTGCCGGGTCGTAACATGTGTAGGATAGGTGGGAGGCTTTGAAGCCTACGCGCTAGCGTAGGTGGAGCCACCGGTGAAATACCACCCTTGTTACGATCTTGTACTCACCTGAGCCGAAAATTGTTAACAATTTTCCGCAGGTTAACAGTAGATGGTTAACAGTAAACAGTTTAAAGACTGTTGTCTGTATACTGTCAGCCGTTAACTGAACCGGAAATTGTTGGTAATTTCCGGTTCGGGAACAGTGTCTGGTGGGTAGTTTAACTGGGGCGGTTGCCTCCTAAAGAGTAGCGGAGGCGTTCAAAGGTTGGCTAAGTTCGGATGGAAATCGAACTGATAGTGCAAGCGCATAAGCCAGCTTGACTGTGAGGCCTACGAGCCAAACAGACACGAAAGTGGGAGCTAGTGACCCGTCGTACGTACATTTGTACATGAACGTGGGATCGACGACGCACACGGATAAAAGTTACCCCGGGGATAACAGGCTTATAGCGCCCAATAGTTCACATAGACGGCGCTGTTTGGCACCTCGATGTCGGCTCATCACATCCTGGAGGTGGAGCATCTTCCAAGGGTTCGGCTGTTCGCCGATTAAAGTGGTACGTGAGCTGGGTTCAGAACGTAAATTACATTGCGTTCTACCACTGAAAAGTGGTAATGTGTTGATGTACATCGCATCTTCGCTTTATAGCGAAAAAAACACTAAATCTGACTAATATCGGTGAAACCCCACCTGGATAAACGAACGATCCAGAGGGCAATACCGAGGGAAGACAGTAATGACCATGCAAGATGAAGAAAAGGCCTACATAGCTGGATTCTTAGATGGAGATGGCTCAATTATGGCGCAATTGATAAGCCGCAAGGATTATCGATTGGGTTTTCAGATTAGAGTTAGTGTTGTTTTCTACCAGAAAACAAACCATCAAGATTTTCTCCTTTGGCTGAAGGAGCAGCTAGGCTACGGATATGTTCGCCGACGCCCTGACGGGATGAGCGAATACACCATAGTCGGCTTAAGAGAAGTAGAACATGTATTGTTGCTTCTGTATCCCTTTCTTCGACTCAAAAAAGTGCTCGCTAGAGATGTCTTGAGATTAATCAAACAACATCCCGAGCAACGAAAAATGACCGCCAGAAGGTTGGTGCGGTTAAGTGAGCTGGTCGATAAGACCGCTACATTTAACTATTCAAAGAAACGCACTAACGGATACGCACAAGTCATCACTTTTTTGCAGGAGCGTGGCTTACTTGTCCCCGTAGAGACTGATCTGTCACTAGACCAGACAGAGAGATAGGACTCACAACCAGTGACCTATAATACGTCAGCCCCTAACTTTAATACATAAAGAAGGGTGAAGATATAGTCCGTGCCTTCAGTAATGGAGGATAAGTCTTAAGACATGAACACCTTAAGATGTACACGCGTGAGACAGTTCGGTTTATATCCGCTGTGGACGATAGGAAATTTGAGGGGAGCTGTCCCTAGTACGAGAGGACCGGGATGGACGCACCGCTGGTGTACCAATTGTCATACCAATGGCATGGTTGGGTAGCTATGTGCGGAAAGGATAAGCGCTGAAAGCATATTAAGCGCGAAGCCTCACCCAAGATTAGATTTCCCTGGAGCCTGCCTGTAAGGCTTACTTATCAAGGTAAAACTTGGTAGATTTTGGAGCGAAAAAGTTAAAATGCGAGGATGCATACCTATAAGGTACGTTGACGAACATTTTATATTTTGCAGCCCAAAATATACTGGTTTTAGCCAGAGTAAGTTTTGCAGGCAGGCTCCTAGAGGACACTGAAAGACGATCAGTTTGATAGGCTTTAACTGAAAGTGCGGTGACGCATTGAGGTGAGAAGTACTAATAGTCCCATTGACTTTTTACGACCATAACAATCAGGTCGCAGTTTATCTGCATAAGCCTGATCGTTATGGAGGAAAGTGCATTTATCCCGCACAAAATCCTGTAGCGAAGCAGTCTGTAACCAGATTGTGTAGCATCAAGACTTTGGTGCGGGGATTGACTAGTTGTTGGTGTGTATCACACACCATGCCTGTCCAGTAGAAATTCCTGAGCGAAGTAGTCTGTAATCAGATTACGGAGTCTCAAGAATTTTAGCTGGGTTTGCCTGCCCTGAGCATTGTCGAAGGGCTTTAACATTTCACATCAGACGTGCGATACATCACGAATGATATACGGCTAAATTGCCGTATTATCACAAATGATATAAATGGACATCAACAAGCGCCTGTCGGCGCGAGTACAAAGTGTTAAAGTTTTAAGGTATAAAGACTTTTAACTTGTTACTTTTCACTTTTAACTCAACGACTGTCGTCGTTGGTGCCCATAGCGCGAGGGAGACACCTGTTCCCATGCCGAACACAGCAGTTAAGCCTCGCAGCGGTTACAATACTTGGGGTTCACCCCTGGGAAAATAGCACGGCGCCAAATTATAGAATAAGCCATCCGAATAGGATGGCTTTTCTCTTTTAAAGGCATATGCGCCGTGCTATTTTCCCAAGAAGAAAATAATCGAAAATAGCCGGTCAAGCCTAAAACTTTAGGCTTGACCTTGGGGCGCCAAATTATAAAAAAGACCTCCGAACAGGAGGTCTTTTTTCTTTGCGGACCGTGCTATTTTCCCGGAAGGAAAATGATCGTATCTACTGACAAGGTCAGACCTTGGCATACCAAAACCGAAGTTAGATACACCCTTAACAAAATGGAACACATGCTCCAAAAACTAATAAACTTAGTTAAGTAAAGTATTTTTTGTAGTAGGGATCGACAATATAACTTAACCCAGTGGGTTTAAATCCTGTCTGTTTTATTTGTTTCCTATGGTACAAAGCCCTTGTGAGGACTCATACAGTAGTGCGCAGAACCGCCCATATTTTTTAATGCAAAGTGGCTCATATGAAGCAACCGAGTAGGTTTGCTTGCGTACAGTAAACGCGCCAGTCGACTGGCGCGTTTAGATAAGACGTACTACACTTGGATATTAAACTTAAATGATAAACCCTAACCCGACTGACAAGGTTTGACCTTGTCAGTCGGGTTAGAGGGTGATGGCTTAAAACTGCTTTAAAAATGGATAGTTTGTCTTGTTGGCTTGTGGATAACCATTACAATAATTCTATGAAATTATAGTGTAGTAGTTATAAATACATCAATATTTTATATATAAAAACAATTATACGTACAGTATATTTTATACAAAAACAGGTAAGAAAGGTCGATGTAGTAGTACTAATAACAACATATAATTATATTAATTTGATAAAAATAATTGATTTATAATTGAGTTAATTATGTGTACATTCACCCTTGATACTATCTGTTAAGTGAAGGATAATGAAGTCACGGTTTTTAAACAAAAAACCAAAACAAACCAAAAAACAAAAACAAATGTTCCAAAAACAGCGGTCACACCGCCTACCTTTCAACACAGCCAAGCTCTGGCTCTCAGGGCTATTGTTTGTGCTGTTTTTGTTTGTTTGGTCAATCCTAATTCCACCCCTGCAATCCACCTCTGCCGCCACTAGTGAATACCTCAACTTCCAAGCCCGTCTGTACAACAGTGCCGGCAACATAGTCCCTGACGGCACCTACAACCTAGAATTCAAACTACACGATCATGCCACCAACACTGGTGGCGCCCAAGGCAGCTGTTCCGGCAGCTGTGCCTGGCGCGAAACCCGCACCAGCACTGACCAAGTCACGGTTAGAAACGGCTACTTCAGCGTCAACCTGGGTTCCGTCACCAGCCTGCCAGACATCAACTGGGACCAAGACCTATGGCTCAGTATGAACATCGGCGGTACTGGCTCTCCCACCTGGGATGGTGAGATGACCCCCAGAATCAAACTAACCGCCATACCCCACGCCCTAAGTGCCGGCCAGCTCAACCAAGACGACGGCACCAACCGCGGCAGCCTCAACTTCAGCTCCATCACCAACGACCCATCAATTCTGCTACCTGATGCCAGTGGGACGCTTGCTTTACTACAAGCCTCCACTCCAGGCACTCCCCAAACCGGCCACATCAACCTCACCGGCACCATCATTGCCGGCAGCTTTGAGGGCGACGGCTCCGGCCTGACCGACCTTCACGCGACAAACATCACCACCGGCACCCTGGCCGATGCCAGACTAAGCTCGAACGTGGCACTGTATGACGCCACCACGGCCAACTTTACCGGCACCTTGCAGCAAAGCGGTGACAATGTCTGTACGTTTGCCGGCAATTGTATAGGGGGCACCGCAGGCTACGGCGATATATTGCAAGGGGGCAATGATCTTGGCGGCAGCGTTGCCATGGTACTCGGTACCGTTAATGACGGTGATGTGAATATCAAGACGAACGACACCATCCGTATGACCGTCTCAAACACCGGGCAGGTAGGCATAAATAACGTTGCTCCGGCAAACACGCTCAGTGTAAACACGCTTTCCACTGCTGACAGCTCGGCTCAGACCGCGCTTGCCACAGGCGGAAGCACCAATACTGGCCTGCTTGTGCAGGGCACATCAGGACAAACCGCCGATTTATTACAGCTGCAAGATAGCGACGGCAATGTCAACGCGTCGTTTAATGAAACAGGTGCACGGTTGACACTAGGTAGAATTGCTAGTAGTGGCACAGTTACGCAAGGCCTGTTGACGCTGGGTGACGGGTTCAGTAATAACGGTGCGACCATACAATCGGCTACATTGACTGCAGATCAGGCATACTTACTACCCAATACGACAGGTACGTTTGTATTAACTCCGGGAGAGGCTGGTAGTCAAACTTTTGAGTCCGTGTCGGCTATGCAACAGTTTACCGTACCAGCTGGCGTTACCGAGATTTTTGTTGAATTACGAGGTGCTGAAGGGGGTGTATCAGCTGAAAGTGGTACTGGAGGCGGCGATGGTGCAATTGTATCTGGCACCATGGATGTTACGCCAGGAGAGACGTTGTATTTTTACGTAGGAGGCGCGGGAGGTACGCCTACAGGTGGCTGGAACGGTGGAGGAGATAGTTACAGCGATTTTCGTACTGGCGGTGGCGGTGGTGGTGCAACCGATATACGTCGCGGAGGTACGGGCTTAACCGATCGTATCGTGGTTGCTGGTGGCGGCGGCGGCGGTAGTGGCTGGTACGGTAATAAATACGGCGGACATGGCGGTGACCATAATGGACAAGCTGGCCAGAATGGTGGTTATCCTGGCGAGGGAGGTACGCAAACTGAAGGTGGTGCCGGCAACGGCGATGGCGAAGATGGTGTACTTGGTGTAGGTGGCGATGCTTGCCCAACATGTACTAGTTATACAGCCGGTGGCGGCGGTGGCGGCGGTTATTACGGTGGCGGTGCCGGTGACTCTGGTGGAAGCACTTATAGTGGCGGCGGCGGTGGCGGCGGGTCATCGCTTGTACCCGCCGGTATGGGTGTGGAGGTAGGAAATGAGGGCGATGGCAGTATTCATGTTTCTTGGGCAGTAGGCACAGGTACTGCCGGCACTATCCCAGTGTTTGATGATAACAACACCGTTATAGACTCATTGATAAGCCAATCAGGTTCAACCGTTGCTATAGATGCTGGCTTAGATGTCGCCGGCCAAGCTCTATTCCAGAACCAAACAGACTCTACAACTGCCTTCCAAATCCAAAACGCCGCAGGTACTACCAATCTCTTACCGCTAACACCACTAATAATCGTATATCGATTGTTTGGCACTGCCCTTGTGCTTGGTTCTGACTCTTCTCCCAACCGGCGTCAACGGCGCCACGTACTACGATACCACGTCCAACACCTTCCGTTGCTACGAAAACGGTGCCTGGCTAGATTGTGTCACAGATACCAGTGGCAACATCAGTCAAGGTGGTGACACATTCGGTGCAAACGAGTCACAGCGCCCAGGACAATTACGGCTAGAACTCCTCGCCACAGACCATACAGTCTTAAGCCGTTGAATACCGGCGAAGCCCTACTCGACACCCTCCAACTCCACCACCGCCTTCCAAATCCAAAACGCCGCAGGCGTGCAGGCTCGCCTGATGGCTGATGCTGCCGACTGCTACCATCATGGCACCAGCAGTCAGCTGTCCGCTATAACGATCCGGCTCCAACGACGCTCAAACGGCTCCATCTCCCCACCAATGCAGCTAAGTCGGCCCGGTACCACCAGTTGACGGCGCCTCACGCTGGTACTCCCCTGGTACACCACCAGTTCGGCACCAGCACGCCCCACAGTCTACGATGCGAGTCGGCACCACCAACGCCCACACCTCAGAGTCGACCATGGCTCCAGTCATCAGCCCACAATACACCCTGGATGTCGACGGAGATGTAAACACAACCGGCGTCTACCGGGTTAACGGCACACAAATAACTACGGGTGACTTCGAGTGACGGTGGTAGCCTAGTCACCGGCTCTTGGCACCGCCAACCGTCTAGCTATGTTCGACGCTGCTCAGAACGTGGTTGACTCCACACTCCTCCAAGGCACCGGCACACTTACCCTAGACACCAGCAACGATCTTATTCTAGCCGGCGGTGATCTTGATGTAACCGGCCGGAGGCAGCTTTACTACCAACGTAGACGTAGACGGTAATACGGTACTTGGCACCAACTCATCTAACACACTGACAGTAAACGCCGGTATTAACTCTAATCCTACGACCAAGCGCGGATGACACCTACGACCTTGGCTCCGAGCACCAACCGTCGGCAAGACGTCTACGTCCGTGCCAAACTCCATGCAACATTGGCACAGTCATGGCAACGACGCCTACCCTCGGCTACGACACCACCAAAGAAGAGGTGCAGAGTCACCACAACCGTTCACGCACCAAAGTTCACTGGTGGGGAAGTAGACGTCTCCCCAACCTCAGACGGCGAACATCACTACGTCTGGAGTGCTGCAACTGGCTGGATTAACCTAGAGCCTGGCACGATGTATGACGTCCGCGTCTACCCAGACCACCTAGAAGGCATGGCCTGGGGCGAAACCACCGGCTGGATTAGCTTTGGTACATACACAGGAGGCGGTGAGCACACCTACGCCAACACAGATGAAACAGACTACGGTGTCAACCGTAACCCAACCACCGGTGAACTATCCGGCTTTGCCTGGAACACCGCTACTGGTTGGATTAACCTGGACCCAACCGACGGTGGTGTCACTCACGACCCAGACACCGGTGAATACACCGGCTACGCCTGGAGCGAGAACTACGGCTGGGTCAGCTTTAACGGCATAGCCGATGACACGACTGAGTACACCCCACGAGCTGGCCTGGGTAGCCGCAGTGTTAAGACCGGTGTCCTCGAAGCCTCATCCACCATCAAGGTAGGCACAGACAGCACTAACTACGGCACCATGCACTTTGATAACCAGACCAACAACCTTGTATTAGGGAGTACAACCGGCGGTGTAGTGATTCAGAACGGCACTGATACCACAGAAGCTTTCCAGATTCAAAATACTTCTGGTTCCAGCCTGTTTACTGCCGATACTCAGAATATGAGTGTTGGGATTGGCAGCAATAATCCGATAGCACGATTAAACGTAGATGCAACAAGCTTTACGTATGGTACCGGTGGCGAAACGTGGGGACCACCGTACCGCCGCCGAAGCTAACAGCTGGCAATCCGTCACCTATGGCAACGGCATCTTCGTGGCCGTCGCAAGCAGTGGCACCAACCGCGTCATGACCTCCCCAGACGGCGAAACATGGACTGCCCGTACCGCCGCCGAAGCTAACAGCTGGCGCTCTGTCACCTACGGCAACGGCACCTTCGTCGCAGTTTCCTGGGAAGGCACCCCAGCACCGCGTCATGACCTCCCCAGACGGCATAACCTGGGCCACCCCCGTCACCGCCGCCGAAGCTGGCGCTGGCAATCCGTCACCTATGGCAACGGCCAGTTTGTGGCGGTGGCAAGCAGTGGCACCAACCACGTCATGACCTCCCAGACGGCGAAACGTCGGCCACCCGTACCGCCGCTGAAGCCAACTACTGGAGCTCAGTTACCTATGGCAATGGTGTTTATGTGGCTGTGACAGGCGATGGCACTAATCACGTTATGACCAGTTCTGACGGTGTTAGCTGGGTTACTCAGACTGCCGTGGTAGACAATGATTGGCAGTCGGTCACCTATGGCGATGGTCTCTTTGTTGCAGTAGCAGGGAATGGTGGCAGCAGTGAGTCAAGCGACCGTGTTATGACGAGTACCGACGGCGTAACCTGGTTTGCGAATACGCCAGATAGCAAACTTGATGCGTGGGATAATGTGGCGTATGGAAATGGTACATTTATAGCAATTGCCGCGAAAAGTATCGTTATGACCTCCCCAGACGGCCTTACTCTGGACTCCATATTCCGCTGTTGAGGCCAACTGGTGGAACTCATTTACGTACGGCAACGGTCGCTTCGTCGCTGTTGCAAGCAGTGGCACCAACCGCGTCATGACGAGTGACATTTCAGAAGGTTTAGCATTGAATGTCCAGGGCAGAACGAGCTTGAATGGCAGCGTTAATGTAAAAGCAGACTCTACGAGTAGCTTCACCGTGCAGAATGCCGCGGGGAACAGTACGCTACTTAACGCGAACACAAGCTCCATGAGTCTATCAGTAGGGTCGGCTGAGACCACAGACGCAAGATTGTATGTGGCTGCCGAAATGACAAGCACCGCGTGGGTACCATATACAGGCATCCCTGCGGATTGGAGTGACGTTGCTTATGGTAATAGTACATTTGTTGCGGTTGCTCACGATGGCACCAACCGCGTTATGACAAGCTCCGACGGCGAAACCTGGACCGCTCACGCCGCCGCCGAAGCTAACAGCTGGCGCTCTGTCACCTACGGCAACGGTACGTTTGTAGCCGTAGCTGATGACGGTACCAACCGTGTCATGACTTCCAGCGACGGCGAAACCTGGACCGCTCACGCCGCCGCCGAAGCTAACAGCTGGCGCTCTGTCACCTACGGCAACGGTACGTTTGTAGCCGTAGCGTGTAGGTGGCACCAACCGCGTTATGACAAGCTCCGACGGCGAAACCTGGACCGCTCACGCCGCCGCCGAAGCTGACAGCTGGCGCTCTGTCACCTACGGCAACGGTACGTTTGTAGCCGTAGCTGATGACGGTACCAACCGTGTCATGACTTCCAGCGACGGCGAAACCTGGCCGCTCACGCCGCCGCCGAAGCTAACAGCTGGCGCTCTGTCACCTACGGCAACGGTACGTTTGTAGCCGTAGCATATAGTGGCACCAACCGCGTTATGACAAGCTCCGACGGCGAAACCTGGACATCAGTCCAAGACACTTCACTTAACACGCTTTACTGGTTAACCATAACCCATGGGAATAATACTTTCGTTGCGATAGCTAGCGGTGATGCAATTGGTGGCACCCCTGCCCATGTTGCGACATCTGTTGATGGTATTACGTGGGAGACGGTGACAGCAGATGCCAGTACGTGGCTGGGTGTTGTATATGGAAATGGAAGATTTGTAGCAATCTCTGATAGCGACTTTGGCGACAACCGTAACCATGCTATGGTCAGCCAAGTCGCACCAGGGAACGCACTAAAGGTTGCCGGAGACAGCGAATTCATTGGCAATATGACTCTTACTGGCGACATGGGAATCGGCACAGATAACCCACAGGCTAAACTGCATGTAGCAGGCGATGTATTGTTCCAGAGCGAAAACAGACAGCGCCACCGCCTTCCAAATTCAAAACGCCGCCGGGGATAATCTATTCACGGCTGATACGCAGAATAATCGCGTTGGGGTTAACACCTCTAGCCCACAAGCGAGCCTTGATGTTGACGGTGATGTGTTATTCAAATCTAGTACCCCTAACGCCAACGCCCTGCGCGTACAAAACAGCACTAGTACAGACATTCTCCGTGTGGACACACAGGGTTCGGGGTACGATATGACCGAACTAGACAGCCACACCTCCGCCAACCTGGACGCCGCCTCCGACGTCCACATCGACGGCTCATACGCCTACGTGGCGAGCAGGGATGCCGACTCCCTGACCGCCATCGACATCTCCGACCCGAATAACCTGGTCGAGCTAGACAGCCACACCTCCGCCAACCTGGACGCCGCCTCCGACGTCCACAGTCGAGCGGCTCATACCGCCTACGTCGCGAGCAGGGATGCCGACTCCCTGACCGCCATCGACATCTCCGACCCGAATCCAACCTGGTCGAGCTCAGACAGCCACACCTCCGCCAACCTGAACCGCGCCAACAGCGTCCACATCGACGGCACCACCGCCTACGTCGCCAGCGAATACGCCGACTCCCTGACCACCATCGACATCTCCGACCCGTCCAACCTGGTAGAGCTGGACAGCTACACTTCCGCCAACCTGGAAGGCGCCAACAGCGTCTATATCGACGGCTCATACGCCTACGTGGTAAGCTTTTATGCCGACTCCCTGACCGCCATCGACATCTCCGACCCGTCCAACCTGGTAGAGCTGGATAGCATCAGCACCACCAACCTGAACGGTGCTAACAGCGTCTATATCGACGGCTCATACGCCTACGTCGCCAGCAGGAATGCCGACTCCCTGACCGTCATCGACATCTCCGACCCGAATAACCTGGTCGAACTAGACAGCCACACCTCCGCCAACCTGTACTATGCTCGCAGCGTCCCATCGACGGCACCACCGCCTACGTCGCCAGCGAATACGCCGACTCCCTGACCGCCATCGACATCTCCGACCCGAGTAACCTGACCGAACTCGGCAGCCACACCTCCGCCAACCTGGAAGACGCCCAAAGCGTCCACATCGACGGCTCATACGCCTACGTGGCCAGTGAAACTGCCGACTCCCTGACCGCCATCGACATCACGCGAGTCACCAGTAAACATACCCGGGGTCAAGTGACCGTTTCAGAACCGATTGAACGTCAACGGCTCGATCCGCCAGAACTCATTCGCACAACTAAACTCCCTCAGCACCGCCAACCTGAACCGCGCCAACAGCGTCCACATCGACGGCTCAGTACGCCTACGTGGCCAGCGAATACGCCGCCTCCCTGACCGCCATCGACATCTCCGACCCGAGTAACCTGGTGGAACTGGACAGCCACACCTCCGCCAACCTGGGCGGTGCCAACAGCGTCCACATCGACGGCTCATACGCCTACGTGGCAAGCTATTCTGCCGGCTCCCTGACCGCCATCGACATCTCCGACCCGAGTAACCTGGTGGAACTGGACAGCCACACCTCCGCCAACCTGAACGGCGCCCGCAGCGTCCACATCGACGGCTCATACGCCCTACGTGACCAGCAGGGATGCCGACTCCCTGACCGCCATCGACATCTCCGACCCGAATAACCTGGTAGAACTGGACAGCCACACCTCCGCCAACCTGGACGGCGCCCGCAGCGTCCACGTCGACCGCCTCGTACGCCTACGTGGCAAGCTGTTATGCCGACTCCCTGGCCGTCATCGAGCGTCTCCGACCCGAATCAACCTGGTCGAGCTGGACGGCCGCACTCTCCGCCAACCTGAACGGCGCCTACAGCGTCCACATCGACGGCTCATACGCCTACGTGGCCAGCTGGTATGCCGACTCCCTGACCGTCATCGACATCTCCGACCCGAATAACCTGGTGGAACTGGACAGCCACACCTCCGCCAACCTGAACGGCGCCCGCAGCGTCCACATCGACGGCTCATACGCCTACGTGGCCAGTGGAAATGCCGGCTCCCTGACCGCCATCGACATCTCCGACCCCGCCAATCTGACCGAACTGGGCAGCCACACCTCCACCAACCTGAACGGCGCCCGCAGCGTCCACATCGACGGTACCTATGCTTACGTGGCAAGTGACGACGCCGACTCTCACCGCCATCGACATGAAATTCCTCGACAACCAGACAGACCTGACTCGACTGCGAATGTTGTTACTAACGCTTCCATCCAAGGCATGCTAGAAGTTCCAAAGATCCAGTCCGGTCAAAACCTGCTACTACAACCAAATAGCGGCAACGTCGGCATCGGTGTGGCTAACCCGCAGTCTAAGCTTGATGTGTTAGGCGGATTAAACGTAGCTGACCGGCTTGTCGCAAGCACTATTAGCAACTCTACTTTTGAGGCCAGTTTTGATGATTGGGTGAACGCTGCCGGTGATGACCAGGACTGGACACGTAATAGTGGCACCACAACAAGCTCTGGTACCGGCCCGTCGAGTGGCGCGGACGGCACGAGCTGGTATGTTTACTACGAAACTTCAGATCCAGTTGCACAAGACGATCAAGCCATTCTTGACTACGCCAGTAATATTGATACCAGCTTGTATCCTGACGGCTTTGATATTAGCTTCTACTATCATATGTACGGGGCGAGTATGGGTGAACTCCGTCTAGAAACCTCGGAAGACGGCGGTCTGTGGGAAGAACAGTGGTCAATGAGTGGTGACCAGGGCGATGAGTGGTTTGAGGAGACAGTAGACCTATCCGAACTCTCTGGTGTTGTTGATATCCGCTTTGTAGGTATCCGAGGCTCTAGCTTTACAGGTGACATGGCCTTAGATGAGATAGAAATACACGAGCTAAATATGAGCTCACTACTGCATGTGAATAATTTAACCGGCTACGTCGGTATTGGTACTGCCAGTGCCGACACCACGCTAGAAGTGCAGGGCGGGCTCTGTGTCAGTGACGACAGTGCGGACGACTGCAGTACTGCGGCTGGTACAATCCGTGCAGACGGTTCAATTACCGCCAACGCCTTTGATATTGCAGAACTCTACGGCGCCACAGAAATGATTGAGCCAGGTACTATCGTATCAGCAGATACTAACCATAGCCGTTATACAACGGTTGCTGACGGCAGTGCACCACTTATGGGAGTTGTCTCTACAGACCCTGGATTTGTCCTGGGCTGGAAAGATAACCCGGATCTTGCTGACGCGCCTCATTCAGTAGAGGTGGCACTGGCTGGTCGTGTGCCAGTTAAAGTCACCACCGAGAACGGCAACATCAAGGCAGGCGATCCTATAACCATTAGCCTAGAGCACCCTGGTGTTGGCCGCAAAGCCACCAGCGCCACCCGTATCATCGGTTATGCTCTGGAAGATTACACCAACACTGACCCAACCGAGATTGGCACCATTGAACTGTTCATGCAACCAGAAACCTACCTACCAGGCATACAAGACACCGACGTAAGCGACCTACAAGGCAACGCCCTGAGCGTGCCGATGCTCAACGTATCTGGCCCAGCCGTCATCTCTAATCTAACCGTCACTGGCAACGCCACCGTCCAAGGCAACCTAACGGTAGAGAACAATCTTACCGTTAAAACCGCCACCGTTACCAGCAACCTAACCGTTGGCGGACGTATACTCAGCCACACAACCGAGACACCAGCTATAGAGCTTGGTGGGGTACTGCAGGGCGATAAGGGCTCTGTCGATCTAGAGGGTACTGACATGGCCGGAACAATTACCTTTACGACTAACGAGGGCGTTGAGATAGAGAAGGGAATACTTGCAAAAGTACTCTTTGCAGAATCGGTAGATGACGCCATACCACGGGTCAATCTTATGCCGGTAGGTGCCGGTAGTACCGGGCTAGATCTGTACATAGAACGCACAGCCGACGGCTTTAAAGTCGGTTCCAACACCCCTCTTGAACCTAACAAAACCTACCGTTTTGACTACATCACCATAACCACCACCAACTAACCCCTCACACTGTTGTTAACAGCAGTAAAAGCAAACAAAACCTACTACCGAGCAACCCTTACCCCTCTTGCAAAGGTCTGACCTTTGCAAGAGGGGTAGGAATCAAGTATATTACACGTATGCCATCGAAGAATGCTGTAAAGCAGTACGTAGAACAGTCTTTTTATCATGTTTACAACCGTGGCGTAGAGAAGCGGAATATTTTTATAGACGATCAAGATTACGCAGTATTTCTGAATTTGCTAAAGCGTTATCTTAGCCCAGAAGAGCACAAAGACGATCGCGGAAATATATACGAAAGCTACGCTGAAAGGGTTGAGCTGTTAGCGTTTTGCTTGATGCCAAATCATTTCCACCTGTTGTTTTACCTAAACTCCGATCCAAAAGCTATAGCTAAAATGATGCAAAAAGTGACGAGCTCATATACAACATACTTCAATAAGCGGCACGTTAGAGTAGGGCATTTGCTCCAAGGTGTTTATAAGGCTTCTCATATTCTTGAAGATGCATACCTTTTACACATCTCGCGATACATACACCTTAATCCTGAATCATATAAAAGTTGGGAATTCTCGAGTTTACCATATTACATTAACGGATGGCGTAGTGATTGGGTGAAGCCAGGACGTATCTTAGAACTTTTTGACGGCACTGAAAGTTACGAAAACTTTATTGAGGATTACGAAGACCACAAACATCAACTAGAAAGCATAAAAGTTTTACTAGCGGACACATAACACTCGCAAAGGTCAGACCTTTGCAAGAAATAATCGGGATAAGGCTATATCCCTCTGTGTAGTAAAAAAGGACATATCTGACTAAACGCGCCACTCGACTGGCGCGTTTAGTCGAGGGTACTCTATAGCACATTTTATAATTGACATTACCGCAATGAAGTGTTAGTATAAGCGCATTCGATAGGGATAAGAGGGTTCATCCACCATATGTTTGGCGGGCGGACTCTTTTTATTTCTCTCGGGAGCCTCACAAGTGAGGGAGACAATTATAAATCAACCATTAACCACTGTGAAGCGGTTTTGTGGGCGAGGGCAGCTTGGGATGGAGACTGAGGATCGGAGCAGAAGCGTACTTTTTGGTACGGTGGCGCCACGAACCGGAAGTTTACGCCCAAGATGTGCCGTCCACATAAGCGCGCACGAGAAGGAGCAAAAAATGGCAGGAACTAAAGCAGGTGGTCAAGCAGCCGCAACAACTAACAAGACTAAATACGGTGCAGATTTTTATGCAAAAATCGGTGCCGCAGGCGGTAAAAAAGGCAAAACTGGTGGCTTTTATGCCGACCGTGATCTAGCCCGATTGGCTGGCGCAAAGGGTGGTCGTATAAGCCGCCGAACCAAAAAAGCCGCCTAATTTTACTAGGCGCAAAAGAGAACCACTTGGGTAAACCAAGTGGTTTTTCTTTTTCTATTCACTGTATTGCCGAGTTGGCTTGCTGTGATACGTCCTCAGCGTACAACGAAAAGTACGCTTCCGGTCGCTTCTCGCACCCGCCCCGCCACTACAGTAAATCCTAGCAAAATTACTCCTACCTTTAAGCCGGTAAGTGCGATGAAGTTTGAGTACCTGGGGTCTGCTAGTTATCTACTGAAACATCACTTGTGGTTTAGCTGCAAGCGATGTTTTATTTTTAACCCTTTTCTTTTGCCTGTAGGGTCGGCAAAAACGTGAAGGCGACACTTCCCATGAAGCTACACAGTTAATGCACCTGTAAAGCCTGGGTGTATGCTGCAAACCGTTCATACCACACTCCGGGCAGGTGCTGCGTTGATTTAGCCAATCACGATATGTGTCAAGGCAGTCTTGTACGTGTTCGTCATCGATTTGCTGATTATAGATTGGCGCAATTTCTAAGGCTTTATCCCAGGCGTCTACTTCTTTGAGGACTAGCTCTACATCTGATCGGTAGGTGTCGTGCTCCAGTAACGCGTGACCGAGCTCATGTAACAATCCCCAGGCACCTATAGTCTGGTCACCTTTAATGGTGTAGCTAACTTCTTTCTTTGCTGGGGACCAACAAGAAGTTGAAGCTTGCCGAAAGCTTAAATGAGGAAAGTCTTTGCGCAGCGACTCAACTAACTGTTTCATAATTAGCGTCCTTAACGAGCTCATAACAGCCATAAACAACCGCTTCTTCGGGGTGTTTGGCTTGAAATATCGGTGGTACGTGCAAAAGATCGTTTTCATAAACTCTAAGCTCTGCTTCAAGGCGGTTCTGGAACTTTGGTAGATGGCTGCCAACACCGCCGCCAATTACAATCGCGTCAGGAGTGAGCATGGCAATCACGTCAATCAGGCCGATTGCAATATTGCGGGCTACAATATACCAGGTGGAATTATCATCGGCTGCAATGTCGCTGGCTCGCTTGCCAAACTTTGCCACAATAGCTTTGCCAGAGGCGAATTCTTCCCAGCGCATCAGTTCGCCATCGTGCTCCATAATAATTTGCCCGATTTCAGCATCTTTAAGTCCTTGGTCAATCTTACCTTTAGTTATGAGCGCGCCACCAATCCCGGTGCTGATGGTTATGTATAAAACTCGCTTAAAATCCGGCAGTAGCCGTGCTTCCGACAACCCGGCCACTTTGGCGTCGTTTTCAATTATAAGTTTGCAGCCAATAATACCTTCGATATCGTGTTTTAGGGGTACGTCCTTCCAGGCTAAGTTGCCAAACGCCTCAGCGACTCCGGTTTGGCGGTTTATCCGTCCAGGAATCGCCATCGCCGCGCCTTTGTATGTACGTTTCTTTAGTTTATTGAATGTTACCTCAAGCTCTGTTAAGAAGTCTTGATAGGCGGGTGGGGTGGGGAACTTTAAAGATTCAACCACCTTGCCATCAGCGGAAAATACCGCCAGAAGTGTCTTTGTCCCTCCAATATCAATCGCTAGATACATATACGTGAAGTATAAGGTTTTAGTCTTAATCTGCAAAGCTCAAGTAGGGTAAAGTCCATTTTACGTACAAAGCTTTGACTTCTAGGGGTGGAACAGATATACTGGTATCAATCTTTCAAGCACGATGTTGCGTCGTGCTTGGTGGAAATACTTATAAAGGAGGCATGGGATACATGTCAAAATCTAGCATTACAATGGACGAGTTGCTAGCGTCCATGGATATTCCCCAGCTAAAAACTGGAGATGTCGTAGAAGGAAAGGTGACCTCAGTGCGCAAGCACGAGGTATGGGTTGATTTGGGGCCCAATGGCGTCGGAGTTATTCTGCGACGCGAAATAAGCCACGGTCAACAACTAGAGGAAGGTCAGACGGTTACTACCAGTGTGATCGACCCAGAAATGGAAGAAGGTTTTGCGTTACTAAGCATGCGCCGAGCTGCAAAGGATCGCGGTTGGGATGAGCTGCAGAAGGTGTTCGATAATCAGGAGATTATTGAGGTGACAGCTTATGATGCTAACCGAGGCGGATTGCTTGTGGAGCTTGAAGGCTTACGAGGGTTCTTGCCGGTGTCACAACTGGCTGCCGGTCATTATCCGCGCGTATCAGGAGCAGATAAAGATGAGATACTCCAGAAGCTCAACCAATTGGTCAATAAACCAATCAGGGTACGTATACTTGACATAAGCCGTAAGGACAACAAGCTTATATTTTCTGAAAAAGAGGCAATCAAGGACGATATGCAAGACCGCTTTGCTAAACTGAAAGTCGGCGACAAAGTAGAAGGCGTTATAACTGGCGTGATTGACTTCGGAGCATTTGTGAACGTCGATGGCATTGAAGGGCTAATTCACATCTCAGAAATATCCTGGGAACGAGTAGAAGACCCAAGGGATTACCTTAAGGTAGGTGATACGGTAGAAGCCAAGATTATCTCTATTGATAAAGATCGCCTAAGTTTGAGTCTTAAGCAGATGCAAGAGGATCCATGGCTTAATGAAGTGAAAGCCTTCAAAAAGGGTGAGACGGTAGAAGGTAAAGTTACGCGCATAACACCATTTGGTGCGTTTGTGCAGCTAAGCCCATCAGTAGAAGCGTTGGTACATGTCTCAGAAATGAGCGATGACGACGGCGTTGATCCGGAAAAAATATTCCAGCTCAATGAAAAGAAGAAATTCAAGGTGCTGGATATTGATACCGAGGCTCGCAAAATAGCCTTGAGTCTCAAGGACACAAAATAAGGCAGAATAAATAACATGTAGCGGTGTAATAGTCAGAAAGGAGAGACGGGCATGGCAACAAAAATTGAAGTCGAAGACATGATTACCGTCGGCTCGCTGGCTGAACGGCTAAAGATACCGGTAACGCAGCTGATTACTGAGCTAATGAAAAACGGTATCATGGCGACTCTTAATGAGCGCATTGATTTTGATACCGCGCAGATTATCGTCGGTGAACTTGACCTTGATGTGGAGTTAACACATAAGGTAGCAGAGGAGTCACAAGGCCGAACCAAGCAAAAAATGAGCGATAAAGCTACTGGACGGCCACCGGTTGTGGCTGTTATGGGTCATGTTGATCACGGCAAAACTAGCTTACTGGACGCTATCCGTGAGAGCGATGAAGTTAAGGGTGAAGCCGGTGGTATCACTCAGCATATTTCTGCCTATCAGATACGGCACAGCGATCGCGACATCACGTTTTTGGATACACCGGGTCATGAAGCTTTTGCAGCGCTCAGGGAGCATGGAGCACAGCTAACCGACGTAGTTATATTGGTCGTGGCAGCAGATGATGGTATTAAGCCACAGACAATCGAGGCAATTCGCTATGCCCGCAAAGCCGGTGTAAAGATTGTTGTTGCCATAAATAAGATTGATAAGCCGGAAGCTGATGCTAATCGGATTAAGCAACAATTGTCTGAACATGACCTTCTGGTTGAGGAGTGGGGCGGCGAAACCATAACCGTTGAAGTGAGTGCTTTGCAGAAGACCGGCATTGATAAGTTACTTGATATGGTGCTACTTGTGGCAGATGTCGAGGATTTGCGTGCTGATGTTGATGTTCCAGCGCGCGGTCTGGTCATCGAATCTCATATGGAGCAGGGTCGCGGACCGGTAGCTATAGCGTTGGTGGAGGCCGGTGTTTTACATCCCGGGGACTACGTCACTGCCGGATCAGCTTATGCGCGCGTGCGTAATCTAGAGACCACCACTGGCAAGCCAATCAAAGAGGCAACTCCTTCAACTCCAGTTATAATTACCGGCTTTAAGTCGTTGCCAGAGTTTGGCGACGAATTTGAAGCTAAAAAAGATGAAAAAACAGCAAGGCAAGCTGCAGCCAATGAGGGTGCAAAACGACAATCATCTGGCGGTCTGCTAGATATCAATAGTTCAGAGATGATTCGTATGATTAACCGGGCCAATGAGCTCACTGAGCTAAATGTTATTGTTAAGGCTGATGTTCAGGGCTCTTTAACATCGGTACTAGACAGCCTAAGGGCGCTTGATACTAGTGAAGTGGCGGTGCGGATTGTCAGTTCCGGTGTCGGTGCTGTCAATAAGAATGATGTCCATGTTGCTCAGACGAGTGGTGCTATTATTTATGGTTTTAATGTGGCAGTACCTCCGGATGTTAAACGGTTGGCTAACAGGGACAAGTTGCCGATTCGTTTGTACAGTATAATTTATGAATTGATAGATGATGTAAAAGAAGAGCTCACAAAGCTACTTGCACCAAAAATTGTCGAAACCGACCTAGGCAGACTTCTCATAAAAGGTGTATTTAAAACAACAAAAACGGAAATTATCTGTGGCGGTGAGGTAACTAAAGGGAAGCTAACCGTTCCAGCTCTTGCTCGAATTATACGTGACGGTGAAGAGTTGACAGAAGTAGAGGTGACTAATCTTAAGCGTGGCCCTCAGGATGCCAAAGAGATTATTGAGGGTGAAATGTGCGGCATGAGTTTAGCAACCAAGTCAAAAATAGATTTACAAGAAGGCGACAGAGTAGAGTTGTTCACGCGTGAAGCGGTTGCCCGGACGTTATAAACAATGCTGCAGTTTGTAATTTGAATATCACGAGTAAAAATTGTATAATTGTACGCTGTTATGGAGAATTTTGAGCGTTCGCAATATTATGAAGATTCAACGGACGAAACTGATGAAGAAAAGCGGCTCGGTAAAAAGAAGACACGCAAGTGGCCAAGTTTTGTAGCATCCTGGCTTGCTCGATCTGAACAAAAAGAAGATCAGCCAGAGGAGCCTGACAATAAAAAAGGTGTTTTACGGCGTTTTTTTGGTAAGTTTGTCGGTTTGGACGTTGTAAGAAATGAAAACAGTGAGGCTATACCTAGCGATGAGCGTGAATCGTTGCCCGCCAAGAATTTAGACGATTATTATAGTGAAAGCGGACAATTTATCGGAAGTGAACAATATTTCGTCGGAAATAAATCTGCCGAGACTTCTCATGAAGACTTTCTGGACTCGCAAGAAGACAGTGTTGCGGCAAGTCATGAGCCGGGTAAGTATCCTAAACAGGAGTCTGTTGTTAACGCCGATGAAACGCATGAGTCGTCATTATCAGTTGACGACGAGGAGTTTACACCGTATCCGGCGTTTCCGGTAGAAGAGATGCAACGTCGATATGAGGATGAGAAAAACGATTTAGAGGTAGATACTACAGATACGGTCACAGAGCTGCAAGCAGAAGGGTACGAGACAGATGCGCCAGCAAAACGCGAAGTTTTTAGGGGTGCAACAGAAGCTGATCTACGTACCGAAAAAGTGGCCAGAAAGCGTGCCGATCGGCGTCTAAAGAAGCGCACGCACAAACAGGGTGATGAGCTTGAGCGTGTACATAAACAGAACCGGCAACAAGAAAAACAAGCACGTGAGGCTAAAGAACAGACCGATGCATTACGTCAACAAGTTGCTCGGTATGAATCCATGGCAGAACAGATGCAGACCGAGTATAAGGGTAAGCCGATAGAGAATAAAATTAGCGAGCGGCCGCATCCTAGTACAACCCCAGAATACAAGCAATATCATCCATCAGCGTTTGAGAAATCACCACCAAAAAGCCAAACGGTTGACACACCGGAGCGTCGTGTGCCGCAGTACCAAGAAGCTGAAAAAGCATCAAAGACAGAAACGGTTGCAAGGCGGTTTGCTGAAAAAGTCCGCGAGTACGAGAATAAGCATGAAAATCCGGAAAAAGTTCTTAAGGAAATGCTTGCCGCCGCTGAGGTGGATGCACCAGTAGAGCGTGTCTATGAACGTAGCCACGAAGTCCGTGACGAGGCTACCAATAAATCGCAACCTGGAGCGGTATCAGTAGGGTCAATATTACAACAAACACCGGGTTCTTTAAGTGTTAGACAGGATACTGTTAATAGTAGTAAATTAAACAATAAAACTCAGGACGAGCAGCAATCAGAACTATATAAACAAGCAGCTCAACAAGGTTTCATGGGCGCAATTTTTATACTCGTATTACTGCTTATTGCCTACGTGTTGGTTTAAAATGGTAGAATAGTACCATTAAGGAAGGAGATACATGTTTAAACTTGATAATAACTTACTTGTAGAACTTGGCTTAGGATCTCTGCCAAATGAAGAGAAGAATAAAATGCTGGCTCATATTTATGAAACATTAGAGATGCGTGTCGGTGTACGGCTAGCTGAACAGATGAGCAATGAGCAACTTGACGAGTTTGAAAGCTTTATTGACAGCAGTGACGAAACAGGCGCCTTAAAGTGGTTAGAAAGCAATTTCCCTGACTATAAAAAAGTTGTCGCCGAGGAGCTGGAAAAGCTAAAAGCTGAAGTCAAAGCCAGTGCTCCACAAATTGTAGCTGCTGCTGAAGATAGTGCTCAGCACGATCAACCGTCTCAATAGTCAATTATAACCCCTATTTTGTAAAAATTTGGTTTCCGTAACCTAGCAAGAATTCTTTTGCGGACATCTCGCGTTTACCGGCAGGTTTTAGGCGCTCTATACACAACGAGCCGTCTGATGTTTGTACAAGCAGAGCGTTGTCATCGGTTACTGAGACAGAACCAGGTGCGGATCCTGGTTTCTTTGGTTTGGTTTGTGCTTTTGTGATGATGACATCTTTTTCGGCAATTTCTGTACGGCTACCAGGCCAGGCGGAAAATGCTCGAATTTCTCTTTCAAGCTGAACTGCTGATTTATGCCAGTCAATAACCCCATCACTTTTTTGAATAAGGCTGTCGTAGGTTGCGCTATCTGCGTCTTGGGGCAGTGCGACTACACTGTCGTTTAATATGTCTGGTAATAATTCACGAAGCATTGATCCGCCAATACTGCCTAGAGAGTCTGCCAGCTCTTGCTTTGTCTCCGTGCCACTGAGCTCTACCTCAGACTGGCTGTACACAGGACCGGCATCCATAGCGCTAACCAGACTCATGAGTGATACACCGGTTTTCTCCTCTCCGGCTAAAATTACACTTTCAATTGGGGTTGATCCACGATGGAGCGGTAATAGTGAAGGGTGGATATTGACAATACCTTTAGGGAAAACATCTATGATGCTTTGGGGGATAATCTTGCCATAGGCTGCTAGTACCGCAATCTCGGCATGAAAATTAATCAGCTGATCTTTTATTCGGGTCGGCTTATCTGGGAATAAAATTGGGATATTGTGTTCTTCTGAGATTTTTTGAACTTCTAAAGTCTGAGTCTTGCGAGAACACCCCATCTCGTAATTGGCTACAATGGCAGTCACGTCATAACCTGCTTCTATTAGATCAGTTAAAACTGGTGCTTCGGTAGAGACTCCGGTTGCCAACCGTTCGTTTCCGAAGAAAACAATTTTACTGCCAGAGTTTAGGGTTGTCTTTGATGTCTTTATCATAATCAAGTTTGATTAATTTACCGTCAGATTCGAGTCTGAAAAAGGCGCTAGGATCGTCTTTTATGTGGTCGATGAACATTATGCCGTTATTGTGGTCGATTTCGTGCTGAAAGACGCGAGCCAAAAAGCCCTCAGCCGTTACTCTTATAGGTTGACCGGTTTCATCAAGTGCTTTGACTTTCACCTTTGTATGACGCGGCACTTTGCCATAAATATCTTTTACGCTTAAACAGCCCTCATAATCTTCCTCAATGATGCCTTCGTATTTACTGATTTGCGGATTGATAAATACGCTAAATTCACGATTGTTTTTATCGTCAAAATTATCACGCACAATTATGATGCGTAGAAGCTGCTCAACCTGTGCTGCTGCAAGTGCAACTCCGACCTCATGTTCTCGGCTGTCCTCCCAGTCGAGTGTTGCAGCCTTCATATCGTCAATTAGTTGTTTAACCTCAGAGCTTATGTAACCAACTCGCTTAGAGCGCTCACGTAGATGTCGATTCGGTAAGGCAATTATACTATTTTTATTCATCTTGCTATTTAGTATATCGCAAACAGGTTAACAGAGGAACTTTTACTATAATAAATTTGCTGGATCAATATCATACGACCAATTTGTCGGTAGTTCTCTAATAATCTCTGTTAGCACTTGGCGGCTGGATGATTTAACGATAAGCTGCCAACGAAATTTATTGTTCTGTTTGGCATGGAATGCTGGGGTTGGTCCAATAATTTCCAATTTTGGATGTTGCCGACCTAGGCTTTCCGCCAAGCTGTTACAAGCATTTTGAGCACTTGTGTTGTTCGCTCGCATACAAGCTAGCTTAAGGAGGAACACAAAGGGCGGGAAGTTGTATTGTTTCCGTTCGGCGATCTCTTGCTCATAAAACGCCTGGTAGTCTCGTTGGATGGCCGTTTTGATGGCAGGGTTGTCTGGGTGATAACTCTGAATAACGATATGTCCGTGGCGGTGCCCGCGTCCAACACGACCCATAATCTGAGTTAGTTGTTGATATGTGAGCTCGTTAGCCGTGAAATCGGGAATAAGCAAACCGGTATCTGCTAGAACAACACCAATAACACTCAATTGCGGCAAATCAAGACCTTTGCTAAGTAACTGCGTTCCAACCAGTATATCAATTTTGCCGGACTTAACCTGTTTGTATTGCTGTTCTAACCTTTCTGATTTCGTACTATCGGTATCAAATCGTTGAACGCGAGCTTTTGGGAATATGCGCATGAGTTCGTCTACAAGGTATTTCGTGCCAATACTTTTAAAACTAATGTCGTGGTTATTGCAGCTTGGGCAAACTGGAGGTGCAACCGTATTGTGACCGCATGTATGGCACAGAACTCGGTGCGAGTCCCCGTGGTATGTAAGGGTTATGTCACACCGAGGGCAAAGTGATTGCCACCCACACCGTTGGCACAGCACGACACGAGCTGTTCCGCGGCGGTTTAAGAATATGATTGATTGTTCGTTGTTTGCCAGTGCCGTTTCAACGTGTTTTATTAACTGATTGGAAAGGTGAGCCGATCTTGTAAAGTGCTCCCGATTTTCTAGTTTTACTGTTTCTATGTCTGCCGGACGGATTCTGCCTATAGCGGATTCTGACATGCGAACAATCGGAACGCCTTTTTTCTGGAGTAAATAATAATCAGCAGCAGGAGGAGTCGCGGAGCCCATTATGAGTTTAGATTGATGTAGTTTTGCTAGTTGCCCAGCAACACGGGTGGCTTGATAATATGGTGCGGATTCTTGTTTATATGCTTGGTCATGCATTTCGTCGATAACGATTAAGCCAACTTTTTTGATTGGGGCGAACAATGCCGAGCGCGTACCGACGACAATTAATGGTTCATCGCTTTCGAGTACACGGAGCCAAATATCTCGTCTTTGTGCTGCAGTGAGTCCGGAGTGCAGCACTACAACCCGGTCGCCAAACGTATCTAGAAAAGTCTGAGCAAGTTGTGGCGTAAGCCCGATCTCGGGGGTCAGGATAATTGATGACTGTTGTTTTGCAAAAGCTTTACGAACCAGTTCAATGTATACTCGTGTTTTACCGCTACCAGTGTCGCCATGTATAAGAGTAGTTGTTTGGTTCGAAGATTCTATGGTTGAGATTGCCGATTCTTGTTCGGCAGTAAGTTTAGGTAATTCGATTTTCGGCTGGAACGATTTGACTGCCCGGTCTGTGGTTTCTTTGAGTCGACTTGTTTTAAGTAGCGTACTTGGAAGGAAAGCCTGCAATAAGCCTCCAAGCGAAGCAGGATAGTATAGCCGCAGCCAATCGATAAGTTTAATCAATGGGTCAGGTAAAGAGTTTGATCCTATTTGTCGGGAAATTTCTTTAGTTTTAAAACTTGGCTCGTTACTTTGCTCAATGACAATACCGATAACTGGTTGTTGCTGTAATGGAACGACAACCAAAGTACCTCGAGCAAGATTCATCTTTGAAGCATAGGTTAACGGTTTGTCGCCGTGGAATCGCTGGCTTGCCACCCAGACTTCGTAATAATACATACACCCAGTATAGTTCATTATATTGGTCAGTCTGATGAAAAGCTGTTGAAATGTGAGAAAGTGGGAGGTATACTACAGTCACGTTGTTCTAATGACAATAAAAGCTTATGTTAGACGTATTCATTACATCCAGAGTTAGGCGAAAGATAATCGTGGTGTACGCCAAGTACCCCGACTTCAAAACGCACGTGAGAGGGCTTGCAAAACTTATTAAGGAAGATGCAGGTAATATACAACGTGAGCTCAAACGTCTTGAGAAAATAGGCTTTCTGATATCAGAAAAACAAGGCAATACCAAGATATATCACACCAATAAACACTTCACTATATTCAAAGAGTTACAAAGTATAGTGTTAAAATCGCAACGTCATAATCAAAAAAGGCAACAAAACACGCTGTAGGGTTGCAATTCTTCCTCTGTTAGACTACAATACATCACATGATTCAAGTAACACGTAAAGATTCTAAAGAGCCACTGGAAAATATGCTGCGACGTTTTACACGTAAAGTGCAGCAGTCCGGGATTATCCTCGTTGCGAAACAATCGCAATATTATGAGAAGCCTATGAGCAAACGAGATCGTCGCCAAAAAGCTATTGTTCGACGCGCTCGTAAAGCTGATAAAGTTAAAAAACTAAAACTTGGCCAGCGCTAAAACTAGGTAATCTATCAGCGTAATATGACATTTTCTCGGATATGCTAATTGGCCGCGTGATGTTTAGTTATTTTGTTGTTATTTAGGTATTGCTCATGCTTGCGTGCAAGCGACGCATCCGGGTAAGTGCTGTAAAATTAATTGAGTCCGTATTAAATACAGGGAATCTTTGATACACTTTCGGAGAAATATGAGCGTAAAAGAACAAATTAACCAAGACTTAAAAACTGCTATGCTGGCTGGTGATAAGACGCTGACAGTTACGCTTCAAGGCTTGAAGAGCGTTATTTTAGATGCTGAAATCGAAAAAGCGGCGCGCGATAAGGGTTTGCCGGATGAGGAAGTCATTCAAGTATTACAAAAAGAAGTGAAACGTCGCCAGGAAAGTGCAGACATGTATAAAGATGGCGGAAACACCCAAAATGCTGAAGCGGAGCTAGCCGAGAAATCCGCCATAGAAAAATATTTGCCTAAGCAAATCACAGATAGTGAACTACAAGCTATCGTCGACGAAGTGATTGCTTCTACTGAAGCAAAAGACGTCAAAGACATGGGTCGGGTGATAAAGGCTGTGAAAGACCGAGTTGGTGTTTCTGCTGATGGTGGACGTATAGCAAAAGTTGTGAAAGGAAAGCTCAACACATGATTATATTTATGGGAGTGGCCGGTTCAGGTAAGAGTATGCAGGGCAGGATGTTGGCTGATGAACTTGGGCTGCCATGGTTGTCTACCGGTGAATTCTTGAGAATGTTGATAGCGGGCGAAAGACGCAAAGAGATGTTAGCCGGCCAATTGTTAGCCGACAAAGAGATAATTGCACTGGTGAATAAAATTTTTAGCCTGATAGATATAAAACAAGAGTTTGTACTTGATGGGTTCCCGCGGACGATTAAGCAAGCCGATTGGCTGTTGAGCCAAGCCAAGCATGGTCAACTTAAAATAACCCACGTTGTACATCTGACTGCTACGGAAGAAGTGGTGAGGAGCAGGCTTATAGAGCGTGGTCGACAGGATGACCATCACGATGCTATAAGTGAGCGGTTTTCTGAATATAAGGAGTCAATTTTGCCGATACTCGAGGAATTTAAGGATGCAGGTGTAACGGTGCATACTATAAACGGAGAGCGTCCAATACAGACAGTACATAGTGAAATCGTGCAGACAATAAAACAGGGCTAGACTATTAGCATGTTTACGCAAGTCAAGACAGATACAGAAATCAAACATATGCGTGAGTCAGGTAAAATACTTGCAACCGTGCATCAGTTACTACGTAATAAAGTGGCTCCAGGTGTTTCGACTAAACAGCTTGCTGATATTGCTCGAGATGAACTAAAACGGCTTGGCGGTAAACCAAGCTTTCTTGGCTACCCCGGGGGATCTGATAGCTTTCCTGACGTTCTGTGTGTTTCGATTAATGAAGAGGTTGTTCACGGTATCCCGCGAGCAAACCGAGTAATTGAAGAAGGCGATATTGTAAGTATGGATTTCGGTGTGACGTATAAAGGCATGATCACTGATTCTGCCATCAGTGTTATCGCAGGGAACGCTAAAAAACCATCAGTTACCCGGCTCATAAAAGACACCGAAGCATCACTGCTGGCCGGTATTGATGTGGTGCGCGATGGCGTGAGAGTGGGTGATATCGGTTTCGCTGTACAACAAAGCCTAGAACGAGGAGGATACGGTATAGTGCGGGATTTGGTTGGCCACGGAGTCGGACACAAACTCCACGAAGAGCCGAATATTCCTAATTATGGGCTCCAAAACACCGGACCTACTCTACAGGCTGGCATGACTATTGCGATCGAGCCTATGGCGACTCTTGGCGCGCATCACGTTGTGATGGCAGAAGACGGTTGGACAGTTGTAACTGCGGACGGTTCGCTGGCTGCCCATTTTGAACACAGCGTATTAATCACGGACGATGGTTACGAAATTCTAACGACTCTTTCATAAAATCTGTACTCAGGTTGACACTAACCGCTAGAAGAATCGACAAGTGGTTGCTATACTGCCAGCATGCGCGAACAATCGCCCAATCATTTTATAGGTCTCGACATAGGAACACATACTGTTCGCTGTGTTGTTGGTATGGTGGATCAGCAAGATGCATCTAAACCTACGATCATCGGGCACGGCAGTGCAATAAATACCGGTATGCGTAAAGGAGTGACTGTTCATGTTGAGGAAGTCGCTGATGCTGTCACAAAAGCTGTTACAGAGGCAGAACGTGTATCTGGTGTACAGATACGTCACGCTACGGCTAATATTAACGGTGCCCATGTGGCTGGCATGAACTCCAGAGGTGTCGTGGCGATTAGTGCAGCTAATAAAGAAATTACAGCTGAAGACAGGCTTAGAGCAGAAGAAGCTGCAACAATTGTTCAATTACCGCCAAACAGAGAGATTATTCAAGTTTTTGCCAAAAACTACAGATTGGACGGGCAGGACAACATCAAAGATCCAGTGGGTATGCACGGAGTGCGGCTAGAGGTTGATACACATATTGTGACAGCGATAGCTCCAAATCTAAAAAGTTTGGACATGGTGTTAGAAAAAACTAACTTGACTGCTTCAAACTATACGGTTTCCAGTCTTGCAGCGGCAGAAGCTGTACTTAACAGGCAGCAAAAAGAGGCAGGCACCCTGGTTCTTGATATTGGTGCAGGAACGACTAATCTAGCAGTCATAGAAGACGGAGAAGTACACCATGTAGCGGTTATACCGGTTGGTGGTTTACATATCACTAACGATTTGGCGATAGGGCTAAAGACTGACCTAGAAATTGCAGAGCTCGTAAAGGTAAAACACGCCACACTAAACAAACCTTCCGGGGGTTTAAAAAACGTAAAAGTTGATTTTGAAAACAAACAACACTACTTTCCGGTCGAGGATGTGTACGACATTACAGAAGCACGAGTAGAGGAATTACTAGAGATGGTTGAAAAAGAGTTGAAAAAGATACAACGCTCCAGAAAGCTTCCTGGTGGAGTAGTTGTTGTAGGCGGAACATCAAATATGCCAGGAATCGCTGACTTTACCAAGGAAAAACTGCAACTATCGGCTAGAGTTGGTCGCTTGCAACCATTAAATGGTCTGGTTGATACAGTGGAAAGCCCAACATACGCCACTACGGTCGGTCTTATGTTGCTTGATATGTTTTTATTGCCCCATGATTCTAACGTATCCGGTGAACCGAACTCTCGGGTATTTGGTTTCGTTGAAGGCATTATCAAGAAGTTCCGTCGCAGTTAGATGGTTAAATATATCCCGATGTTCAAAAAAGGTCAGGTGGGTATTATTGAACACTTGGAGCTGTTCGGGTATACTCCTGATATAACATCTAGAGGAAGAGGTTAACCACGTATGCCACAAGTTGCTCCTGCTATCGAAACCTACGCCCGTATTAAAGTAGTCGGTGTTGGTGGTGCCGGTGGGGCTGCCATTAATCGGATGGTTGACGCCGGTATAGAGGGTGTCGAATTTATCGCAGTTAATACTGACGCGCAAGCACTTCATCACTCTAAAGCACAAACAAAAATTCATATTGGTAAAGATACGACACGCGGACTTGGAGCGGGAGCCGACCCCAAGGTTGGCGAAGAAGCTGCCCAAGAGTCAAAGGATGAGATTACCCAGGCGTTAAGTAACTCGGATATGGTATTTATAACCATAGGTGCTGGCGGCGGTACAGGTAGCGGTGCCGGTCACGTTGTGGCGCATGCTGCCCGTGATGCTGGAGCACTCGTTGTCGGGTTTGCTACTAAGCCGTTTGCTTTTGAAGGTGAGAAGCGACGCAGAAACGCAGAAACCGCAGTTGATAAGCTCAGAGAGGCGGTTGACACATTGATTGTTATACCGAATGATCGACTTCTGCAGACAATCGATCGACAAACACCGCTTCTAGAAGCCTTTAGAGTGGCTGATGACGTTCTGAGGCAAGGCGTCCAAGGAATATCCGACCTTATTACAGTACATGGTCTTATAAACTTGGATTTTGCTGACGTTAAAGCAGTCATGAGCAACGCAGGTTCTGCTCTCATGGGTATAGGACGTGCCAGTGGAGAGAACCGAGCACCGCAAGCTGCTCAGCAGGCAATTGAATCACCGTTACTGGAAGTCTCCATTGATGGGGCACGTGGCATTCTTTTCAACGTTATAGGTGGCAGCGATATGTCAATGCACGAGATTAATACTGCTGCCGAGACGATTACCGCAGCTGCCGATCCTGACGCAAACATTATTTTCGGAGCCACCATTAGTCCGGAGATTGAAGGTGAGATCATAATTACGGTGGTTGCAACTGGGTTTGACGCAACCTACTTTACCAACCGAACACACTTACGCCAAGGTTTAGCAGAAGAAGACAACGGGGATGAGGCAGAACGTGATGATTCCGTGCAACCTTCTTCAGCACAGACTGGAGACGTTAAGGCCGAAGACGGAGATATCAAAGATATCAATATGGATCTTAATAACGATGAAAATAAGCACGATGACTTTCACAAAGATTCTCCCATGCCGAATATCTGGGCACTTGATCAAGAGGCTAAACAAACCGACTCTGAAGAAAAAAGTAATTCAAAACCGGACACCTTTTCGGATTCTGGTGAAGACGATGAGGAGCTTGAAAAACCTTCTTTTTTGCGACGCCTCAAGAAAAAAGCCCAAAAATCCCAGGATAATGATTCTGGCAAAAAATCTAGTAAATAATACGACGTTATTTTCTTGCAAACCGCTATTCGTGGGGTTATGCTGGGGTGTATAGGCACTATATATAGCGATTAGAATATAGTGATAGTACGTTCAGTTTGAACAAAGGAGGTATGCAATATGAAATGCAGCCAGTGTCAACAAGTCGATACAAAAGTTATCGAATCTAGAGACGTGGCAGAAGGCGAATCAATTCGTCGCCGTCGTGCATGCATCAGCTGTCACTATCGTTTTACAACGTATGAACGGGTAGAGCGCCCACAGATTATCGTTGTAAAGAGTAACGGCACAAGAGAACTGTTTAGTCGTGATAAATTACTGGCCGGTCTTTATCGGGCATGTGAAAAAACATCGGTGAACAGTTTGCAGCTAGAGCGGCTTGTAGCAGACATAGAGCAGCAAATTTATGCCTGTGGTGATCCGGAGATATCAAGTCGAAAAATAGGTGACATGGTAATGGACGGACTGGCACGACTAAATGAGGTTGCGTATGTGCGATTCGCAAGTGTATATCGTCGGTTTAAAGATATAGCCGGTTTCGAAAAAGAGCTCCTACAAATCAAGGAGAAAAAAACAAACCGCACCGTTAAGTAACACAAGGGGTGACTTAACAGTTGCCCGCGCGCCTTGTAGTTTTGGCACAAGTCAACTAAAAAGGCTCGAGGGGAGCTGGTATCGTCTTGAGAGCGACGATCAACTCTAAATAAAAATTTAAAATAACATTAATAAGAGCGTTAGAGTGATATACGGCACTCTGACATAAAAAAGTGAGGGTATTATGGGACAAACAACAATCCTGGGGCACAGGCGACTTTTTACACCCCAAAACAGCAAAGCTTACGATCAATTAAACTGGGTTAAACGTGATTCTGTAATCATGAACCCGATGACCAATAAGCCGGTTTTCGAGCAAAAGGGCGTGGCGTTCCCGGAGGGCTGGTCGCTAAACGCAATAAACATTGTTGCTCAAAAATATTTTACAGGTACTCCGGGTACTCAAGACCGTGAAGCTTCTTTGCGTGACTTAATCGATCGAGTTGTCGATACGATAACCCGGCATGGTATCCAAGAGGGCTACTTTACCGATGATGCAGAAGCCGAAGATTTCCAAGAGGAGTTAAAGTATGTCCTCGCTACACAAAGAGCGGCGTTTAACTCACCGGTCTGGTTTAATATTGGTGCGCCGGAGCGTTCGCAGCAGGCTAGTGCTTGTTTCATTTTGGCAGTCGAAGACACAATGCCTTCGATTCTTAACTGGTACAAAGAAGAAGGAATGATCTTCAAGGGCGGGTCAGGTTCAGGTATTAATATTAGTACTTTGCGTTCCTCTGCCGAAGCCTTGGGTAAGAGTGCTGGTTCTGCATCTGGACCGCTTAGTTTCATGCGGGGGGCTGATGCTTCAGCCGGTGCAATTAAAAGTGGCGGCAAGACCCGTCGTGCTGCCAAAATGGTTATTTTGAATGTTGATCATCCAGACGTAGAAGAATTTGTCTGGTGTAAAGCACTTGAAGAGCGTAAAGCGCGTGATCTCGAAGCTGCCGGCTGGGACATGAGTCTAGATGGTAAAGATATTCACTCGGTGCAATACCAAAACGCCAACAACTCAGTTCGTGTAACTGATGAGTTTATGCAGGCAGTTGAAAATGATGATGACTGGAATCTTAAGGCTGTCACCACCGGAAAGACAGTAAAAACTGTAAAGGCTCGCACGCTATTTAGGCAAATGTCTAAGGCTGCTTGGGAATGCGCAGATCCAGGAATGCAGTTTGATACGACGGTCAACAAGTGGCACACAGCTCCAAATGCGGGTCGGATTAATGGAAGTAACCCGTGTAGTGAATACATGCATCTTGACAACTCAGCCTGTAATCTAGCGAGCATCAATCTGTTGAAGTACTTAAACGAAGACAGTACCTTTGATATTAAGTCATTTATTCACACGGTAGAGCTTGTGTTTACCGCCCAAGAAATTTTAGTCGGTTACAGTGAGTACCCGACTGATAGCATCGCTAAAAACGCTCGAGCGTATCGTGAGCTTGGCCTTGGCTATGCTAACCTAGGAGCTTTATTGATGGCTCAAGGGCTTCCGTATGACTCAGATGATGGTCGTGCTCAAGCAGCTGCGATTACAGCTCTTATGACTGGTCAGGCGTATGCTACAAGCGCGAAGATAGCTAATCGTGTTGGACCGTTTGCAGGCTTTCATAAGGATCGCGAAGCAATGCTCAATGTTCTTAAGATGCACCGTGAAGAGGTTTCAAAAATTGACGCCGGACTAGTTAGAGAAGAACTATTGAGCGCTGCGGCTGGCGCTTGGGATGAAGCAGTGGAACTCGGTCAACTGTATGGAGTACGTAACTCTCAGGCTAGTGTTTTGGCACCGACTGGGACAATTGGTCTCATGATGGACTGTGATACTACGGGTGTTGAGCCAGACCTTGGTCTAGTGAAACTCAAAAAGCTGGTTGGTGGCGGTACCATGAGTATCGTGAACCACACAGTGCCACGAGCACTCAAAACGATGGGTTATAGCAAGAAGCAGATTGACGACATTGTCGACTATATTGATGTCGAAAAAACAATAATAGGTGCTCCGCATCTAAAGGAAGAACACAAAAACGTCTTTGCTTGTTCCATGGGAGATAACGCTATTCACTATTCCGGACATGTGAGGATGATGGGTGCAGTGCAGCCGTTCATATCTGGTGCTATCAGTAAGACAGTCAACATGCCGGAGGATGTCTCGGTTGAGGACGTTGAGCAATTGCACATTGATGCATGGAAACTAGGACTTAAAGCGGTAGCTATTTACCGTGATAACTGTAAAGTTGCTCAGCCACTTTCTATGGCCAAGAAAGAAAGTGCCAAGACTGATGAGAATATTACAACTACAGAAGGTGTAAACGACAAGTTTATACTAAAAGGCGCTGTTCGCCGCGAAATGCCAAAAGTTCGGAACTCTAAGACGTTTTCCTTTAAGGTTGCGGACTCCAAAGGATATGTCACAATTGGAGAATACGAAGATGGGACGCCGGGCGAGGTCTTCATTAATTTTGCCAAACACGGCTCTACGTTGCGCGGCATCATGGATGCGTTTGCTATATCGGTGAGCCATGGTCTTCAGTATGGAGTTCCGCTTAAGACTTACGTAAAGACATTCATGAGCACCAGTTTTGCACCAGCCGGTATAACCGATGATCCAGAAATCCGGACAGCTTCGTCACTGGTAGACTACATTTTTAGGCGAATGGCACTTAGCTATATGTCATTTGATGATCGTCTAGAGCTTGGCTTAGCGTCAATCGACGATATGCCAAGCGATGAGCAGACCAGTTTGCTCAGTGAAGATTCAGAGACGACCGACTTGCCAGACGCTAAATCATCAGAGTCTACTCCTAGACAGATGACACCAACAGAAGAAATATCTAGAACCCCGAGTTCATCGGTAAGCGCGGGCAGCGATCAAGAAACCTCCCTCAAACAAGACGATGCAGCCCCTATGTGCTATAACTGCGGTAATCAGACACAAAGATCCGGCAGTTGCTATGTTTGCACATCTTGCGGATCGACAACCGGTTGTTCGTAATACCTATTGCTCACAGGTCATCAAAACCCTAAAAAAGTAAGTGTCGTTAAAAACATTGCTTCGCCGCACCCCACAGTGACTGTGGCGAAGTATGTGTTCCAAAAATCAAGACAATCTACTGGAACCAAAAACCAAAAACCTATACACTAAGCAACATGAAACTTTTGGTTATTTACCGACCGGTATCAGAATATGCCCGCAAAGTTGATGAGTTTGTGGGGATGTTTAAACGACTTCATCCACAGACAAAGATAGAGATGGTAAGTCTTGATACTCGTGAGGGTAGCGCAACAGCGAGCATATACGATATAGTTCAATATCCAGCACTTCTGGCACTTCGAGATGACGGATCAACGCTGAAGGTCTGGCAAGGTGAAGATTTGCCCCTCATGGATGAGGTGGCGTCGTATCTGTAGACTTGTCCACTTTGGTTATTTAGGCTAAACTGAAATAGCAGTACTGGAGCAAATCCCTCCGCCAACTGGTGGATAGTGGTTATCACCCACAATTTCGCTATCGTAGCGAAGGGGAGCGAGAAGAACCCTACTTCGCCCAAGGCTACGAAGGGCAAGCAGCTAGTAGAACTCGACGGCACGTAGCCCGTTATAGCTGGTAATAAAGTCCCAAGCAGGATGGAACCGACGGCACGCATGCCGGCTCCTGCAGCAGTAGGGGCTTTTTGTTTTATAAAGAGGTAAAGATATGAAATTCAAGCATGGAACACGGCGCAAAGCAGCAGAATACGAAAAAGCTCTCATTAGGCAATGGAAGCACAATAAGACATTTGAAAAATCGGTAGAGCAACGTCCGGCCGACAATGCTTTTGTGTTTTATGACGGCCCGCCGTTTTTGACAGGTAGTCCGCATCATGGGCACCTGCTTGTTTCTACTATTAAAGATACGGTCGCTCGGTACCAAGCCATGAACGGTTATCGCGTAGAGCGGGTGTGGGGCTGGGATTGTCATGGGCTTCCTGCCGAAGTTTTTGTCGAGGATCAACTAGGTATAAAAAATAAAAAAGAAATTGGCGATAAAATCAGTATTCACGATTATGTCCAAGCTTGCCGAGCAGCTATGGTAAAAACTGGCACAGAGTGGGAGGATACAATCGATCGCATTGGTCGGTGGGTGGAATTCGAAGGCGCTTACAAAACCATGGACAATGAGTTTATGGAATCGGTCTGGTGGGCATTTAAAAAACTCCATCAAGAGGGGAAAATCTACGAAGGTGAAAAAATCCTTATATACTGCACGAAAGACGCGACACCTATATCTAAATCAGAAGTAGCTATGGAGAACAGCTATCAGCTTGATACCGATCCGAGCGTTTACGTTTACTTTCAGTTGGAGGATGACGATGAGTACTTGCTTACATGGACGACTACTCCATGGACGCTACCGGCAAATATTGCCATTGCGCTTAATCCCGGTATTGAATACTCGCTTATCGAGCACCAAGGAAAGAAATTTTATATTGCCAGCGATACTATTGCAAAAGTCATGACGGACGAAAAGCATCAACCGTTAACATATAAGACACTCAAAACTCTACAAGGCAGAGAACTTATCGGACGTAAGTATAGTCCATTGTTCGAAAATCGTGGACCGGATGCTCATAGGGTGCTGGCGGCAGACTTTGTTACCACAGAAGAAGGAACTGGTATTGTTCACGAAGCGCCAGCTTACGGTGAAGAGGATTACGAACTGTGCAAGCAAGAAAATGTGCCGATGGTTTCTATAGTAGATGAAAATGGAAATTATACCGAAGGCCGTTGGCTTGCTCAGAATATTTGGGAGGTAAATAAAGAGATTGCCAAGACACTGGTTCGAGAAGGCAAAGCGTTAAAGGTGGATTACATACAGCATGAGTATCCACACTGTCATCGCTGCGGCAGTAAACTGATGTACCGGGCGCATCCAAGTTGGTTTATGGATATTCAGGCGCAAAAACATGAAATGCAGGAGGCGACCGATAAGACAAGATGGGTTCCGCGCCATCTTCAAGAAGGGCGTTTTAAAAACATTATAGAATCTGCCCCTGATTGGAATATATCCAGAGATCGTTATTGGGCAACCCCTATACCGGTTTGGAAAGGTATCCGGAATGATGGAACAGAGGTTGTTAAAATAATCGGCAGCTATGAGGAATTCGAGCAGTTAACAGGTAAAAAGCTTGATGACTATCACTTGCCCATGGTTATGGATATCACGTTTGAATGTGACGGGGTTAAGATGCATCACATCGGTAAAGTGCTGGATTGTTGGTTTGAAAGCGGTTCTATGCCCTTTGCTCAATTTCATTATCCGTTTGAGAACAAAGAAAAATTTGAGAAAGGTTATCCAGCAGACTTTATTACCGAAGCAATTGATCAAACTCGTGGCTGGTTTTACAGCTTAACTGCTGTGAATGTGGCACTTTTTGGCAAGTCTCCATATAGAAATCTTATCTGTACCGGATTTATTAATGCTGCCGACGGAAAAAAGATGAGCAAAAAGCTTAAAAACTACACTGATCCAGTAGAGTTAATGGATAAATTTTCCGCGGACGCGTTTAGGATGCTTATGCTTTCCAGTCCGCTCACCAACGGTGAGGATTTTGCGTTAAGCGATAAAGATGTTGGTAACATGGCTCGTAAACTTGGCATGATCTGGAACATGTATGATTTCTTTACGCTGTATGCTGAGGTTGATGGATGGGAGTTTAACGGAGAGCTAAAAGATCCGTTAGGTGACTTAAAGAACCCGCTTGATGTGTGGGTTATTAGTCGGGTGCATCAATTAACCCAAGAAATAGCGACCAATTTGCAGCGCTACGAGCTTGCTGATGCGGTAAAACCAATATTGCCGTTTATTGATGACGCTAGTAACTGGTATGTTCGCCGTAGTCGTAAGCGATTTTGGAAAAGCGAAGACGATACCGATAAGTCTGACGCCTACAGGACGCTGCATTATATTCTAGTGCGTTTAAGCATAGTGTTGGCTCCATTCACACCGTTTTTAGCAGAAGAGTTGTATCAGAAGCTTACCGAAGGTGAATCTGTACATCTGCTTGACTGGCCACAAATTGGTAAAGTAGATGAGGTAATCATTGATCAGATGGCGTATACCAGAAGGGTTATCAATGAAGGGCTTTCTCAGAGAGCTGCTGCCGGTATCAAAGTCCGCCAGCCGTTGAAGACAGTTCGGGTTGACGGCGCGGAAGCTTTTCTTGGCGATAATGTGCAAGAGCTAGCTGCAATAATCACCGAAGAATTGAACGTAAAAGAGTGGGTAAGTGAAGGAAGCGGGAAAACAGACATGAAGGTCGAGCTTGAAACCAATATCACACCCGAACTTAAGCGTGAAGGTTTAGCGCGTGAAGTAATAAGGCACGTACAGAGTGCACGTAAACAGGCAGGACTTGAGGTGGATGATCGGATATCCCTCAGTTTGTCTACAGATGACGACGAGCTCAAGCAATCGATACAAGAACAGAGCCATATCATTAAGCATGAGACACTTGCAAATCATCTCACAAAGGATGGCGCAGGAGGGGTTGAATCGATTGCGAAGGTAGATGGTATCGAGCTAGCTATTAAAATCAGCAAAGATTAACACTTTTGACAAGTATACCCTTCTCTGTTAGACTCAATCGGTAACATTTCAAAAGGTAAGAGTAATTGTATGAAAAAAGCAATCATTGCGACAGGTGGCAAGCAGTACCTAGTCGTAGAAGGGGAAACCCTTGAGGTGGAGCTGCTCAAACAAGAAGGCAAAACTGCGACGTTTACACCCCTTCTTGTTATTGATGGCGACAAAACAACTGTTGGCACGCCAGAGGTAACTGGGTCTAAGGTGACAACTGAGGTGGTTGAGCCGGAAGTAAAAGCAGACAAAGTGACAGCTATTAGATATAAAGCTAAAAAACGTGTACATAAAACACGCGGCCACCGGCAGCGCCATAGTGTTATTAAGGTGACAAAAATAGCTTAGCTCAAGCTACGAACCTAAGATTCACGAAAACACCGCGTTCCTGCGGTGTTTTTTATAAATTGTTGATTTTTCCTGTGGATAACTTATACATTATGTGTTCAATTTTGGGCGCTAGTGCATTGTTTGCGTGCTACCGACCCCATCCATATCATGTCATCTTATATTTGCTACTACACTAATTTAAACCTGCAGTTTAACCCCGTTATCTGGAAACTAAGGATGTAAAAATCACAACTATAATGTCACAAAGAACCAGTATATTTGCACTGTCTGTCGGCTGTCGTAGACCTGACTTTGCTTTCCCTTGAATACCTCTTGTCATACAACCCAGATTCCGCCATACTAAACCCTAGATCTACCAAAACAAAAATACAAAAAACGTGTAGATCAAAAACAAAACAAAAACAAATGTTCCAAAAACAGCGGTCACACCGCCTACCTTTCAACACAGCCAAGCTCTGGCTATCAGGGCTATTGTTTGTGCTGTTTTTGTTTGTTTGGTCTATCCTAATTCCACCCCTGCAATCCACCTCTGCCGCCACCAGTGAATACCTCAACTTCCAAGCCCGTCTGTACAACAGTACCGGCAACATAGTGCCTGACGGTACCTACAACCTAGAATTCAAACTACACGACCATGCCACCAACACTGGTGGCGCCCAAGGCAGCTGTTCCGGCAGCTGTGCTTGGCGCGAAACCCGCACCAGCACTGACCAAGTCACCGTCCGCAACGGCTACTTCAGCGTCAACCTGGGTTCCGTCACCAGCCTGCCAGATATCAACTGGGATCAAGACCTGTGGCTCAGTATGAACATTGGCGGTACTGGCTCTCCCACCTGGGATGGTGAGATGACTCCCAGAATCAAACTAACCGCCATACCCCACGCCCTCAGTGCCGGCCAACTCAACCAAGACGACGGCACCAACCGCGGCACCCTCAACTTCAGCTCCATCACCAACGACCCATCAATCCTGCTACCTGATGCCAGTGGTACCATAGCCTTACTGCAAGGTGACCAAACCTTCACCGGCCAACTCACCCTCAGTGCGAGTGGTACGGCTCTGAACGTCACCAACAACACCACTGTAGGCGGCAACCTAACCGTCAACGGTAACACCATCCTCGGCAACGACGCCGCCGACACCCTGCTTATTAACGGCACTTCCATCACCCTGCAAGACTTCGACTGCTCCACCTACGACAATGGCGGTAAGCTAACCACCAACAGTTCTGGAGTCTTACTCTGTGCTAATGACGGGGGAGGCAGCGGTGGTGACTTTGTGGAGCTACAAAGTACCACTCCTGGTACCGCCCAAACCGGCCACATCAACCTTACCGGCACCATCATCGCCGGTAGCTTCAGCGGCGACGGCTCACTCCTTACTAACCTCAACGCCGACAACATCACCACCGGCACCCTGGCCGATGCCAGACTAAGCTCGAACGTGGCACTGTATGACGCCACCACGGCCAACTTTACCGGCACCTTGCAGCAAAGCGGTGACAATGTCTGTACGTTTGCCGGCAACTGTATCGGGGGTACCGCAGGCTACGGCGATATATTGCAAGGTGGCAATGATCTTGGCGGCAGCGTTGCCATGGTACTCGGTACCGTTAATGACGGTGACGTTAATTTCAAGACAAACGACACCATCCGTATGACCGTCTCAAACACCGGGCAGGTAGGCATAAATAACGTTGCTCCGGCAAACACGCTCAGTGTAAACACGCTTTCCACTGCTGACAGCTCGGCTCAGACCGCGCTTGCCACAGGCGGAAGCGCCAATACTGGTTTGCTTGTTCAGGGCACATCAGGACAAACCGCCGATTTATTACAACTGCAAGATAGCAACGGTAATGTCAACGCGTCGTTTAATGAAACAGGTGCACGGTTGACACTAGGCAGGATCGCCAGCAGCGGCACAGTTACGCAAGGCCTGTTGACGCTGGGTGACGGTAGCTATAGTAATTACGGCGCGACCATACAATCGGCTACATTGACTGCGGATCAAGCCTACTTACTCCCCAACACGACAGGTACATTTGTATTAACTCCGGGAGAGGCTGGTAGTCAAACCTTTGAGCACGAAAAATACGGACAGCCGTTTGTCGTACCAGCGGGTATAACAGAATTGTTCGTGGACGTTAGGGGAGCTGCTGGTGCTACAAGTAACGGTGGTACAGGTGCAATTATCACTAGCACTATCGAGGTCACTCCCGGGGAAACAATCTACATGTATGTTGGAGAACAAGGGGGTAGTTCGGATGTAAAAGACGGTGGTTGGAACGGTGGTGGTAGTTCAGCTGGTGGTGCTCTTTCTGCCGGTGGTGGCGGTGGTGGCGCATCAGACATACGACGAGGAGGGACTGACCTAACAGATCGTGTGGTGGTCGCTGGCGGTGGTGGCGGTCGTGGTTCGTATGGTACTAAACTGGGCGGTGATGGCGGTGACATCAATGGTTATGATGGCCAAACTGCAGGTGGTGAACCTGGTGGTAGCGGCGGCACGCAGTCTGCCGGAGGTGCCGGTGGCGGTGATGGCGGTTCGGGTAGCCTTGGTCAGGGTGGTGACGCTGTTAATCACTACTATTCTGGCGGCGGCGGCGGCGGCGGCTATTACGGCGGCGGCGCCGGTGGGGGTACGGGAACGTGCTGCGGTGGCGGTGGTGCTGGCGGTGGTGGCTCATCGCTTATGCCAGCTGGAGGTACGGCTTCGGTAGGCAATGAAGGTGATGGCAGTATCCATATTTCTTGGGTGGAAGATGCAGGCACGGCCGGCACTATCCCAGTGTTTGATGACAACAACACCATAATAGATTCAATGATAAGCCAATCAGGCTCATCCGTTACTATAGATGCCGGCTTAGATGTCACAGGCCAGGCTCTATTCCAGAACCAAACAGACTCTACAACTGCCTTCCAAATCCAAAACGCCGCAGGTACTACCAATCTCTTGACCGCTAACACTACTAATAACCGCATATCTCTTGGTTCTGGCACTGCCCTTGTGCTTGGCTCTGACTCTTCTTCCCCAACCGGCGTCAACGGTGCTATGTACTACGACACCACGTCCAACACCTTCCGTTGCTACGAAAACGGTGCCTGGCTAGATTGTGTGACAGATACCAGTGGCAACATCAGTCAAGGTGGTGACACATTCGGTGCAAATGTAGTCATAGGCGCCCAGGACAATTACGGCGTAGAACTCCTCGCCAACAACCAAACAGTCTTAAGCCTGTCTAATACCGGCCAAGCCCTATTCCAAAACACCTCCAACTCCACCACCGCCTTCCAGATCCAAAACGCCGCCGGCACCAGTATCCTCACCGCCGATACGACCAACCAACGCATCGGTATTGGCACCAACACCCCAACCGACAAACTTACCATCATAAACACCGACCAAAACCAAAATGCCTTACGTATCAACCAAACCGTGGCGACCACAACCTTTATGCTCGCTACTGGCGATACCACAGATGATCGTTTCCACAGCGTGATCCAAACCAGCGACGGCGGCTACCTGGCAGCCGGAAGAACTGATAGCTTCGGTGCCGGCGGTTTGGACGGCTATATGGTCAAATATGACGATAGCGGTAGCATCGAGTGGTCCCGTACTGCTGGTGATACCGGAGTAGACTATTTTGAACATGTTATCCAAGCCAGCGACGGCGGCTACCTGGCTGTAGGCTCAACCGATAGTTTTGGTGCCGGTAGTAATGACGCCTATATTATTAAATACGATGACAGCGGCGCTATCGAGTGGTCACGTACCGCTGGTGGTACAGGCTTGGACTACTTCTATAGTGCTATACAAACTACTGACGGCGGCTACCTGGCAGCCGGCAGCACAATCAGCTTTGGCGCCAGTAACTACAACGCCTACCTAGTCAAATACGACAGCAGCGGTACTATCGAGTGGTCACGTACCGCTGGCGACACCCAGCACGATCAATTCTTCAGCGTTATTCAGACTGATGATGGCGGTTACCTGGCAGCAGGTGAAACCGAGAGCTTCGGCGCCGGCGCCGATGACGCCTACCTAGTCAAATACGACAGCAGCGGCACCATAGAATGGTCCCGCACTGCCGGCGATACCGGCAATGACCGATTCCTTGAGGTCATCCAAACCAGCGACGGCGGCTACCTGGCAGCCGGAAGAACTGACAGCTTCGGTGCTGGTGGTAATGACGCTTACCTAGTCAAATACGACAGCAGCGGCACCATAGAATGGTCCCGCACTGCCGGCGACACCGGTTTTGATGCACTCTACTCCGTCGTTCAAGCCGATGACGGCAGTTATCTGGCAGCTGGATACACCGATAGCTTCGGTGCCGGTAACCAAAGTGGCTACCTTATTAAATACGACGATAGCGGCAGTATAGAGTGGTCCCGTACCGCTGGCGGTACCGCCAATGACCGGTTCTATAGTGTTGCTAAAACTGATGACGACGGCTACATAGCTGGTGGATATACCAATAGTTATGGAGCCGGTACCGCTGATGCCTATTTGGCTAAATACGACGCAGCCGGCAATATTACTGGCTGCACAAGCGAATGCACTAGTCCAACCTCCACCGCCAACTCCCCAACCTCCAGCACCAGCTCCCCAGCATCCACCGCCAACTCCCCAACCTCCAGCACCAGCTCCCCAGCATCCACCGCCAACTCCCCAACTTCCACAGTCACAAATATTGTGGCTACGGACACCTCGACCACAACTGTCGATGCTCTAACCGTTAACGCCCAGGGCGACACTGTGCTACACGGCAACCTACTCCCCGGCACTGACAACACCTACAGTCTTGGCTCTAGTACTGCCCGCTGGCAAGACCTGTTTGTTGGTCCCGGCTCGCTACATATAGGTACGGCAGGCAACGAAGGTGTCATTAGTTATGACACTACAGAAAATAACTTGGTACTAGGGTCTAGCTCTGGTGGTGTTAATATCCAAAACACCACTAACTCCCCAACCGCCTTCCAAATCCAAAACGCCTCAGGTGTTAATTTGTTCAACCAGGACACGGTTGATCAAGAACTATCCTTGTTTAATAACAACTTAACTGTTAACGCTAGTTCCAACTTTAATGTTACTGAAACTACTCAGCCAGAGTGGGAAACAGGTACGCTAACCAATACGGATGCAGTAGGCGGTAGCGTCAATCTGGCGGTAAACTCCTATGGAGCACCAGCTATTGAGGATAGCGAAAGCTTTGAGTCTGGCTTTGGTAACTGGACTAATGTTTCAGGCGATGATTTCGACTGGAGCCGTAATAGCGGTGGCACCGGTAGTTCCGGTACTGGACCGACAGCAGCTTACGATGGAAGTTGGTACATCTACACTGAATCGTCAGGTTCCAACTATCCGACCCAAACCGCTCTAATCGAGTACACTATGGATAGTCATGGCGGGGGTAGCGTTGATTTTAATTATAATATGTACGACAACACGACAATGGAATTGTCGCTGGAAAGTTATAATGGTGTCAGTTGGAGCGAGCAGTGGAGTGTGATCGGAGACCAAGGTACAGATGTTTGGAACAGTGCTAACGTCAGTTTTCCGGCGGGTACAACAAAAATTCGGTTTAAGGGCGTGACCGGTAGCAGTTTTGATAGTGATATGGCGCTGGATGCTGTGGTGGTCAATACCAACCAGCCAATATATGAGAGCACTGGTAGTTGGACTTCCGAGACCTATGACTTATCTGGTGTAGATATTGCTAGTGGCTCCACTGTTACCTGGGTCGATACTGTACCTGCTAATACGACGCTCGAGCTAGAGGCACGTGTATCGGTTGACGGTGGTGTTAGCTGGGGCAGTGGCTGGCAAAGCCTCACCAGCGGCGGCTCATTACCCGGTATTACAAATGGTATTGACCTCTCCGACGGTCAACTACAGGTACGAGCCAATTTATCCACGTCTGATACATCTGTTACACCGTTACTTCACCAACTGGATGTACTTGTCAATTCGTATGGAGAAGGTAAAGGTAGTGTCGGCATTGGTGGTAGGAACTCCTCAGTACGGCTAAACGTAGATGCAACGGGCTTTACATATGGATCAGGTGGTGAAACCTGGACTACTCACGCTTCCACAGAAGTAAATTTCTGGAATTCCGTCACCTACGGAAACGGCATCTACGTGGCAGTTTCCAGTGACGGCACCAACCGCGTTATGACCAGCCCAGATGGCGAAACTTGGACCGCCCACGCCGCCGCTGAACAGAACTTTTGGCGTTCCGTCACCTACGGTAATGACCAGTTTGTGGCAGTTGCCAACAGCGGCACCAACCGCGTCATGACATCGCCAGATGGCGAAACTTGGACCGCCCAAACAGCTGCCGAACAGAACTCCTGGCAATCTGTTACATATGGCAACAACCAATTTGTGGCGGTTTCTTATGACGGCACCAACCGCGTTATGACCAGCCTAGATGGCGAAACTTGGACCGCCCAAACAGCTGCCGAAGCTAACAGTTGGCGTTCCGTCACCTACGCCAACAACCAATTCGTAGCCGTAGCAGCCAACGGCACCAACCGCGTTATGACCAGCCCAGATGGCGAAACTTGGACCGCCCAAACAGCTGCCGAAGCTAACAGTTGGCGTTCCGTCACCTACGCCAACAACCAATTCGTAGCCGTAGCAGCCAACGGCACCAACCGCGTTATGACCAGCCCAGATGGCAAAACTTGGACCGCCCAAACAGCTGCCGAACAGAACTCCTGGCAATCTGTTACATATGGCAACAACCAATTTGTGGCGGTTTCTTATGACGGCACCAACCGCGTTATGACCAGCCCAGATGGCGAAACTTGGACCGCCCACGCCCCGCCTGAACTACACTTTTGGCAGTCCGTCACCTACGGTAACGGCACATTTGTGGCAGTATCTTCTAAGGGTAAAACTATGGTCAGCAGTGCTGAAGGTAAGGCGCTGCATATACAGGGCAGTAGTGAGTTTAATGGCAACAATAGATTTAAGGGAAGTAACACTATTGCTGCTACCTCAAAAAATGCGCTAATCGTGCAAGATGCCAGTAACGTTCCTTTGTTAAGTGCCGACACATCGGCAATGAATGTTGGTGTAGGAGGTATCAATACGTCTAACTCTAAGTTGTTGGTTCAGGGAGTACCTGTGGACAAAACCAACTGGACGCTGCATACCGCCGCCGAACAGAACTACTGGGAATCCGTTACCTACGGAAACGGCACATTTGTAGCAGTTGCAGATAACGGCACCAACCGCGTCATGACCAGTCCTGACGGCGAAACTTGGACCGCCCACGCCGCCGCTGAAGCTAATGGTTGGCAGTCCGTTACCTACGGAAACGGCACATTTGTAGCAGTTGCAGATAACGGCACCAACCGCGTCATGACCAGTCCTGACGGCGAAACCTGGACCGCCCAAACAGCTGCCGAACAAAACTCCTGGGGATCCGTCACCTATGGTAATAACCAGTTTGTGGCAGTTTCCAGTGATGGCACCAACCGCGTTATGACCAGTCCTGACGGCGAAACCTGGACCGCCCAAACAGCTGCCGAACAAAACTCCTGGGGATCCGTCAGCTACGGTAACGGCCGCTTCGTAGCGGTGGCTTATAATGGCATTATGGTATCCACAGACGGAGTGAGTTGGACAGACAATACTCCATCGGATCTCCCTTTAGTTAACAAAATAACATATGGTAACGGTGTCTTTGTGGCACTTAGAAGCGGGTACAACCATCCTTACGCACTGGTCTCTAGTGACGGGGTTAACTGGGAGCAGTCACAGGCTATATTTTCTTACATGATGGACTTCTCGTCTATCACTTACGGGGGAGGCAAGTTTGTTGCTGTATCGCGTTGGGATGCAAATTTTGTTACAAGCCTAGATGGTATAAACTGGTCTTACGAATACGTTGATGATTTGGCGTGGAATGAATGGAAGTCTATCACTTACGGTAATAATAAATTTGTAGCTGTAGCTAAAGATGGCGATGATAGAGTTGCTGTTAAAGAGGTTGTGCACGGTGATGCACTAAAGGTTGCTGGTCACAGCAATTTTACTGGAAACATAACCGTGTCGGGTAGTATAAGTATTGGGTCGGGTGACCAAAGTGTGATTAGTTATGATGAGGACAAACAAGAATTACAAAGCACCACTACTATTCATGCACCGAAGTTCACTGGCGGTGAACTTGATGTATCTCCAACCTCAGATGGCGAACACCACTATGTCTGGAGCGCTGCCACCGGCTGGATTAACCTAGAGCCTGGCACCATCTATGACGTACGGGTCTACCCAGACCACTTAGAGGGCATGGCCTGGGGCGAAACCACCGGCTGGATTAGCTTTGGCACCTACACAGGAGGCGGTGAACACACCTACCTAAACACTGATGAAACAGACTACGGTGTCAACCGTAACCCAGCTACTGGCGAGCTATCCGGCTTTGCCTGGAACACCTCCACTGGCTGGATTAACTTTGATCCAACCGATGGTGGTGTTACACACGACCCAGACACCGGTGAATACACCGGCTACGCCTGGAGCGAGAACTACGGCTGGATCAGCTTCAACGGCATAGCCGACGATACCACCGAGTACACCCCACGGGCTGGCCTGGGGAGCCGCAGCGTAAAATCGGGAGTTACGGGTAGAGCAACATTAACACCAGAATATCCAGGAGTTACTATTACGGCAGATGGTTCTAGCAACCTGGGCACGATGACCAGCGACTTCTGTTCTGGCAGTGCGCTACGGAGCACCAACCTGGGTGTATGCGCAGATGCAAATGACGAACATAGCTATTACAGCTGGACTACGGATCAAGGCACTGCACAGGACTATGATATTTATGTGCGACATCAGATGCCGAGCAACTTTGACGGGTTTATCTCAAACGACACGATTAAGATGTATGGTTGGCGCAGCACCGTTAATGATTCAGTGGAGCTGGCATTGTTCGGTGCAGATGGCACACAGTGTGGTTCGACGACTAACGCGGCGACAGCGGATGGAAGTTGGACGCTAACAGCACTAAATGCAAACGAAAAAGACTGTAATATAGCCGCCGGAGATGTCGTGGTATTTAGAGTTCGATTAACTGCAACTGACGGTAATTATGCCCGGGTAGGGGATATAAGCTTCCAGTACAGGGCGAGGTACTAAGCTATGAAGATGTATAAATTTACAACACTTATCCGAAAACTCTACCTGTCTAACCTTAAAAGCAGTCTTAACAACACCTTTGCAAGGTCTAACCTTGCAAAGGGTGGGCGAGGTGTAAATCTTGGCAAAACTGCTTTGTATGGATCTGGATATAACAGGGTTAAAAATGTAAAAAATACTGCTGTTGTAAAACATACAATTTATAGTATTGTTAGCCGATGGAAACGCCCAGAACAGATTAAGCGTCAGCAAACACAGACCGGAAGCCTGAAGCTCTGGCAACGCGTGAATGCGGTAGCGATTGCTGTTGTGTTGTTCGCGACATTAGCTGTGCCGGCGTTTTATATATTTGATAGATCGAGTAGCTACAATCTTGCCGATGACCTTTACGCTCTATTGGGAAGCCCAACAAAGGGCTATGGTAAACAAATGTCTTATGACTCCAAGGACGATGCCTATGTATTTAACCAGCAAGCCTTAAATAAAATGAGTGGTGACCCGATCGAACAACTAATTAGCAAGGTTGGTGCTGGGAATGAAAGTTCGTTGCCACTTTATGGGGCAAGTATTGCCCGAGACAGCGAGCGCGGTATGAAGTTTTATGACACACAGTTAGAAACTGGCTTTACTATGACGCCTTTGTTTGAAACCAATACTGGTAAGCAAGATGATGGGCACGTAGTGTTTCCATTACGGGAGTACAGGGACGCATATCTTGCGTATACACTCAAAAGTAACGGTGTTAAGGAAGACATAGTGTTGTCCGAACCAGTTGGTGATGAGCTGGTGTTTAATTATGATTTAGATCTTGGTGAAGCCCTAGAGGCACGTTTGTTAGAGGATGGTTCTCTTGGAGTATATTCTGCAGACCCAGCACTGTTTGGTGATGTTAGCTTTGGATCGGATGCTGATAAGGAGCAGGTATTGGCAGCGCGCACTAACGGTGAAAAAACTCATCTGGCGTTCGTAATACCTCGTCCAGTCATATTTGAGACCGTTGATGGTAATGTTCGTGAAGCAAGTGAAGGGCGCGCCCACTTTACGTATCAGGACGGCACTTTAACAGTTCGCTCCAGCCGCCTAGATAAGCTAAGTTACCCTGTAAGTATTGACCCAAGTGTAGTGGTTACCAGCAGTGACGACTTTGCTACTGGTAATAACGAGGGTGGCGTTAGTTTTGACCAGGATACTATAAGTCGTAGTAGTCCTAGCGGAGGCTCAACTGGAGCCTGGAGCTCTACAACGAGTTTGGGTACCGCTCGTCAGACACATGCCTCAGCTGTGTACAACGGTTACATGTATGTATTTGGTGGATATGATGACAACGGTACAATTACGAGATTTGACAGCGTTGAATACGCGCCAATTAATGGTGACGGAACGCTTGGTGCTTGGGCTACAACCACAAGTTTACCTAATATAAATAACGGTCTCAGTGCCGTGGTATATAACGGCTATATGTATATATTAGGTGGTTGGGATGGCAGTAGCACGTTTGGCGATGTGTATTACGTTTTAATAAACGGTGATGGTACGCTTGGCAGCTGGTCCGCAACGGAATCACTTACGACCCCTCGTCGTTATCACGAAGCGGTTGCTCACAATGGGTACATATATGTTTTAGGAGGTCAGAACGCAAGCAATACGCGCCTAAATGACGTGCAATATGCTGAGATTCAGGCTGATGGAACACTTGGGGCTTGGGCAGGAGCGGGCGCGAAGTTTACTAATGCGCGCCATGTACATACCGCTGTCGCTTATAATGATCATTTATATATAGCCGGTGGTAGTACGAGTGGTGGGTTAACGAACAATGTTCAGTACGCCTCTATTAATCAAGACGGAACCATTAATGCTTGGAGAGATACAGCTAGTTTAGTAACTGCTAGAAGTTTCCATAGTATGGCTGCCGATGGCGGATATCTATACGTTACGGGAGGAAACTCAAACCTTGATAGCACGGAGTACGCGCAGATTAAAAGCGACGGATCACTTGGAGAGTGGATAGATGATAGTTCTTCCTTTACGACTGCTCGTGGTGGGCATACGAGTGTTGTAGATAACGGGAATATATACATAGTTGGCGGCGGTTCTACAGGTGGCGGAACCGTACCGGCATTTAATGATGTACAATACACCAAAATAAACCCCGCTGGGGTTATAGAGAGCTATCAAAATGTAGGTACATTCACAGACGCACGCTTTGGGCATACTAGTGTGGTGCACGACAACAATCTTTATATAATGGGCGGCGCAAACGGCTCCAATACAATACGGTGGGCTACGATTGGAGAAGACGGAACTTTCGGTAGTTGGAATAGCGCATCTTTACCGGTCTCACAAAATTGGCACGCAGCCGTTGCATACAACGGGTACATGTACATATCAGGGGGACTTGTTGGGGGATATACTAATAACGTTTATTACTCGTCAATAAACAATGATGGCACTATAGGCTCGTGGTCGCTGACTACAGGTCTTAATGGGGCAAGAGCTTTCCATAATATGCACGCTTACCAAGGTTTTATGTATGTCACTGGGGGTATGACTTCATCAAATAACTATTTCAACGTCGAATATGCATCAATAAACAATGATGGCACTATCGGCTCGTGGTCGACAGTCTCCAGTGGCTTTGCTACAGATCGTCGTCAGCACGCATCACTTATTTATAATGGAACTATGTACATCATCGGTGGCTATGATGGAGCAACCAACCTAGATGATGTTCAATACGCATCTATAGATAGCAACGGTGATATTACTAACAACTGGACATCAGGTACGAATTTAAGTTCTGCGCGTTTTGACCCAGGTGTTGTAGCGTATAAAGGATTTTTGTACACAGCCGGAGGAAACGACGGAACTCAATTAGACACCACAGAGCTCGTTGCTATAAATCCAGACGGCTCAATCGAGTCATGGGAAGAAACAAGTAGTTTCAGTAACCCTAGAGAAGGTCACACTATGGAGCTGTACGGAGAGCGTTTGTATATAGCGGGTGGATGGAATGGCTCAACAAGTTATAACGATGTGCAGGCTGCAAAGATAAACAATGGTGGCTCGGGTGCGATTAATGCGTGGCAAAATAATGCTGACGCAGAAAATCTTGAGCAGTCAATTGAGGGGCATTGGGAGATGAACGGCAACGCCAACGACAGTACCGCTAATAACAATCACGGTACCGTCGTGAACGGTGCGTCATTGACGGCCGATCGTTACGGAAACTCGAATAGCGCGTACTACTTTGATGGTACGGATCAGTACATTTATACAAACGACTTAAATAACACAGAATTAGATTTTACAACTGATTATACGATTTCAGTATGGGCGAATCTTGAAAGTTTTGAGAATTTGGCTAGTAATTGTGGAGATGACCGGGTTTCTATTGTAAGTAAAACCGCTGGTTACCCATACACTAACGGGAATTGGGAGTTTATAGGAACAACTCCCGGAAGTACTAATTATCTTCAGTACCGTCATTCTTCCCCGGATGGCATAAGAGCAGTTGGTGCAACTTTAGATACGAACCAGTGGTATCATTTGGCAGCAAGTTACAATAAGTCAGAAGAAACGATAACCTTGTTTGTAAATGGAGAGATTGCAGGAACCGTAACGACTGATGGATACACCCTGCGTACTGTTGAAGACGGAGTGGTCAGATTCGGGGGTAATGGCCCTAATTGCTCAAACGATTTTATGACCGGCTCTGTTGACGATGTCCGTATATATAACAGGGCATTAGCTGAGGATGAGATACAACAGATGCATGCCGTTGGCAGCTCCATGGATGAGAGGTGGTTGCATACGACCACCGTTCATGATGGTTATATATATGTTGCGGGTGGAGCCAGGGGCGGTGCCGGAGGTTTTGATACTTTATTGAATGACGTTAAGTTTGCTCCAATTGATGAAAACGGCAACATTGGTAAATGGGAAACAACAACTAGTTTTAGCAACACACGTCACTCACATGCTTCTACGGTTTATAATGGGTACCTATATGTAACGGGGGGCTGGTCGGGTAGTACCTTTCTAGACGACGTACAGTACGCGCCGATTAGTCCAGATGGGTCACTCGGTAGTTGGAGTACTACTACAAGTTTACCTTCTGCAAGAGAAAGGATGCCCGTGGCTGCTCACAATGGGTATATGTATGTGTTTGGCGGGTATAATTCAACTTATCTTGATACCGTTTATCGTGCGCCGATCAACGGCGACGGATCACTCGGTAGCTGGACGGCTACAGGTGATACTTTTGCTGCTCCGCAACGGAATCACCAAGCAGTCATATACAACGATCATGTTTATATAACTGGTGGCTGGGACGGTAGTGATAGCACTAACGAGGTTATATATGCACCAATAAACCAAGCTGGCAGTCTAGGGAGTTGGGAGACCACCACAAGCTTTCCAATTGCTCGGAATGCGCATGCGTCTGTGGCTGTGAACGGCAATCTGTATGTTATTGGTGGTCAAGAGGGGAATGGCTCTAGCTTGATTGATGATGTTCATAGAGCGCCTATACATGCGGATGGCAGTGTTGGGGCATGGAGTAAATCTACTGATTTGCCATCAGTCAGGGCATATCTCACGCCAGCGTCTGATCAAGGGAAGATATATGTACTAGGGGGGCGTGATGGTGGTGATAATGAACTAGATGATGTCTATCTTGCTGGAACTGAATCGGTTCCGCGAGAGGCCAGCTACTCTAAGTTAATTGACCTTGGTTCGGCGCGCAATCTAACGGGGATAAGTATCGACAGCAGTGGCTTAGCTGACTACAGACTGGATTATAAAGTGGCTTGTTCCGCTGAGTTTGGCACGAGTACGAGCATTGCCAACATCCAGTCCGGCGTTGAACACGAGGTAAACGCGGGTGCTCGATACGCCTGGGCGCATGTTTCTGTTAATGATTCTTATAACGCTACTTTTCCAGATAATGGCGGAAGTGTTTTAAATAGTATTAACCTGACATATTCGTCGGGTCACCCCAGTCCAGACATCCGTATGCGTCTAGGTAATCACTTTCAAAACAATGTAAAACAACCGCTTGATACAACCCCCGAGGGAGGCGGCTCAGGTGGCGGTAGCTGTAGTCCGGTTTCGACCGAGAACTACCGTTATGTTCGTTGGGAAATTACAGAACGCAAGGGGCCAGATATCGCAATTCAAGCATCGGAATTTGAGTTGTTATTAAATGGTAGTCCGGTTATATGGCCAGGCGGAACCATTGCTACAAACCCGGGGGGCAGCAATCCAGCTAGCGAGGGTCCCGAATATGCGATTGACGGCAACACAGGCACCAAATGGCTCGACTTTAACTTCAGTAATGACGACACTTCAACTGAAGGCAACTCAATTCTTGATATCGATGCTGGAGCCGGTAGTACGTTAACCTTTGATGGGTATAGATGGGCAACCGCAAATGATGTACCAGACAGAGATCCGATAACGTGGAACATCTACGGCAGCGATAATGGAACAGATTGGAGTTTGCTAGATACAAGAACGCAAGAAAGCATTACAGATGATCGCAACACATACACAGGAAACTATGCACTTTAAGGACAAGCGAATGCTTTATGGGCACTTTGTTTAAAAAATGTAAGAGATGCGAGAATGGTTGAGACATTTTTAAAAATGGCTGTGGATAACTTTTGGGGCAAATTTTAGAAATTTGTGATTTACACAACAGTATTATTTTGGATGTAATAGTTAATACAATAGGTTGTAGGTGTTAAGAACACAGGCCGTATAAAAAACTGTAATAATTAACACAACAAAAATTGCTGCAAAATATTGCAAAACATTGCCTTAAAAAATGAGCAAATTTTTTATAGAAAAGGGGTTGTATCAATACCGATGCTCGGTGATACTGAAGGCGTGATCCAAAAAGCGCGGATTCGTAACCCGGGCTGGAACACAAAAATGATTTTCAAAACAAAACATGCCTCGTCGTAAAGGCACCAAAACGAAAATCAACACAAACAATTCAAACCAAACAAAAAGCAAACAATGCCAAAGACAATTCCCAGCGTCGGCAGGTACGCTTTTTCGCGTTTCTGTACAATCATTCGGCATATACCGCTAAGCTTTATTAGCGTATTTATTGCTGTGTTTATGCTCTTGCTTCCACTCCTCGGAACAGGGCTTCTTGTCATGCCCGCCACCAGTACGGTTGATGCGGCGCTTTCTGATACCCTGAATTTTCAAGCTCGTTTATACAATAACTCCGGTAACGTCGTTTCTGATGGTAGCTACTCTATAGCATTTAACTTATACGAAGATGCTACTACTGGCACCTCTATATGGAATGAAACTCAAAGCGTCACAGTCCGTAACGGTTACTTCAGCACCAATCTTGGTTCGGTCACTAGCTTTGGTAGTTCGATTGATTGGAGCGAAGAAAAGTGGCTGACCATGAACGTCGAAAGCGACGGCGAGATGACGCCGCGCATCAAACTAACCGCCGTACCTTATGCATTCGACTCTGGCAGGCTTGAAGGTCGGACAGCTGATGAATTTGCACAACTGGCGCCGAGCTTAATACAGGCAGTTAACTCTGCTAACACCGCACTACGCATAAATCAAACCGGTGCGGGTAATTTATTACAACTTCAGGGCGATGGATCAAATGTACTTACATTGTCTAAGACCGGTAATCTCACCGTTGAGGGTTCGGGGACATTTGACGGAGGATTAACCGTTAGTGCCGGCGGTACCTTTACTAATGCATCGAGTACTTTATTGACCGCTATATCAATTAGCGATCGGGCCACAGGTGGTAATATTGGATCCGCTGCAACAACCGTTGACGTCGCGACTACGTTTAACGTAAATCAGACAACTGCCAGCCAATCGTTAACATTGCCAACACCTACCGACACTACTTCCGGGCGGATTATATATGTTAACAACGTTGGCAGTGCAGAATTTACTATGTATGGCAACCCCGTTTCTGTGGGTAGTAGTAGTTCGTTCATTTGGAACGGTAGCAGCTGGTCGCAGACTATATCGTTTAATACCGCAGGCAATGTACTACAGGGTGGCAACACGTTTGGTACCGATATGGTCATTGGTAGCAATGATACACACCCCTTAAACTTGATAACCAATGGTATTACACGTGTAGAAATTGCCAGTAATGGCAATGTTGCATTTGACACCGATACATTATTTGTTGATGCAGTAAACAATAGAGTGCAGGTTGGATCAACAGCGAATATAGACGCGCGTCTGAGTGTGGTCGGCGGTGCCGATCAGACTCAGCTGCTTGTCCGTGCTCACAGCACGCAGTCGATGAGTAATCCGCTTGTTCTGCTCCAGGATTCTTCTGGGTCAGAACTGGCGCGTATTAACGCGACAACAAGTAGTTTGTTCTTCGGTAATGGAGCTGGTGGGTCGACCGCTTCAGGTGCAAATAACACAGGAATAGGCGCGAGCGCTCTGGGCGCTGTCTCGACGGGGACAGCGAATACGACGCTGGGTTCTGGGGCGCTCGCGTCTGTTTCTGTGAACAGCGGCAACACGGCCGTTGGGTACAATGCCGGCAACTTGGTAACGGGCAGTAACAACATACTGTTTGGTTACCAGGCCGGAGACAACATTACTACCGGAAGCAACAATATAATTATCGGTTACGATCTTGATGCCTCCGCAGTTGGAGTTAATAACGAACTTAACATTGGTAATGTTCTGCGCGGTGATTTGAGCACCGGTTCAGCTCTCTTCCAAAACACCACTGATTCGACCACTGGCTTCCAAATTCTTGACCAGGATGGCGGCACGCCAATCTTCAATGTTGATACTACTAATGAACGGATTGGTATAGGCACGGACAGTCCAGGCGAACGTTTGGACGTCCAAGGCGGCGACATTAATACATCTGGCAGCCTAATGACTGGCGGCACTACCCGCATTACTAGTACCGGTGTCCTCCAAAACGTCTCTCACGCTGATGCCGGTAATTTCTTCACTGCCGGTACACTTACCGTAGAACGTGGTGGCACCGGTATCGCCACCACCACCGCCTACGGCTTACTAACTGGCGGCACAACCAGTACCGGTGCCTTCCAGAACGCCGGTACCGGTACAACCGGTCAAGTCCTCCAGTCTAATGGTGCGAGTGCTCTCCCAACCTGGGTTGATGCTACTCAAGCTAACAGCTGTACGGACTGTGTTGCTCTGCAAGGTGCAACACCAGGCACACAACAAACCGGCAACATTAATATCTCTGGCACCATCGTCGCTGGATCCTTCAGCGGCGACGGCTCACTCCTCACCGACCTCAACGCTACCAATATCACTACCGGCACCCTGGCAGATGCCCGCCTCACTAGCAACGTGGCGCTACTTGACCGCAACAACCAAACCTTCACCGGCAACGATCAACTCTTCCAAAACACCACCGACTCTACCACCGCTTTCCAGATCCAGGATAGCGCCGGCACATCTAATCTATTTACTGCCGACACCACCAACAGCCGCATTGGTATAGGTACGGATAGTCCAGAGTTTAGCCTACATGTTGTAGGCGAAGGGTCTAACTATATATCTAACGATGCGTACGGGGGTATTCCGCTTATACAAGGTCGACGAGCAGGTGGAACGATCGGTAGCCCGACAGCCTTACAAGCAAACGACACGTTTGCTCAGTTTAGCGGACGAGGTTATGACGGTACGGGCTTCTCGGGCACGCGGGCTGCCATGGTGTTGCAGGCAACGGAAGCTTGGTCAGATACTGCACAAGGTTCAAGAATCCGTTTCTATACAACTGCTTCAGGTACGACGTCACTTGCGACACGGATGGTTATTGAGCAAAATGGCAACGTATCAATTGGCGGTGGTTACGTTACGGATGCACAGCTTTATGTTAGAAGCTCGGGTAACACATCAGCAACACAGTCACTTAGAGCTGATAACTCTGACGGTGACCCACTTCTATTTGTACGGGATGATGGCAGGTTAGGTATTGGCACTTCTAGTCCTCTTCAGCCATTTGGCGGTACCGGACTTCACATACGTAATGATTCTGGCAACGCTGGTCTGTTACTTGATTCAGACGCAACTGGAGCGGCGCTTCTCATGCTTGGGCGAGAAGGCTCAACAAACTGGCATATTGAAAATGACTCAAGCGACAGGTTCTCTTTGACACAATCTGGCGTTGCCCAAAGATTCTTGATAGACACAAGCGGCAACGTTGCAATCGGTTATTCGTCACCGGGTACTTACAAACTTGCTGTTAACGGCAATACATATACAGGCGGCAACATTGTATTAGCTGAAGGGTCTGGTCGAGCTATCAGTGTTGAAACTCGTACCACAAATACAATAGGCAATGACCTAACAGTTAGTGCCGGTGCGGCTGGATCGGGTGGTAGTGCGTTCGGTGGCGGCGACCTGGTGTTGCAGGGCGGTAACGCAGCCGGTACAGGTAATGCCAATGGCGGTGATATCTTGCTGAGTGGCGGTGATGGAGTTGGCACGGGAGCCAAAGGTCTAGTCGTGATTAGTACACCGAGCTTCACTACTTCGGCCACACAAAACTGCGCAAGCAACTGTACAATTACCCAAGCCAATGTTGACGGCACCGGAGTAGTGGTTGTAGATGCCACGGCTTCTGGTCTGGATGTTGACTTGCCCGACCCAACTAATACAACCGCCGGACGTGTCGTGTATGTTACTGCAGCTAACGGCTCCAATGACTTTACTTTGATCGTAAATGGCGGTGGTGTGGGCGATGAGATCGGCATGCGTGCTAATACAACCGCCACCATGATTTGGAACGGTTCTGACTGGACGGCGGCCGGAGCATCAAGCTCAACAACCCTACAAGCTGCCTATGATAACACCCTCACCAGCGCAGGTGGCGCAGAGCTTGTGCTTAACGGAGTCGGTGGCAGCGCCGATGGTCTGACAATCAGGAACAACCCAGATAACCCAATTGAGGGCGGCGTTCTCGAGGTCCAGACATCAATCGGCACCAACCTATTTAGTGTAAATAACTACGGTATAGAGCTGGCCGCCAACGGTGGCGCAGAAACCGCCGGTACATTCAGTACAAACTGGACCGCCGCACCAGCTGGAGGCACAATTAGCCGTACAACCACAACAGACGAATACGTCACAGGCCAGGCAGGTGTCGAGGTTACAACCGGGGCTAGTGCCAACCATGGCGTCCGCAACAACCTATCTGGCAACCCAGTGGTCAATACCACATACCAGGTATCGTTCACGGCGCGGCTAGACTCTGGCACATTCAATACACTCGAAGTCTTGTATTCACGAGATGGCGGTAGCAACACAGTTGCTTGTGATACGTACAGCACACAAACTATCGTGACATCTGATTGGACCAAGGTTACCTGCACGATTACTACCGACGGCACTACAGCAACCAACCCAGACCTCATCATCCGCCAGACAGATGCCACAGCGCGTACTTTCTGGATTGATAACCTCAGCTTCCAGCGCAATGATAGCACCACAACCCCATCCCATGTCCAAATTGGTGGCGGTATCACCGGTGGTTCAGTCACCCTGTTTACACTTGACCGATCATCAACCCCACCAGTAGATGACGGTAACGATACGTATCTCGGCTCAATGTACTACGACACGACAACCGGACGCATTCAGTGTTACGAGGCTGATGGTTGGGGTGCTTGTGGATCACCTCCAGACAACTACGTCAACCTATTGCCAGAATTCCCAGGTGCTGTCCTAAACGGCACGGGCGTAGGTACGATGACAGCAGACTTCTGTGGTAACGGCGGCGGCCTCAGCGTAAACACAACAATGTGTGACAGCGGCGAAGCCCGTAACTTCTACCAATGGACATCTCCACAGATAACAGAGCAAGAATACAGTATCTACATTACCTACCAGTTACCAACCGCCTTCAAACAATTTGCGAGTAACGATACGATTACGCTGACGGCTCGTACAGATAACGTTAGTAACGGCAAAGTCACCTACGAAATGTTCCGCAACGAAGGCGGCACGATTAACCAATGTGGTACTGAAACCACCGTTACTACAACCGCAAACACATGGCAGACGGTCGGTATCAGTGGTAACGAGGCCGACGGCTGTGGCTTCTCCACCTCGTCAGCTAACAACTTCGTTATCTTCAAGATAAACGTGAAAGCACAAAGCAACGCTAATGTATTTGTCGGCGAGCTGAACTTCACAACTAATGGTCAGTAATCCTACTGTGAACAGTTTCATCACTAGAGATAAATTGGTACAATACTAAGCGTTAGGAGAAACGCCAAAACAACGGTGCGAGTGTAGGTATATGGGTAAAAGAAATAATCCGTTCCAAAACAAGTTTTTTGCCCGCAGCTTTCGTCATATTTCCAGTTGGCGCAAAGAGGTGGGAGTGTTGATGTGGCAAAAAGTCCCCCGCGACATCTACCGCATAGATCAATACTTTAAGAAGCGCACACTACTGCGACGTATCGGCTACGTATTGCTTGCGTTGCTCATACTGCTCAGCGTGTTCTTTGGACTAATCAACCCACGCATACAAGACGCTAGCTATGAACTTGCTGCCAACGCTCGTGCGCTGCTGGATGACCCCGTCGAAAGTTATGGCGAGAAACTCCAGCTGGACGAAGAAAACGGTGTGTATGAATACAACAAAGGCTACGCTCCGTTTGTTGGTTCGTCTGTTGGGCAAAGCGGTACACCGAAGTTCATAGCAACCTTGCCACTCGATCCCCAAAAAGGCACATCAATTACCGACCCGGTGAATGAAGTATCTATAACCTTTACGCCCAAGTTTGGCCTCGGGATGCCGCGCAAAGACGTAAACCAAGTGGTGTATCCGCTTAAAGGAATGGATGCCCACAAAGTCTATACATTAAAAGGGAGCGCCATAAAAGAGGACATCATATTGCATACCCACCAGGGTGACACTATGACGTTTGATTATGACGTTGGTTTGCCGGAAGGTACTCAGATGCGCCTAGAAAATGATGGGTCTATCGGTGTATATGGTGCCGACCCAACACTGCTTGGTAAAGTCAGCACAAGTTCTGAAAAGGATGCAGAACTATTAAAAAATGCTAGAGAAAATGCCAACAAAGAGCAGTTATTGTTTCGTATCCCGGCGCCGTTTATTTTAGAAGGCAAGCGAGAACTTAGCCCGGCGCAAGCCCGGTTTGAGCTCCGTGGCAATGAACTTAAGATTATCGCCAGCGAACTCCAAACTGCAACCTACCCAATTAGTATTGACCCGAGTGTATACATCGAAACCGCTAGTAAGCTGATGCGTGGCAACAATGAAACAAACATAGACTTCAATGTAGACAACGAGCTTATCCAGAAAGGTAGCACTACTGGCGCACGTTTTGACGAATGGCAAAACACCATGCCTCTTGATGAGGAGCGATGGGCGGCTGGTACGGCAGTTGCTGGTGGTTATATATATGTTATTGGTGGCAAAGGAACAACCGGTCTGAGCGCTAGTTCTTATACCAACCCTGGTAGTTTTGATTTCGAGGTTCCAACCGGTATTACAGAAGTGACTATTAGCACATGGGGTGGCGGCGGTGGCGGTGGCGGCGGTGGTAGCGCAAGTGCAGGTGGTAATGGCGGCGGTGGTGGTTTTGCTAGGTCGACTGTTTCGGTAACCCCCAGTGAAACGTTAAATGTGCGCGTTGGTGGTGGTGGTGACGGCGGCATAGCGAGAACCTACTCTGGGGATGGTGGTGGTGGCGGTGGTTATAGTGGTGTATATCGGAGTTCCACTCCTCTGATTATCGGTGCTGGTGGCGCCGGCGGTGGTGGTGGCGATAACTCCTCTGGTACGGCTGGGGGTAACGGAGGCGCCGGAGGAGGCACAAATGGTATAGGTGGTGGCAACTCTTCATCTGCTGGTGGTGGTGGCGGCGGCACCCCGTCATCTGGTGGTAGTGCCGGGACAGGGGGGCTTAATGACGGATCTGCTGGAAGTAGTGAGACAGGTGGTGATGGCGCTGATGGGCGTACTGGTCAAGGTGATGACGGAAGCACAGGAAATGGTGGTGTAACAAGTGGTGGTGATGGCGGTCTTGCTGATATTGGGCTTGGAGTTGCTGGCGGCGGCGGCGGCGGTTCCGGGCGATATGGAGGCGGCGGTGGATCAGCATCTGCAAGTGGAGATGCTGGTGGCGGTGGTGGCGGTGGTGGCTCTAGCTACACTACTGGTTCAAGTACTACCAATACGGCTGGTAGTGGTACTACTCCAGGAAATAATGGTGACGCTTTGCAGGACGGCTCAGGTATAGGTGGGTCAGGCGGTGGGTCTGGCAGCACTGGTAGTGATGGTGAATCTGGCTTAGTCGTTATTCAATATTCATCAGGCGTAAGTACAGGCGCAAGTGAATCTAATGTCTATTGGGCCAAATTCAATCCAGTTACAGGTATAGTAGAAAGTCCAAATCCTGGTGAAGGAGCTTGCAGTGGGTGGTGTACCGATCCGGCATATAACTTGCCAGCTCCAAGGTCTGCATTATCAGTCGTCGCGTATAACGGTTTTCTTTATGCATTTGGTGGTCAAGATGGCAGCGATACCCGCACCGACACTGTTTATATTGCAAAGTTAGGTGCCAATGGCGAGCCTAGCTTGTGGCATCCCACAGACACAGATCCGGATAACTGGGAACACTGGTATGTGGACACTAGTCTAAGCAGCGAACGGACATTTGCGGCCGCCAAAGCCTACAACAACCGCATATATTTGCTCGGTGGTCAGACAGATGCAGCGAGTGGTGGCGTGAGTACTGTTGAATTTGCCGATATTAACCCTAATGGTACGCTCAGTAGTTGGACTTCTGCGGGCATGACATCGTTGCCGAATGCGCGTCATAACCACTCAGTAGAGGTCTATAACGACCGTATGTATCTGCTCGGGGGTAATAGTAGCGGCACGCTGCAAGATAGCGTGTATTACACAAGACTCAATAGTAATGGCACAATGAACGATTGGGTAGAGACCAACGGATTTGGTACGTCGCGCATGGCGTGGGGCGGCAACTTTAGTACCATATGGGGCGGCTATATTTATATAGCAGGAGGTTGCTCGGTGACAAACGGTAGCGGTTACTGTACGAGCACCCGGGATGATATTCAGCTGGCAAGTATCAATGCTGATGGTAGTTTGACGGATTGGAATACCATCCTAAATGTAACGGACACGCGGCAGGGGTATGGGTTTGTATCGTGGCGGAATACATTGTATGGCGTATCAGGCTGTATGGTGCAGAGTACCGTTGATGGGAGTTGCACGACAGCAGCGTCGTCTATGATTTACGGTGATATCAACCAGGACGGTGATGCCTCGACAGTAAGTATTACAGAAGCGAGCGGTTCAGGTAATTGTACGGGTGGTGACCCGTATGATTGTGACTTGCCGCCACCTGGTGACGCTGTGGGGCAGATTGGTCATATGTTGAGCGTGAGCGTAGTCCTTAACGGGTATCTATATGTGATTGGCGGCTGCGTGGACTACACATGTGACGGATCTACGCCTGGTGCAAGTGATGTATCTGGGAATATAGCATATGTCTCTATTGGCCCAGATGGAACGCTTCGGGAGCCAGCTACATGCAGTGGGTCATCATATGGTTCTTGGTGTGTCGATAGCACAAACCGGATAAATGGCACCACAGGTGTCGCTGCCGCCGGTGTGGCAGTGTTTGAAAGCCGCATTTACGTTGTGGGCGGGCTTGATGGCGGTGGCAACACTAATACGATATTTAGAAACACGGTTAATGATGACGGGAGTTTATCAGGCGCCTGGGCATCTCAATCGTTAACTGGTACTGGGGCTGCGAATGTTTCGTATACTTTCGCATATGCAAGGGCTAACCCAGATTCAGCTGGCTCTAATCCGGGCAATCTATTTATCTTTGGGGGGTGCACAGACAGCACGCAGGCGGGTTGCACGACGTACAGCACCGGTATATATAAATGCAATATTCAAACAGGTGGTGCTATTGCTAGCTGTTCGACCGCTGGTCAGTTACAGATGGACTCCGATCCAAGCACTGGTGGCAGCCAGGGTTTGGGTATTCATTCAGGTACGGTGTATGCAAACTATATATACTTGATTGGTGGTGTGAGTGATACAGAAGTGGACAAAGACACGGTCTTATATGCCCAGTTTGATGATAATAATGACGTTGTGGCGGTGTCTGGTTCTGGCTGGATTGAGTCTCCAAACACACTGTCTATTGGGCGCCGGCGCGGCTACGCCTTTGGCTACAACGGCTACTTATATGCCGTTGGAGGATACGAGGACGGTGGCGGAGGGACAATTATTCCGGATATCGAGTTTGCTAAAGTCAATGTTAGTGACGGTTCTATTGGGACGTTCAATAAATCGGTAGTTACGATTAACCAACGCTGGGGTCTTAGTATGGTTGTGTCAAACTCGTATGCTTACGTGATCGGTGGCTGTAATGTTGGTGCTAGCCCTGGTGGCTGTAGTAGCTTTGAGCCATCACTACAGACATTCCAAATTTATAATAATAACTCCGGAGCAACTGCTGACTATACCGAATCCACTGGAGATTTTGCTACCGCTAATAGCCGTATAGGAGCTAGTGCCACTGTACTGGGTGGTTATATTTACGCAGCGGGTGGTACTACCCCTGGTAGTGCGGCGACAGATAACGTTCAATATGCCCAACTTAGCCCGGATGGTACTATAGGGAGTTGGTCTGACTCAACCGGTTCTTTACCTGAAGGGCGAGCCTGGGGGCAGCTTGAGTCGGCAGGGGGGTCGCTGTACTACGTTGGCGGTAGAGATGATAGCTGTAGTGGAAATACCACGGGAAATTCTCGATTTGAGCGCTGGAATGATATTGGCGGCGGGACGGCTGTTTCAGATTTGTATAACGAACCAAGCTTTCCGGATAATCCAGATTCTACACAAACGCTAAGCGGCTCCGATCTGGCGGGACCGACAAATATCGCAGATAATTTCGGCGGACGGCTGTCTGCAATTATATGTCCGCCTACCACAGGCGATTATACGTTTTGGATAGCTAGTGACGATAGTTCTGAATTACGGTTAAGTACGGATTTAAACCCCGACAATGTTAGCGTAATTGCGTCTGTTACCGGCTGGACAAACCCGAATGAATGGACTAAGTATGGATCCCAAGAATCTTCGCCAGTAACTCTAACAGCCGGCGTGCCTTATTATATTGAAGCAAACTACAAAGAGGGTAGTGTCGGAGACAATATATCAATTGGCTGGACTCGACCTGGGAATGTCCAAGATCGTCCAATCTCTAATACGTATTACTCCTCCCCAGAGGAGATAGACTCACTTGGAGATCCACAATCATCGGTGTATTATGCCACTCCTTCATCTGGTGATATATCATCGTGGTCTGCTGCTACAAATGGCTTGCCTGGCGCACGTTCACAGCTTGGTGCTGCCCAATGGAATAATCGTCTGTATATTACTGGCGGTATAGACAATACTGGAAATGCAAGCGACTCAGTTTATGTTTCGCCCCAGCTTAATAGTGGCGGTGACATCGCAAGCACATGGACAACCGAAGCAAATACGTTTGATGTAGCTAGAAGTGGTCTTACAACCATCGCGTACGCGAATAACTTATACATTATAGGCGGGGATGATGGTACGAACTATTTTAGTGATGTGCAATATACGCAAATAAACGCGGATGGGACGCTTGATCCTTGGTCGTTTACTACAAACTTAACGCAAGCGGTGAGCGGCGCAGACGGGTTTGCAGCTAACGGATTTATGTATATCGTTGGCGGGCGCTCCAGTGCAAATGTCTGCACAAACAACACCTATGTGTCACCTATTAGTGCAAATACTACTATAGCGACAGGCAATGAGCCGACGGGTATCGGTGAATGGTATCAAACTAACGTTGAGTATGAGGGTGAACGCTACGGTTCTGCAGTCACCTATGATGAAGGGAAGCTATACATGTTAGGAGGCGGTTGTATACAACAGAGCGTGACATACGGTACATACACATTTGATGCAGACAACGACGGTGACGAAGGTGCATGGACGTTTGTTTCTGATAATGGAACCGACGGTTTAAACTCATCAGGCACTAACCGAGCATGGTCGCATGATACCAACGATACTCCGTCCGTGGATGTTGGTCCGACTTCAGGACAAGGAGGTAATCCTGACGGTTATGTATACACAGAGGCTTCATCTCCAGCTGCAGGCGGGGATACTTTTCATATGACCTTTAATAAGACACTCAATGCGGAAACACACAACTGGGACATTGAATTCTATTGGAACCAGCGTGGCAATAGCAACCTAGCAACTGTGCAGATACAAACAAATGAAAATGGTGGAGGCTGGACAACACAGGCCACGTATGGGTCGGGTGGCCCGGATGTTGCTACTGGTGGGACACAGCAGTGGAATCAGGAATCGTTTGACCTGTCCTCCGTCGTTAGCGATAGCTCCACGGAGTTGCGCCTGCTTGTTACACTCGGTAGTACGGGCGATATTTGGCATAACGATTTTGGGATTGATTCCATTACTATTGACGGAGAAGTTTCGAGCTCAGGCACAACTATCCTGTCGTCTAATCAGCACTACACGGCTACTTTGCAATCACAACCACAGGTGGCACGGTATTCGCGGTTGATAGACACAGACACCAATGTTTTTCCGACTAAATGGCTCATGAACGGAGTTGATAACTCGATTGGTGCTCGTTGGCAAACTATCTATCGTTCATCGACAGCGAGCAATAACAGTTGGGGTGTTGCTACTGATTTTGGTGATGTGACACTTGGCAATCCGGAAGATTTTGTTCCGCTAGACGGTACGGGTACGGATACTGACTTTGCTAGATATTTTTACTTTACGATCACCATAGATAGCTCGCAGACATACGGTTACCCAGACGATGTAACCAGGGGTCCTACACTAAACGACTTGTCACTATTCTTTACATCTGACCCGTCTAAACGTTTACGGCACGGCAAAACGTTTACTGGCGGTGAGCAACAGCCGCTGGATACGCCATTCTAGAGCACGATTAAGCGGTTTTATGGTAAGCTTGGAATAAATATGGGTAACAACAAAGACGATTTTTGGCTAGACGACGACCCCGAGTTGCGAGCGCTACAGCAGCGTGCCGGAGTTGAACAAAACGCACCAGCAAAACCGGAGACCTACGATTACATCCGCAGCCGGTTAGCTAAAGATGCCCAAGCTGTCGCACCACCCAAGCCGGGCGGTAAAAAAGAGTCAATAATAAAGCAGTTTTTTCCTAAGACCCTACCGAAGTTGAGGCCTCCTCGGCTAAACCGCAAGCAAATCAAGTTGGCGACAGCTGGTACAGGGGTAGTAGCCCTAGTCTTAGTAGGAGCAGTGGCGTTGTCTCTGACGAGAAATGGCACAGAAGTAGAAGAGCAACAGGGTGGTGTGTTATCTGATAGCGCTCAAGTTCCACCGTTTGCAACTCTACTACCACCAAGCGATAGCGGCGCAGTGCTAAGTGGGCTCCGCTATGATAGCGACAAGAAGGTGGCGAGCTTTACGAGTAGAGTTGACGACGTCGCTGTAACTGTTAGCCAGCAAGAAATGCCAGAAAACTTCTCTACTAACCCGCAAGAAGGCCTCAAGAAGTTAGCGGGCGATATCTTTGCAACTGAGCAAATTGAACTATCTGACGGGATGGCCTTTGTCGGGAAAAGTACCAACGGCCCACAGACAGCAATCATGGTCAGGGAAGGGATATTGATCTTCGCCCACTCCCAGCGTGAGATCCCAGAGGACAAATGGAAAGACTTTCTGGAAACAATAGAATAACCTAAAAAGGCTAGTATTATACGGCTAGTTTAACAAAATATGTCAATATGTTGACATATATGCGGTAGTTGATGAGAGTATGTAGTATTTTACGACGTGCGGTTTTTTGGCGTGAGACCAATAGCTAATCATTTAAAAACGGTCTAAAATGATATTTTTACGGCGTTTACTGGGTGAGGTAATAGTGGTAATCTAGATGTAATAGGGGTACAACATATACATGAGTCATACTATTGCGGTTATTAACCAGAAGGGTGGAGTCGGCAAGACTACGACGGCTATTAATGTCGCGGCTTATCTAGCTAAAGCTGGCAAGACAGTTTTGGTGGTTGACGCTGATCCTCAAGGTAATGCTACAAGTGGACTTGGCTTGGATAAACATTCGCTCGGCTCAACCTTATATGATGTATTGTTTGATAATGCGGATGCCGCGTCAACCATACTTGAGACTGAAACCGATGGGTTGTTTGTACTGCCGAGTAACGCGAACTTAGCTGCAGCAGAAGTTGATATGGTCGGTACGCTGAGCCGCGAGACATTATTAAAACGAGCAATCGAAAAATGTAGCCATGATTATATATTGATAGATTGTCCGCCATCGCTTGGGTTACTTACGGTCAATGCGTTAACTGCTGCCGATAGTGTATTGATTCCGGTTCAAGCCGAGTATTATGCGTTGGAAGGTTTAAGCCAGTTGCTTAGCGTTATAGACCAAGTAAGGCATGGGCTAAATCATAATCTTTCAATACTTGGTGTGGTGCTCACAATGTATGATGCACGTACGAGTTTGTCCGGTCAAGTTGAAGCTGAACTAAAAAAGCATTTTGGAGATAAAGTTTTAAGTACAGTGGTTCCGAGAAATGTCCGTTTAGCTGAAGCACCAAGTTATGGCAAAACAATTGCCGATCATGATAAATGGTCACGCGGGGCTCGTGCTTACAAGCAGCTTACAAAAGAAATAATAAAAAGGGCAGTAGCATGAGCGCTAAAACCGGATTAGGCCGTGGATTCGATTCGCTTATACCAAAAGGTCTGGATACCCAGAACCTTATAAATGAAGGCGAACGAATACAAAATATACTCATTGCTGATATTTCGCCGGACAAAAATCAGCCGCGATCACATTTTGACGAGACTGCACTAGAAGAGTTAGCAGATTCAATAAAACGTTACGGTATTGTGCAGCCTCTGATAGTAACCCCTATTGAACACAATAAGTATTCAATAGTTGCCGGTGAACGACGCTGGCGAGCTGCTAAACTTGCTGGGCTGGACAGGGTGCCAGCAGTTATTAGAAACGCCGCAGAGCTTGAGAAGCTAGAAGTAGCACTTATAGAAAATGTACAGAGAGTTGATTTGTCACCGTTAGAGCAAGCAGTCTCGATAGAAAGACTGCATCAGCAGTTCAATATGAACTATAAAGACATAGCCAGCCGGCTTGGTAAAGCTGCTACCACCATAAATAATATTGTGCGACTGTTACAGTTGCCTGAAAAAGCGCGCGATGCGTTGGCTCAACAAAAAATTACTGAAGGTCATGCCCGTGCAATTTTGGCACTTAAGCCCGACACGGTAAAACAACAGAAATTGCTAGAGCTGATTTTAAAAAATGGTTGGTCGGTGCGTCAGGCTGAGCAGTATGTTGTGGGCAGCCGCAATAGTGCCGGTTCACAGAAAGCGGCCGTAAAGCGCGTTTCTACAACCACACCGGAGACAAAACGGATTGGCAGTAAACTTAAAACCGATGTAACGCTCAAACATACCGCCAAAGGCGGCAGGCTGGAGATTCACTTTAAAAACGACGATGATTTACGACGTATCGTTAAAACATTAACCAGCCAGTAGTTATATAATAGCTATTAATATAAGCACCCTAAAATGTTCTGGCTTCGCGGAACGGATAGGCTCGAAACACAAGCGTACCTATAACCTCGTCGGACGATATCGTACCAAACGAGCGGGAATCAAGTGAATTTGGCCGGTTATCACCTAAAACAAACAGTTCATTGTCGGGTACAGTTATGTCTACGTTTCCCGGAGTAGTGGGCGACACATAATCTTGATAGCCTCCAGCTCGATCTGGATTGAATCCAGCCGGAAAGTCAGCGTTAAAAACAGTAAGCTTATTGTCGCGTACCACGACTCGATCACCAGGCAGTCCGATTACTCGCTTGATGAGTTGTCTATTTTGATGTGCATTGTTGTCCACCGTTCGATTGAACACAATTATATCGCTGCGCTCAGGTAGGAAGTCTTGATCTCTTAGGTCAGCCCAGGTTTTAGCGGTTTTTAGTACAATTAAGCGGTCTCCGTGGTACAGGCTGGTTTCCATGCTTGGCCCATCTACTTGATAGGATTGGAACACGAAGGCGGTCAGCAACAGGGCGACTATGGGAGCTATCAAAAGGATGCTAATGGTAGACAGTGCTGATTTGAGGCGTTGTTTTTTGCTAGGTTTAACCGGTTTGGGCGGCTCAATTGGTGGGCTGTGAAAAGAAGGCGGATGCGACGATTCAGAATCAGCCTGCGGTTGTGGTATGATAGGTGTCTGTTGCATATTCAGACTACAACTATACCGCACATTTGGTGGATATGCACGGTTTACGAAACAGGGTCGCAAACGTATACTTTAGCATAAGCATTTATGAACCAACATCATCGCTATAAAATTCCTTCAGATAGGCATCGCCGTAAGTCAGTTGACGGTCTTATTGACGATACTCAAAGACGCGATCAAAGTAACCCGTTTGCACCGCATCGTAACCGAACACCTTCCATGAGCCGGCATAGGCTGGACGATTTCAAGCAAGCTGAAGGATTTAATCCGGTCAGCCAAGCGGGACTGGGTACCCGGAATACGACCCCACAACCGGATAGTCCGGCAAATTCACCTTTCAATCAAGATAAAACTAAATCACATGAGGAAAAGCCGCACAAAATCAAAAAACCAAAACGAGCCAAGCGATTTTCGGCGTCTCGCGTCATGATGAAAATGGTCACCGCTGTGTTCTTGGTCAGCCTCGTGTCGGCGGGGTATTTGTTTGGACGAGCATTTTTGAATGCACAACAAACATTTAGTGGTGGTGTGTCGGTTCTGGAAGAAAACATCGCCAAGGATGGCCGTATTAACGTACTGATGATGGGTAAAGGTGGTGATGGACAAGAAGGACCCGATCTGACGGACACGATTTTGATTGCTAGCCTTGATCCGGTCAATGATGAGGGTGCATTGGTGAGCATTCCGAGGGATTTGTATGTCCAGGCTGGACCTTATGGAGGGTATACAAAAATCAATGCAGTGTTTGCAAATGCCAAAATGGCGGCTATGAAAGAGGGCAATGAAGAAGAGCGGGCAGCAGAAATTGGTCTTGAGGCTGCGCGGTCTAAGGTAAGTGAAGTAACCGGAGTACCGATTCATTACCATGTGATTATTGATTTTAAGGGGTTTGAAAGGGCTATCGATATAGTTGGCGGGGTGGAAGTTGATGTACCTGAGGAACTGGCTGTTTACGAACATATGCTGATAAACGGCCGTCCCTATTTGTTGGACGTAGCGTCCGGCAATCAAACGTTTGACGGGCAAAAAGCGTTGGCGTTTGCTCGTAGCCGAAAAACAAGCCCGCGGGGTGATTTTGATAGATCCGAGCGTCAACGGATTCTGTTGGTTGCGCTTGGTAGGAAAATATCTTCAGCTGGTACGTATGCTAATCCGGTACGGATGACGCAGCTTATGGATGCGCTTGGCGACCATGTGCGGACGAGCTTTACCGGTGTCGATGAATTAGCCAAACTATATGAGTATGCCAGTGCTGTGCAGCCTGACGACATTAAATCGATCGGTCTGGCCGGGCCTCCAAACGATTATTTGACAACCGATAACATAGGCGGTTTGTCAGTAGTGGTACCTCGTGCCGGTCTAGGTAACTACGACGATATTCAAGAATTCTTACGGTTTGAATTACGAGACGGTTACCTAAAAAGCGAAGATGCCAAGATTGCTGTTTATAATGCCGCCGGTATACCTGGGCTAGCGACTCGCTCCACAGAGGACTTAAAAGCTCGCGGCTACACTATAGATGAAATAGAGTTTTACACAAGGTCAGATTTAACAGAGACGGTTATTGTAGATTTGAGCGATGGGGAGAATGAGTATACCCTGGGTTATTTGGAGGAGCGGTTCGGGGTTGATGTGCTTGATAAATTACCGGACGAGGACTTTGACCCAGGTGACGTAGACTTTGTTATACTACTGGGAGCTAATGAACAAAATCGCCTCCAAAATTAAACCGCGCGGTGGGTTCGCCCATGTACTGTATGTTGCGTTCAACATACTGATACCGGTTGTTATGTACGTTTTAATGCAGTGGGGCTTGGTCATGCTTGCACTGGCGGTTGTATTGCTTGCCAAGTGGCGGATGCTGGCCGTACAGCCGCGTCACTGGTGGCCAAATATTCGCGCTAACGCGGTAGATATTATTGTAGGATTGGCGATTTTAGGGTTCATGACACAAACCGGTAGCAGTGGTATGCAGGCCTTGTTTGCCCTGCTATACGGAATATGGCTGATTGTCTTAAAACCAAAAGCGGATATTTTATCCGTAAGTCTGCAAGCATTTGTTGCCCACACCTTTGGTTTAATTGCAATTTTCTCGGTATGGGGGTCGGCGCCGACTGGAGTTATGGTTTTGTCGGCAGGAGTGGTCGGCTACGTCTGCGCGCGACATTTCTTTACCAGTTTTGATGAACGACATACGCCATTATATGCGCACACTTGGGGGTATTTTTGTGCTGCGTTGGTATGGATCCTGAGTCACTGGTTGTTGTTTTATAATTTTTTGCCGCAGCCAGCCTTATTATTGACGGTTCTTGGGTTCGGTTTGGCGGGGTTGTATTATTTGGAGCAGACTGACAGGTTGTCCATCTTACTAAGACGGCAATTCATGTTTATAATGGTAGCTATTGTGGTGGTTGTTTTGGCGTTTTCTGACTGGGGCGACAAAGCGATATAGCAAATGATACGCGGTTTTAAAAGGGGGTTTATGAAGCAATCAAAGGGTTCTGAACCAAGACAATTTATGTTGAATTTTGATCGAGCCAAGTTGGCACTAGTTGGGCTAGTGTTTTTGCTGAGTACATCGGCTGGTTTTTTGGGCGGGTGGTTGGCCTCTGGCAGCCGCCAGCATCAGGAGACACAGACAGCACAAGAAGTAGTTGTAAACGAGGGACAGGCAATCAGTGAAATCGTTGACGAAGTCGGCGAAAGCATTGTCTCGGTGCATGTAGTGACTGAACAAACTTCACTAGGATTTTTTGGGCCATCAACCAGGCAGCAAGCCGGCGCAGGGAGCGGGTTTATTATTAGTGAAGATGGCACGGTATTGACTAATCGGCACGTTGTACCAGAAGGAACTGCTGAGGTTAGTTTGACGTTATCGGACGGAACAGAGCTCGATGATGTGGAGGTGATTGGCCGGACGGGTGCTAATGACCCGCTGGACATTGCATTTTTAAAAATTAATGACGCACGCGGCAATCAACTAAAACCAGTTGAACTAGGTAATTCTGGCGAAGTGCAGGTAGGTGATAGGGTAATTGCTATCGGCAATGCGCTTGGGCAATTTCAAAATACTGTGACATCAGGGATTATATCCGGTTTTGGTCGGAATGTTCGAGCGGGTGGCAGCCGTGGAGCTGACACGCTGCAGAATTTATTCCAGACAGATGCAGCCATAAATCAGGGAAATTCTGGCGGTCCTCTGGTGAACTTCAAAGGTGAAGTCATAGGTGTGAATACAGCAGTAGCGCGAGGCGACGGAACTGAGGGTATCGGGTTCTCCATACCAATTGACGATGTAAAAGGGCTTATATCCAGCGTCTTAAATGAAGGGGAGTTGCAACGCCCCTATATTGGCGTGCGGTATGTGCAGCTAAACGAAGGGTTGGCGGAACAGTTTGATTTAGACGTAACCAGCGGCGCTTATATTGTGCCGGCTGAAGAAGGCGAACCGTCATCTGTTATGGCCGACAGTCCGGCCGATGAAGCTGGTTTGCAAGAAGGCGATATCATTACTCATGTCGGCAGTGAGGAGATTGACGGGAGCAATAGTTTGGCGTCTTTGATAGGCCGTTTGCAAGTCGGCGAACAAGTTACGCTTACCATAATTCGTGATGGTCAAGAACAATCAATTAGTGTGAGGCTTGGCGAGTTCCCGCAAAACTAGTCTTGCTTAAATAGTTGTATAAAATCCTGAGTTTGCTGCAGGTTATAGCCGGCAGTTTTGGCTATATTTTGAAGTGTTTTATGTTGCGGAGGCAAAGCTTCGGTTAGTATAAATGCTGGTTGGTTTGGCAGCGATTGAAGCTGGTCAAACAGCTCGCGGTATAGGTCTAGTCCGTCAGATCCGCCAAAAATAGCGTGTCTGGGTTCGTGCATGGCTGCCTGGTTGATCGTGTGATTATCAGGAACGTAGGGCAGATTCGCTACAACTATGCATGGTTTGAAGTTTGAAGTTTGAAGTTTGAACATTGGCTCTATGAGGTTGCCGTGGAGGAGCTTTATATCCGCACCTAGGCTATTTGCATTTTGCCTGGCAGTCTTTATGCAATTTTCATCGATATCAGTCGCGTACACCTCGAGCTCTGGCATTTCCAGTTTAGCGGTAATCGCAATACATCCACTGCCAGTCCCTACATCTACAATACTTTTTACTTTTAACTTTTTACTTTCAACTTGCTTGAACAATAGTTCAAGCATCGTTTCGGTCTCTGGTCTAGGCTGTAGGGTGTGCGAGTTAATAATAAACTCGCGGCCATAAAATTCTGACTTACCGCGTATGTATGCCAAGGGCTCATGGTTGGCGCGTCGCTCAATCTGATCTTTCAACTTTTCAACTTTATAACTTTTCAACTCATATTCTGGATGTGCCAACAGCCACGAGCGACTCTGGTTAGTTGCATCCTCTAACAAAATTAAACAGTCCAATCGGGCAGTGGCAATGCCGTTGTTGTTCAATTTCTCTTGGGCTGAGTTTAAAAAAGCGTTTGTTTTCAAGGTCTAAATCTAAATTTCAGATAGCTTGACACCGGTTTGCTTGGCGATTTCGTGAATCCAACGCTCCAGGCGGTCTACCTTGCGCGCGAGCAATATCGTTTCTTGGTGATAATCTTTTATCTGTCCAGCCAAATCACCTATAGCACCATTAATCTCCAGGTGTTGTTGTCTGGACTCTTCTGCGTGAGCTTCCAGTCTAGTATTGACCTTCTGAACCTCTTTGAATAGTTTGGTAAATTGGTCTTCGCTCATGAGTCCATTGTACCACCCACAGCTGGTTTATTCCGAACTCAAAAGCTCGTGTTCGGCGGCATGTAGCCGCTCAATCAGATCGTCTATGTCTCCGCTGAGGGCGGCAGGGATGTTACTGCGTGAGTAGCCGATGCGATGGTCGGTGATGCGATCCTGAGGGAAATTGTAGGTGCGGATCTTTTCGCTGCGCGCGCCGCTGCCGATTAGTTTTTTGCGGGCATCGGATAGCTGCTGATGTTCCTCATCAATTTTTGCCTGGAGCAAACGGGCGCGCAGCACATTTATCGCTTTGGCTTTGTTTTTAATCTGCGATTTTTCGTCTTGGTTAGCAACAACCAACCCGGATGGTATGTGTGTGATACGAACCGCGGAATCGGTGGTGTTGACGCTTTGGCCGCCTTTGCCACCGCTGCGGTAGACATCAACTCTAAGATCAGCCTCATTTATCTCTACATCAGTTTCTTCGGCTTCGGGCATAACGGCTACCGTCACGGTGCTGGTGTGTACACGACCCTGACTTTCAGTTACTGGGATGCGCTGTACTCGGTGTACACCAGCTTCAAATTTGAGCATGCGGTAGGGTTCCTCGCCGCGGACACTAAAGACAATCTCTTTATAGCCGCCGGCGTCCGACGGGCTTTCGCTAATGAGCTCGGTTTTATAATTATGATTTTCTGCCCAGCGTACGTACATACGGTATAACTCGCCAGCAAACAGGCTGGCTTCATCGCCACCGGCTGCCGCTCTGATTTCAATAATAATGTCTTTATCATCATTGGGGTCTTTGGGAGTGAGTGCTTCAGTTAACTTTTCCTGGTTTTTGGCCAACTTAGGCTCCAGCTCCATAAGTTCATTTTTAGCAAGTTCCGCCAGTTCTGGGTCGGAGCCGCTGGCCATGTCGGTGGCTTGTGCGTGAGCCTCAGTGAGCTGGTTGCGCTCATCGAACAGGGCAAGAACGTCTTCCAGGTGCTTTTGGCGCTTAGCTAGTTTTGGATACTTTGGGTCACTAAAAATTTCCGGGTCAGTTAGCTTGTCCCGTGATTCTTCTAGCTCGGCTCGTAGTTGTTGTTCTTTTTGATCCATATTGAATAGGGTATAGGGTTTAGGGGCCAGGGTCTAGTGGGTGGCTAGGGTATAGCGTTTAGGGGTTAGGGTGGAAGGGGGAGGAATAGGGGGTGTTTTTTTGACGGCCAGCTCAAAATTAAATCACTGAACTATTGACTCATCCCTGTGCGCTAAACGCTACTCGCTATCTATGTCGACCTTTTACTGTCCACTACCAACTATTTTTCGGTAGTTTCTTCAGCCTCTTCCTTCTCAGCTTCTTTCTTTTCGGCGCGAGTTTTTGCTTTGGTAGCAGCTTTTTTCATAGCTTCCTGGCGGTCTTTAGCGGCAGCAAAACGAGCTTTGAACTTGTCTACACGACCTTCGACGTCGAGTAGTTTTTCTTGACCAGTAAAGAATGGGTGAGAAGCGCTGCTAATGTGCACTTTAATCAGAGGGTATTCTTTGCCATCTTCCCATTTAGTGGTTTCTTCGGTTGGGGCAGTGGATCGTGTCAAAAACGACCATCCATTTGATAAATCCTGAAAGACGACCGGGCGGTAGTCCTTGGGGTGTAAATCTTTTTTCATTTATAAATCCCTGGCTGCTTAATTGCTACTTAATTACTAGGCCGGTTAGCAGTGAGCCGTAACTGCAGTCGACCGTCATTGTATAAATTTAGACCGGTGCAGTGTACACCCCTGTTAGGTTGTTGTCAACATATGTAGGGTATAGGGTGCAGGGTGTAGTGTAGGGTGCAGCGCAAAAAGAAGCAGAGTCTACCAAACATGCGAGTAGTTGTGTGTTTTCGTAACCAGGGGCTTCTGCTAACTCCTAAACCCCATACCCCCACACAACCCTAAACCCTAAACCCTTCACCCTGTACCCTTCACCCTGTCTTCACCCTAACCCCTACACCCTAGCCCTTCCCTCTGCTATACTACCTACCATAAGCAAGTAGGCAAGAGAGTAAGACAGCAAGACAGTGGAGCCACTATCAAACGGTTAATACAAACACTAGCCACAGCTATCAAAAAGACACTTAGCTTCATGGGAGAGCGAGTAGTCCCTATCCTGATTGCCGTACTACTGCTTGGTATTGGCGGTGCCGTGTTTGCCAGCCTAAACCCACCAGCTCCACCAACCGACCCATCCAGCCAAAGCTACACCCTAGATGACTTATGCAACCGCCTACAAACCGGAGCCGCCGGTACTATGGTCGCAACCTTCACCGAACCAACCACCGGCCCGGGTGACACCACCCCAATGTGCAGCTTAGATGAGTTATTCGGCCTGCTGCCAGAGGCCGATCAGGATTGCGCTGAGAGCAACCAGGTAACGTCCGGAAAAACATACTGGAGTTTGTGTGAAGCGGGGACTATTGAAGCGTTTACGCCGGTTAAGCTTGCTGCTACCGGACAAACCACCAGTTATGCTACTGGAGATGACGGAGATTTAGAAAGAGGAGAAACCACCAGCCCACGCTTTACTGATAATGGCGACGGTACGATAACTGACAACCTAACTGGTTTAGTTTGGTTACGTCATGCTAATTGTTTTGGTACAAGAGATTGGGCAACTGCAATCAATGACGCCAACAACCTAGCGAGTGGTTCCTGCAGCCTCAGTGATGGTTCAGTTGCTGGAGACTGGAGACTCCCTAATATATACGAGTTAACAAGCTTGATTGACTATAGTAGGTGGAATCCTCCGTTACCTTCAGGTCACCCATTTGCTAGTGTAGCATCTGGCCAACATTACTGGACATCGGTTAGTTTTGGAGCAAACAATGCTCTACTCGTTGGCTTCAGCGATGGTTACACGCCAATTGTTGCCAAAACCAGCACTAACTACGTACTTCCTGTAAGGTAAACCTAACCTCGTATCAGTAGGGGTAACTATATAAAAAAATTTGATTTTTATCGAACTGGCCAGACAAAAGCACCCAAGGATTTATCCCTAGCACCCACCCCACCTGAAGTAATACTTGTACGCCATGCATCGGAAGTATTAGGTGCGCGCGTAGTAGAAGTCCAGTAGCTGTCGGTTTGTAAGTTTGTAAATGGATGGCCACTCACAATGCTTGGATTATAGTGTCCGAAGTCGAGAACGCTGTATAGCTCCCGAACATTTGGTAGTCGCCAATCGCCGGCACTACTCCCATCAGTGAGCCCACAGCTACCATTTGCTAGATTGTTCGCGTCTGAAACAGCCGTTGACCAAGTTCTTCCGCCATTGCAGTTTGCATCTTGAAGCCATATAAGATCGGTAATGTTGTCGGTAACTGTACCGTCACCGTTATCTGTAAAGCGTGGACTGGTAGTTACCCCGATTTGTAAATCACCGTCATCTCCAGTGGCAAAACTGTTGCTGCTTCCTGTAGCGGCTAACCGAATTGGCCAATCATCATTCACACTACTCGCCGTCCCTACCTGTGGCCCCCAATCTGTGCTACATAACCCCCAATAAGTCTGGCCGTCTATCACGTCACTTGGCTGAGCGCAATTGGTGTCATCTACTTCTGGCATGAGAGCCATTAAGTCATTGAGGCTATGCATGGTAGTGCTACTTGGTCCGCTGGTTGGTCCGACGAATCCGGATTGGGTTGGCGAGGCAGAGCCAGTCGTTAGCTTATCGTAGACTTGGCTTAGTGTCGGACGCTGCGAACTAGGGCTATTTGGGCCGCTGGGTGGGGTGAGTTGAGCCAAGGCTACACCTGGCCATAAACCAGCGCAAAACACCAGACCCAGCAATACTAACCCCGGTCTATAGATACCCTTTAGAGCCCGCCTGAATGATACAAATGTTGGTTTTGATTTCTGGCTCAACATCACGCTTGTCCTTTGGGGTTATTGTAACACAATAAATTACCTTAATTGCATGTCAAAACTTTATTAATAACACCGTACTACCTAACTAAATTTTTTAGTAATCAAGGAGTAAAATAAACGCGCCAGTCGAGTGGCGCGTTTAAGATTTGCTCTCAATTAAGTACGAGCTATCTTCGCAGCATTACTACAAAGCCCGAGACCGCCATATTGACAGACAAGCGCACCCCGCACATTCTGCCCCCTCCGCTACCACTAGTTGTCTTAGTCACTCACACAAACTACTCCTGACACCAATACCAACAACCACAAATAAAAAATACTTTCAATTTATTGACGGCCGTCAATAAATTGAAAGTATTTGATCGTATTAAGTACCTGTGTAGTTTCATTCAAGCGATTGACGGTTGTTGCTTGTTTGAATGTGGATAAATGAGATTTTTATTTCTAATAAAGTAGTATCTTGGCACCGGGTATATGTATACTAGAGACATGACTAAGGAGCGTTCTAATAAGCCGACCGATATTGATGATATAGCGCAGGCTATCCAAAGCCTAGCTTCGCTTGTGGACAAGCGTTTCGACCAAGTGGACCAACGGTTCGAGCAAGTAGACCGGCGGTTTGAGCAAATTGACGGGCGGCTTACCAGGCTAGAAAACGACAACGTCTCATTGCATGCCGAGATGCGTGAGATGAATGCTAAGTTGACGAATATTGACAATAGGTTGCTGGGTGTAGAGAGTGACATCAAAGAAATTTATAGTATTATCACCAAAATCCAGGCTAAAAAAGTGCTGACCGCCAAAGATAAAGTTGAACTTGAGCGTCAAATGGAGGCTCTGTTTGAGTGGGCACGCCAAGTGAGCAAGCAGACCGGTGTTCCGTTACCAAAATTGTGAAAAACAAAACGATGGTTTGTCTTCCGATAAACAGCTACGAATGCCGCTTGCGTCCCTGATGCTTATCTGGTAGTATTGGGTCACTACAAATTAAGCAGTTTGGGATAGTGGTTCTCCTTGGCTTTACCCGTGCAGGGCAGCAAAGGCACCCAAATGAAGGTCAAGAATCAGCCCCTCCGCTTTTCGCGGTATTTAGTAATCTGATTGCATATTACTAAAATAACCGTGAGAAACCGAGGAGCATAAGAAAGGAAGCAGTAAACGATATGGCTACAAAAGCTGAATCTGCGTCAGAAACCAAGGACGTTAAAGACACCAAAACCACAAAAGCAACTACCACAAAGGTAGACCCCGTAAGAAACAAACAGACAGAAACAAAAGAGGATAAAACTACTACCACAGGAACGAAGAAAGTTTCTAACGGGGTAGATATCAAACAACTATTAGAGGCCGGAGCCCATTTTGGCCACAAAACCAGCCGGTGGCACCCAAAGATGGCGCCGTATATTCACAGCAAGCGCGAGGGCAACCACATAATTGACCTGACAAAAACGGTCGACAAGCTGGAGGACGCCCTAAAGTTTCTAGAAAATACGACTGCGCAGGGCAAGCAAGTGCTATTGGTCGGCACTAAGCGACAGGCGCGAGATGTCGTTAAAAAAGCTGCCGAAGAAACCGGCATGCCGTATGTGGTTGAAAGATGGCTTGGCGGTATGTTAACCAACCGTAATACTATTGGCGGGCGTGTTAAGCACCTAAAAGATCAAGAGTCCAAAATGGAGAGTGGTCAGCTAGAGGCTAAATATAGCAAACTAGAAGTGCAGCGGTTTCAGGAAGAAATCGACGAAATGAATCACATGTACGGTGGTATTAAGGAATTGCAAGCCAAACCTGGCGCTGTATTTGTGGTAGACATTATTCACGAGATTAATGCAGTACGTGAAGCACGTAAGCTTGGTTTGCCGGTTGTCGCCTTAGTTGATACTAACGCTGACCCGACAGATATTGATTACCCTATTCCGGCTAACGATGATGCGATCAAGACGATTCAATTGATTGTCGGCTATGTTCAATCGGCAATCGAAAACGGTAAGGTAAAACATCAAAAAGCAGCCACAAAAACAACTACTAAAACTGCAGATAAAGACAAAGATAAGTAGACAGTAATTTTTGATGAAGGAGAATATTGATGGCGAATATTAAGATTGATGATATTAAGAGGCTAAAGAATCTGACGGGTGTAGGTTTGACGGATGCCAAAGCCGCTCTAGAAGAAACTAGTGGTGATTTTGATAAGGCGTTGGAAGCCATGCGCAAGAAGGGTTTAACTAAGGCCGAAAAGCGTGGCGAACGTGAAGCCCGCGCTGGAGTAGTTGGAACCTACAACCACGACAGTCGTATAGGGGTGTTGGTAGAAGTCAACTGCGAGACTGATTTTGTAGCTCGTAACGAATTATTTACTGAGCTTGTAAAAGATTTATCTATGCATATTGCTGCTTCAGCGCCGCAGTATGTCAGCACCGATGATGTGCCAGAGGAAGAGTCTAGCAAGATCCGTGCAGAATTTGTTGATAAAGCAAAAGCCGATGGCAAGCCAGCTGATATGATTGATAAAATTGTAGACGGTATGGTCAAAAAGCATTTTGCAGAACGCTGTTTGTTGGACCAACCTTTTGTTAAAGATCCGGATCAGACCGTAGGTGAGTACGTTAAAGAGAACATCGCTAAGCTGGGCGAGAACATCGTAGTACGCCGGTTTAGTCGTGTCGCATTGGGCGAAGTCGCTTAACATTGATAAATAGGATCGAGCCCTTTTATAGTTTCTAGCAGCGGGATGGTGTCTACGGACTCATCTCAAAAAACACCAGGATGAAGCCACGATCCTTCAGTAATTGTTTAATCCGTACTACAATAAATATGTTCAGGAGGTGATTAAATGGGTGTACCACAAAAAATACGATGTGAGCCATTTGAGACATGTGGCAAAGAGTGCCCCGTAGAAGGTGCGAGCGATATCAGTGTCCGTGAGCGGGCAATAGATGGTGTGGAGTTTGCTGTAGAAAACGATGGGAATTGGCCTGATATGTATCCTGGCCCAAGAGATGAAGAGGCCAGAGATAGAGCGTTTTCGTGCATGCGGACCATGTGTATCGCAAAGACAGTTGCAATAGGAAGCTATAATCAGAGAAAGTAGAATCAGAGTATATGAATCCAAGTCAATTAGTAGACCGAGCAAAAACCAAGTTTAACGCAGCGCTTGAGCACTTCGAGGATGAGTTAAAAAAAATCCGCACCGGTCGGGCGCACCCGAGCATGTTGGATGGTGTAATGGTAGAGGCATACGGCACGGAAATGCCATTGATCCAGGTAGGCAGCATTAGCACACCCGAGCCGCAACTTTTGCAGATTACGCCGTTTGACCCGAATAATATTCAGGCTATTTCAGCAGCGATTCGTAACAATCAAGGATTAGGAATGAATCCGATGGATGACGGCAAGGTCGTACGCGTGCCAGTACCACCGTTGACCGAAGAGCGCCGCCGGGAGTACGTTAAATTAGTCGGAACCAAACTGGAAGAGTGTATGGTGAGCATGCGCAACGTTAGGCACGATGCCAATAAAGAAATTGATCAAGCAAAGAAAAACAAAGATATCAGCGATGACGATGCCAAGCATCTGCAAAAACAAGTTGATACGGCTATGGGAGAAGTAAAGTCACAGGCTGAAACTCACGCCAAAGCCAAAGAGCAAGAGATTATGACCGTTTAGGTCGAGTCTCATGTTAAAAGAATTTAGCAAGCGGCTGGGACTCAGAAAATTCATTACTTAAACAACGAGCTAGGTTATACTTATATAGCATGCAGCACAACAAACAAGCAACCCAACCAACTCACATCGGACTGATACTTGACGGCAACCGTCGTTGGGCAAAAGCGCAAGGTTTATCAACCCTGGACGGGCATCGCAAAGGATACGCAAATCTAAAAACAATCGCTAAACATGCGTTGAAACTGGAAGGTTTACGCTATTTGACAGTATTTGTGTTTTCCACCGAGAACTGGAAACGATCCGAGGAAGAAGTCGGTTATTTGATGGATCTAGCGCTTTGGGTGGCGAATAATGAGGTCAAAGAGCTGCACAAAGAGAATATTAGGGTACGGTTTTTAGGTACCAAGGATAAGCTGGATAAAAAGTTATTAGATGCCATAGAAAAAGCCGAGGAGCTAACCATAAACAATACTGCCGGTACGGTTGGATTGTGCTTTAACTACGGCGGACAACAAGAAATTACCGAGGCTGTCAGGCAAGCAAACGAGGCGGGTGAGGACATGCGTGCGCTTGAACCGGCAACGCTGGAAAAGTACCTCTATGCGCCTGATATTCCGCCGGTTGATATGATTATACGAACCTCTGGTGAGCAGCGAATAAGTAATTTCATGCTGTGGCGCGCCGCCTATGCCGAACTATATTTTGCCGACAAACACTGGCCGGATTTTGACACTGATGATTTTGATGCAGCAATAGAAGACTACAAAAATAGACAGCGGAGGTTCGGGCAATAATGGCAATTGTATTATTGATTTTGGGTATTTTGTTATTTGTCGGTTTGGTGGTGGTGCACGAGTTTGGCCACTTTATTGCCGCACGTCGTAATGGGGTGGAAGTTGAAGAATTTGGCATTGGTTTCCCGCCACGGGCAAAAGTGCTAACCAAGAAGCACGGCACAACCTACACGCTTAACTGGCTGCCTTTGGGCGGGTTCGTCAAGCTCAAAGGTGAACACGACGAGGACGACACCCCAGGTAGCTATGGTGCCGCAAAATTAGGTGCCAAGGTAAAAATTTTGTTGGCCGGTGTGGGTATGAACTTCTTGGTAGCAGCCATACTGTTCACCACCTTGGCACTGGTCGGTATGCCCAAGGCAAACTTAGCAGATCTGCCGTTTTATGATCGCGAGCAATTTAGTGTAGCAGCCGATACTGAGCTGGTGAGCAGTCAGATATTTGTCGGCGTGGTTGAAGACTCTCCGGCGGCCGAAGCCGGTTTGCAGTCTGGTGACGAGCTACAACGGGTGGATGGAGAGGTTATAGAGCGGGCTGATGAACTACCGGCAATTACCGAAAGTTTGCGTGGACAAACGGTAGATATTGAATATGTTCGTGATGGCGAGGTATTTAAAACTAGCGCGACACTTAACGAAGATGCCAACGGTCAGGGCTATCTTGGAGTGGCGCCGGCTGATGCTCAAGTAATACGGGCAACGTGGTCGGCACCGATAGTCGGTGCTGTCAGTACGCTGCAGTATACCGATGTGTCATTACGGGGCTTGGGTTACGTGGTTCAAAATCTTTTTGCTGGAAAACCAGAAGTAGCCGGCGAAGCGGTAGGTGGACCAGTTGCTGTATTTATGATATTGAGCGACACCGCTGCAATCGGTATTGCGCAAGTACTGTTTGTTATTGCCTTGGTATCTGTGAGTCTAGGGATCATGAACGCGCTGCCTATACCGGCACTTGATGGCGGACGGCTGTTTGTAACATTGATATTTAGGACGTTGAAAAAACCGCTTAACAAAGAACTGGAAGAGCGCATTCACGGCACCGGGTTTATGGTGCTGATGCTACTTATAGTGGTTATAACAGTCGTTGATATCCGGCGTTTTTTCTGAGAACTGATGTGGGGATGGCGTCATGACTGATAACGACCATGAACAGCAATCAGTAGCCGAAAAACCTAAAACTCCTTTTTTAGGTCTCACGCCTAATCTGAGTTTGTTTGGGACGTTCGCTGTCTATATTTCGGCTCAGATATTGAGCTTAGTCGTAGTGGGCGGCTATGCGGCATTGCGGTTTGGTTCGTCGGATCAGGCGCAGAGGTGGTTACAATCAAACCAGTACGCCCTATTTGCGATGTCTCTCTTGACGGCTTTGCTTGGTACGGCGTTGATTGGACTTATTTTGCGGTGGACGAAAACCAACTGGCGAAGTATCGGTCTCAAGAGACCACAGCTCAAAGACGGGTTGAATGCCTTGCTAGGGTACGGGTATTATTTTCCGCTATTCATCGTCACATCGGTAGCGGTTTATAACTTTTTGCCAGGTGTTGATTTTCAGCAAGAACAACAACTGGGGTTTGACAGGGCAGTCAGCGGCTGGCCGCTACTAGTGGTATTTGTAGGTTTAGTTGTTTTGCCGCCGCTATACGAAGAGATTCTATGTCGTGGATTTTTATACACCGGATTACGACGGAGAATGAACATGTGGGTTGCCGGTTTTATTACCAGCGTTGTATTCGCGGCAGCGCATTTGGGTTTTGGTAGCGGTGATCCACTACACTGGGCGGTGGCGATTGATACGTTCGTCCTGTCAATAGTACTTGTCGGGTTGCGCGAAAAAACCGGTAGTCTGTGGCCGGCGATCGGGTTACACGCTATTAAAAATATGATTGCTTTTAGCCTATTGTTTATATTCAGAATTTTCTAAGGTAGAATGAAGCTACGATGAGACGTTCACAACTATTTACTCGTACGCGCAAAGACGTGCCGGCGGATGAAACCGCACGTAACGCCCAACTGTTAATTCAGGCTGGTTACATTCATAAAGAAATGGCCGGAGCTTATAGTTATTTACCGCTTGGACTTGAGGTACTTGAAAATATAAAGCGCATTATAAGAGAAGAAATGGACGCTGTAGGCGGCCAGGAACTGCTGATGACCAGCTTGCAGCCCAAAGCTACCTGGGAGGCTACTGATCGCTGGAATGATGAAATAGTCGACATTTGGTTTAAATCTAAACTGAAAGATGGCACGGAAGTCGGGCTAGGTTGGTCGCACGAGGAGCCGATTGTCGAGATGGTAAAACAGCACTTAAACAGCTATAAAGATTTGCCGATTAACGTGTACCAGTTTCAGACAAAGATGCGCAACGAGCTGCGAGCCAAGAGCGGCGTGATGCGGGGGCGTGAGTTTTTGATGAAAGACATGTATTCTTGCAGCATTGATGAGGCTCAGCATGAGGCGTTTTATCAAGCAACAATAGAGGCTTATAACCGAGTATATGAACGGCTTGGGATAGGCGATGAGACCTACATTACGTTTGCTAGCGGCGGAGCTTTTACACAGTTTAGCCATGAGTTTCAGACAATCTGTGAAGCAGGTGAAGATGTTATTTATGTGCACCGCAAAAAAAATATTGCCGTGAACGAAGAGGTTATGGACGATAAGACACTGACAGATCTTGGTGTAAAGCGCGACGAGTTAGAAAAAGTAAAAAGTGCCGAGGTGGGTAATATCTTTAATTTTGGAACACAAAAAAGTGAACAAATGGACTTTATGTTTACTAACAAGCAGGGTAGCAGGCAACCGGTTCACTTGGGTTCCTATGGCATAGGCGTGTCACGGTTAATAGGAGTGCTAGCCGAGAAATTCTCTGATGATAAAGGTCTGGTTTGGCCACGTAGTATTGCACCGGCGGTTGTTTATCTTGCAAGGCTCGGAAATACACCACATGTGATATCAGAAGCCGATAAATTGTACGATGAGTTGACGAACAGAAATATCTCAGTATTATATGATGACCGGGATGCGCGCCCGGGTGAAAAATTTGCTGATGCCGATTTGCTGGGTATACCGTACCGTGTCGTCGTCAGCGATAAGACGACAGAAGCGCAGGTATTTGAGTTAAAATCACGCAGTTCTGCGGATGCAACAACGGTTAATAAGAACCAGCTTATAAAAGAGCTAGTAGGTGGCAAAAAAGCTTGATATACTAGGGCCATTCTGTGAGACCTAAACAGAGGTGACCTGATAAAGGAAGGGTATGTAATTATGAAAAAACAGTTTCATTTGACAAAGGAAGGCGTATCGGAGTTAGAGGCCGAACTTAAGGATTTGGTTGCTCAACGCGGACCAATTGCCGAGCGAATCAAAACAGCGCGTGAATTTGGCGATTTGAGTGAAAATGCTGAGTATACGTCAGCTCGCCAGGAGCAAGAGCGTGTTGAGGGACGAATTGGAGAAATTGAAAACATTTTGCAAAACGTTGAAGTTATCTCTAAACCAAAAAGTGACAATAAGGTGCGTTTAGGTTCTAGCGTAAAGCTCAAAGCCAAAGGAAAGACCAAAGAGTTTCAGGTGGTCGGGACTGTCGAAGCCGATCCACTAAATGGAAAAATCTCTGATGAGTCACCAATCGGCAAAGCTCTACTTGGCAAAAAAGAGGGAGAAGAAGTCGAAATCGTTACGCCCGCCGAAACTGCTACTTATAAGATTGCCGAAATAGCATAGATCAGTATATAAATAAACGCGCCAGTCGAGTGGCGCGTTTATTTCTAATCCGAAAAACTAGGGTAGAAAAAGCTCAAACAAAATGGAACATATGTTTTAAAAAATAGTAAATTTAGTTAAGTAAAGTTTTTTGTGGTTTTTAAGATATCTTGACTTTTATCGCTATTTGCTAAGAGTGCTAATGTATGGAAAAATAGTGGCCATGAGTTTTTATAGAATTTTATCGCCTGTAAACAAGTCCAAGCTTTGGTCGTAGCACCAAGGCGTATTCTTCTTTTATAACTTAAACTCCCCGCCGGTGCATACGACCAGAAGTACTCACGGCGGGGAGTTTTTAATGTTAAGTAAGGAGAAAAGTATGGAGTTTAGTGAATTTAGAGCACAAGTAGCAGAGGCGATTGATGCCAGTAACAGCATTGGTTCAGATGAGTTGCGCGAAGTACCTGTAGATGAACCCGAACCGTTTTTAGTGTTTTGTGGTAACCCCGAGCGCCTGTTAGAACAGGGTGTCCACAGCATTTGGCTTGAAATGAACCGACGGTTGCAAGAGGGCAACGAGAGAATTGTGCCGTATTGTATAAAGGAAGGAGATATGATTATTCGCGGTCTAGCTATCGCACGTAGCGACCAAATACTAGATTCAGACGTGCAATAATTACTACCAGTTTCGACTCATATCTATCTGAGGTATACTAACTGTTAATGAGAAGGAAAGGATAAAAACTCACGTATATGCAGTGGTTGAATAAAATTGCCGACGAACTGACGCAAGCGCACCCGGAAGGTGAGTTGTTAATCGAAAGCGGTATTGCGCCATCCGGCTCGTACCATATGGGGTATTTACGTGAAATTATTACGTGTGATGCGCTGTTGCGCGAGCTGCGCAAACGGGGGCGTCGCGTGCGACACGTACACTTTGTCGATGATTTAGACGGTTTCCGAAAAGTTCCGTCATCGGTTCCGGCAGAGTACGAGCGATATCTAGGCATGCCATTATGTGACTTGCCAGCACCCGATGGTTCGCAGCGATCATATGCAGATTTTGCATTGCAAAGCTTTCTCGACAGTGTAGCGCGGCTCGGTATTGAGTTTGATATGTTGCGTGCGCACGAAAAATATCGTGCTGGCTTTTTTGTACCGGCGATTGAGCGGGTGCTGGAATCGATTGATGAGACAAGGCGAGTGCTAGAAGACGTCTCGGGGCGTACGCTCGACCAGCAATGGTCGCCTATACAGGTAAATGAAGGCGGCTACTTGAAGAAACGACCTTTTGTCGGCATTGATGTTGATAAAAAAATTATCCGATATTTGGATAAGGATGGTAATGAACAAGCGACAAGCTACCAGAGCGGCGAGGTAAAACTGGATTGGCGAGTAGATTGGCCGGCGCGCTGGTGGTTACTCGGTGTGCAGGTGGAGCCGTTCGGGCGCGATCATGGAAGTAAGGGTGGTAGCTATGATACCGGTCGAGCATTGATGGATCGGGTGTTTCAAGCTCCGGCACCGTATCCGATCCCTTATGACTTTGTTAATCGCGCTGGAGATACCAAGAAGATGAGTGCCAGCAGTGGTAATGGTATTTTAATGAGCGAGGTGGTCGAAGTACTGCCACCGGAAGTTTCACGTTACTTTATATTGCGCATGGCACCGTCGAGAGCGTTGTTTTTCGATCCGCAAGGGGGTGTGGTGCGCCTGATTGACGAGTTTGCACAGTTGCTTGCCAAGCCAAATAAAGATGAAGGCGAAGAGCAGTTAGTTGGTCTGTGCACCGAAGGCATTGAGCAGATTACGGTTAGTAGTGTGCCGTTTTCGCACTTAGTGGCAAGCTATCAGGCATCGCTTGGTGATGCAGAAAAGACCTTGGACGTGATTGCTCGAACCGAGCATAAAGCGCACGTTCAACAGCAACGTGACACGATTATTGCCGAACTTAAGTTTATCGACAAATGGCTGGCAACGTGGGCGCCGGAAGAAGTTAAGTTTTCGCTTGCCGAAACAGTTGACGAGCAGGCGTTCAGCCCTAAGCAGCGCGATTTTATGAATCAGCTTGCTGATAAGATATCGGCTGCCCCTGGTGATGCTGACGGTGAATGGTTCCATAAGGCTATTTATGAGTTTAAGGAGTACACTGACGTGCCGCCTAAAGAACTGTTTGCAACCTTGTACCGTGCGCTGATTAATAAATCGTCCGGCCCGCGAGCCGGCTGGTTTTTAAGCATATTACCGCGCGAGTGGTTGATTGCACGGCTGCGACTGGAAGAATAAGCCATGGTTTTGGGTGAACTCGAACGGCTCGCTTTGGATGCAGTGCCGTCAGGTAGTGTCGACGAGATTCAAAAGGAAGCACGGGTGGGATTTGCTTTGGCCGAGAGGTTAGCAGAGAAAGGTTACTCGTATATACAAGGCGGCCGCGAGTACCGTAAATTTAACGCCGAATTGACCGATGAAAGCGTGGCACTAGAAGCGATCTGCTCGCTTACTCGCAGAAGAGAATATGATACAAACGTGCTCAGTGCTAGATTTCGTGTGGTAGATTTGTCCGACGGGGGTGAGATGGTACTGCGATTTTGGCGTGAAAAGGCCAAGAAGCTGAGTCTAGATGATGATTTTTCCCAAATGGTACTGGGGTACTTTCAGGCTCATCTTGAAGAACACTCTTGGGGCAGCTAGGTGTTCACAATATCACGAAAATGGTACACTCTTTATTATGGCAAAGAAGACAACAACTAAGGCAAAGACAAAGACGGCAAAGAAACCAACCTCTACAAAGCGCACCAAGCAGCCAGTTACATTATTGAGAACCTTGTATAGGCTAACATTAATTGGCAGCATTCTTGCAATAGTCGTAACGTGGGCGTTTATGGCAGCAACTTACTTCTCATGGACGGTACGCTACCTAACAACTAATCCACTGGCTGACTCACAGGATGCCTCGCTCGTAAGCGCTGAGCGCATCTTGATGGACATAGATTTGCGCGTGTTACTTGCCGTGTTGCTAGGTGTTAGTGCGGTTTATTCGCTGTTACTTTTGACAAGATGGCGAAGCAGCTACGAAAAGGCCATGACTAAACGTGTGTATGTTTGGCGTTGGGTTTACTTGGCGGTCACTATGGGGTTACTGACAAGCGTTGTCGCTATGTTGAGCGGTATTTCGGATGTGGCTGTCCTTAAGCTTATCTCTGGTATTGTGGTGATTGGCTTCGGTTTGGCGTGGCTAAGCGAACGTCAAAACGAAAAGGCTCGCAAGTTTGTACCTTCAGCCTATATATTGTCGGTTCTTGCGGTGTTTTTGCCGTGGCTTTTGATATTATTCACTACGCTTGCAACAACGCTTTATGGATTTGAGAGTTTAGCGGGGCATGTGTATGCAGTGCAGGGTATTGTGTTAATCGGATTGGTACTGCTGTTTGCGAACTTGTGGCTGAGTAACCGCCGCCGTAGTGCCTGGAAAGACTATGCAGTAGTTGAGCGCAATTATATTTTGATTGCGTATGGATTGCAGTTCGTTAGCGTTGCGGTTTTGATTGCCGGCTTTACTAACTAGACCGCATGCAAGAAGAAATTGTCATTGAAAAACTAGTTCATGGTGGTCAAGGCATGGGATCTCTGGCCGACGGGCGAAAAGTATTTGTTTGGAACGCTTACCCTGGCGAACGTTTGGTAGTTCGGGTCACTAAAAAACGTCGTGATTATGTTGAAGCAGTAGCTGAAGATATTATTAAGCCATCAAGCGAGCGAATAAAACCGGTAGATGAAGCGTTTTTGAGTACCAGCCCGTGGCAGACACTGTCTTATGCAGCTGAAAATACTTACAAACAAAATATCCTTGAAGAAACGTTGAACCGTGAAGGCGTAGTCACACCGGAGGCTGATTTCGTTAGTCCTGACGATTATCTTTATTACCGAAATAAAATGGAGTACAGCTTTTGGGCGGACGAGAATGGTTTGCATTTAGCGTTATTTCATAGGGGCACACATGGCAAACGCATCGTTGAAGGCAGTAGTATTGCGCGACCCGAAGTTGACCAAACTGCCAACAGAATTTGTGCAATTTTAAACACAGCAGGCGTGCGCGGTAGCCAACTTAAAACGGTGGTAGTTCGCGCTAATCAACGTCAAGAAACAGTTGCCGCCATTTTTGTAAAAGACCAAGATTTCCCAGAAATTAAAGAATTGGCTGAAGTTTGTAAAGGTGTGGCGGTATATTATTCTAACCCCAAGAGCCCAGCAAGCATTATTACCAAAAAGCTATACGTGTACGATGATATTAGACTAACCGATAATATTGCCGGCCATGATTTCCTATACGATGTAAACTCGTTTTTTCAGGTAAATGTGCCGCTATTCGAGCAAGCTCTCATGCACATAAAACAAGCAGTAAATGGCCACAAGCAGATTGTCGATATGTATGGCGGGGTGGGTACAATTGGTGTAAGCGTGGGTGCTGATACGATTGTTGAACTGGATGAACACAACGTTAAGATGGCAAAGCACAATGCCGGGCAGTCCAGTAAAGTGGTGCAGGCCAGCACTGAACAGGCTTTGGACTATATCACTGAATATACATCGGTTATTTTTGATCCACCAAGAGCGGGGTTGCATGACAAAGTGGTTGATAGAGTAATTGATGTTCTCCCGCCAACGGTGGTTTATTTAAGCTGTAACCCTGCCACTCAAGCACGTGATATTGCTAAGCTATTACCGGCTTATCAGGTAAAGAGTGTAGTTGGTTATAATTTTTTCCCACGTACCCCGCATATAGAATCATTGGTAATTTTACAAAAATCCGACAAGTAATTGGCCGGCTGCTCGTGTAGAATGGAGACCTAATGGCATATTACTCAAGACAACGTACGTCTCCCTATAAACCAGGGCAAACGCAAGTATTTAAGGTGAGCCGAAGTAAGATAGAGTTGTTCGTGCAATGTCCGCGCTGTTTTTGGCTTGATGCTAGGCTTAAGGTTAGGCGACCGAGTAGCCCACCATTTAGAATCAACTCTGCAGTTGATGAACTGCTCAAAAAAGAGTTCGATGTATATCGCAAGCAGGGAAAGCCTCACCCCATGATGGAAGATTTTGGGGTAGCAGCTGTACCGTACGAGCACGACGAGCTTGATACTTGGCGGGCTAATTTTACTGGTGTTGCTGCGGTTCATGAGCCGACTAATTTTCATGTATTTGGAGCAGTGGATGATATCTGGGTAAACGAGGCAGGTGAGCTGATGGTCGTTGATTATAAGGCCACCGCCAAACAAAGCGACGTGACGATTGATGCCGATTGGCAGATGAGTTATAAGCGGCAGATGGAGGTTTACCAGTGGCTGCTGAGGCAAAACGGCTTTAAGGTCAGTGACACCGGTTACTTTGTGTACTGCAATGGTCGGCTTGATATGGACGAATTTGATAACCGGGTTGAGTTTAAGACCAAAATAATCCCGTATACCGGGAGCGACGGCTGGGTAGAGTCAACCTTATCGGATATAAAAAATTGCCTAGAGGGTGACATGCCAGCAGTCGGTAAAGCGGCTATGGGTGGCGATTGTGACTATTGTACTTACGCTCGTCAGCGTACCGAGCTCACCGTGAAAGCATTACAGAAAAAATCAGCCAAAAATACTCGTTGACAATTATATATAAAGAGTGTCAAACTGTTATTCAGCGGGAGTACGTACTATGGCCAGTGAATTTGATGATGTTTTCAGAAGAGCGAAAGAGCGAGAAGTTGTTCAAAAAAGAGCACAGAAAGATGCTGAGGAACGAGCTAGGTTAGAGGTTGAAAAGAAGCAACAAGAAAGATCAAAAACACTTAAACTAGCAGTGCACGCGAGCAGGTTACTTGTTGCGCACGCAGTGCCACACGATGCTACGTATTACCAGTTTAGGTACCGCGAAGCAACGCTTTTTTCTAAGCGTCGGGAAATCCGAAGCTTACTGGTAGATGGATGGCTTGTGACCATGAACCAAGAAACATATGACGAAGGTGGAGATGTTCGGCATGACAGGATTGTCTTGGAGCCTGGTGGTAAACTAACCGATGTGAACTGTAAGGGGATGTTAAACGATAGTATCTATACTGAATACGGCGGGGAGAAGATATACCCGATTACGGCTGATAGCGATAAGTTATGTTATCCGTTCAGTGATGAACGTGTGCAGATTGAGCTTGCTGCTTTATTATTAAAACACCAACTAGATTCTTAGATCATTCTTAAGGAAAAAGAACCAGCGTCCGCTATAATAGAATTATGATAGACATTCAATTTATTAGAGATAATCCAAAACTGGTTGCAGAAAAATCCAAACAAAAAGGCTACGACGTTGATATAACGCAGCTACTAGGCTTTGATGAAAAGCGACGTGAGCTACAGCAACAAGTCGAAGAGTTGCGCCGCCAACGCAACGAAATCTCAGAGAGTATGAAGGGTCAACGCCCCAGTGACGAGCAAATTGCCAAAGGGCGTGAAATCAAGGAACGCTTAGCTGATCTTGAACATCAGTTGACATCGATAGACAAAGAATTTACAGACTTACTCAAACAAGTGCCAAATATGTCTCTTGACGACGTACCGGTGGGCGATGAAGATAAAAGCGCTGAGATAAAGACATTTGGTGACAAAAAAACGGGGGCGCGTGATCATTTGGATATTGCTACAGGGCGCGACTGGGTTGATTTTGAGCGTGGCGCTAAAGTAGCTGGGACAAAATTCTATTTTCTAAAAGGTGATTTGGCGCTACTTGAAAATGCCATAACGCAGTATGCGCTGGATTTTGTTAATCAAAAAGGTTTTACCTATATGTTGGTTCCGCACATGGTGAACAGCAGGATCGCAACGGGTACTGGTTTTGAGCCTAGGACTAGCGAGCAAAGTGACGAGTATCACATTGATGGCGAAGATCTTACGTTAATAGGTACGTCTGAGTTGCCATTGACCGGTTATCATGCTGATGAAATTATAGATGAAGACAGGCTGCCGTTGCTCTATGCTGGACTAAGTCCATGTTACCGAAAAGAAGCAGGTACGTATGGTAAGCACACGCGTGGGCTTTTCCGAGTCCATCAGTTTAATAAATTAGAAATGTACGCTTTTACGACTGCCGAAAATAGTGCAAATATGCACGAAAAACTACTCTCATTTGAAGAAGAGTTATGGCAGGCAATCGGAATTCCTTATCGTGTCATTAATATTGCTTCTGGTGATCTTGGCGCGCCCGCCGCTAAAAAGTACGATATCGAGTATTGGTCCAGCGTTGACGGAGAGTATCGTGAGCTGACAAGTTGTAGTAACTGCACAGATTTTCAGACACGTAATTTAAATGTTAGAGTTCGTCGGAAAGATGGCAGCGTGGAGATGTTGCACTCATTGAATGGTACGGCTGTATCGTTGGCTCGCTCGCTGATTGCTGTCCTTGAGCACTACCAGCAAGCCGACGGCACTATTACAGTCCCTGAAGTCCTGAGACCGTATATGAACGGCAAAGACAAAATATAGATTAAAAGAGGAGGGTTTATGATAAAAAATATTGAGATAAGAGGCGTTCACACTACGGTTACACCAGAGCTGCAGAAATACGTTGATAACAAGATTGGTAAACTGGATCGATTTACGCCGCGTCATGCTCGAGAGAGTGTCAGGGCAGATGTGTTTTTGAAAGAGTCAAAAAATAAAACTAAAAAAACCTGCACTTGCGAGGTTATTATGCACTTGCCACAAGAACGCATCGCTACCAAAGAATCGACAGTAAATATGTTTGCAGCGATTGATATCGTGGAAGCAAAACTAAAAAACCGCCTTAAGAAATATAAAGATACGCACGGTAGCCAGAAGTTGCATCGCAAGGTTTTAGCGCGGCTTAGGCGGCAGACAGGTGGTCAAGAAATATAAGTATTTCTGAAAATAATCTGGAATAAGGTGCCATAACTAAGGTACAATAACCTGTATTGGCAGCATTTTCTGAAGTCTAGTCAGGGAGGAATCATTGAAAAAGATTGTTAAGCGTGTCCTCGGAGACCCGCAGATAAAAACGCTCAAACGCATGCAGAAACGCGTTAAAGATATTAACGCGTTGGCTGAAACGTACAAAAAAATGTCCGATGCCGAGCTGAAGGCACAGACGGAAAAATTGAAAAAGCGTCTTGAAGATGAGTCACTGGATAAAATTCTTCCTGATGCATTTGCTATTGCACGCGAAGCTGCCAGCCGGACGGTAGAGATGAGGCCATTTGATGTGCAGCTGATTGGTGGCATGGTGCTGCACGAAGGTAAAGTCGCAGAAATGAAAACCGGTGAGGGTAAAACCTTGGTTGCGACGTTGCCAGTTTATCTCAACGGTTTGACCGGAAAAGGTGCTCACATTATTACTGTCAACGACTATTTGGCTCAACGTGATGCCGGTTGGATGGGTCAAGTTTACGATTTCTTAGGTTTATCTGTTGCGGTGATTGTTGCGGATGCCTCGTATATTTATGACGCCTCTTTTTCCAATAATGATCATCAGGATCCACGGTTCGAACATCTCAAGCCATGTTCACGCCAAGAAGCATATGCCGCTGACGTGACATATGGCACAAACAATGAGTTTGGGTTTGATTATTTACGCGACAATATGGTTAGGGAGATCGACCAGCTTCGCCAGCGCGATTTACACTTTGCGATTGTCGACGAAGTTGATTCAATCTTGATCGATGAAGCTCGGACACCGCTGATTATTTCTGCACCATCAATGACTAGCGGCAGCGCCTATGAGCAGTTTTCTAAGGTTGTACGTAACTTAGAGCGAGACAAAGATTATGAGGTCGACGAAAAGCGCCGTGCGGTTATATTGACAGATGACGGTATCGAGCATGTCGAGAAAATACTAGGTATTGATAACTTGTACGCTGCGGGTAATATCCGGACTATATATCACCTCGAACAAGCGTTAAAAGCACAGGCAATCTTCAAGCGTGACAAAGACTATGTAGCAACCAGCGAAGGTGAGATTGTTATCGTAGACGAATTTACCGGCCGATTATTGAAAGGTCGTCGCTATAACGAAGGGCTACACCAAGCTATCGAAGCCAAAGAAGGGGTCGAGATACAACAAGAGTCTATGACTTTGGCCACGATTAGTTTTCAGAACTACTTCCGATTGTATGAAAAGCTTTCTGGTATGACAGGTACTGCGGCGACGGAGGCTGACGAGTTTCACCAAATCTATAAGCTAGATGTCGTAGAAGTGCCACCAAACAAGAAATTGATCCGTGAAGATAGACAGGACCGTATCTATAAGACCGAGTCAGGTAAATTCCGAGCGGTTGTCAAAGAGGTGAAAGAAGCACAACAGCGAGGTCAACCAGTACTTATTGGTACGGCATCGATTGAAAAGAACGAGCGGTTAAGCGCACTTCTTAATAAAGAAAAGATCACCCATCAGGTACTAAACGCTAAGAATAACGAGCGGGAAGCAAATATTGTTGCGAAAGCCGGTCAAAAAAGGGCAGTAACCTTAGCGACAAATATTGCCGGTCGTGGCACCGACATCGTACTCGATGAAGATGTCAAAAAAGTCGGCGGTCTATATGTAATTGGTTCTGAGAGACATGAATCCCGCCGAATTGACAATCAGCTGCGTGGACGGTCGGGTCGTCAGGGCGATTCCGGTCTTACGCAGTTTTTTGTCAGTACCGAAGATGACCTGATGAGAATATTCGGTGGTGAGCGAATAGGTGCCATTATGAAACGGCTTGGCGTAGACGACGAGACTCCAATTGAGAACCGTGCTATTTCTAGAAGTTTGGAGGGAGCTCAGAAGAAAGTAGAAGGTTTTAACTTTGATATGCGTAAAAACGTTGTTCAATACGATGACGTGATGAACCGTCACCGTAAAGCAACCTATACCATGCGGCGTGAAGTACTAAAACAGGAGGATATAAGTAAGCGCATAAAGGTGTTTATTGAAGAAGAGTCGCGGGCACTGGCTGAGTCGCCTCTACTAACCAGCGACCAGTTTGAAGCCATTGTGACCGAAGTGTTTCCGTTCGATGATCCGACACTCGATCGGTTGTTCGATAGTCCTGCCGATAAGTTCGGTGAAGTGCTTAAGGCTGAGGCTATGGAGCTATATGCCGGCCGCGAGGCAGCTTTTACGCCTGAAGTATTACGTCGCATTGAGAGAGATATTTACCTACAAATTTTGGATAATTTATGGATGCAGCATTTAGAGAATATGGCACATCTGCGCGAGGGAATTTCTTGGATAAGTGTCGGGCAAAAGGATCCGTTGGTAGAATATCGTCGTCAAGGTCAACGTTTGTTTGAAGAGATGCAGTATAGCTTGCGACACGATATTGTTCGAGCGTTATTCCATGCTCGACCAGTCGAAGAAGAAGAGCTTGGCCGGCCTACGGAAACTGAACTAACCAGGGCGGCACGACGCTCGGTGAACAACGCAGATAAAATACTTGAAGCTGAGGAGTTCCGTGAAACTGATTTTGTGCCACAACACGTTGAAGAAAAACAGAAGAAACAATCTCGCGATAAGGTAAAAAAAGCTCGCAAGGCCGAGCGAAAGCGTAAAGCAAAAACAAAGAGCAAGAAGCGTAAATAGGTTTATGCAGCGATTGTTTATTTCTTTTAATAGTAGGCTTGTAGACGGGTTAGTTAATTGTCACGTGGTTTGCGTGGTAAGTAAAAAGTGTAGTAGTCTCTTATGAAGCATAATACGACAGAAATTGTTTTACCGAACGGTGCACGGGGTTTATTGGTACATATACCAGATGCCACTGTTATGACTTATGAACTGAATTTTCGTGCCGGAGAGTATCTCGTAGAAAAAGATAAGTGGGAAACGCCCCATATGATGGAGCATGTACTGCTTGGAGCAAATGAGCTTATTCCTAAGGCTCGAACATTTCAGGCAGAATTTGAGAAAAACGGTGCATATAATAATGCCAGCACAGGCACATACGATATTACCTATGAAGCGGAGTGTGCCGACTTTGAGTGGGATCGGGTGCTTGATCTACTCTTGATTGCTATAACTAAGCCACTATTTTTAGAAGAAGAGTTTAGGGCTGAGTTTGGCAATGTCCGTGAAGAGTTGACCGCCCGCTCCAACAGTCATTTCCGTCACTTGAGTCTCGCGCTTCGTCAAGCTTACGGCTTCTCAGTACTAACAGATCAGGAGCGATTGCAGCTTATGGAGAACGTACAACCAGATGATCTCCGCGCACATTACGAAAGAACGCACACCAGCAGTAACTTACGGTTTGTATTTGCCGGGAAACTGCCGCCTGCTCGCCGGAAAGTAATCAGGCAACTGCTTGGAGCAATTGAACTGCCAAAAGGTGATGGTAGGTTGGAGCTTCCGCACGAAACACCGCACTCGCTAGAAAATGCACTGTACTTAAAAAATAACACAGTCGATAACCTGTATTTTTATATCGACACCTTTATGCACCGACGGATGCGCGACCCGGAAAGCGATGCTTTGCATCTAATAAATACAATGTTGACCGAGACACTTTATTCACGAATTCTGGGTAGTGCTCGGGAGCAAGGTCTTGTTTATGGAATGAGCTCAGGCTTTGGCCAGACGCGCGAGTCGAGCAATTGGTGGTTTGGCTCACAGGTTATGCCAAAGAATGCCCACAAACTGTTTGATATCATCATTAACGAACTGCACGCTGTATTTGCCGGCGAGCTCAATGACGCAGATGTTACGGCAGCCAAGCAGTACGCCATTGGCCGTTATCAACGGAGCGGGCAAACCGTTGCCGGCACAGCAATGGGGTATAGTTGTCGTTACTTCTTTGATGGTGAGATTGATGATTACTACAAATTACCGGAGAGAATCAAAGCAGTGTCTAAAAACCGGATAGTCGCCATTACGCAAGAAATGTTCAAAGAAAAAACTTGGGGTATGGGCGCACTTGGCAACGCCGGCGATGAGTTTGTTGAGGAGCTTCATCGCAAGTTAAAGGTACTTTGGCAATAGCGCCTAACGCTTGTGCTTAGCGATGATGCTAGTTATACTGACCAGTATTATAAGGTAAGCAGAGGGTATAATTATGAATCCGAACGAAAATCCACAGCAGCCAACACCACCAAAAGAACCAACACCGAGCGGAGATCCTCAACCGCCAGCACAACCAGCTACGCCACCAACGCCACCACAGCCAGAGCAGCAGCCTGCTCCTCAAGAAAACCCACAACCAGCTACGCCACCAACGCCGCCAGCTGGGCAGACTCCGCCACAACCGCAACAGCCTGTGCAGGATCCTGCACAGCAGCAACCGCAAACACCAGCTGCCAACCAACCAGTTACTGGATCGTCGGTAGGCGAAAAACATCACGGTTCTAAAAGCATGCTTATTATTGCTGCAGTCTTAGTGCTGGTGATCACTGGCGTATTAGTAGCCTATCTCTTAATGGTTTAATTGTTTATAATCTCCTACTATATGCAGGAGTTACAAAAACAATCCAAAGCCCTAGTTTCCAATGTATCGCAGGCGATTAGTCAATTGCAGATTAAAGATGCAGAGGCGCAATTACAAAAATTACGTGATAAAGCGCAAAAACCAGATTTTTGGACTGACAATATTTCAGCGCAAACTAACCTGAAACAACAGGCTAAACTGGAGCGCAAGATTAATCCGTGGCAAGAATTAGAGCAAGAGGTTCATGAACTGGCGGAACTGGCGGAGTTAGGTGACGAGGCTTTATCGCCAGAACTGCAAAAAAAATTTACGGCACTGTCATCGCGGTACGAGGTCATGAAAAACGAGTTAAAATTAAGTGGCAGATATGATGAACACGATGCCATTGTTAGTATTCATGCTGGAGCCGGCGGTACTGATGCACAAGATTGGGCTCAGATGCTATTGCGCATGTATGCGCGCTGGGCAGAAGCCCATGAGGTACAGGTTGAAGTAATTGATGAGTCGGTTGGCGACGAAGCCGGTATTAAAAGCACGACTCTAGAGTTGAGCGGTGCATATGTTTATGGAAAGCTCAAGGGAGAGGACGGAGTACACCGGTTAGTCAGGCTCAGCCCGTTCAACTCTGATAATTTGCGTCAAACAAGTTTTGCAAAAGTTGAAGTATTGCCAAAGATTGATGAACCAGACGCTGTAGAGGTCGACGAAAAAGACCTAAGGGTCGACGTGTACAGAAGCGGAGGTAAAGGGGGTCAAAGTGTCAACACAACGGATTCTGCTGTTCGTATAACTCACCTCCCAACAGGGATAGTTGTCGCCATACAAAACGAACGCTCACAGATACAGAATAAGGAGACTGCTATGACGGTTTTACGATCCCGCCTTGCACAATTACAAGTTGAGCAACATGCTGAAAAAATAACCGAACTAAAAGGTCCGAATGAACAGGCAGCTTGGGGTAATCAGATTCGCAGTTACGTTTTGCACCCGTATAAACAGGTAAAAGACTTGCGAACCAAACATGAATCCAGCGATCCGGATTCAGTGCTTGCGGGCAACATAGATCAGTTCATCGATGCTTATCTAGAGCAGACCTATGCGGATAATGCATAGTTCTCACGCTTAGTTTGCTATAATGGATGCGATGAATCGGGTTGATGCAATTGAGTGTCATAGACAGAGTAACAGCAACAAGTCGCAGAAATTTCGTCCGATTTGGGTGCTTGAAATTGTATCAGCACAGGCAATAAATTGATTAAGGAATCGGTAGGTAAATGATCTTATTAGATAGAGTTACTAAAGTGTACGGACGGACTAATACGGCACTTGACAGGGTATCCTTACACGTTGAACCCAAAGAGTTCGTTATTATTATTGGCAAATCCGGTGCTGGTAAGTCTACGTTGTTAAAGTTGCTTACACGTGAAGAGCGCCAATCCAGCGGAAAAATAGTCATCGGCGGTATTGATTATGACAAGCTGCGAGACAAAGATATCCCGTTGCTACGGCGGAAGATTGGCGTGGTGTTTCAAGATTTTCGATTATTGCAGAACCGGACAGTATTTGAAAACATTGCTTTTGCATTAGAAATAGTTGGTCATACGAACAGTGAAATCAACCATACCGTTCCGCGCGTGTTGGATATTGTTGGGTTGAAAGGTAAAGAAGATCGTATGCCAGATGAATTGTCTGGCGGCGAGCGTCAACGTGTGGCGATTGCTCGAGCCGTGGTTCGGCAGCCCAAAATCTTGATAGCAGATGAGCCGACTGGAAATCTTGACCCAAAGCATGCCTGGGACGTGATAAGAGTTCTCGAAAAGGTTAATAGATATGGTACTACCGTACTGCTAACAACGCATAATTTTGATATAGTCAACAAGCTTAAACGCCGGGTGGTCGCGATTGAGGGCGGACGAGTCGTTAGTGATAAGGCTAGCGGGGAATATAGGTAGCGCCATGGAGACTGTGCAGTGAAAAACGAACAGAAGTTACACCACAAATTGGTAACATTCGGTCGCATCGTGAAGACCGGCAGCCGAAACTTGTTCCGAAATGCGTGGCTGAGTGTCGCTGCTATAGCCGTTATGTTGGTCGCACTTACAATAATTTTATTGGCAGTTGTTTTGAATGTGACGGCACGAGGTGTTATCAGTGAACTATCCAGTAACCTTAAAGTGTCGGTGTATTTACTAGATGATGCCCCAGTTGCAACCCAGTCCGAGCTAGAGCGTGCTATACAGGAACATCCTCATACTAATACTGTAGAGTTTGTCTCCAAAGATGAAGCTCAGCGGCGCTTCTTGCAAAGTTTTGAGAATGATCCGGAGCTATTAGCCGGGTTGGCCTTAGTCGGGGGCGACAGTTTACCGGCGTCTTATGAGATTAGCGTAACTGACTTGAATCGGCTGGAAGAGGTTGGCAACATTGCAAACCAGGAACAATACAACAATGTAGTTGAGAGTGTTACGCTTGGGCGTACCGACGCCAAAAAGACGATTGATCGAGCCGCATCAATGCAACGTTTTATTACGACGGCAAGTATCTTGGCAGCGGCAGTGTTCACAATTATCTCAGTACTTATTATCTTTAATACTATACGTATCGCTATTTTCACTCGTTCTGAAGAAATCCGGAGCATGAAGCTAATCGGAGCAACACCGGGATATATAAGAGGGCCGTTTTTGATTGAAGCCTCAATCTACGGCGTCATTGCCGGTGTAGCGGCTACAGCCATAGTGTATTCGCTCATATTTTCGGTTGGTTCTGGTCTGGAAAATCAGGCTGAATTTGCCGCGACACATAGCTTCTTTACCGAGTATACAACCATTATTGCAATATTTTTCAGTACTATCTTGCTGGGTATATTGGTAGGTATATTCTCAAGTAGCCTAGCGATGGAAAAGTATCTTAAGTTGAAACGGTGGTAGGGCGGCCGGTTTTTTGCACACATAGAATTAAAGGGGCAATGTAGAAGCTTGTGGAAATGCTCAGGCTTATCTATAATGAAAAGTCCTTGTGTTTAATACATGGAGGAGGGTATAATTCATTTTGTTGAAGCTAACTTTTAGCAAGAAACAAAAAATGAAAACCAAAACTCTTCAGAACAAAATTATTATTGGCGGTCTCTTGACTGTGTTTCTTATCAGTGCAGTCAGTCTTCCTTTTAATACTAACTTTATTTTACGCGCTCAATCGGTGGATGACTTACAAGAGAAGGCCAGGCAAATTGAGCAGAGAATAAATGATGCTAGCGAAAAAGCTGAGGAACACGCCCATGCCGCAGAATCATTAGAAGAAGCGGTATCCGAGCTAGACGAGCAAATTACGCAAGTCCAAAGAAGAATAGAACTTACAACTACCAATATAGCCAGGTTGGAAAAAGAACTTGATGAGGCAGAGAAAGAGCTTGAACGACAAAAAGGGTTACTTGAATCAAACATGAAGGCTTTGTACAAACGCGGCGGCGCTTCAACCATGGAGTTGCTGGTAGCTAGTGATAGTTTTTCTCAATTTATTGACGAACAAGAGTATCTGGAGCGGCTCAAAGCGGGTATACAAGAATCAACAGAAGAAGTTATTCGACTCAAACAGGACATTGAAGAAAAAAAGAGTGATCAAGAGGAGTTGAAGAAGAAGCAAACCCTTCAACGACAGGAACTTTCCAGTAACCGGTCTCAACAGCAACGATTACTTGAGAAAACAAAGGGCGAGGAAGCTCGTTATCAGGCGTTGGTGAACGAACTTGAGGCTGAGCGCAGAAAAGCTGAAGCGGCCTTAGCGGCAGCGCTGAGCAGTGGCAGCTTTAAAACATCTCCGGTTGGCCCCATAGGTAGAGGCGACATAATTGGAGAGGTTGGTAGTACGGGGTTGTCTTCAGGCGCTCACCTGCACTTAGAGGTGCGCGTGAACGGTTCGACGGTTAATCCGGCGCCATACATCAAACATCAGCCTGTAAACCCAGTAGCTATCACACAAAGCTACGGGAACCCTTGGAGTCTTTACGCTTCGGGATATCATGGCGGGATAGATTATGCTCCAGGTAATGGCGCTGTGTACTCTATTGATGATGGCTATCTTTACCGAGGTTGCTCTGATCAAATGCTAGGCACGGTAAGTAACGCGTATGGTTATGTGGCTATTGTTCAACACTCAGACGGTCATGTAAGTGTATATGCTCATATGGCTGGCGGTCCATCGGAGTGTAATTACAATACGTATTATCGATAACGTATAAAGTCGTATTTATTGCGGAAAGTTAGGCGTAGGTGTGCCATAATAATAGGCACATATTGACAAAAACGGAGGGTTTTCATGGGGCGTGGATCGCGCAATTCTATTACAGTGCCGAGCTGGGCAAAATCAATTTTTGTAGTTGTAGTTATTTTTTCTTTGGGGTTTTTGGTTGGAAACGGAACACTGCAATTCAATCTATCATCAGTTGATCCCATAAGTACCAACCAAGATTTACCAGATTCGCTTGACATGAATGAGGTACAAGATTTGTACTCATCACTACGTAATAATTACGACGGACAGCTTGAACTTGATGAACTCATGGACGGACTCAAAGAAGGCTTGGCTGGAGCGACGGGTGATCCTTACACGGAATATTTGGATGCTGAAGAGTCGGCTGATTTTGAAGAAGGGCTTTCCGGGACATTTACCGGTATTGGTGCTGAGCTTAGCAAGAGTGAAGATAACTATATAACTATCGTGGCACCCATTTCGGGTTTTCCTGCAGAAGCAGCCGGCCTTCGCGCTCAAGATATTGTAGCCGAGATAGACGGCGAAAACGCTTACGATATTTCTGTAAGCGAGGCAGTAAGTAAAATCCGTGGGCCAGAAGGTACCGACGTAACGCTAACAATCATCCGTGAGCAATCAAAACAGCTGGAGTTGACAATAACCCGTGACAAAATAGTTATTCCGAGTGTTGAATCCGAAGTAACTGACGGTATAGGCTATTTGAAAGTGAGTCGGTTTGGCAATGATACCGAAAGGTTGGTACAAGAGGCTGCCGAAAAGTTCCGTAGTGTCGGCGTTGAGGGTGTGATACTTGATCTACGCAACAACCCTGGAGGATTACTGGACGCCTCGGTCAGTTTAGCAGGTCTTTGGGTAGAGAACGGCGAGACGGTTCTAGAAGAAAAACGAGAGGATGTCGTAGTCAAGACATTCCGCTCCGAGGGCTCAGCTTTGTTGCGTGACGTGCCAACGGTTGTATTGCTGAACGAGGGTAGTGCGAGTGCGAGCGAAATTGTGGCCGGTGCTTTACAGGACTACGAGTTGGCGACCATTATCGGCGAACAAACCTATGGTAAGGGTAGCGTACAGCGTCTAGTGCGATTAAGCGGAGGTGCTCAACTAAAAGTTACGATCGCACGTTGGTTTACGCCGGATGGCAGAAATATAGATAAGGAGGGCATAGAGCCCGATCAAACGGTTGAATTAACTCAAGACGATTTTGAGGCTGATCGTGATCCACAACTCGACGCCGCTAAGCAGCAGTTACAGTAATTCCAACAATTACGTAATTCAACTAAAACACATTTTTATATTTGATATAACATGATTCTCAATAGATATGTATTGTAATACGAATTTTGTTTGGATAACTGTTGCGCCGGTCGCCGAGGCGACCCGTATGCGCCATACTTTCTTGGTCGCAAGAAAGTATGCAAAGAACCGACTGGCGACTGCAAACTCTTGATCTATCTGTTGTCTAAAACAGGCTCGCTGGTTCGTCTCTTTTTGCGGCGCAGCAGGCTTTGCCTGGTGGCAGGCAAAAAGGGAATGCTGTCGGAACTCCCCCTCACCATCTCTTTCGAGAGTGGTGAGGGGTCAGACAGCTCTCGCGCCCAAGGGCGCCTCTTTTACACAACATCTAGTCAGGACTTTGCAGAGCCAGACCCCGGAATGGCTTCGCCATTCCGGTTAATTATGTGTTCTTTAAAAAGAACACAACTAATGAGGGTCACATCTGAAAAACAGAAGCGAAGGAGTGCTGGTTGGACGAGTCAAGCCGGTAGTCAAGCTCCGCCAAAGTAACTAGAAAAACTGGCGGAGCCGCTTGTCGTTCTGCCGGCGCGGCCAACCAGTGCTGCTTCGTACTCTTGTTTTTTCAGCCGTGACGAGGTTTTTGGTTACTTTTTAGCGGACAAAAAGTAACAGGGTATTTGATTCTCCCGGCCTTCGCAGCAGTAGACTATTTCCAGGACCTGGTCTTGGAAATAGTGAAAATATGGTCTAGTAGGCGGGTTAGTAGTCTATGACAGCACGTTTTAGATAATTGGGATTGGTAGGCAAGAAGTTTTAATAAGATAAAACACTTTAGGTTCGGGCGGGGCTATGCTAGAGTTAAGGGCATAAATAAGGGGTAAAAAAGCGGTGGCAAAACCGACTAAATACATTTTTGTAACTGGTGGTGTGCTTTCTGGATTAGGAAAGGGTATTACGGCCGCTTCCATTGGCAACCTCTTAAAAGCTCGTAACTTGAGTGTAAACGTTCAGAAGTGCGACCCTTATTTAAACACCGATGCTGGTACGCTAAATCCGGCAGAACACGGCGAGTGTTTTGTTACTAAGGATGGTGCTGAAACCGATTTGGATCTAGGGCATTATGAAAGGTTTTTAGATCAAGAGTTGACGCAAAGCAGTAGCTTGATGAGCGGGAGAGTATTGCGTCAAGTCATTGAAGACGAGCGCCGTGGTAAGTATCTTGGTAAAACCGTGCAATTTATTCCGCATGTTACGAAGGCAATCCAGAAACAAATCAAGGCGGCTGCCAAAGGGTTTGATGTCCATATTGTAGAAATAGGCGGTACAGTAGGTGATTATGAGGGATTGAGTTTTCTTGAGGCCATCCGTGAACTCTCGTTTGAGGTTGGTCGGGAAAACAGTTTGTTCGTGCACGTTGTATATTTGCCTTATCTTGGTGCAAGCGGTGAGCTGAAGACAAAGCCGGCTCAGAACGCTGTTCGCGACCTTAGAGGACTCGGAATTGTTCCGGATGTATTGGTGGCACGAAGTGAAGATAAGGCGCCTAAATCGGTTATCAATAAACTCAGCTTATTTAGCGGTGTAACGCCAGAAGCCATAGCACTGCTGCCTAATGCCTCGAGTATTTACGAAGTGCCGCTTACACTAGAGGACACTAATATAACCGAGACTATAGCCAAGAGACTAAACTTAAGAGTAAGTAGACCACACCTTAAAGATTGGCGCAAAATGGTGGATCGTGCTAAGGCAAAGCAGAATAACACGGTAGATATTGGAGTTGTCGCCAAATATATGGATAACCAAGATACCTATATGTCGGTTTTTGAGGCACTCAAAAGTGCTGCATGGGCGAATGACACAAACCTAAATCTGCACTGGATCAATGCTGAAAAGCTAGAAGGCGACGTAGATCTCAGCCCGGTGTTCCAGGATATTGACGGGGTTGTCGTGCCTGGCGGGTTTGGTACACGTGCGCTAGAAGGTAAGATTAACGCCGCTCGATATGCCCTCGCCAACAAGCTTCCATATCTCGGTCTATGCCTTGGTCTACAGATGGCAGTAGTGGCTGCTGCACGCAACGGTGGAATCAAAGATGCGACTTCTGAAGAACTCGACAACACCAGCAAGTGTTTGGTGATTAACACTATGGCAGATCAAAAAGGCAAGGAAAATACCGGTGGCACAATGCGTCTGGGTAATTATCCATGTAAGTTGGTGAAAAAGAGTTTAGCTGAACAGGTATACAAAACATCAAACATTGTAGAACGTCACCGTCACCGTTATGAGTGTAATAACGATTTTCGAGATCAATACCAAGCTTGGGGGATTAGAGCGAGTGGTACCAGTCCGGACGGTCACTTGGTAGAGATAATTGAAGGACTCGATCACCCATTCTTTTTGGCGAGCCAGTTTCACCCGGAGTTTAAGTCACGTCCTAATCGCGCCCACCCAATGTTTAGCGGATTTATAAAAGCTTTAAAATAACCTGGATGTCGGGGACTTCGCTACAGATGTATTTCAATCGGCTTCTCAGGCTGTAGTTGATATTTATGAATGTCTGGGGTAGCATTATGCTTATGGATGAACAGAATCAAAAACAACAACCTTCGGACATGAATCAACCTACGGAGTCTACGGCGCCGCAAGAGCCGAACACTGCGCCTGCTGATACAGACACTACGTCGGCAGATAACTCAACAACTCAGCCTTCACCGGTTGCTGAGCCACCAGCTGACATTACCGGAGCAGAAAATCAAACAGAGGCAAATACGGGTGAAGCTCAAGCTGCAACTAATCAACAAGTTGAACCAACTCCTGATGTTAACGTAGATACACCAAGCGCTAATTCAGCACCAGCCGACGACGTGACGCCAGACTCGGCGGCGGAGGTTGAACAAAATAATGAAACCAAACCCGCCGCGACTCCTACAGATACACCCGAACCAGCTCAGCCAGTAAATCAACCCGAAACTAACCAGACAGCTGAACCTCAAGCCACGCCACCGGCAGCCACGGAAAACACATCGCAACAACCAGCTGAAGCTGCACAAGCAGATACTCCTGGTAATCATCCCAAAAAGATCCTATTAGTTGAAGATGATGATGCGCTCGCAAACACCTATGAAGTTAGGTTGAATGCCGAGGGTTTTAAGACACAGCGCGTGCCTAACGGTGAAGAAGCGCTTTCTGCAGCGTTGGATTATAAGCCAGATCTTATTTTGCTTGATGTGATGATGCCCAAGGTCAGCGGCTTTGACGTGCTAGATATTTTGCGAAATACACCAGAAACAACCAACGTTAAGGTGATTATGCTCACAGCTCTAAGTCAAGAAAGTGACAAAGAGCGAGCTAAATCACTCGGCGTAGACGATTATCTCGTTAAATCACAGGTTGTGATCGCAGATGTTGTAGACAAGATTAAACAACATCTGAGCAGCTGATCGTAAGCAGTAAAATAGTAGTAGCTTTATAGCGTTATTGCTTATTCTACAATTTTGTAGTATAATACGTGCGTCATGTCAGAAAACAAAAACAACCCAGAACGTTTTTATGATTCAGAAAAAGCTTTCCATGCAACCTTACTCCATAATCAGAAAACTATCGTAGAATTTGCCAACGGAGACATTGATCCAGTGGTTATGGATCCACTGACCACGCTAAAATTACCAAAAGGAGCACTACAGCTACGAGTCTTAGCACCAGATGATGATCGTGCTGTAGAGAACGGGTATGGAAGCCGGTCAAAAGAAAATGGTCGCGTACAGCGCATGTTTGATACGCTCACAAAAGATCAGCCTAATAAAATTACTAGACAGGCTGACAACGGGGAGTCGGTAACGTTTGACATGTTTGATCAGGAGTTATCGATGGTGCACTGTAAGCTACCGCAAGCCTACACCGGAACGGACAAGCATATTGAACCACTTGAAATAATGTACGCCATGAAAGGCAAACCGGAGTTTATACACGAAGCTAGATACCATGATACAGATGCCGGGATTGAAACTGGGAAGCTGGGAGGTTTAGTACTTGATGTCACCAAAAGCGAAAAGTCCGAGTAAGATTATCTAGAAAATTCTTTAGAGCTGAGTCCACATTTTTTAAGGTCACATTACCGAAAATCAGTTACGTTAAAGGTGTGCGTTATATATGGAATAATGCTATTGCTTATTAAGCAATAATGTAGTATAATGTAGCTATGTCTCAAGAACAAAAAGTAGCACTACCACCACAAGCTGAGTTTGAACCACAAGAAACTGTCGAGTTGCTCCAGGCCGAAGGCTTGCGGGAAGTTATCCAGGTTTCGCAAGAGGGTTTAGGCGAAGCCGAGCAAAGTGAGCGGTTAAAGGCTTTGACAGAGGTTATAGCACCGGAAGTTAAGGCTCAAATGAGTGCGGTAGCTTTGGAGACAGCATTTGAACAAGCAGAGCCTAAAAAAGAAGCTCTTACTAGTCGCTTAAACTATCTGCAAGTAGAAAGTAATGATCAAAACACATGGGTTAGAAGTCTTGACGATCAAATAAATGGCTTCAAGAACATAAGTTCACAATTGTTTAGTATGAATGATGGCAGTAGTGTAGACCCCAGCGATTTGGGCTATATGAGCAGTGCTTTCCGTGATTATGCAGAAAATTTTTCTTTAACAAAGCGTAACATAGAATCTGCGGTAGCAAATAAACTCGAGGCAGTTCAGGGCATGGAGCCCGAGGTAAAGGATGCTGTACTCCTTATCGACGATAACCGAGCACACTTAGTCGAAGGAGTAGGCGAGATTAACGAAGATCCTGAAAAGGCTTACTCTGAAGAAGGCGTAGAACAGCATGTAGAAGAACGCGAAGCAGCGTCTGTAGAGGAGCACCAAGAGCAATGCGATGAAGAGGTTCAGGCAAACATAGAAAAAATAGCAGATTTGCGCGATGACTTTGGAGAAATTAGCACTGGATTGCGCAAAGAAATGCAATCTCTGCGTGATCAAGAGGGAGCTGTAGAATCCCTCCCAGGAGTAGCTAGGCTGGATGATATCGGCAACCAACTAATGATGCTTATGCGTTTAGCCGAAGATGGATCGTTGTCAACAGCAAGGCTTCAAGATTTCGCGGACGAGCTTACTCAAGTAACAAGACGGCTGGAAAACGGTGCAGACGAACTAATCCGTGCCGGTACGTCCGAACGCTCTGCACTGGACGATTTACACAGTCGTATCTCAGATATTAGTAGCAACTAATACAGAAATTATTCGACGGTTACTTCGGTGCGCGGTGCGCTTTTGCCAGTAAAACGGCGGACACGGCGCTTGGTAAATTTGACGACCCCATCTTTTGCAGCGTGGATTGTATAATTTCGTGAAATAAATGTGCCTTTACCGGCGCGTTTGGTTGAGCCGGTTTGACGGACGATTACTTGACCAGTTTTAACTTCTTGGCCGCCAAATAGTTTGACGCCCAGTCTTTGTCCGGGACTGTCATGGACATTCTTGCTTGAGCCACCAGCTTTAACTTTACTCATCTTAAACCTCTTACCAGTCAGCCTGCTTGCATGCGGAGCATGCAACTCCGCTGACTTCTTGGCGCATTACTGCGTCAGTAACTCCGTTGCTTCCTCACCGTATGTGCATACGGCTCGATCCGCTACTTGTTACTTCCTTGTACTGCATCCAAGTAAGAGGCTTAAGTGACTGGGTTGTTAATTACGTTGTAATACTACGAGTTCGCGCCCGACGATTTGCCCCTCTCGGTGGTAAATCAGGTCTTCTTTTGAGACGTGAACAAAACTCTGCCGAGTATACCCCAATTCCTCGATATTATCAAGTACTGGCAGGTGCCAGAATCTGTCAGTCGCAAAGACCTGCTTCCGAGCAGTGCTCGTAACACCGCCTTTGCTTGCGGCACTGTGCTTTGTTGCAGATTGCGCTACTCCTTCACCGTATTTTATATACGGCTCAGTCCGTTGCTCATCTGCGCCGTGCACAGCACTCGCCCTGACAGCCCTGGCACCGCCAGTGTCACCGCGATACCAGGCAGGGACAGCAATGCAGAGACGGAATCCTTTTTTGGTCTGCCTCGCCACGTTTTGCAAGAATTCTCGGTGAATGGTATCTACGTCTTGCATGACTTCACGCAATTTTTCAGGTCGCGGGACAGTAGAAAAGGGGCGACCTAGATAGGTCTCGCCCGCAATAACGCTAAACGGCTCGACCCACTCTTTATTCATGGCATCGCCCTGGTTGACCCGATGTTTGATAGATGTGATATTCAGCCAATCTAGATTTGTGGCGGTGTACTCTACCATACGCGGCTCCAGATCAGTGCCGTAGGCGTTATAGCCCATCAGCATCGTTTCCTGCAGCACGACACCAGTACCGCAAAACGGGTCAAGCACGGTAGCTGAGCCTGACTTCCACTCTCCAGCCTCCACACTCTTTTCTCCTGTTGCCAGGTTTATAATAATTTGTGCAAGTTTTGGCGGCAGCATTCCGACACGAGCATCACGTTTTGGCCGAGCTTGGTCACGGGCGGCATAGGCATTGATATCTTGTACAGCGATAGTTTGAGCCACAATTGTTTTATCTTGGTGTTTAATTAGCAATACTTCAAACCCGCTCGGTCCGGTAAGTTGATTATGGATAACCTGCGCAGCGTTAAGCTCAGATGTTTTGTTGGGGACGACGCGGACAGATTTACTGGTTTGACGGATTGCTTTTTTTAGCGTCAGTCCGGTGGCGTTTAGTTTGCGCGGATGAATATTAAAACCGTAGAGGCTCAGACCTAGCCGTATCTTACCTGGCTCCAAGTCGGCGGTATAATCTGGCAACTGTTTGGTTAAAAACTGCTCAATCCGACCCCAGTCGGTATAAGGCAGTTCGGTAAGGTAACGGCCAAGTTTAAGGCTACCGCCAAGCCGACTCATGGTGATGTGGTCGGCTTCAAGATTAAGTAGAGCGCCAGTATTGCCGATAGGCAAAACGGTTTCGGAGCCATACAAACTCTCAAGTTCTGCTAAACCTAATGCCGGTTGGCGACCTAAAATACAAACAGATTTACCCATATTACATACCAGTATACGGCCAATAAGCTATAATATAGAATCAATGGTTGAGACAATTCGCCGAAAAGACTGGAAAACCATCGCTACAATCGTTACGTTCTTGGCGTTATTGGGTACCGCATACGCCTTGCGCGAGCAGATTGGCGATACGCTGCGTAATCTGCGGGAAGTTAACTTATGGTTTATTTTGCTCATTGTGCCGCTTGCAGCCACAAATCACTATTGTCAGGGCAAAGTATATCAAGGTGTTTTCCGTATTTTGGGTGATCGTTTCCGGACGAAACCAATGTTTCGGCTCAGTCTTGAGATGAATTTTGTAAACAACATTTTCCCGAGCGCCGGCGTCAGTGGCTTTTCGTATCTTGGTTTGCGCCTACGCAAAGAGGGCATTAAAGCCGGCAAAACCACCCTGGTGCAAATCATGCGGTTTGCGTTGCTGTTTATTTCTTTCCAGCTCTTACTGGGTGTTGGATTGTTTTTGTTGGCGCTCGCGGGAGACGTAAATAGTTTCGTAATGCTTGTGGCCGGTTCACTTGCCACATTACTGTTCGTTGGTACGGTACTGGCGGTTTACATTATTAGCAGTAAGGCTCGAATAAATGGCTTCTTCACAACTTTGACACTTGCCGTAAATCGAATAATACACGTTATTAGGCCGCGACATCCGGAAACTATTAAGATTAACAGCGTTAAAACGGTGTTCACCGAGCTTCATGACAACTATCGATTATTGCGCGAGAACGTTAATTTGTTGCGTTGGCCTTTGGTTTATGCAACGGCAGCCAATATCTCTGAGGTGTTTGCCATTTGGAGTGTATTTTTGGCGTTTGGCCAGGTGGTTAATCCAGGTGCGATTATATTGGCGTATGCTGTTGCAAACTTCGCCGGTATTATTTCGGTGTTGCCGGGAGGGATTGGTATCTACGAAGCGCTTATGACTGGCGTGTTTGCTGCTGCTGGCGTACCGGTTGGCTTGAGTCTGCCAGTTGTGCTGACATTTAGGATAATAAGTATGGGGCTTCAGATACCGCCGGGATACTTCTTTTATCAACGAAATTTGCAAGCTAAGCACCCACAAGAAACATGAACGATCTTATCTTTTCACCAACCGACTTCGTTGCCGTTCTTAATCAAACATTAGAAATGGCGTATCCTAATGTCGTCGTGGTCGGTGAGCTGGCTAATTTGCGGGTTAGTAAAAACCGGTGGGTGTATTTTACGTTAAAAGACGAGCATGCTAGTGTTAAATTTTTTGGTACGGTCTATCAGTTACCTGGACCGCTAGAAGATGGCATGATGTTACAAGTACGCGGAAATCCGCGCTTGCATTCGTTGTATGGGTTTAGCGTTAATGTGCAGTCAATTCAGCCAGTCGGCGAAGGGTCGTTGAAACGGGCTGCTACACTCCTGGAGGCAAAACTTAAATCCGAGGGCTTATTTGATGCCGAGCGCAAGCGTCTTCTGCCGTTTCCGCCTGCTAAAATAGGTTTGATAACCTCCAAAGAATCAGCCGCCTATAATGATTTTATTAAAATACTTAACACAAGGTGGGGTGGAATAGAAGTATTGTTGGTCGATACTCAGGTTCAGGGTGAGTCTGCGCCGGCTCAATTAATTTCGGCACTTGAATATCTAAATACGCATGAGGATTTAGACTTGATTGTTATGACTCGCGGCGGCGGTAGCCCTGACGATTTAGCAGCCTTTAGTACCGAACAGGTTACTAGGGCAGTGGCGGCCAGCCGGGTTCCAACGTTGGTGGCAATAGGGCATGAAGTAGATGTGAGTTTGGTTGAACTGGCGGCTGATCAACGCGCCAGTACACCAAGTAATGCGGCAGAGCTGCTCACACCAGATAAAAATCAAGTTCTTGGCCAGCTGCCAGCTAGCCAAAAACAGCTAGCCCAAGCACTAACTCAGACAGTTAGTCGGCACAAGCAAGCCGCACAAGATAAACGGTACGATTTGCGTAGAATGGTCAGGGATTTGTTATCAGACGAACAGCAGAATATTCAGCAAAAAACCAAACTATTGGGTCTACTCGACCCAGCCCAGGTGCTCAAACGTGGCTATGCTATCATACGCGCCGGCGGTTTGTTGGTGGGTACTGTCAGTAAAATACGTGTCGGACAAAACGTGTCAGTACAATTGCGGGATGGTCAGTTTGAAGCTCAGATTAATCATATAGATAAGGTAAAATAGTACTATGGCAGCAGCTAAGAAAGATTACAAAACACTACAAGCAGAGCTTGATACGGCTTTGAGCGAACTTCAATCGGGTGAATTGGATATAGATCAAGCAGTCAAGTTGTATGAGCAGGGTATGCAGCTTATTAAAGAATTAGAAAAACAGCTAAAGATAGCCGAAAACAAAGTCAAAAAGGTGCAAGCCGAGTTTGGGCAGGAATGATTTCAACATTATTGTTTATAGGCGTAGCTCTGATTTTATTATTTGGGTTTGTGGTGTTGTTTGGGGCACCTTATTTACCGACCACCAAGCGACAAATCACCACAGCGCTTGATATGTTAGACCTAAAGCCAGGTCAGACCATGCTAGAGCTGGGATGCGGTGATGGCAGGGTAATAAGAGCAGCGGCGCAGCGAGGCTGGAATGTTGTCGGTTATGAGATAAATCCATTATTGGTTTTGTTGGCACGCGCTCACACCTGGAAATACCGTAAGCTAGTACAAATACGGTGGAAGAATTTTTGGCACGCTAATTGGCCGGAAGCCGAGGGCATATACGTGTTCCTACTTGATAAATATATGAAAAGGTTGGATAAAAAAATTACTCAAAAATACAAAGGCAAAAAGGTAAAATTAGCTAGCTTCGCCTTCCAGATCCCTGATAAAAAAGCACAAAACAAATTCAAGGGGCTGTTTCTGTACCAATATCATTAGACGTAAGCGGACAGCCGCGTTTAGGCACTCATGGTATGATGGTAGCGAGTAAGTAGTAAAAATCAACACATATGAAAGAACTTTACCGCAAAATTCGTAAAAACAGATATTTGCTTGCTTCGGTGTCGCTTGTTTCTATATTCTTTTCTCAACAGTAGCACGCGCCGGCTATATTATGTTTATCGATGGGCTTCCAGAGTCGCCGGGAGGTACTGTTGTGTATCCGCATTTTGAAGGAGGTGAGGTTGCAGAAATAGGAAGATACAGATATCACGCATTCAAGGAGTCTGGTACGTTGTCGGTTGTAGAGTCGGGTTACGCTGAAGTGTTGGTCGTTGCAGGCGGAGGCGGAGGCGGTGGTTCGGCGGCGTATTATCGCGGCGGTGGAGGCGGTGCAGGTGGGCTTATATATGAATCAAACTTTAATATTGATACAAGCATACCTATTGTCGTGGGTGGTGGTGGAGCCGGTGGTGATGGAACCACTGAAGCACAGACAGGTGAAAATGGCGGAGACTCAACGCTCGGGACGCTTACTGCCATCGGAGGAGGCGGTGGTGGGGCAAGCGGTACAGTTCGTCATGCAGTTAATGGGGGTTCCGGTGGCGGTGGAGGCTCGCATTCAAATAGTCCGAATGGCTCCGGTGGTACTGGGGTATCAGGTCAGGGTCATGATGGAAGTGACGGTAATTCTACCAGTGTTCACACAAGTCGTCGCGGCGGTGGTGGCGGTGGCGCTGAATCATCAGGGAAGCGTCCACTGATGGAGGTGCAGGAAAACACTTTCCACAATTTGCTAACTGGGGGGAAAATGGTGCATTTGCTGGCGGCGGCGGTGCACGCTGGTATAGTGCAGCCCCGGCGTAGGAGGTATCGGTGGGGGTGGTGACGGTGGTATTGATAGCGGCTCAGGGGATTGGTGGCTTCAGCAGAAGATGGTGCTCCAAACTCTGGCGGTGGCGGCGGTGGCGGCCACGTCTAGATGAAGGCTCAACTGGCGGTGACGGAGGCTCTGGTATCGTGATAGTTCGTTACCAATACCGTGATAATCAAGATATATCTATTTCTAAAGCACAGAAGATGTTGACGGGGCATTGGAGTCTGGATGGGCACGCTCGGGATGCAACTCCATACAGTAACCATGGGACGATTTCAGGAGCAACTTCAGCGTCAGACAGGTTTGAGCGCTCGTCTGCGGCTCTTGCTTTTAATGGTAGTACAGATTATGTCCATATACCAGACCACTCGAACCTTAGGCATGCCAGTAGCGATTTCAGCATTTCGTTATGGCTCAACACAAGTGAGGAGACAAATGGTGGTACAGAACTTTTGTCCAGCTTCTTGTCAATGACGGACGGCTCAGGTTTTAAGCTTACACAACGAGCTAACGGTTCAATAAAAACAGAAATTGGTGATAATAGCATTAATACGACGCAGCTCCTCGAGCAAGACACATGGTCGCACTGGCTGTTTGTGGGTCAAGATGGTGACACGTTATCGGTATACAAGGACGGCGCTCTGTCTGATACATTCTCAAGTAACTACAACATTACATATAGCGATGGACTTTACGTTGGCTCACAAATGGGTACTACTGCTATGTGGGAAGGTCTTGCTGATGGCTTTCGGGTACATAGTTACGCGATTGACGCGACGGGTGCTGCGGAGCTATATAAAACCGGAGGCTCACATATAAAAATTTCGGATTTACAGAGGGGTCTTATCGCGCATTGGGCATTGAACGGTAATGTCAAGGACAGTACGCCGCATGCTAATGATGGATCAACAGGCGGCGATGTATCAATGACTTCCGATCATCACGGCAGGCCAAATAGTGCCTACAGTTTTTCTAGTTCCCAAGATCACTTAAGTGTACCGGCGATTCCTGAAAATATTGATGAGGTAACTATATCCGTTTGGGCGAAGTTTAGCTACTGGACGGGCACATGGACGTATCTTTTGTTCAAGGGAGCTTCAACGACGTTAGGGAGTTCTGCGTATTGGATTGGCGCGAATACATCAGGCAACTACGCAGCCGCGGTTAATGGCAATTACTCACAAGGTGGAACATCCGTCCCCGTAGACACGGATTGGCATCTATTAACGCTTACATATGATGGCGATGAGCAACGCTTTTATGTGGCAAAAAAACAGAAACCTCTGAATGCAGTTATGTATCCGGCCAGTGACCAGATGATAATACGGATACGCATATGGGTATTGGCGGCAGATTCAGCAGCAGTTGCTAAAGACCATTCTATGGGACAGTCGGCTATGTACGTGTGTACGACCGCATATTATCGTCAGCCGAGATTCAAAAACTTTTAGATACGTATTAATAACCCATAACAAAGTTGCTCTGTCATGGCTGCCTCTGGTAACATAAGCGGGATACTATGGATTCAGATTATCGACAACCACAACGCTCTAGTGCCCAACCAGGCTATACGCCACGCTCTCCGCAGCAGCCGGTTCAGCGCGCCGTTCCAGCAAGTCAAAATCCACAGCCACAAACAGTTATTTCTCCAGATCGTGGAGTACAGGGCGCCCAACAAAACACGCCACAACCCCAACCAGCAGCAGCGCAGACCACGAATCAACAGCAACCACCTCAGAATATGTATCATCAAGATATTCCGAGGGATTTTCCACCGCCAAATGTTGACCCAGTTTCTGCCTCGCAGCGCAAGCAACACCACAAACTGCTCATTATTCCGTTGATTATATTAGTCGTACTGCTTTTAGGTGCCGGCGGTTTCGGAGCGTGGGCATTTATGGAACGGCAAGAGTATAAACAAAACGCGGATGAATTAGCCCAAGCAGCCGCCGATGAAGCCGTAGCAGAGGCATTAAAAGAAAAAGAGGCGGAGTTTATACAAAGAGAGAAACGACCGCTCAAAGAGTATAACGGACCAAGTGCTTTCGGCAGCGTAAGTATTAGTTACCCCAAAACATGGTCGGCGCATGTCATAGAATCAGATCGTAGTAACCGACCTATAGAAGGATATTTCCACCCGGATTTTGTTCCGGATACTGGTGGTGACACGGCGTTTGCATTAAAACTAGAGGTAGTTGATGAGGCTTATGATCGTGCGCTGTCTAAGTATGATTCTGACAGTGAACGTGGAACCGTCAATGTGAGCGCAATATCCGTTGATGAAGTACCGGACGTGACGGGTGCGCGTATAAACGGCGAGATTGAACGCGGTAAAACTGGTACAGTTGTCCTGTTCCCGCTACGCGATAAGACCTTACGCATTTCAACCGAATCTCAAGAATATATCAAAGATTTTAATAACATTATCCTAAGAAACTTAAGTTTCGTACCGTAACGGATTGACCAAGCGGCTATATGCGCGTTGCAGTGAGTTCTACACTATTTTGAGAATCGTTCGCATTGTATAATGGCAGTTAGTTAACGAGCGAGAGAGGGTACGATTTATCGCTATGGGAGATCAACGGACAGCTGCGCCATCAACAGCCCAAGATCAGTCTTTGAGGTCGCTTGCTGAGCAACTCAAAACTCCGCTACTGCATATCTCGCAGGCATCTCAGTTAGCACGTGGCGGCGATAGCGCTAGGCTAAACCAGATTGAATTAATTGCCGATTCTGCCTTGCAGTTCGTCGATAGTTATGTTCTATCTACTCAGATTGCTAGTGGCCAGCTGGCGCTTTCTATGGAGCCGGTGACCGTATCATCCGTTTTGCAAGACGCTGCTCACAAACTTGATAAAATTGCGCGGGAGTATGCTTGCAATATCGAGCTAAAATTAGCCGGTAAATATGGGCCGGTTATGACGGATCGCCGTAGTTTTGAGTCTGCCATAACTGCTTTAGGCTACTCGTTTATTGAAGCTCAAGCGCAAAATACCGATAAAAAATCACGCCTGGTTTTATCGGCGCACCGCGGCAAGGGTGGTATTGTAGCGGGTGCTTTTGGTGAGCTTGAAGGCTTGTCTTCAGCAGGGTTTCGTAAAGCTCGTGCCCTACAGACAACTTCACGCCAGCCCTTGCCGGCGTTCGGACATTCTGCTAGCACCGGCGTGTTTGTAGCCGACACGCTATTTGAGGCAATGTCTAGTGAGCTGAAAGTAACGCGGCGTGGTAACTTAACTGGACTAGCGGCGACATTATCGCTAAGTCCTCAGTTGGAGCTGGTTGCTACATAATGGCTAGAGTTTTGCTTATCGAGCCAGATGCAATACTGGCGCGTAATTATGAGCAAGCGCTAGGGCAGGCTGGTCATGCTATAGATTGGGCTAAGCTTGGTCAAGAAGCTGTGCAGCTAGCCGATGTTAATCGTCCCGACATTATTATTCTAGAACTACAGCTAGCTGAACATAATGGTATTGAGTTTTTGTATGAATTCCGTAGTTATACAGATTGGCAAGACATACCAATTATTTTGCTTACTATGGTGCCAGAGTCAATGTTACCGACTGGCCAGGCTGGACTAGATTCGTTAGGCGTTGCTCGATATTTATACAAACCTCAGGCCAAGTTGCAACAAGTTGTATCGGCAGTTGAGCGAACTTTGCAATCATACAAAGTATGAAATCACATATCAGTACAACCGGTATTGTGCTTGCTAGAACTGATTATCAAGAAGCTGATCGTATACTGACGGTGCTTACTCCAGATTACGGTAAGCTGAAGCTGATGGCTCGTGGTGTACGGCGTCAGCGTTCAAAATTAGCCGGCGGTATAGAACTATTCAGTGTTAATAATATTACGTATTTACCAGGCAAGGGCGAAATCGGCACGCTTATTTCTTCACGTATGCTCGCAAACTATGGCAATATTGCTAAAGACATAGACCGGACTATGTTGGGTTACGAACTACTTAAACGCACCAACCGCATAACCGAAGAAGCAGCAGATTCGGACTATTTTGACACGCTAAGTGGCTCACTGGCAGGACTGGATGACGACACAATATCACCGGTTCTCAGCGAACTGTGGTTTAGTATGCAATTGTTAAAAATCACCGGCCTTAGTCCCAACCTCAAAACAACTCAACAAGGTCTAACCTTGCAAGAGGGTAAAACCTATTTGTTTGAGTTTGACGACATGGCGTTTTTAGAACGAGAAGGTGCGCCGTACAGCGCTGAACATATTAAAATATTGCGCCTGGCATTGACCGTGGACAGCCCGCAAAAGTTGGGGCAGGTTAAGGGTATCAAAGACAATATCGCAAACGACGTGCTTCAGCTAACAAACACAATGCTCCAACGACTAGTCCGCATTTAAGGTTTCAAGCTTTTCGCCCCCATCAATCCCTCACCTACCTCTTTCACAATAAACTATGCTATAGCACGATTTATTGAGAACTTAGTTTTGGGTAATTTTTTCTTAAAACGTTCTAATAGGACTGCTTCATTATCGAAAGAGCGACATTCTGTATACGTCACATATTTTTCTAAGCCGTAGACTGTGCAGATCGCTTCGATTACGTCTCTACAGGGCAAGGGATGTATCCAAACACTTTTTTGCATTTGATAAAAACCGACAGAGCGCAGCTTAAAGGTTAGGGCGTTTCGTCCTGCTTTGTGCTTTTCGGGGATATCGTAAAAAATAATTCGCCAGTATCCGTCCCATTTAGGGGGCTCTTTTATTGATAACTTGTTTATGTCGATAGCCTCTAGTCTCTCTCGGCCTTTGTCTGTGATCTTTAGACCATATTCGTAATTGTCCGTAATTAGTTTTTGCCACTTCATATAGCTAAGAACTCGTCTGAGCTCTCTTTCTTTTTCACGCTTATTTACGCCGTTTAAAATTTTATCCAGTGGTTTATCAAGTGCAACAAGTAGCCCAGGGAGAACCATTCCTGTAGCCAATACGGTTGGAGTCAAGCCATATCTCAGGATGGCGTCAATAATCTGCGAAGTTTTGTCATTGCGTGCCATATCAATAAAGTATGCTATAGCATTATTTATTGAGAGGCAAGTTTGTGATGGGATTGGTAGTGTGTTGGGATTGGGTGGTGGGGGATGGGTGAGGAGAAGGTTGGGTTTAACGTGATGAGTTTTTGGTTGGAACAATATATTGTTGATGATTTTGATTTTCATCTGGGTGCTGACGAGGTTTGGTTTTATGACTTATCGCTTACTTTGTATAAAGTACATTGATTTGTGGATTGCCGCCTTACATATAATTAATGTCAATCTCTCGCCCATATCCCAGAGGTGGTGTATACTATGGCGCATATGAGTAAAGAAATTAAGTTAGACGACATCGTTAGTCTGTGTAAGCGGCGGGGGTTTATTTTCCAGGGTTCGGAGATTTACGGTGGTTTGGCTGGTACGTGGGATTACGGTCCGCTTGGCGTGACACTCAAGAAAAACATTATGGATTTATGGTGGAAGACATTCGTTGATGAGCGCGATGACATGTTCGGCGTAGATGCGGCTATTTTGATGAACCAGAAGGTCTGGCAGGCTAGTGGTCACGTCGATACTTTTACTGACCCTATGGTGGTATGTAATAAGTGCGGTCAAAGTTATCGGGAAGATCATCTCGATTATACAAAGCCATGCGTCAAATGTGGAAGTAAAGATTCATACGGACAGGCTCGTCAGTTCAATATGATGTTTAAGACCAATGTTGGCCCTATCGCAGACGATAACTCGATTAGCTACCTTAGACCTGAAACGGCGCAAGGTATTTTTACCAACTTCAAGAATGTGGTGGATACTCTATACCCGGATTTGCCGTTTGGTATCGCGCAGCAGGGTAAGGCGTTCCGTAACGAGATTAGCCCACGTGATTTTGTGTTTCGCAGCCGCGAATTTGAACAGATGGAGATTGAGTACTTCATTAATCCGGACAACTGGGAAGAGTCGTTCGAGCAGTGGCGCAATGATGTAAAAGCGTTCTTGAGTGACCTCGGTTTGCCGGAAGACAAGATCCATGAGCTTGATGTTCCAAAGGACGAACTAGCGCATTATTCTGAGCGCACTATAGATTACGAGTTTGATTACCCTCATGGGCGTGATGAGTTACTTGGGCTAGCGTACCGCACAGATTTTGACCTCAAAAATATAGAACGCGTTAGTAACAAAAGCATGGAATACAGGCCAAAGGATGGTAGTGAACCGTTTGTACCGCATGTGATTGAGCCAAGCTTTGGTGTGGAGCGCGCTATTATGGCCGTGCTTGTCAGCGCATATACAGAAGACGAGGTAAACGGTGAAAAGCGCGTATTCCTAAAGCTTCCAGCGCATCTAGCCCCTGTAAAAGTCGCCGTATCGCCACTACTCAAAAACAAGCCGGAGCTGGTAGAAAAAGCCCGTGAAGTTTACAAGATGCTCAAAAAAGAAATCGGCAACGTCATGTGGGATGATAATGGCAACATCGGTAAACGCTACCGCCGCCAGGACGAAATCGGCACCCCGCACTGTGTCGTTATAGACTTCGACACCCTAGAAGACAACACAGTAACCGTCCGCGATCGCGATACCACCAACCAACAGCGCGTCCAAATCATCAACCTTCCCGCCCACTTCAAAAACTTATAATGATAAGCCAAGATCAACTACCACATTACATAACGGTGAAAGATCAGTACGAGAAAGAGGCGCATAAAAGACATGCTAGTTGATTTTGGGATGACTAAAAATGGCGAACAGGTTTACATGAACCCGGCAGATTCGCATGCGCCAACACATTTTGAGGCTACCCCAGGGCTGGAAGAGTTGGTTAGGGAAGCTTTATCTACGATTGAAGCTACCGGAGAAGAAGTTCCTGTTCAGCTGGATCTAGGTATAGTTATTGGCAAAACAGAATGCGTTAAAGTTGATGAATCCGATGAGATTGTTTACGCAATCCGCGAGGGTAGGGATACTTACACCAAGTTTGTTAAAAATCGCGACCCGGAGCCAACAAATCATCTTAGTATTGTGCTACGAAAAGAAGGCGACACTTACAAGTTATGGAGCGCTTGGATTGGCGAACTAGGCGAGCCATTCCCAGACAGCGAGGCCGCGACCGATAAGAGTAAAGAGTACTGGTCAAACCGTGCACTTATTTTTGGCATACAGCAGATTAAGCCAGGCACAGAAACAACTAACTGCCCTTGGGAAAATAGTTGCAATCGTTGAGTAAATATTTTATACTACTACTTAATGAAAAACGCAGTTTTGGTGCATGGCAAACCCAGGCAGGATAAGTATGAGAACCCAAGCATTCCAAAGCCTTACGAGGCTAATTGGTTTCCGTGGGCTACTAAAAAGTTGGAGCAGCATCGTTACCAAGTGACACGTCCGCAGATGCCCAAGCCATATCAACCGGACTACCGTGATTGGTCGTTGGAGTTTGGCCGCGAACGCCGTATTACGCACGAAACAACTCTGGTTGGCTTAAGTGCGGGGGGCAGGGTTTTTGCTGAAGTGGATGAGTGGGCACTTGGGTGTAACTGTAGATAAACTTATACTCGTGGCGCCGTGGACTGACCCTAACAAAAAGTACGGCGATTTTTTCGATACCAAAATTAATCCAAATATGGCACAGCGGTGCCTAGGTGGTATATCGGTGTTTTATAGTTCTTTGGATGACGAGCAGGCTAAACAAAGCCTTGAAGTAGTACGCCAAACATTCGACGGTCGCGATGACGTGGAGTTTATTGATATACCAGATTACGGCCACTATATGCTAGGAAATACCATGAAAACCGAGGAGTTCCCGGAACTTATAGACAAGATACTTGAACATTAGATCGAGTTTACGTTAGGCATAAAACTGAAATGCGCCAGTCGACTGGCGTGTTTAGTGGTAACACAGAGTTATATATTTCAAGTCATAGGCTGACATGAGTTTTTAGCCATGGAGCTTAAGATTGTATATATCATCTTCTGGGTGGCTTTGGGCGCACAATGCCAATGCTTCGTATGACTTCCAGAGCATCTCACTGTCCATGGCTATATCGTCTAAGTCGCGCGGTGGCTGCGGTGAAAAACCTCCATCTGCAAGGTTGCCGTAAATGTGTAGACCGTCCTGCGTTTTCTGTAGTATTGTGGCAAGATTGGGTCTATCCCAAGACACCAATGGATCGGGACGTAGAACAGTCTCAATAGCGCTGTTTAGCCATTTTCCTCTTGGAGTAATTGCGCCATCGCATAGCTCTATGGCTGTTCCGTCAGGGAAACCCGCTTCGCCATATTTGGTTGATCGCTGTTTATTAATGATTACTGTATGACTACCTGGGTGTGCTACTTCTATAGTATTAGACAGCAAGACTTTGTATTCCTCATCGCCATAGTAGGTGTGGTAGTAGGCGTATCCTCCATTTGCTTCAAGAGTTGGTTGAAAATCATCAAGCATAACTCGCACGTGTTGAAGCATGAGACCTCTATTCATGCGTGTAATCCATCGGTAAGTTTTAGGTCCAAACTCACTCCTGTCTATTTCAGCACGTTTGATAGGTGACATTTCTGGAATGTTTTCTGGTTCTGAGGGCATAATGCGAGTATTGTATCTCTCAAATAAGTATTCACAAAGCAGAAGCTTTTTACTGTATAAGGCGACGCTGAGTTCTTGAATACGAAAGCCGGCTTGCGTATTCAGTATAAATCTAAAACAAAAACACATGCTATTTGGAGTCTGTGCAGCACAAACGCTAAACGCGCCAGTCGAGTGGCGCGTTTAATAATAAGGACAGGTTGTTATTAAAAAGTGGTTAATAAATAGTGTTGCCTTGAAACCCAGCAACGTGGTAAATAAATAGTAATAAAATGAGCAAAGGGGAGCCCTATGTACCCGTCGGGTACACCAGAAAAACCGAAGATTGCCATAGAGGGTATAGATGTAGCATCGCTTAAACTTGGTATGGCAACAAGCTCCGTTATCTATTCCGTAAACCAGGAAATTACAACTGCTATACGGGAAGCAGAAGATACGCAAGGGAGTCCGGAGTTTTGGCGAGAGCCTGTTGAGGTTGAGGCGAGTGAGGAAAATATTGCAATGCTTGGTGTTGCGTTGTATGGTGTTGTATCAAAACGGTTTGCTTGGGAAGGCAACAAACCCCACTATAGAAGCGAGTTGGTGGCACAAAGACGAGTGGCTCAGCAAAATGTCAAAAAAGCTCAAAAAGTCCTAGTAGAATTAGCTGGTGGCGAAGAAAAGTTAGATAGATTGAAAGACCACTACGACAAAAAATGGCGTAATGTGGTATCACTACACAATACTAGCTAAGCAGCAGAGATATTACACTAGCAATGTAGGTGCTACAATGATCATGTCATGACGGAAGTCCAAGTTGAGCAGAGAGAACATAAAGACGATGTATATGTATTTGCTGTGCGTGTAGATGGCAATATTTACCGAGTTAGGTGCAGTGATGATTATTATCGTATGCTCACAGAAAGCAAGATCGATCCCGAGCAGCTAGTTGAAAAGTCGTTTGTATTCTTGTTGGAGCGGGAGCCAGCTAGCTCGATACTCAGTGAGTTTGATTTACCTTTGATTAGCAATTATTTTCCGGAATATGAGTCAACGATAAAACGGATGGTTGGATAGGCTGCAATGAACCGAAAAGATCTAAGATTACCATTCGACAAACAGGCTGCCGAGGAAATTGCCAAAGAGTTTGGTACTCCACTGCATATTTATGATGAGCGTGGAATACGTGAAACCGCGCAGCGGCTTAATAAGGCGTTTGAATGGGCGGAGGGCTATAAGAACTTCTTTGCCGTTAAAGCTACGCCAACCCCGGTAATTCTAAAAATATTACAGGAGGAGTGTATGGGGTTTGATTGTTCGTCGCGTGCTGAGCTTGCAATTATGCAACGGCTTGGCGTAGCTGGCGAAGACATTTTTTACTCAAGTAACAACACGCCAAAACGTGATTTTGAGCTGGCCATTGAGCTTGGTGCGACAGTCAATATAGATGACCTGAGCCAAGCATCGGCGTTTAAAGACGCGCTTAACGGCGGGTCTTTAAACAGGGTAGCCGCGCGCTATAACCCAGGCAGCCTGAAGTCTGGTAACGATATTATTGGCGAGCCCACCGAGGCAAAATACGGCATGGGCATTAATGAATTAGTAGAATCATTCAAGCAGCTCAAGCGTGAAAACATCAAGGAGTTTGGGCTGCATACCATGGTGGCGTCCAATGAGCTTAGTGTGTCATATTTTACCGACACAGCCGAGCTGCTACTAGAGGCAGTGGAGCAGATTGAAAAAGCCGCAGGGATCACAATTAGCTTTATAAATCTTGGTGGCGGGTTTGGGCTTAATTACCGAGTCGATCAAGAGCCGTTTGATGTAGTAGCAGCTGCAAAAGAGGTGGAGCAGGTTATTGAAAAACATGGCAAAAAACTGCAAGTATATACAGAACACGGACGTTACGTAACAGGCAGTCAAGGTTTCCTATTAACACGTGTCCAATATGTTATGGAAAAGTACAAAACCTATCTAGGCGTAGATGCCTCCATGCAAAACCTTATGCGGCCAGGGATGTACGGGGCGTACCACCACATTACGGTGCTTGGTAAAGAAGACGCCGATTTAACACATAGTTATGACGTGGTCGGTGCACTATGCGAAAACAATGATAAGTTTGCGATAGACCGAGAGCTGCCAGAAGTTGAGTCTGGGGATTTGCTCGTAATCCATGACGCTGGCGCGCATGGCCATGCCATGGGATTTAACTATAACGGCTTACTGCGCTCGGCCGAGATGCTAATTAGGGGTGATGGTAAGCCGGAACTTATTCGTCGCGGCGAAACAGTTGATCAGTACTTGCAAAACATCGTTTGGCCGTCGTAATTCCGGTCGCCGCCGTGTAGATATATGCGGTATACTGTGTAGTCTATGGATCAAGCATTAGCTTTAGAGATACTATTGGCGGGTGAGAATACTTTATTGACCGGGCCGGCGGGGTCGGGCAAGACCCATGTGTTGAACCAATTTATTGCGCAAGCAAAGCGATCCGGCAAGACAGTTGCCGTAACGGCTACAACTGGTTTGGCAGCAACCCACCTTAATGGCAGCACTATTCATTCGTGGAGTGGAATTGGTATACATGACGAGTTACCGCCTAAGTTTCATGAACATTTATTGAAGGGTCGCAGAGATACTATCAAAAAAACTGATGTGCTTGTCATTGATGAAATCTCTATGCTGCACGATTATAGGCTGGATATGGTGGATGATATCGCCCGAAAAGTTCGCGGTGTTGACGAGCCGTTTGGCGGTCTGCAGGTAGTGCTTTGTGGTGATTTTTTTCAGCTTCCGCCAGTAAGCCGTGGTGAGCAGCCAAAGAGTTCGTTTGTAGTTAGCTCTAATGTATGGGATGAGCTTGATCCGGTGGTTTGTTATCTTGATGAGCAGCATAGACAGGATGATGACACGCTACTCGAGATACTAAATGCCATGCGCCAGGGTGACATACGCCGTCGGCACGCCGAAGCGTTATTGGAACGTCGCCAAGCTTTTGACCCGTTTGAGGAAGTGACCGAGCTGCATACCAACAATGTTGATGTTGACGCCATTAATAAAGAGCGTTTAGCTCAATTTGAAGAAGAGGAACAAGTGTATTACATGGAAACGACAGGCAAAGAAAGCTACGTGGAATCTCTTAAAAAATCCTGCTTGGCGCACGAGACTTTGAAACTCAAGCAAGGCGCGCTGATTATGTGCGTTAAAAATAACGCCGAGAAAAAGTATGTCAATGGTTCGCTTGGTGTGGTTACTGGTTTTGATGACGAGACCGGGTATCCGGAAGTAGAGCTTAGAAATGGGCGGCGATTGGTTATAACACCAGAAACCTGGGAAATGCGGGACGGTGACAAAAAACGGGCTAGTCTTACCCAGCTACCACTCCGCTTGGCGTGGGCCATAACAGTACATAAAAGCCAAGGCATGACGTTGGATGCAGCACGGATTGATTTACGCCGGGCGTTTGTTGAGGGGATGGGCTACGTTGCTCTATCTCGCGTGCGCAGCTTAAAAACTTTGCGCTTGGCGGGTATTAATCAAATGGCACTGCGGGTTAGCCAAGAGGCGTTGACTATTGACACCACGCTAAGAAGCAAGTCCCAATCTGATAAACAACGTTTTGAACACTTGCGCGAAAATATTGCTAAGCGGCAAGCCGAGTTAGAGGCTAATAAAGATGCCAAGCCCGGAACCTGGACGGCCAAGCTAGAAAAGATGAGGCAAAAATATCCTAACGCCTACAAGCCCTGGAGTAAGGCCGATGATAATAAGCTGGTCAAATTATTTTCTGGCAAGAAAAAGGTGAGTGTTAAGGAAATGACGGAAATCTTTGGTCGCCATCCAGGATCCATACGCTCTAGGCTAAAAAAGCATTTTGGAGAAGATTCTATAACCGAGTTGAAGTAACGACTGGAATTTGCATAATACTCAAAAAGCGCCCATTGAAGACTATCAATGACGAGACCTCGCTCCTTAGGAAAACGCTTAACTTTTTAACATAGACACGAAGATTGTATAGTGTGAGTGCTAGGAAAAACCTGGTGGCCAGATTCATCTGTGGAGGTGTGGGCGATGAATGCTAAAAGACACAGCCTGGAAGAGCCAGCTCCGGAGGGGCAAGTCGATTACGATGTTCAGCTAGCACGATTGCGGCTGAAGACTCAACTTGTAGCTCTAATGGCTGCACTAGTTTGCCTGGCGGCTCTCTGGAGTGGTCTAGAGCTCGTGCTGGGTGAAGTGAAAGGCTTCGCTGGTCTCGTAATCCTCCTCCTCACAGCTATTGCAGGTGCTGCCTTTGGGCACTCCTTCTGGGTGCACGAGGAGAAGGTACTCTCAAGGAAATACCTCGGGGGAAGAAAGACCAGTAGGGAGCATTGCACGGTGGTAGAGCGCAGGTGCGTGATAAAGTAATATCCCCCTCGCTCCCATTCATTTCCTAGCTCCGTCTACGAAGTAACAGTCGTACTGACGAGTCGTAACAGCGACGAAACGGACAAAATAAAAAGAAGTGGTAAGATAGTGTTATGAGAAGACGGCGTAAAACACCGCGCGTGTATGCATTCATCGATAGCCAGAACCTTAACGTCAGCGTGCAGCGTTTGGGGTGGAAGATGGATTGGAAGAAGTTTCGCCAATTTTTGACCGATAAATATGGTGTCAGCCAGGCCTATATGTTTATAGGCTATATACCAGAACAAGAAAAAATGTATGAACAATTGCATGATACCGGCTTTGCTGTGGTGTTAAAGCCGACATTTGATATGACTCGCCCTCGTCCTGAAGGTGACGACCAAGATAAAAGCAAAAGCAATACCGCTGAAGAAGATAAGCATGTAAAAGGCAATGTAGATGCTGATTTGGTTCTGTGGGCTATGAAAGAGATGAAACATTACGATAAAGCTATCATCGTATCTGGTGATGGCGATTTTTATAGTCTTGTAGAATATCTTGAAGCCGAAAATAAACTACTTAAATTGTTGGCACCGAGCGGGCATTACTCTAACTTGTATAATAGGTACGAAGAATATGTTGATCGTATTGATGCGTTTCGACATGAACTGGCGTATAGGGAGGGGAAGCGTTTTGCTAAAGCTCATCGTTCTACGGATAATGCACGGTCGGGATCAAAAAGAAAATCAAAAAATTAAAAATAAATCACTAGCTGTGACGAAAGAAGCAATAAAGTATGAACAGTATAATGAAGAGAGGTAGACAGTGAATTTGGAACACCCGGTTTTCCCGCGCGAATTTTATTGGGGCGCAAGTACCGCCAGCCATCAAGTTGAGGGTAACACATACAACCAGTGGTCGGTCTGGGAGTTAGCTCATGCTGGTGAGTTGGCTAAAACTGCTCCGGAGCGACTTAGCTGGCTTCCTTCATGGCACGATATTAAAGACCAGGCAACTGATCCTAATAACTACATATCCGGGAAGGGTGTCGAACACCTAAAACGCTATAAAGAAGATTTTGCTCTAGTAAAAGAGCTTAATCTAAATGCATTCAGGTTCGGTGTAGAGTGGTCACGTATTGAGCCAGAGGAAGGCAAGTGGGACGAGAAGGCAATAGAACACTATCGTCAGTATATCAATGAGTTGCTCAAAATGAACATTGAGCCTTTTTTGAATATCTGGCACTGGACGGTGCCGGTGTGGTTCGAGGAGAAGGGCGGTTTCAAAAAACGCGCTAATCTTAAGTATTTTGACAGGTTTGTAAACAAGCTTGGCGAAGAATACGGTAATTTGCTGAAGTATATTATTACGCTTAATGAGCCAAATGTTTACACTAGTTTTAGTTATTTAACGGGTGAATGGCCGCCTCAAGAAAAGAGTTGGTGGAGCGCTGCCAAGGTGTATTATAATCTGGTTTCTGCTCACAAACGGGCTTACAAGATTCTCAAAAAAGATAAAAAACATTTGCAAATCGGGGTTGCCGCACAACTGGGGAATATACAGGCCAAACGTCCGCATAATATATTTGACCAAGTATCGACTAAGATTATGCGTTATGGTTGGAACTGGTGGTTTTTGAACCGGATTATGCGCTATCAGGATTATATAGGGTTTAACTATTATTTCACTGATTATTACAAGGGTATTATGAACGTGGCTAACCCTAAGATACCGTTAAGTGACTTGGGGTGGTACATGGAGCCAGAGGGACTCTATCAGTTACTGGAAAGATGCTGGGTGAGGTATAAAAAGCCGGTAATTGTGACCGAGAATGGTTTGGCTGATGCTAGTGATAAACACCGCCGTTGGTGGATTGAGGAGACAATTGTTGCTATGGAGCGAGCGTTAAGCGAAGGGGTAGACGTACGTGGTTACTTACACTGGAGCCTACTTGATAACTTTGAGTGGAAATATGGCTGGTGGCCACAGTTTGGGCTGGTACACGTAGATCGTAAGACTATGAAACGCACTATACGTCCCAGCGCCAGATGGTTCGCCAAACGCGTAGATGAGCTCTAATGTCAGCGGTAAATTAAGATAGGGTATAAGCTAGGGTAGTCATAAGATTGACAGAAACGCTAATGCTTGCTATAATGTGGTCATGTCTGAAGAAAAAAATCCACTAGAAAAAGGTAAAGTTGGCATCGAATTCTTGGCCAAACTTGATGATAATAAAGAAAGAAGGCGAGGCAAGGGTACTCTTTACGAGCCTGAAACAAACCCTAGGATAACGAGCGAAAGTGAACCAGCAAAGCTACGGAAAATTGCAGCCGGGCTGCTTGCTGTATCGGTAGCGGTGCCAACCGCTGCAGGAGCTTACAAACTGGCTGATATGGCCTTTGAAGGTCGGTCTGAAGCAGATGATGTCGAGCATTATATAAAAGGGGGTACACCTGAAGATATGCATCCAAACATGCGTATAGAAGTCAAAGGTGGCGACCCGGATCAGGGCGAGTCAGTAGATGTATATACTAACAAAGGTGGTCCTGAGCCGGGAACTCCAGAGTATGGCCAAGATTTCGAGACTAAGGGTGGCGGACAGTAAGTCATAGCGTCTGAAGGACGGACTTATCCACCACATGTTGTGGTGGATTTTTATTTCTGTCAAATCTGTGGATAACTAAGTGATTTTATCTGGTTTTTTATTGGAAAAGGGTTGCAAGTGGGTAATGGTGGGTAGTAAACTCATGTCAGTGGGTAATCGTGGGTAATCCAAAATAGATTACTCCAGCAATAAAAATAAAAACCACTAGTAACTTAACTACATACATATGGCCACGATAGACTATTTCGAAAGAAAGCTCGACAGCAAGCGGAGGTTGACAATACCAGCCGAGCTTCGAGACGAGCTGAGTAGCGGGGTAGTTATCACCAAAGGGTTCAAAGACTATTTGCATTTGTACCCTAAGGCAGTATGGGATGAGCTAGTTGAGCCGCAGCTCCAGGGAAGTATCCTTGATGAGAGCGTAGCGGATCTCAACGTGCAGTTTCGTATGGGTAAAACCGAAGCAACGCTTGACGGAAAGCAAGGTCGGATATCTATCGAACAGCATTTACTTGACCATGCCGGGATTGATCGTGGTGTTGTTGCTATACGTGCTGGTAAATACTGGCGCCTAGTTGCAGCATAGTTAAAGTACCTTAAAAACCCAAACGAAATTAGATAGAAATATATCGTAGCCGCTTTTCTCGGGAAGAGCAGCCAGAGACTTTGGCTTTGCCAAAGCCCTGCGCGATGAGAAACCCCGAAGGGGTGTCTCATGGCTGAAGGTTAGCTATCTGGCAGTCAACAAGTGGCCGAAGGCAACCACTATAAAAACCTTTGTTCTTTACACCAAAACACCTCCCAAAACTCCACCTCACACATAAGTCTCTCAAACTTGTTTGTAAGTGCAGCTAGGACCTTGCAGATTTCACCAAACGAAATCCGCACTAAGTCTCAACAAACGCAATTACAAACACCACAAAAACAAAAACCACCAAAAAACAAAAAGTTGACTGCTAGATAGGTGACCTTAAAAAAACAAAAACAAAAACAAAAGATCACCAAAAAAATAGTGCACGATGCACCAAAATAAACACCAAAACAAACATACGCCAGTATTGCTTGAAGAAGTGTTGCAGTACCTAGATCCACGTAGCGGGGACTCGTTCCTTGATCTTACGGCTGGGTACGGCGGACACGCAGCAGCAATGTTGGAACGCACCTTAGCGCCAAGCAGGGCAACGCTCGTAGACCGCGATCAATACGCGGTAGAGTTTTTGCAGAAACAGTTCGGCGATCAAGTCAAAATTGTTCACCAGGATTTTTTGACAGCAAGCCAAGAACTTCGGCGCCAAGACAAAAATTATGAATGTATTTTGGCAGATTTAGGGACATCGTCACCGCACCTTGATAATAATGAACGTGGATTTAGTATCCAACAGGAAGGTCCGCTCGACATGCGGATGGATCAACGACAATCACTCCGTGCCTCTACGATTGTAAATGAGTACAGTATGGAAGAACTAGAAAGGATACTAAAGGACTACGGCGAAGAGCCCAAAGCTAAGAAAATAGCTGAGCTCATTATTCGTCATAGGCCAATTCACACAACCAGTCAGCTTGCTGAGATTGTAAAATCAGCTTGGCGCGGCCGTAGTCGGATACATCCGGCAACCAGGACGTTTCAAGCGCTGAGGATTGCAGTCAATAGTGAGCTTGAGCAGCTGGAACAGGCAATACCCCTGTGGGTAGATATGCTTGCACCAGGTGGTCGGCTAGCGATTATTAGCTTTCATAGTTTGGAAGATAGGATCGTAAAACAGCAACTGGCAAAATATGCAGGTAATCGATATGATGCAGATTTACGATTGCTTAGCAAAAAGCCGGTGATTGCCGGCAAAAATGAAAAAGTTTCCAATCCGCGAGCTCGCAGTGCTAAACTGCGTGTCGCAGCAAAAATAAACAACAAACAGAAAGGAGAGATTTAATGCCAATTCAGGTAAAAAGCCTCTCCCGTGCATACAAAGTACGCGTCAAAGTGATGCACTAGTATGCCAACATTCCTGCCCTCTAACAAGTTAGGGGGCAGGGCATAGACTAAAATAAACACCCACTCACCATTTCATCAAGCTTTGCAATCTGATTACAGGCTGCTCTGCTCAGAAATGGTAAGTGGCAGGCAAAAATAAAAAGTACAAAAATATGACATATTCAAATTCTCTTGCAATGGGGCGGCAACGCTACGGCAGCCGTAACCAAAACGCAACAAGTTTTAGACCGAAAGTAGCCACAATAGGCCCCGTCAGTAACACGATTATATTAGTTGTGCTTGCTTGCTTGTTAGGCCTGCTTTATCTTACCCAAGTTACCAAAACAAATGCGTTTGGGTATCAGATAAACGAATTGCAACAAGAACAGGCGACACTTCAGGTTGAGCACGAAGAGCTTAGTGTTGCTTCGGCTCGCTTGCAAGCTCTAGAGCGCGTCCAAGAAAGTGACGTTGCCAAGAGTCTTGTTTCGGTCGCTCCACGTGACACCCTCCAGTGATAAACCGTAAAAGGGGTCGTATGCAACCGTCAATAAAGCAGTTACTAGAACCAGTACAACGCATCCGGGTTTGGTATGTGCTGTTATTGCTTGTCTTTGGGTTACTGGTAGTCCGGTTGTTTTATATTCAAATTATTCAACATGATCATTATAAAACTGCTGCACAGCATGGACAGCTGAGAGAGTATGAGATTCCAGCTGAGCGGGGGGTTATAGAAGCATATAGTAATGGTGAGCGGGTTCCGATTGTTTTGAACGAGACAAAATACACATTGTTCGCTGACCCTGCATTTATTGAAGATCATGATCAAGCGGCAATCGAAATACAGGAAATTATCGGAGGCGATGCCAACGAGTACAAACAAAAAATGACCGCAGATAGCCGCTACGTCATACTAGCCAAAAAACTAGATAAAGATACCAAGAAGACCATTGAGTCACTAGATCTAAAAGGTATAGGTCTACGGGATGCGGTATATAGAACCTACCCGCAGGGCAAACTTGCTTCGCAGTCACTTGGTTTTGTGAACGATGAGGGCGAAGGCGTATATGGGGTGGAACAGGCGTTAAACGAAGAGCTGAGCGGTACACCTGGAATGTTACGAGCAATAACTGATGCCCAAGGTGTGCCATTGCCGGCAAATCGCGAAAACACGTTGATTGAACCGCAGAATGGTCAGCGAGTCGTGACATCTTTGGACATTGGAATGCAAAAACATGTCGAAGATATACTCAGAGCTAACTTAAAGCGAGCCAAATCATCTTCGGGTGGTGTTGTTGTTTTGGAAGCGGACACTGGTGCCATTAAAGCAATGGCTAATTATCCGACATATGATCCGGCCAAATTCTCAAAAGTAAGCAGCGATGATATTGGTGTATTTGAAAACAATATTGTAAGCGGCGCCTTAGAAGTTGGTTCGATAATGAAACCGTTGACCGTAGCGGCGGCACTTAATGAAGGGGTAATTCAACGGGACTCTACCTATTATGATTCCGGATTTATAGAGGTTGACGGAGCTACGATTACAAATGTGGAAGAATCCGGCGGAGCGGGAACTCGTTCTATAAAAGATATTCTCCAATTATCTTTAAATACTGGTGCTACTTGGATGCTCAAGCAATTAGGCGGTGGTGAAATAAATAAACAAGCTCGCACAACATGGCACAATTATATGACAGACCATTATTATTTTGGTCAGTATACCGGGATTGAACAGGGTTATGAGTCAGCCGGTTCGATCCCTGATCCAGTTGACGGATTTGGGTTGAATATTCAGTTCGCAAACACGGCGTTTGGGCAGGGTATGACCGCAACCCCGTTACAAATGGGTGCTGCTCTTGCCAGTGTGGTAAACGGGGGTACTCGCTACCATCCTTATCTAGTAGAAAGTGTGATTTCTCAGGACGGCGGAGTGCACGATCGCAGACCGCAAGCAGTAAATAAGGAAGTTGTTTCTCGGCAAACAAGTAAAAATGTAAAAGAGCTTATGGAGTATGTGTTCCAGACGAACCACCGTACTTATGGGATGGATTCACTTCGGCCCAAGTATAGTATTGGTGGCAAAACTGGGACTGCTCAGGTACCAAAGCCAGAGGGTGGGTATTACGAAGACAAATTTAACGGTATGTTTATGGGGTTTGTCGGCGGAGATAATCCCGAATACATTATCGTGGCACGCGTTAATGACCCACAAATTGGCGGATACGCCGGTTCTACCGGTGCCGGTCCGGTATTTACCGATATCGTTAATGTACTGATAGATAATTTTGGTGTAACACCGAAGAAATGAGATAATTGTAGGGAAGTTTATCATGACAGAAATACTAACAGTTAGCATACAAACAAGTACCGTCATTAGAATACTGGCATTGGCGGCGTTGAGCTTTATGGTAAGTATGGCAATAACCCCGATATATACCACTGCGGCTTATAAATACCAATGGTGGAAAAGGCAGCGTTCGGACGCATGGTCCGGCGGATTAGCCAAGGTATATCAGAAATTGCATGCTGCCAAACACAAACGAAATATTCCAACCATGGCAGGGGTCATATTTGTCGTTTCAGTTTCTGTAGTGACGTTACTATTTAATCTTGACAGAGGTCAAACCTGGTTACCTTTAGCCGGTATGGTTGGTGCCGGTATTATCGGCTTAATCGATGACTATATCAATATACGCGGACAAGGATTAGGAATTGCCGGTATGCGGTCAAAAATTAAGTTTGCGCTGCATAGTGCAGTTGCACTAATCGGTGGTTGGTGGTTCTTCGCGAGGCTTGACGTCTCAAGCATCTCGGTGCCAGTTATCGGTGAGTTACAGGTAGGTTTTTTGGTAATTGCGTTGTTTTGGTTTATTGTCGTGGCGACAGCCAACGCGGTTAATATAACAGATGGACTTGATGGACTTGCCGGCGGACTTCTGGTGTCTTCTTTCGCTGCGTATACACTGATATGTTTCATGCAAGGTCAATATGCATTGGCTGGTTTTTGTCTAACCATCGTCGGAGCATTGCTGAGCTATACTTGGTTTAATATCTATCCAGCACGGTTTTTTATGGGTGATGTTGGCTCGTTTGCGCTTGGTACGGCACTAGGTATCATCGCAATGCAAACGGATACTATTTTTATCTTGCCGGTCATCGGTGCAGTGTATGTTGCCGAGACGGGGTCAGTGATTATAAATCGACTATCTAGAAAAATCCGCAATGGTAAAAAAGTGTTTAAATCGTCACCAATTCATCATCACTTTGAGGCCAGCGGCTGGCCTGAAACCAAAATTACCATGCGGTTTTGGATACTTGGCCAAGTGGCGGCTGTTATAGGACTTATTCTGTTTGTTGTAGGAGGCTTGTAATGGCTCTTTCTTCAGCATCTCGCCGGCCGGCAATGCTACACCGCTTACAACAGCGGAAACATAAACCAGATTACTTACTCGTACTGCTGAGCACCGTGTTGCTAGCTATTGGACTTATCGTTGTATACGCCATAAGCCCGGGGTTGAGTGAGCAGCAAAACGTTAGTGAAAATTATTATGTTAGCAAGCAGTTTACGGCTATTGGGCTTGGCATTGTAACGTTTCTCATAGCCGCTAACTTAAAAATGCACCATATTAAGCAGCTTAAAATACCGCTCATTATCGCTGCGTCATTAGTAGCGGTAGCTGTACATATTTTTGGCCAAGAGGTTAACGGGGCGACCCGGTGGGTTCAAATAGGCGGATTGTCGTTTCAGGCGGTTGAGCTTATTAAATTTGCAGTACTTATCTGGTTGGCAGGGTTTCTTGCCAATAGGGTTAAAGAGAATAACTTGCAAAGTTTCGATAAAACATTTAAGCCTATTTTGATCGCGCTCGCTGGAGTAAGTATTGTCGTGGCGGTATTTCAAAGCGACCTAGGTTCGGTTGGGGTTTTGGCAGCTATGTTCCTCGCCATGTGTTTTGTTGCGGGGCTACCCATGAAGAGAATATTGATGGTAATCGGTATTTTGGCGATCGGTACGGTGCTGGCGATATCTAGTACGGGCTATAGGCGAGATAGATTTATGACATTTTTACAGCCTGAGAGCGATTGTCAGTCAGCCGGTTACCAGGCATGCCAGGCGCTAATTGCAATCGGTTCCGGTGGAATGTTTGGTCAGAACGTTGGTGGTAGCGTACAAGCGTATGGGTACCTGCCCGAATCGGCTAACGATTCAATATTTGCTATTTTCGCAGAGATGTTTGGGTTTGTAGGTTCAGTGGTGTTGATTGGATTGTTCGTGGCACTGTTCGCCAGGATGCGGCACATCATGGAAAGAGCCCCGGATGTTCATAGTAGACTACTTATAGTGGGTGTTCTGGCATGGCTCAGCACCCAAGCGTTAATCAATATAGGAGCCATGCTTGGTGTACTGCCGCTAAAAGGTATTACGTTGCCGTTTATTAGTTATGGTGGTACCAGTATAATCTTTGTAACGGCCACGATAGGTATTGTGTTTAATGTATCACGATACACGACATACGGCGTGAATAACTTGGCTTTAAGTGAAGGGAAGGGTAATGAAAGTACTTTTGACTGGAGGCGGAACAGGCGGGCACATTACGCCCCTTCTGGCCGTCGCGCACGAGCTTAAACAGTCGTCTGCACCCGCAGAGATTATGTATGTCGGTGAACGGCGTGGTAAATTTGTTCATCTTATTCAAAATAAGCCAGATATCGATAGCTTCAAGTTGATTTTTGCCGGTAAATTTCGGCGTTACCACAATGAAAGTTGGATAAAAAAGTTAGTCGATGTTAAAACAAACCTTCTTAACTTACGAGACATCATCTATCTTTGTATCGGTACAGTTCAATCGGTCGCTTTACTTATTAAAAATAGACCGGATGTGATATTCATAAAGGGTGGATTTGTGGGCGTGCCGGTTGGTGTAGCGGCGCGTATCTTGCGCATACCGTTCATAACTCACGACTCCGACACGACACCTGGTTTAGCTAATCGTATTGTTGGTCGCTGGGCACGATATCATGCTACAGCAATGCCAGCATCGTTTTACCCTTATAAACAATCGCTTGTGCGGCATGTGGGGATACCATTGTCAGATAATTTTAGATCTGTCGATGAAAAAACAAAGGCTCAGTATCGTAAAGAATTAACAATCCCGCATAACGCGAAAGTTGTTTTGGTGACCGGTGGAAGCCAGGGTGCGCAACGCATGAACCACCTGGTTTCTCCTGTACTTCTTGACCTATTAAGACAACGGTCAAATCTATACATAGTGCATCAAACAGGTCGTCGTGGGAACGTCTCTTATCAGGAGTTTAAAGAGCGTTGTATTGTAATGGAGTTTATTGATGATCTACATAAATATAGTGCTGCAGCTGATGTGATTGTGTGCCGGGGCAGTGCAACGAGTTTAGCTGAATTTGCGGTGCAGGGTAAACCGTGCGTGGTTATTCCGGCTCCGCATTTAGCGTCTGGTCACCAAGTCAAGAATACTCAGCACCTTGAGAAGCTAGGAGCCGTGCTTGCGCTGGATGAGGTGGAGCTAGCGAAGCAATCGGATTTGCTAAAGACGACTTTAACGAGCTTGCTTGATGATGACACAGCTCGTAAGCGGCTAGTCGATAATTTTAGAAAAACTACAAAGTCTAACGCTGCAAAAAATATCGCAAAACTATTGCTCGAGTTTAATACATGAGAAATTTACTTCGCAGGCTTCTTCGAAAGTCCAACGACGACAAGCATAACACCAAATCCCCAGGCCGCGCTCCTATGTACTCATACTACGCAAACCGCCGGTATGACGTTCGTGACTCGACAGCTCGCCGGCGCGGAGAGCCAAACAGTAAGACTGATGTCACGGGCTGGCACAAATTACCAGGGTTTATAGCCATATTGATTATAATCGGTTGTATTTTTTATATACTTAGTTTGGACATATCTCCGCGGATCGTTACGGTAGAACAACCAGATGAGTCTCTTTCAATATTACAATCAGAGGAGATATATCAAGAGGCAGCAAGAGACGCTCTAAAAGCAAATGTACTGCATAGATTTAAATTGACAATTGACACTCGTTCAATTGAACGCTCGCTGTTACAGCAATTTCCGGAGCTTGATCAAATAGCAATTACGGTTCCGGTCGCCAGTCGCCGCCCAGTTATTGAAATTAGAGCCAAAACGCCAGCTTTTGTGTTAACTTCGGATGTTAACGCGGTTGTTGTCGACACACGCGGTCGTGTGATTGTCGATGTTGCTGATGTTGAGCATGATGTGCAATCGATGGTTCCGCAAATTATTGATGAAGTTGGGTTGACGCCAAAAGTGGGTGACTGGATTCTGCCTAGCGATACGGTGGCATTTATTAAATCAACGAAGTTATTACTAGAGTCAGCGAATATAAAGGTTGAGCAACTGGTACTTCCGGTAATTGCTAACGAACTTCACGTTTGGCCGCAAGGGGAGGGATATTACCTAAAATTCAATACTGCAAATGACGCAAGAGAGCAGGTGGGTGCATATATTGCGACGAAAAAGGATCTTAACGCAAAAGGCGTTCAGCCAGGTGAGTACATAGACGTACGGGTAGAAGGCCGAGTTTTTTATAAGTAAAAACCCCACTCTACCCTAATGTTCGTAAAATGTTCAGATTTGAAATATTTCACATTTACTAAAAAACTATACGAACATACAAAAGTAGGGCAATGTCAAAAAAATATATATAAAACAGGAAAGTAGGGCAAATGCAAATTTTTACAATCAAACGTCGTAAAAGCAAATGTTTTCACGATCCGCTGGCCAGCGGATGTGGATAAGTCCCGCGAGTGTAAAAATCATAACGTTTTATGTGAGGCGTGTTGGTGGCTATAGGTGGATTAGCAACAAGTAGCAGATAGTAGACACCGGGCAGTTACTTGCAAGCAGTTTTAGGCGCAGACTGCCAAAAGTCCCCTGCACGGGGAGGTATTTGTAATCATCTTTAAACCAGATATGCGAGTCGCAAAATATACATTGTGCGACGTCGTGTCAATGTTCGGTTTTGGTGCACTTGCTCGTTGTCTCCCGGCCTTTTTCAAATGATTCTTGGCCTTATAGTACGTTATTATTTTTAAATGCACTACCCGACTTATGTGTGGTTTAATTTTTAGTGTTTAATTTACTTTTGCCTTGTTTGGCCTATGTGTAACATTTAGTACTAAACAATGTTAGCTTGTTCGTATTTTGTACAATAAAGTAATCGGTCTTATCTATTCGGCGAGGCTGTAAGTGGCTTTGGCAACGCGTTTAAACTGCGGCTTGCCTTGTAAGTTTAGCAAAATAGTAGTTTCTTTAACCTGGCGGCTCTTAAGTACTGCTTTGACGATTTCATCACGGTGCATTGGTTGGCCGTTTTCCTTAAGTATGTCTGCGATCACGTCGGCTACAGTTCCACGGTCATAACCCCATTCTTTTAAGGCGTAAATACCGCGTCCAATTAAAACAAATCGTTTGTCTTTAATAAGCTCATTGTGAATTGCTTGTGTTGTTACATCTTTGCGCTTAAACTCGCTTTGCTTTATGGTGTCAGCTATCTCATTAAAGTGCATATGTTTACCACTCTCGTGCAAGATGACATATATTTTGTCACGTATATTCTTTGGGTTAACCATGGGCCACTTAATTAAGCCCCATCTGTTGTTTAGCGTGGCAAGGTGTTTGCTAGCACTTGCAAGTGCCTGTGTATGCTTGTGGTCTTCATGTCCGGCATGCTTGGCGATTTCTTCGGCGCTGGCCGGTTCACCTAGCTTCTTTACAGTTTCAATAACCCCAGAAACAAGTTCTTTTATGGTTTTTTCGTCGTGAACTTCCCTGATACCAACAGCGTGGTGGAAGTGATCGTTGTCTTCAATAACCGCTAGACGTGGGCAAAGCTGAGCCAAAAAAGCGATCTTTGATTGGTTCTCTTTGCTGTTATCTTTGTGGAACTTTGCACTTAAATCCGTAATTCGAGCGATCTTCCCTAGCTCATGTAATTCAGTCAAGAATTTGTCTTGTACCTCATTAATGTGTGGTAACTGTCCCTGCTCTGCTTGAGATTTTAATCGCGCAATGACTGCCTTTTCAAGCTGGCGGACACGTTCTCGGGTAATGCCAAGTAGTTCACCAATTTGTTCCAGGGTTTCTTTACGGTCAAACAGGCCAAATCTACGAGAAATAATTTCGCGTTCTCGCTCCCTGTCTATAGTGCCTAATATATCGTTTACGATTTTTTCGATATTTAGCGTACCACTGGATTCAGTCATAATTTGTGTTCCTTATATTTACTGTTCACACTGTTCTTAACTATTATTCTAAAACAATACGTTCTAATAGTCAATACCTTTGTCGTATAAAACTATTGTAGCACAAAATAGACATATTTACTTAGACTATGGTGTAGAAATATCATCAGGCAATAAATTGCCAAGATACCAAATTGTGGAAAACCTAGATTTTTATTTATATGTATACGTTTTTTTGTGCACGCACCAGGCTGTTTATTTCTTGGACTTTGTGGCGCGGCGCTTGAAGCCCCCGCGTTTCTTGGCTGGGGCTTCAGCGAGCAGTTTCTTGGCGTCTGATTCTGTTAGTTTTTTAGGATCGGTGTCTTTGGGGATCTTGGCATTCTTTTTGCTATCGGTCACATATGGGCCAAACCGGCCGTTAAGTACCTTAATGTCGCCAAATTCTGCAATGTGCTTCTCTGCCTCGGCTTTAAGCTTGGCGGCGTAGAGTTCTTTGGCCTCATCGAGCGTAATGGTGTGCGGATCGCGGGGTTTAATGCTCACAAAAAGTTTATCTACCTGGATATACGGGCCGAAGCGACCTATGTTTGCTTTGATATCTTTACCGTCATCGGTCTGACCGACAATGCGCGGTAATTCAAACGCTTTAAGTGCTTGCTCAAGCGTGACGGTCTCTACTTTGGCACCCTTTGGCATCGGGGCAAAGCGCGGCTTATCTGTTTTATCCTCAGTCGCGCCGAGTTGCAACATTGGACCATATCTGCCCAAACGAGCCAGCACTGGCTTGTCAGTCTTAGGGTCAATGCCGACTTCCCTCGCCTGCGCAACGGAGGCACGATCAATACCGCCAGATTGCTCTATAAGCTCATGGAATGGCTTATAAAACTCCTCAAGCATTTTGTTGCGCTCTAATTTGCCGGTGGCGATTTTATCAAAATCGGCTTCAACATCCGCCGTAAAGCCATAATCGACAATTTGGTCAAAGTGTTTGTGCAAAAAATCGCTTAACACGCGGCCACTGGTAGTTGGCACTAACTTGCCCTTGTCGGATCCGGTCTTTTCTTCAACGACTTCCCTCGATACGTCGTTTTTAGCCAGGTTTAAAACAATGACTTCCCTTGGTTCGCCCTCTGTCTCGCCTTTTTCGGCGTAACCTCGCGTCAGTATGGTGTTGATAATAGTTGCATAAGTTGATGGTCGGCCAATACCAAGTTCTTCTAGCTTTTTGACCAAACTACCTTCGGTGTACCTAGCTGGTGGTCGAGCAAAGACTTGTTTGGCAGTTGCTGAATCAAGAGATAGCACATCATCTGACTTAACAGATGGCAATATGGTATCTTCTTTTTTATTGCCGCCGTATACTTTCAAGAAGCCGTCAAAAACAATAACTTCGCCCTTGGCCTCAAAAGCTTCCTTGCTACTGGATATTGCAATGGTTACGACAGTTTTTTCAAGCTTGGCTGGAGCCATTTGGCTGGCTAGCGTGCGACGGCGAATAAGGTCGTAAAGCTTCTGTGCATAAGAGTCATCGCTGGCTGACTCTAGGCTAATATCGGTTGGGCGAATTGCTTCGTGAGCCTCCTGAGCGCCAGATGATTTGGTCTTGTAGGTGCGAATCTGATGATATTCTTCACCGTAAGTCTTAGTTACATAATGAGTTATTTGTGAAAGCGCTTGGCCGCCCAGATTGACCGAGTCGGTTCGCATATAGGTGATTTTACCTTCTTGATATAGTTTTTGAGCGGCAGCCATGGTGGCCTTGGCACCGAAGTTGAGTTTGCTGTTGGCGTCTTGTTGCAAAGTGCTGGTTGTAAACGGCGCACTGGAGTTACGAGTAGCTGGAGTTTTGCTGACATCGCTAACTTTGAACGATGCACGTAGTAAGCTTTCTAAGAATTGCTTGGCTTCACCCTCGCTATTAAATCGCTTAGGTAATTCTGCCTTAAAAGTGTCATCACCCGATGAAAATTCGGCGGTTATCTTGAAAGAAAACGATCCTTCAAAAGACTCTATCTCTCGTTCACGCTCCACTAACAACCTGACAGCTGGTGACTGGACACGACCAGCCGATTTACCGCCAGGTACCTTTTGCCAGACCACCGGCGACAATTCAAACCCTACAATACGATCTAATATCTGACGTGCCTGTTGTGCTTGCACCAGGCTCATGTCGACTGTACGGGGATTTTTGACTGCCTCCTCGATGGCTGGCTTGGTTATTTCATGAAAAACTATGCGCTTGGTAGTTTTTGGGTCCAGTTTTAAGACTTCGCACAAGTGCCATGCTATTGCCTCCCCTTCGCGGTCTTCATCAGTCGCCAACCAGACAGTGTCGGCTTCTTTGACAGCTTTTTTTAGCTGGGTGATAACCTTTTTCTTGTCAGCGTCTACTTCGTACTGGGTTTTGAAACCATTGTTTATATCAATGGGCTCTTCTCCGCCTTTAACCTTTTTAGGTATTGAACGGATATGACCAACAGAAGATAATACCCTGAAATCTTTACCAAGGTATTTTTCTATTGTTTTGGCCTTAGCTGGGGACTCGACGATAACCAGGTTTTTAGTCATTAGCAATAAGTGTATCTCATTAGTTGGTAACAGCAAGTCGGGTAGTAGACTTTCGTGCAACTTTGCTCGAGCAAAGTTAAATATCACGGTTATGGAACCGTGATGTACACGAAAGCTCACTACTCGACAAGCTAGACTACTTGGCTTTTATCTAAAATGCAAATAAAACCCGTCGCCTTCTTTTCCGGGAGATGCAAATGCTCCTACTACTTTTGCCTGCCAAAAGTAGTACAAAACCTCGTCACGGCTGAAAGAACAAGAGCACGAAGCAGCACTGGTTGGCCGCGCCAGCAGAACGACAAGCGGTCCCTCACCATTCTTTATTTGTTTGTTCGGGACTGACTGCTGGCTTGACTCGTCCAACCAGCGCTGCTTCGCTTCTGTTTTTCAGATGTGACCCTAGTTACCTGTGTTTTAAAAGAACACGTATCTATCCGGAATGGCCCGGGCCATTCCGGGGTCTGGCTCCGGCTTACCCTGAAGCGATGTTGTGAGAATGAGGCGCCCTCGGGTGCGAGGACTGTTTGACCCCTCACCACTCTCGAAAGAGATGGTGAGGGGGAGTTCCGACAGCATTCCCTTTTTGCCTGTCACCAGGCAAAGCCTGCTGCGCCGCAAAAGAGACAAACCAGCGAGCCTGTTCTGTATCAACAGATACATCAAGGCAAAAACGCAGCCCAGCAGTTTTGCCCACTTTTGATGACAAAAGTGGGGAGGATGGTGTACTGGCTTATTATATTTGTATCTTTAGGAAAGAAGATTCACAAAAAGGTGTCATGGGAATAACAGATGTAAATTCAAAAATACATATGTATTTACATCTGTATTGCTTAGGGTTTTACTTTCAAAGCTCTTGAACTCTACCCTCTATACTCAAGTCTCTAGCTAAGAGTCCAGTGGCCGGCGCCTAGGGAACGTATGCGGCCGTTTATCTCTAGCATGGTTATCGTTTGGTTGAACTCCCCTGGGTTTAAATCACTTTGGCGCTGCAGTTCGGAAGCATCAGTTATGCCGGAAGCAATGAGGTTTAATATATTTGTTTCGCCTTGGTCGCCACCGAATAACTCTACTTGCTCGTTGGCTTTGTTTTCTTTAACTCCCAGAGCAAATAGTATATCTGAGCTATCGGTAATTGGTAGTGCGCCAGATTTAATGAGGTTGTTGGTGCCCTTGCTGAGCGGGCTGGTAATATTGCCTGGAATTGCCATGACAGTTTTGCCCTGCTCTAGTGCAAAGTTGGCAGTGTGCAGAGTTCCGGACTTTTCAGCAGCCTCTGTAATGAGCACCCCATCACCTAGTCCAGAAACCAGTCGGTTTCGTTCAATAAAGTTTGTCTTAAAGGGCTCGGTGCCTTCAGGGTACTCACTTATAAGCGCTCCGCCCTGCTCTACTATTTTCATAGCATCATGGTAGTGAGAGCTTGGATATATTGAATCCAGGCTGCAGGGTAATACTGCAATAGTACTACCTCCGACGGATAAAGCAGCTCTATGAGCCAAAATATCCACCCCTAGCGCTAGGCCGCTCACAATGGTCACGCCTTTTGAGGCGACTTCTCGGACGAACTTATCAGTTACCTCACGCCCGTAAGGGCTTACCTTACGCGTACCGACAACTGTTAAGACAGGGTTATTCTGAAGAAGTACAGATGGGTTGCCGCGGACAAAAATTTGCTTTGGCGGACTGGGTATGTTCTTTAGACACTCTGGAAATTCGGTAGATTTTAGCGTAAGCTTCTTGATTTTCATAAAATAATGTTTTTTAGTATTGACATAAGGCAACATTCTTGCTAGAATAGCAATTCGTAAGTCCTAAATAGGATTTTACGTACCTTATACCCCCAATTCTAACAGCAAAAGTTAGAACTATGTTGTTAGATTGTTTTAGAGCGCGCCATAGCGGAGTCTTCGGATTCTGTATCAAAGTTGTTACCCTCCACTTTGCTCTATCGGCAAAAAGCGTTCTAAAACAAACTAACCCCTTTAAGACCCCACAGGTTATCATGAGTGATAATCTGTACTTCAAAGCGAGTCCAAAAGATTCCCTCACCACTTTTTAGTGAAATAGGCCAAAAAATTATTTCTTTAAAAAGTGGTGAGGGAGGCACGGCACGTCTTACGTTGTTGCTAGATGCTTCGCTGGTGGGCTTGAAGGGTGGAATCAGGCTTCCAGTGGTGCCCACCCCCTCTGGAAGCCTGTTTTTATTTGAGGCGCCCAGCCCCACCCGTCATTTTCTTTGAAAATGCGGTCGGCCCCACCTCAGCTCGGTGGCATATGCCATCCGGGCTTCCGGCCTTGCAGATTGCCACTGGCAATCTTCACCCTCTTGAGGCTCATTTCAGTTAGGGTGCCCAACCACCTCTGGCGACCCCACCTGTCTTTCCGCTGGAAGGATGGGCCTTGCAGATTGCCACTGGCAATCTTCACCCTCTTGAGGCTCTTTTAGATAACAGTATAATAATTTATAGGTTTATATATGGAATTTGTTGACAACATTATTAGGCTGGATAAGGATGACATAAGAGCACTGGAGCTTGACCCCAAAGATCCAGAATATGGCGCAGACGCAGCGTTTGACTTATTGCTGCCGGCTGCATTTGAAAAGCGGGCTCAGCTTGAGGGTCTTTTGAGCCAAAGGCAGTTTGCGTGGAATGATGGGGAGGAAGGTGCACTGAACCTCAAAAGCTCGGAAAGTGCCCAGCTGGAGATAATAAGTCAGCTCGAGGAAGATCTTATTCAAGTTACTGTGGGTCTGGGCATGACTAGCATAAAAGAAACGCTTGAGCTCGAATCAAGCCTATAAGACTTATCGACGTACCTTAGTTTTGGCCGGTTGTGTGGTATAACTTAATTCTGGAAGAGTGCGGGGATAAGTACTATTACGGCGACACCGAACGCGAAACGGATGTTATGAGTGGCCGAAAAGATTGGCCGATTGATGATGTTGAAGGACTGATCTCTAAGATCAGAGAGGCCAAAAAGGAGCTTGAATCCCGGCAATTCTCGAGCGATGATTACGGCAAAAGCTTTAAGGAAGACAGCGAAGAGATTATTACGGCCGCTCGCAGTATGTTAAGGCAGCTGGGCGTGGAGGATGAGCTGGATGCGTAGGAATGAATAAAACGATCTGATTGTGAGTAAAGCGGTTATAAGTTAAACCAAGAAACTGCGGGTTTCGTGGCCTAGTTCGCCGGCAAAAACGTATTCCGTCAACAAGGTACTTGTCTCGCGTAGTAGTGCCGGCAGTTGTGATTCTTCATCTTCAGACATACGAGCCAGCACATAGTCTGACATGTCCAGCCTGGTTGGTTCGGCAGGTTCGACGCCTATGCGCACGCGGCCAAAATCTTCTCCAATGTGTTTGGTAATTGACTTTATTCCATTATGGCCAGCGCTGCTACCGCCCATACGTGTACGTATCTGCCCAAACGGAATTGCTGCTTCATCGTGCACGACCACGATTGAGCTAGGTTCAACTTTATAAAAATGAGCAATTGCCTGCACCGCTTCGCCGCTGAGGTTCATCATAGTTGTTGGCTTAGCCAATAGCACTTTAGTATCACCGAGCGTTTTAGCTGTAACATAAGCTTTTAGATCGCCTTTTTCTGCCCAATCCGGAAATTCGTGTTGCTTTGCGAAGGCATCAACACAGGTGAAACCAAGGTTATGACGAGTCTTATGGTATCTGGTGCCCATATTGCCAAGCCCGACAATTAAGATGGTTTTGTTGTTGCTTAGGGTGTAGAGGGGTTTGGTGCTGTCTGTGCTGAATGGGTTCTTTTGGAATAATGCCATAAGGTAAGTATCAAGTAGAAAGTAGAAAGTATCAAGTATAGCTTGGTTCGCGCGGCGCTATTCTGCCCGCGTAGCATCCAAAGCGAACTTAAATAGCCTACTTGTCCCGCAGAATCTGATGATAACTTCAAATATCAAACACTAGCTGTTCTTGCGTTCGCGGCGGCGGTTTTCTTTGTTGCGCTCTTTTGTGGGGCTTGCACCGTGTTTGTGAGTTTCGTGTTTTTCAAAAAACCAAAATTTCACCGGCGTACCTTCAAAGCCATACTTTTCGCGCAAACTTTTATCCATAAATCGCTTATAGCTCCAGTGCAGGAACTTTGTGTGCGCCCCAAACACCTTAAAATTGGTCGGGTTATCGGCTTCTTGGACGATGTAATTAAGTTTAGGTTGCCGGTTCTTTAGGCCAGCCGGAGGGTGGCTGTTGGTGATATCACCGAGCCAGCGGTTTAGTTCGGTTGTCTTGATAATAATCTGGCGTTGTTTTTCGATATGTAGAGCCATATCGAACAATTTGGTGACATTTTGACCAGTTACGGCGCTAGTGAAAACTAATGGTGCCCAAGGCGTAAAGTCAAAATCGTGAACAATACGTGGTGCCACACTGTCGCGAGTATAGGCGTCTTTATCAAGGCTGTCCCATTTACTAACGACTAGTATCAGGCCTTTCCCGGATTCCTTAACCATGCCAGCTATTTTCTGGTCAAGCGTAACGTGTAGTTCGTTTGCATCAAGCAGCAACAAGCAGATGTCGGCTTGTTCTATGGCGCTTAAAGATCGGATTACGCTAAAGCGTTCGATGCCCTTCTCTATCTTGCCGTTACGTCGTATGCCGGCAGTGTCCATAAGTTCAATCTCTTTGCCCTGATAACGCACGATAGCGCGGTTAATGTCGCGGGTTGTACCGGCTCTATCGGCTACGATTGCCTGCTGTTTCTTAGCCAGTGTGTTAAACAGTCGTGATTTACCAACGTTTGGTCGGCCCAACAATGCAATCCGGAGTCGTTCGTCTGGCTCGGGCAGAGATATGTTTGGGATCTCTTGGATAAGCTCATCAAGAAGGTCTCCAATACCTCTGTTTTGCGTGGTGCTAGTAAGAAAAATCTGCTTTATGCCCAGACGCTGATAATCTTTGGAACTGGCCTTTTTGGCTTTGTCTATTTTATTTACAACCAAAAAGACCGGCTTTTTTGACTTAAGCGCCATCTTGGCGACTCTACGATCTTCTTCGTTTATTGCCACATCCGCTTCTACGACAACCCAGATAACATCGGCACTCTCGGCGGCTTGAGTTATTTGTTCTTGGATAGTGAACTCAAAGTCATCCTCGGGGTCTTTAATCCCAGCAGTATCGGCTAACCAGAAGTCTTGGCGCACCAGGGTGGTCTGCTTTCTGGCGGAGCCAGAAACTCCACCACCCTTTTTGGCGGATCGCTGTGTCACCGGCTCCACTGCTCCCTCACCGTATGATTTATACGGCTCAGTCCGCTGCTCGTCGCTTCCGTGCGCTCCATCCAAATGCGCCGAAGACTTCGCTTGGCCCAATACAGTGGCTTTTGCCCAAACAGCGTCGCGGGTTGTTCCGGCTTCTCTTGCTACGATTGCTTCACGGCGCGAAAGTATAGCGTTAAATAAGCTGGACTTGCCAACGTTCGCACGGCCAACAATTGCCACAATCGGTAATTTTTTACTACTCATTTACAACAGTATAACAGAGGTAGCGATTATTGTAAACTGATATAAATGATGGTAAAATATTGTCATGACAAACCCAGAAGGTGGCAATTTATTTCCCGGTAACGTAGAAGGTCGAGCTTCGACCGAGGAAATCAGACAAGCTATGGCCGTACAGACCGAATTCGCCCTGGATTATCCTGTTAAATTCATCGAACTAATTGATGAAGAAATGAAAGATGTATCTGAGGATGATCTTTACTCGTTCTTGAAGAAGGCTCTATTGGTATACGACAATAAGTCCAGGGCTGGTGCCAGGGTTTATAAGCACGATACTCCAGCAGATCCACAGGACACAATTAATGGCATGTTCTGCGAAAGGCTCGGCTTTTTGTGGTTTTATTCTATGGCGGCCTCTTCAAGCACCCACTCTCCAGGTGCTGACCAAAAACTTGACAAAGATACTATAACTGAAATTTTTCACGCTCGACCATCGAATTTTGATTCCTTAAAATCATATATAGTATCTGGTGAATCCCCATTTATGTGGAGCGACCAACTACCCGATATTATGGGTGAATTGTTTGCGGAGGCTCTCTCGCGACCCTTGTTGGAGGAGCCAGACAGAGCGGCTTCCTTTGCGCTAGGTGTATACGTTGGCATGTCACTACTCAATGAAGCCAAGACTTAGGATTTAAGTTAAGTTTTGTTGCTAGAGAGTTTGTATTTTTCCGCTTTGCAGAGATCCAAGTGTGTATTCGCCAAAATGGGTGCGGTGGAGTTTGACGACGTTATAACCCAAGGATTCGAATGTGCGACGGATCTGCCGGTTGCGACCTTCGCGCATCTCTACTTTCCACTCTTTGTTCTGATTATTGATTGGGTCAAGAGCAAATTTACTAAGACCATCGTCTAACATGACGCCCTGTTTGGTGATTTTATCAAAATCTTTCTCTGTTAAATCTTTATTAAGCGCAATTTTATACTTTTTCAGCTTTTGGAATTTGGGATGGGTTAACTTGTAAGCTAGCTGCCCGTCGTCGGTCATAAGCAGCAGCCCGGATGAGTGTTTGTCTAGCCTGCCAACAGGCTTTAGGTGGTGGAGCGATTCTGGCAGCAGTTGGTAGATAGTTTTGTTGCCCTGCCCGTCCCGTGAGCAGACATAACCGACCGGTTTGTTGAGCATGATTATAGTAGTGGTTGAGCCAGGCGATATAATTTTGCCGTCTAGGGTTACGGTATCATCTTTTTGCACGCTGTAGCCTGACGATGGCGGTGCACCGTTTACCATCACCCGCCTTTCTGCAACTTTTCTGTCGGCTGCGCGGCGGCTCATACCAGTAGCACTAGCAATATATTTATTTATCCTCACACCACTAGAGTACACAGCAAAGAGTAGTTAGTACACAGTACCCAGCACTAAGTATATGCAGCCTGTTTCTACACTAAGTACTCAGTACTATGTACTCCGTACTCTAAAGCGCTATATCGCGATGTTGCTGATCTTCTGGATTCTGATTGGGGTTGGGTTGCGCTGGTTGCGAGGGGTTTTGCGGTGTTGCGGGTGAGGTTTGATTTTGTTCGGGTGCTGTAGCCTGCGTATTGTTTGTTGGTGGGGCTGTTTGTGGATTGGCTGGAGGTTGTTGTGTCGATTGTTGGCTATTAGTGGAGGACGGTTGGGCTGATTGTTTGGTATCAGCTTGTTGATTAATAGCGTTGCTGCCTGCCGCTGCTGCCGCTTCTTTTTCTTCCTCTTTTTTTAGTAGACTATTTAGATCAGGTTTGGTATCGGCAGTATCGTTTAAGGGACTGATAACCTTTTTAGCTGGTTTTTCGCCAGTCGTTGAGGAAGAATCATTATCAGTTTTTGTGTTATCGGATCCGCCTTTGTTTAGCGTCTCGTTGACTACGTCGGCAAGCTTATCTGCTTGGCTGGTTGCATCATTTGTTGCATCCGTCGATGGTGCCTGTTTAACCGCAATGTTAGTTGTGGACTTTGCGGTTTGTGGCTGAGGAGTTTGATCGGGTGGTTTCTGTGCTGGCTGCTGAGGGTCAGCGGCAGTAGGTTCTTTCGGTTGAGCTGGTTGCTGTGTTGGTTGATCAACAAACTTTTTTATTTGTTCGTCCATTGCCTTCTCTTCTTCTGCTGTTGATTGAGCCTGTTGCGTAGGTTGTTGAGGAGCGTTACTTTTCTGAGGATTTGGCTGGTTGTTGGATGGTGCTGACTGTTGTGGCGGTGCTGAAGGTGTAGCAGGCGGATTGGCTGCAGATTCCGCATCTGTCGCAGATGATGTTTGGGTTTGTTCTGATGCTTCAGGTGCTGCCTGATTTGGATCTGGCTGATCGTTGGCTGGAGGAGATGCTTGATCGGGTGCTGTTTTTGGTTCGCTATCTGTCGAGGTAACCTGTGGCTGAGGCGAAGGTTCTGTTGATTGGGCGGGTGTTGGTGTTGATGCCTGTTGCGTTGGTTCCGTTGAAGGTGCTTGCTGTGCTTGAGTATTCGAGGGTTGAGTATTATCCGGTGATGTAGGTTCGGCTGGTTGCTCTGTTGGCGGAGGGGTATTTTCTGTTGTTGGTGACGGTTGTGGTTGTTGCGCCGAAGACTCTTGAGTCGGTGCAGGTTCAGGCGTAGGTTGCTGTACTTCTGGTTGTTGAGCTGGCTCAGGTGGTGTTGTTCCCGAGCTGTCATCTGGTGTTGTTGATTGTTCAGGCGTGGCCTTATTGCCAGATAGCACTTCTTGGGCGGCTTTGGCAATGTCTTCTAATGTCACCTGTGATTTTACAAGGTACTTATCAGCACCTAGTTTTTCCGCACGTGCCTTGTCCTCTGCTTGGGACAATGCGGTCATCATAATAACTTTGGTATCTTTTGTTTCAGGTGTACTGCGCAAAATATCCAACATATCAAAACCACTTATCTTTGGCATCATAACGTCAGATATGATAAGGTCCGGGCGTTCTTTGACGGCCATTGCCAGAGCGGCTTCTCCGTCCTGAGCGGAAACAATCTCGTACCCCTCAGCTAAAAGTCGAGCTTCATATATCTCACGTAGGTTATTGTCATCTTCAACGAGCATTATTTTTGCCATGGGTGCCTAATTCCTTTTCTTGTTTGCTAATCAAGCTTATGTTAATACATATTGTAACATGTGAACAGGTTATACAAACTGAAATTGACCCTAGGTCTGCTAAGTTTGAGTGGAATTATCTGTCTGAGAAGCTTGGAGTCTCTGGGCTTGCTGGGTATCAAGCCTCGGTAAATTGATGTAAAAGGTGCTGCCCTTCCCGACAGTACTCTCTACCCAAATCCTACCGCCGTATAGTTCAATAATCTTGCGGCAAATAAATAAACCGAGACCTGTACCGCCAACAGTACGAGTAGCAGAATTGTCTACGCGATAGAATTTCTGGAATAAATGCGGTACATCTTCTGCAGGTATGCCCGATCCGGTATCTTGGATGAAAATTTGAATTACCTGCTGATCGCCTGTCAATCCGATCGACACCTTGCCTTTTTCGGTGTATTTGACAGCGTTATCGAACAGATTCGTGATTGCTTCGCGCAATCGATCCGGGTCAACACTGGCATAATACAAGGGACGTACGACTTTTCCGCCTACTTGGCTACCGGATTCTTCTGTTCCACCAATGACGAAGTCGGTTAAAAGCCCTTTCTTTTCGGCGCCGAACTTAAGTGTATCAACTAGCTTTTCAAGGTAGCTACCCATCTCTACGACAACTGGGTGACTAACAAGCCGACCGTCTTCAGCTTTTGCGCTAGTCAATAGATCTTGGAATAACTTTCCGAGATGTTTTGTTGAAGCGTAGGCTTTTTCAAGGTGGCTTCGAGCTTTGCTATCAATCTTGCTAATCTTTTCGTTCATAGCGAGTGCTAGATAGCCCTCGATCGCGGCAACCGGTGTACGCATCTCATGGCTAGCGGTGCTGATAAACTCCGCTCGCTGCTGCTCTTCTCGTCGTTGGCGGCTGACATCACGTAAGACAGCGACGACACCCAATAATTCCTCAGTCTTCGGCGCAAGAACCGGTGAAATTACTAGCGAAACTATATATTTCCGACTTCCTTGCCGATCCGTTAGTGTCACATAAGAAGAGGCTGGCTTTTTGTTGGCCATAACTTGCTTGAATAAATCGACTTCTAACGGGGCATCGTTTTCTTGAGTCAACGACAAAACGGAGTGGAGGTCTAGACCTGTGGCTTCCTCAATCGGCCAGGCGCTTAACGTAGCGGCTGCAGGGTTCATTAAGGTTATTTTTCCGTCAGTATCCGTCACAATAACGCCGTCGCTGATAGACCTAACCAGAGTCTCAGACTGTAGCTGCTTATTCTTGAGCATGGCTGCTAGCTGGCTATCTTTCTTCTCTGGTGTTTCATAGTATCGCCTCCAGACAAAGTGATTGATTACCGATATAAGTATTCCGAGGCCTACAACAGTTAATCCGTGGATTAGCTCAAAGTCACCGGTAAAGAAGCCGGTAACACTAAATACCAATCCTATGGTGAGGATAAACACGAAACCTGGCGCTATATACGACCCGAGCATGCCGCTAAGGAAGATCAGAGTAAACAGCATAATCCAGTAAGGCGAACTGTAGTTTCCGGTCATCTCTATAGCGATAAAAGCAATAAGTGAGACAGCGGCAAGCGAAATGGCCGCGGACGTCCAAGGGCTTCGCTTGAACATAAGCAGACCAATACTGAGTTCATAAAGCAGGTGTACACTAGCCAGTATTGCCAGATACACGTTCAGCGCAAGCGCAGACTGGATATCGGGCAGCTCAAAAATAGTCGTTAAGCCGTAGCCAGCGACAAAGTAAAGGCTATATAAGCCAAGTGCTAGGCGTAGTCGTGTGAGCCACTTGAGCGGTACATGTTGCATATCTGTTTCGTGGTGCCCGTTGTCTGTTAACCGTTACCATTATGTCACGTTATACTCTGTCAAACAACGGATGTTCTCTTGCCCGCCTGCCTCTGTTATGCTAGGATTTATCAGCTGTCAGCTGATAGTATCAAGTATAAAGTTGAAAGTTGAAAGTAAAAAAGCGACCAGAGGGTGACAGCAAAATATGTTAGTATTTTGCAGAAACCGACCGTCGGTTCTGATAATCGAGCGATTAGCGAGATTATATGCCGAAGCCGAGACAGCCAGTAAATATAAATAGTAGCTGTCCCGGCCTGAAGCTATACGAGGCCTTATACTAAGGTATCAGGCACAAATTTCTCGGATATGTGCGAAAATGTAAACACTTTCGCCCGCATCACTAGAAATTTGGCCTCATCGTCTAACGGTTAGGACATCAGGTTCTCATCCTGAAAATCGGAGTTCGATTCTCCGTGAGGTCACCAAACAAAGTCACCCACCCCGAGTGGGTGTTTTTGTTTGGTGGTCCGTCGACTGGCGGACGAATCGAACCCCAGAGTTCGCTAATCCCCCGTCGCTTTAGCGACAAACGGGCGGATTATATTTCAATATTCTCCGTGAGGTCACCAATCTAAAAACCCCACCTTTCGCGTGGGGTTTTTAGATTGGTTGGCGAAAAAGCTATTTATGATACGGCTGACCAGCAGATATAGTGCTGCCGCGGTAGATGGCCTCTAGTAGTATGACCATCGCTAGATCATGCGGGGATGCCAGGTTTGCAAGGTTAGACCTTGCAAAAAACGTGCAAACCCTGCAAGCCACAGAGTCTATATTCACTGCGCAATTTCTGCAATTTCTGAAGTACCGAGTACGCCAACCATGAGCGGGTTGCAATCGCCTGCTTACGGAACTAATATGGAGTTGCATTTATAATGTAATAGTAAAGGAATAAGTATGAAAAAGTACCTCGGACTGTTGATAGTCGGGGTTTTCGTTGTTGCTGGTGTGCAGTCTATTGTGTTTGCACAAGGCCGCCCTGATATATCGCAAAAGCGCGAACAAGCCCAAGCGACCGCCGCTGAGGCTCGTGAACGGGCACAGCCGCCCAAGCCTGACGTTGAAGAACGCAAGGCTCAGATCCAACAAGAGGTTGCACAAAGAAGAGCAACTATTCAACAAGAAGTATGTGAGCGTCGTCAACAGAATCTAGTACGGGTCATGCCGCGACTCGCCACTGGCGCAACATCGGTTAAGACATCAATCGACACGGTGTATGAACGAGTTCAAGGTTTTTACGAGTCAAATCAGCTGACAGTGGATAACTACGAAACACATCTGTTGAATATAGAATCAGCAAAGGCTAACGCAGAGGCATCGCTACAAGTTGTCAGTGAATACACATTTGAGCTAGACTGCGAGAACCAAAATGTTGGTGATCAATTAGCGGGATATCGCGAAGCGATTGCCGACGCACGAGAAAGTCTCAGGGCCTATCGGACAGAATTGGTCGCCTTGATAAGCGATTTGCGTGCAGAAGCTGTTCAGGAACAAGAGGCGAATTCTGAAGAAAGTGAAGATGAAGTGGAGGTTGAAAATGATGAGGAATAATCAACAAGGTTTTTCCGCTATAGCTATCATCGCTATATTAGTAGTAGTCGCCGTAGTAGCATTTGCAGGCTGGCGAGTATACGATGCTCAGGAAAACGGCACGGAATCGACGCCGGAAGTAACCAGTCAAGAGCGAACGCCTGCTCCTGAGGTGAGCGATAGTCAGGATCTGGAAGAGGCCGAGAGCTACTTAAAAGACATTGATGTCGATAGCGAATTGGACACGTCAGAGATAGACGAAGCGCTAAACGAATAAAAACGATTAGTGTCCTACTAAAAAGAGCCTCCAAGGAGGCTCTTTTCTTATTTATAACAAATAAATACTCTCCAACATAGTGCATTTCCAAGGCATTTCCAAGACCTGGTCTTGGAAACAAGGATAATGTTATATAGTATGTTTTATTTATGATAAGGCTGGCCGGCGCTGACGGTGCTTGCGCGGTAGAGGGCTTCCAGGAGGATGACCATTGCCAGGTCATGCGGGAATGTCATGCGGGATAGACCCATTTGGAAATCTGCGGCATCGATTACCTCTGGTTGCAGGCCGTCCGGTCCGCCGATGAGTAGGCAGACTTCCCTGCCATTCAGCGCGCGTTTGTCTAGAAATTCCGCCAGCTCCTTGCTGGTAAATTGTTTGCCGTCAATGACGAGCGCAATTTTGTACGCGTTGCCGGCTGCGGCCAGCAAGCTATCCGCATTATTATTCTTATCGGCGAGGTGCGTGACGCGCACTTGGTGATAGTGCTGTAGACGGCCTAAATACTCATCCCAACCAGATGCTGCATAGGCGAGTTTTGGCTTGCCAACGGTTACCATGTGTATCTTCATGCTCCTAGTTTACTCTAACTTTTTACGACTAAGCGCGTTTTAGGAGCAGTTCGAAATATTTGGTGCCGCCAAACGGTATTTTTTGCTTGACGACGTTCTTGCCTTCCAGCGAGTTAGCGGCAGCAATCATGAATGTGCCGTAGCGATTGTTTATCTCATCCACAGCAGTAGTTAGCCACTCCTCACGGTTGACTGATTCAAACAAGCTAGACTGGCTGCGGCTGCTTGGTGTGAGCATGTAGCAGGTAATGCCCATGGCGCTGATTATCATGTGCTTGGGGCGCTGGTTGAATAAAAAGAGCGCTCGCTGGTAGATGTCACGGTCGGTATAAAACGTGGTCTTAAACATTTTACGCTGGTACCAACTGTCGCCTGATTGGAAAGTTGCCCAGACTAGCACTCCGCGAGCGTCTACGTTGTTGTATCGCAGCTTTTTGCCGGTGGTGTCACACAAATACTGGAACCGGGGCAAAATGACGCTCTCGTCAGCCGTGCGAGTGTCCAGCACGTATTGCCGGCCAACGTTGCCGAGCTTGGTTGGCACATTGTCTACCTCGTAACCCCGTAACCGCTGGTACCAATCCTCCCCTACCACGCTATGGAACACTAAACGCCGCAGCACATCGGCTGGCGCGTCCAAAAACTGCAGCGGCGTGTAAATACCGGCCGCATTGAGCCGGGCCTCGTAGTGCGAGGCAATGCCGGTTAGATCGGTCAGTTTCATGTCAGCGTATACCTGGTGCAGGTTGCGGTGGTCTATCAGGTCTAGACCGTCGGGTTTGTGTAGTCCAGCTGCTGTTTTGGCCAAAAACCGGTTCGATCCAATTCCGACGTTGATGCGCATCCAGCTGCCGATTTCTTGCCGGACTCGCCGCTTTATTTCATGCCCAATGTCTTTAAGCGGGCGTGGGTTAATGACGCCTCTAGTGCCATGAAAATCAATCACTCCCTCATCAATACTTTTCATTTGCACATCCGGCGAATAATCCTTCATGATGGCGGCCAGTTTTTGGTAGACGTGGTGGTATTTGGGCGGGTCGGTTTCTAGAATAATGAAGTCTGGTATGAGTGCTCTAGCTTCATCTAGCCGCATGCCGACTTTTACGCCTAGTGCTTTGGCCTCGTAAGAGGCTGCAATTACGCAGCAGTATTTGGAGATGCGGTTAGTCACGCCAATTGGTTTGCCGCGCAAGGACGGGTGCGCTTGTTGCTCGGTGGTGGCAAAGGCACTGTTGAGATCGATGTGCATAATCTGAGCTTCTTCCCGGCTGATATCAAGCTGCATAGTGGCCCTCCAGTATGGCAATTAGTGTCCAGGTGAGCATCTCGGCGTCGAACTCTAGCCGGTAATCGTTGGCGCCATCACTCATATCAAACACATGAACCATGCGTTTACCCTTGGAAGTTGGGTGCCGCAGCCCCAGCTCGGTAAACAAGATTTCCTGGTTCTTGTATTTCATTTTGGCGGGCACGCAAATACTGCCTTCACTGCTGTGCGTCCGAAACACAGTAATGACCTCAACCCGCTCGTTAATAAGAATCGAATTATTCATATCTAACTACCAATTACGTGTAATAAAAGAGGTGCAACCAGTGTCCGCGGTTGCGATCGGATATTGTAATTGTAGCGTCACGTTTGTGGTGACGAGAGCCATCCTCCGTTGGCCTAAGCGTAGAAGGAAGACTAGGTAGTTAGATAAGCCTGTAAGTAGAAGTCAGGATATTCCCAAAGTACCTACACGACTACGTTGAGTATATACCCTTTGCCAAGTTCTAGGCAGTTTTTTCGAGGTTTGTCAGGCGCCGCTCATGCGTAGCAGCCTCTGTGTGTATTTGTTCGATTGCCTCGCCTACCCCGGAAAACCCGCTATGCATATCTTTGCTAAGGTCATCGATTCTCTGCTCAAGCCGCGCCTCCGTCTGGGAGACAGTAGCTTCGATAAATTGTTTCAAATCGTCTAATTGTTGGTCATCCATGTATCTATAGTAGCACTCAATTAATACTAAAAACACATATCTCGTCCAATTTCCCTAGTGATTTTTAGTTCATAAAATTTACGGCACTTTCATACGTACGTGTACGATATTTGAGATAGTAGTGAGGTAGAATAGGCTCATGGCGAGTATTAATGAAAAGGTGGCGTGTAAGCGCAAGCGGAGGTTTGGTAGCGACGCTGATGCTCAGGCCGCGCTAAAACGGATCAACCCTACCCGAGAACTTAAAAAGCCTACCCGCGTTTACAAATGCCCTGTTTGTTTTGGCTATCACCTAACAACGCAGCGTTAATAGCCTGTAAAATAAACGCGCCAGACGACTGGCGCGTTTAGTAAAACACCACAAACGAAAGCTTCTGTTAACCTTCTTTTCCAAACCTACTCCGCCATAGCGAACAACAAGATAGTTATACAATATTCTAGCTATTTCCAAGACCAGGTCTTGGAAATACTGGGAATTAGCATTACTACTGCGAAGGCCGGAAGAATCAAATACCCTGTTACTTTTTGTCCGCTAAAAAGTAACCAAAAAGCTCGTCACGACTGAAAAAACAAGAGTACGAAGCAGCACTGGTTGGCCGCGCCGGCAGAACGACAAGCGGCTCCGCCAGTTTTTCTAGTTACTTTGGCGGAGCTTGACTACCGGCTTGACTCGTCCAACCAGCACTCCTTCGCTTCTGTTTTTCAGATGTGACCCTCATTAGTTGTGTTCTTTTTAAAGAACACATAATTAACCGGAATGGCGAAGCCATTCCGGGGTCTGGCTCTGCAAAGTCCTGACTAGATGTTGTGTAAAAGAGGCGCCCTTGGGCGCGAGAGCTGTCTGACCCCTCACCACTCTCGAAAGAGATGGTGAGGGGGAGTTCCGACAGCATTCCCTTTTTGCCTGCCACCAGGCAAAGCCTGCTGCGCCGCAAAAAGAGACGAACCAGCGAGCCTGTTTTGTATCAACAGATACATCAAGGCAAAAACGCAGCCCAGCAGTTTTGCCTACTTTTGCTGCCAAAAGTGGGGAGGATGGAGTGCTGGCTTTTATGCAAAAAGTGATCAGGTTACTTACTCTAAGAGTAAGAGCTTAGGTGTCGAGTTGGTCGAGGAACTTAACGAGCTGTTTTGGGGTTATTTCAGCTTTAACGACGTAACCGTCAGCTTGATTTTCTATCTCGGCTTTGGCTTCATCACCCTGCTCCAGGTTGGTGGTGATGATAATTTTGCCATCCAACTTAGGGGTTATTGATGGATCGCGCAGTCGTTTCAAAATTTCAAAACCGGTCAAATTCGGCACCATCATATCGAGCAATATGATGTCGTATTTGTTTGTCTGGGCTTCTTTTAATCCTTCAACTCCGTCAATAACCACGTTAATTTCATAGCCGGCGCGTGTAAGAGCACGAGTGTATAGCTCGCCAATAAAATGTTCATCCTCAATACAAAGAACTGATTTGCCGGTTTGTGGCTGAGGCGTTGGTGTTGTATCTTGCTGCATACTGCTATTCTATCATCTTAGAGGTTGGAGTGTGGAGTATGGAGTTTGGAATAGCTCGTTTTATCAAATCTCAAGTCTCGAATCTCTTTACTCCTTACTCTTCCTTCCATCCTCTATCGTCTATACAATGAGTGATTTTTTATCCAGCCGTGGGCGTTGCGTACAATATTTTTGTCACCGCTCTTCTTCTGTTCGTCTAGCTGCGCATATGGGAGTAGACTAAAACCAAACGTGCTTCCCTCGCCTTCTTTGGATTTTGCCCAGATCTGACCGCCGTGAGCAGAGATTATGGCCTTACTTAGGTATAAGCCGAGACCCGTACCTCCTATCTGAGCTCGTGTTCGGTGGTTCCGGTAGAATTTTTCAAACAGATTAGGCATGACGCTTTCTGGTATTCCAACCCCGTAGTCAGTAATAGTAGTTTCTATCAATCCGCCTTTGCTGAGTCCGGATTTTATAGTAATTTTATCGGCACCCTGGCTATATTTTATGGCATTATCAATCAGGTTGTTGATGACTTCATAAATACTGACACGGTCTACTGCCACTGTTGGTAGGTTTGGTGCTATTGTGCAGTCAAGCGTTTTTCCGTGCACTTGCGCCTTGAGTTTCATGTCGTCTACCGCATGGCCAAGAACTTCATCCCACTTTTCTTCGCTGAGACTCAATACGAGTTGATTGTCTTCGACACGGGCTACGTTCAGTATGTTGTTCACGAAGGCCGTCAACTGGTTGGCTGAAACTTGCAATTTATACATAAAACCAGCCATCTCCTCTGAGGAGTTACCAAGCTCGTCCTCAAGAACTTCTATATATCCTCGAAGAATTGTCAGCGGTGTCCGTAGTTCGTGTACAGCCAGAGCCACAAAACTGAGTGATTGGTCGTCGACGTTATACCTTTCAGTGCGGTCGAACAGTGTGACAATAAACTCTGTACCGCTTGGATTATCACGGTTGTAATAAGCCGCCATGTCGCATTGCCGCAGCTCGGCTTTATCGCCTTTGGTTCTGATACGAACTCGCTCCCAATATGCGGTGTCGGTAACTTTGTTGGCCTGACAATCAGTAATCCATTTTTCTAGTGTGAACTCGTTTGGAAATTCCATATCAACGCTGTCATATAAGGGTTTGCCGAACATATCTGCGCTGTTCACTCCACAATACTCTACCCCTGCGGCACTAGCGTTGGTGACAAGCTGTTCTTTGTTGAACACAAATAACGGTAGCGGCATGTGGCTGACTATTTGAGCCGATTGTGTAACGTTCTGTAGGCGTTCAGAGTTTTCTTGGCTGCCTTCTTGAGCTTGGCTAGCCATCTGGTATACCTCAAGAGCTAGACTTGTCACAAGCTCGCGACCCGGCTTTATTGTTTCCAGATTTGGAGCTGGAGCACTGCTATGCTCAGGCGAAACGTGTAATATTGCTTGGCGCAAAAACTGCAACGGACGCAGCGCGTAATCTGTTAGAATTTGTGTTACAAAAATACTTGTTATTCCAACGAGCCCAAGCCCTCCGGCTGCTGCCAAAAGCGGGTTGACGCCGAGTATTTCATTTAAAAACCACGATCCGCCGATGCCAGCTGCCGCCACCGTAAACAGACTAATTAAAATTAATGACTTTACATGGCTTTTGAGTCTTGAAAAATTATCCACCCTAATACCTCACATTATGGCGAGTGTGTCACTTGTCCTGCGTTGTCGGCAAGTGTAATCCAGGTCTGACCCGGATTAAGCGCAAGTGGTTCGCCAGATTTTGTTTTAAAGGTTAGTTCGGCACTTCTGTTTGCTTTATGCCACGTTCCTCGGATAACTTTGCCATCCTGGAACACAAATACCTCGCCGCTGCCGCGAATCTTATATCTTGAGTATATGCCGGCGTAGGAGTGTTTGGCAACTAATGCCACCACCACGTCAGGTGAAATGCGCTTACCGCTAGTCTCGTCCATGTGTGGCTGGTTAGCCATGGTTCGCCTATAGGTATTCGACTCTGCATGGTAGTTATAGCTGGAATTATAGTTAAAACTAGAAATGTTGAGGTTTATGGTAGAAGCTTTGGGTGTTTTTGATGGTGCCGGCTCTTTTCGTAGAAAACCTTTGAAATTACTTTTATTAAAACCGGCTTGCTTATGGACTTCAAGCAGTTGTTGGCGGCTGGTGTACATGTTGTGTGGAGCGTATCGAGCATTGGAGCGTTGATAAGCTCCGGGGTATGTGAACTGATTGAGGCTGCGTATGTTTTGGTGGCTAATCTCATTCAGGGCGTGGCCGCTACCACCAACATGTGCGAGAGCTGCGTCAAATGGGACAACAAAGTCAAGAAAATGAGTTCGGGCAGATCTTACTGGGCCTATCGTTTTGGGCTTTGACTCCTGAAAAAGGGCTAAAAACCTGGTAATGCCACCTTCAGTGACTGCTTCAACCACTACACCGGCATCACGTAGACCGGATTGAGGTCGGGCTTCGGGGCTGTTTTCTATCATGATGCCGGTCACTGGTAGTTCCGCGAGTTTAATAGCTACTTCGACACCGGTCAGCGGAGATGGTTTAGTGGTCGGTTCTGGTTCGGGCTCTGGTTCGGGCTCTTGAATAACAACTGGTGCTGGCGGCGGGTCAGATTTAATAAATATAAAATATCCAGCCACACTGCCACCGATGAGTAGTCCGACTAAGCTAGTAAGTAGCAGAATACGCTTTCTTTTTGTGAGTTTATGCCACGTGGAAAACAAGCGGTCTTTAAACGATACGTGACTGATGTGCCCAATTTGGGCTACAGGAATACTGCCGCTTTCGTCAGCTACACTGGCACTGTCGAAGCTGTTGTGGTGTGTGTTATGTGTTTGTGTGTCGTGAGGATGAGGAGGGGGCGACCCCCTTTCACCATCCGTCGGTAACGACGGCTTGATATCGTCTAGCATAGATGGGCTACATTGTAGCAGTGTTTGTCACACAACCACAAGGACTATAAACTATACGTTGTGGCGAAAAATGCCACGCGCAATAAAGTTGTTGAGACTAAGCTTATGCTTGAAAAACAGAGTAAATTATCGTATAATTTTATTTAATGATTTTGAAGAAACAGCAAGACCCTGCTTCTGTAAACGTTGGTTCAGTATTACTGCTACAAGTGCCTCGAACAAACGAGAAGAAAGAGCTGGCAGCCGAGCAGATGTTTGCCAGCCTGCACGGCCTTTTAACATCGGCGCAAAAAAGCTTGTTTAAAAAGCCGGTACACGAACGAGTTAGTTTTGAAATTGCAGTAAAAGCCAAGCGAATCGGTTTTTATGTTTGGGTGCCTGATCACCTAAAAAGCTTTGTCGAGGAACAGATTTACGCACAGTACCCAACGGTTCATATATCTGAAGTTGAAGATTATTCTAAAGATGATGGTGCTCACTTTACCGCCCAGTTGGTTGGTGAATTAAAACTATCTGCAAACTCTGCGCTGCCGATTAAAACCTTTCCGAGTTTTGAGGTAGACCCCTTAGCAGCAATTACAGCTGCCTTAGCCCAATTCGACGAAGATGAAGAAGCATGGCTGCAAGTAGTGTTAAGACCCGCCTCGGAGACTTGGCATAAAAAAAGTGAAAAGTTTGCCGGCGGTATTCGCAACAAGGGTGCTAGTGGCGGCTCATCAGGAATAGCCTCTGCTTTGTGGGCGCCCCCAGAGGCGAAAGCTGGCGGACAGGCAGCCAAACTAGCCGAGCATGAGACTACCAAAGCAAGTGCGGCTGAAGAAAAGAGCCAGAAACTGGCATACGACGTTGCTTTGCGAGTAGTGTATCGCGGCCACGGGACAACCAGCCAGGCAAAAATGCGCTTCCAGGCGATTACTGCAAGCTTTAAGCAATTTAATACGACCTATCTTAACGGCTTTAAACAAAGTTACCTAAGTGCCGATCAAAAAATGATAGATCTGTACAAACGACGAGCCTTTAAGGGTACTGGTTTTATTTGTAATATCGAGGAAGTAGCTAGTCTGTATCACCTGCCGCATACCAACGTAGAAACTCCCAACATACTGTGGGCCAATGCTACTACCGCTGAACCGCCAGCTAACCTACCGTTGGTATCTGACAACAACAGAGACGAAGTTAGCCCGATTGCGGTGACTAATTTTCGCGGTCATAATTCAATGTTTGGCATGCCGCGGTCTGATCGCGGGCGTCATATATACATTATTGGTCAAACCGGTGTTGGTAAGTCCGGTATGCTCGAGCTCTTAACTATATCGGATATTTACAGTCCGTACGGTTTTGCGGTGGTTGATCCGCACGGCGATTATGCTATAAACACCTTAAAACGTATTCCGCCAGAGCGCGTCAATGACGTAATTTACTTTAATCCTGCAGATACAAACTTCCCTATCGCCTTTAACCCCATGGAAGTGTATGATGAGTCCCTTAAGACGCATACCACCTCAGAACTCATCGGTGTACTTAAAAGAATGTTTGAATCTTGGGGGCCACGGCTGGAATATATTTTGCGCTACAGCTTGCTGGCTCTACTTGATTATCCGCAAGCAACCATGCTGGATATTACTCGTATTCTAACTGACAAAAAATTTCGCGCCGAAGTTTTGGAATATGTAGAAGATCCGGTAGTACGGAATTTTTGGCTGGTAGAGTTTGCTAGTTGGAACGATAAATTTGCCGCTGAAGCTGTAGCTCCGGTACTTAATAAGGTTGGAGCCTTTACGGCTAACCCGATTGTACGTAATATCATCGGCCAGCCAAAAAGTAGCTTTAGTATTCGTAAGATTATGGATGAGCGTAAGATACTCATAGTGAACTTAAGCCGCGGGCTAATTGGTGAAGATAATGCCAGCTTACTTGGAGCACTTTTGGTGACAAAAATACAGATGGCCGCTATGAGCCGTGCCGATGTGTCACTTGACGAACGTTTGCCGTTTTATCTATATGTTGATGAATTTCAAAATTTTGCCACTGACTCGTTTGCGACCATTCTTTCAGAGGCTCGTAAATACGGTCTGAATTTAACTGTCGCTAACCAGTATATAGCTCAGATGAGTTTGAGCGTAAAAGACGCCGTGTTTGGTAACGTCGGCTCGATTATTGGCTTTAGGATGAGTGCCGACGACGCCCGGATAATGCAACGTTATTTTGAACCAAAGTTTTTAGAGTACGATCTTGTTCATATGCATAACCGGCATTTTGCATTGAGTATGACCATTGACGGCGAGAAGGCTCAGGCTTTCTCGGCGACAACTCTTAATTTGCCAGATTACGGTGACGATTATAGCTCTGCAATCATAGACAACAGCCGTAAACAGTTTGCGGTTGACCGTGATGAGATTGAGATATTTGTGAAAGACCGTTACTTAACTACCGAGCAACAAAAGGCTGCTGCCAAGAAAGCCGGCGCACCGCCAAAACCCCCTACCCCTTCATTAGAAAAGCCAGAAATGAAAGAAGCATCCGAAGGATCAACAAAACCGAAAGCCCCGCTCAGTAAAGAAGATTTAAACAAGCGGCTCGCTAAAGTCGCTACTGGCCTAAAAGATGCGCCGCAAACCGATAAAAATACTAATGATACCGAGGAAAAACCTAAGAAAAAGCGTCGCCGTCGCCGAAAGCGCAAGAATAAGGACGGAGCTCAGTCGTCTCCCCCTGATGGCACATCCAACCCAAACGATAAACCGCAACCACCTGAAGACGAGACTGTAATCCATCTCCGCTAAAGCTACGACGGACAGGTCCATCTCCGCTAAAGCTACGAAAAGTGTTCCAGGAGCATATACTTGCGCTTTATTACATTATATTGTACTATACATAGCACAATACCCGTTATCATAGGTCTATTTTCGACATACTCGGGATCATGGAGAAATTTATGGATTATGACAAGCCAGAAGCACCTTCGGCAGATTTTGCTATAGAACGTCTCAAAGTGTTATCGCAAATAAACCATACTCAGCGTGAGCTTGACAGGCTGGAGATGAGCTTGAGTGTACTTGAGAGTAGAATTGGAGATGTGGCTACAACAGACGTAGTTGCTGATCAATACGGCGCAGAGTAGTTTCGCGGCCGAGTACGGTCATGGTTTCAGCTAGCCCGGGGCTGGCCGGACTTTGGGTGGTAGCAATACGGATTAGACTAAACAGCACGGCAGGCTTAGTGTGTGTGAGAGTTAGTAAGGCATTGAGGCGGTTCTGTAAATCGTCTGTCGTAAAATCGCTTTGAGCTATCTCTTCCCGGGCGGTTTGCAGTAGTGTTTTTAAGTCGTCTTTTTCAAGCTTCTTAAGCTGTTTATGGCTGCTGATAAGCTCTGGGTTTACCGGTAAATCTTTAAAGAAGAACTCAGTTAGCTGTGGTAGTTCTGCCAAGAACTTCAGACGCTCCTGTACTAAGCCAATCACTTGTTTTTTGTATTCTTCATCGGCATCTTCGGCCTCTTCTGGCCAATAGTCTGTACTCTGGTATTTGGTTTTTGAATTTTCGCCAACTGATAGTGCGTACAGCGTTTTTATATCAAGTTGGCGTAAGAAATGCCCATTGGCCCACAGTAATCGGCGCTCATCAAACCGAGCACCGCTTTTATGTACCCGATCTAGGCTAAATTTTTCGATCAGCTCATTAACCGTAAAGACTTCTTGTTCTGTGCCATCATTCCAGCCTAGTGTGGCGATAAAACTGACCAGCGCCTCTGGTAAGTAGCCTTCTCTGGCGTAATCTAGAATGTCTTTGGCGCCGTCCCGTTTGGATAGTTTCTTGTTGCCTTGTTCGTTCATGATATGTGGTAAGTGCGCGAATTTCGGTGCCTTCAACCCAAGGGCGTGATAAATATCCATATAAATTGCCATACTGCTTAGAAATTCCTGGCCTCTTAATACATGCGTTATTTCCATTTCGGCATCATCAACTATATGGGCAAAATTGTAGGTAGGAAAACCATCTGACTTTACGAGGACAACATCATCGGTAGTATCCGGGTCAATAGTTAAGTTGTTGAACATTTTATCACCCATAACTTCATCAACTACAGGTGCGTTTTCGCCTTCCCAGTTTGAAAGAAACTTCGGATTAGATTTAAAGCGTAGTGGCATTGTGCCATCCCATGCTGGCGGTTTTTTTGGCCGGTGATTGCGGTATAAAAACGGCTGCTTATTCTTGATGGCCTCATCACGGAAGGCCTGAACTTCTGCTGTGGTGTATGGGTCGGCGTAAGCTCGTCCGCTGTCAATGAGCTTCTGCGCCCATTTTTTGTAGATGTCTAGTCGCTCTGATTGCCGGTATGATCCATGTGAACCGTCTGAGTCCGGCCCTTCGTCCCAATCTAGACCAAGCCATTTCAGGCTATCCATGATGTGAGCCTCTGCTCCGCTAACCTCACGCTTTCTATCGGTATCTTCTATGCGTAAGATGAATTGACCGTCATTTTGACGCGCCAAGAGCCATGCAAACAAAGCGGTACGAATACCACCAACATGTAAAAATCCGGTTGGGCTGGGGGCGAATCGTGTCCTAGTCATTGCATAAATCATACCACGACAGGGGTAGATGTGCGAGTTTTACTAGGCTTGGCTTGTGGTTTTTTGATAATCAGCGCTATGAGTTTCTTGTTGTCTTCGCAGTGACGGCGCAAGTCCTGTTGCGCCTGCTGCCAACGATAAGCCTGCCACAGCAATATGAAGGTCTTGTGCTGTTAACTCCAGGATTTGCTGAGTTTCTGCACCTGGGGTTATATCTAAGTCCACAGTAGACACTGCCGTTTCGCTATCTGCATTGATTGCTTGTGCGCCGAAATACGCACCACAGGCAAGAGCAAGGCCGCTCAAAATGTTACGAGACGTCTTTTTCCAATCAACAGACTCCGAAGTGATGGATTCATCGCTATACTCTTTTGACATACGCAAATTATAGCACAAAAATACCGAAATTACAAGCTGCTAGCGATACGTACTAATTGATCAGCGTTTAGAGCTGACTCGCCTTTAATTTGATACCAGGTACCACCGCTAACCCAGGCAGCATTGCTACCATCGTAAATATATATAGTTTTGTCGCCTTTTTGGAAGGTTTGGTACTGGTTTGTTTCGGTTGCTATGTAATTGTTAAGTAAAGTTTGGCTATCCCAGTCAGTCTTCTGCTGAATGAGACGGAACTGCCGTTCATCACTGTTTGACTTGTATCCTATGGCAATCTGCCCGCTACTGTATTGGACTGGACCTTGCAGTGAAAACCCAGCTGGCTGGTAGCTTGGTAATGATGCCCGAACTCCGGCACGAGTCGCAGCAACGTGTACAGCAATACCGGGGGCGCTTCGATAAGCTATGAATCCGCCTACAATCAAGACGACGAGTAGTGCCGCGCTTATGTTCATAGCTTTGGGGCTTAAGCGAAGCTTCCTAGCGACGTGGTGTCGCCTTGGAATCTTTTTAGCGTGCGGTTGCTCGTGGCTAGTTGCACTTTTGAGGGCTTTTTCAAAAGGGCTTATCGTCAGGGTCTGTTTTGGAAACCGAGGAGTATGACTTGGCGTAGGTTGGTCGGCATGGATAGGTGGCTGCTTGAGTGGTAGCTTCTCTACGGTTTGAGTGATCGGTGACGGGTTCCCGCTACCGAACTTACTTACCAACCTGCTCTTTGCAACTGCATGCGCACGAGCTGCTCTTTCGCTGTGCGCGCTAGTTTGTTGCGCCGGGTTGATTTTTGTAACATCCGATTTATTTTCTGCATGATGAGGGCTAGCTTGCGCTGGTTTTTTAACCGCGTGTCGCATTAATGTATTTGATTTGAGTTGTTTGTTATGTACGTCGCGAGCAGTTGTAGTAGCACGTTGACGCGGAGTTTGGGGTTGTTTAGAAGTCGTATGCTTGTTGCGACGCTTTGTAAAGCCGTCGACGTTACCGGCTTTTTGATTTGGGTTTTTAGGAGAACCCACGCCGTGGTTGTTGGCTGTAGACGTTTGTATCGGCTTTCCGGTCGAAGCATCATATTGCTTACCGTTAATTTCGATTATGTTGTGCCGTTGAGCCACAATTTTTACCCTCTTTTTGTAGTTAGTATACACATCTTAAACCTAAACCGTTGTTAGGAGCAAGTCGTTCCTAGTATCTATCTGGGAAAGTCCTGCTTTCATAACGCTTCTCTTGGCGCTATACTACCAATAGACAAAGTAACGTCTAATACGCAATTTATGGATTTTTTAGACCCCAAAAAGAAACGTGCACATAAAATAAGGCTCTATATCGGTTACGGACTGATGGCAGTTTTGATATTGAGTTTGGCGACGTTACTGCTTTTTCAAGCTTACGGCTATAATTACAACTTGCGCACTGGTGATATAACCCAAAATGGTTTGCTGTTTGTAGACGCTCAACCCGAACCAGCCCAAGTTATGTTAAACGGAGAAAATAAAGGAGCAACCGACCGACGCATGGTACTCCCCGCGGGAAGTTACACGCTTGATTTGTGGCGTGAGGGCTATAGAGATTGGAGCCGTAGCTTCCTACTCGGTGGTGGCAATATACAACGATTTGTATACCCTTTCTTGTTTCCTGAAAATCTCAATACAAATGTAGCGCAGCTTTATGGATCGCAACCTCCTAGGTTCATTACGCAAAGTCCCGATCGCCAATGGTTGCTTGCGCAGCGCACCAGTAGCGTGACTGTGTTTGATGAGATTGACCTAAGTGGTGAAACGGTTACAAGCTCTGCATTACTCATTCCGGAAGGTGTGTTTACTAAAGGTCAAAACAGCCGTATTGAGCTTGTAGAGTGGTCAACAAATAACCGCCATGTTCTGTTGAAGCATACGTTTGATGCTGGTACAGAGTATGTCTTGGTAGATCGTGAGCAACCAAACAATAGCGTAAATTTGAGTACAGAGTTTACTCAAACGTTTAGCAAAGTGACGCTTAAAGACAAGAGCCACGACGAGTTTTACTTATATAACAGCGCGAATCTTACGTTGCGAACCAGGACACTGCAAGACCCGGAATCTACACTCGTGTTACAAAATGTTAACCAGTATCACACCCACGGTAACGATGTAGTTCTTTATACGGCTGTTGATCCTAAAGACAATGAGACAGTGTCTTTGAATATACTAGACGGCAACGGCAAACATCAGCTAAAGGAGCTTGCTGACGCTAAAAATAATTTACTGGATATTGCTCGATATGACGGGGCTTGGTATGTGGTGGCTGGAACGCCCAAAGAAGGGAAAATTTATGTCTATAAAAATCCGGTCGATGCCCTTTCTAGAAACCCGGACAAGGCGCTTATTCCAGCGGCGATATTACGGATTGATGATGCGCGCTACGTCTCGTTTTCTGGCAATGCTCGGTCGATTGCAGCTCAGTCAGGCAGTAAGTTTGCAGTGTATGATGCCGAGAAGAAAGCTATTTCTCGTTATGATACAGATCTAGATGTACCAGACCAGCGTCAAGCGACCTGGATGGACGGACATCGCTTGAATCTGGTGAGCGATGGTAATGTTCATGTGTTTGACTTTGACGGCACTAATCAACACGGGTTAGTTCCGAGCTATGGCTCGTACCGTACGTTCTTTGATCGGGACTATGAAGCGATGTTTACCATAGCTCCTGCCCCAGATATTAACGACAGAGCTGCCCTACTCCGAGCTAGTCTAATCGTAGAAGACTAACCAGCTATTCACGTCAACAACCACCCTTTATCTTTATTCCAAACTAGTTCACTTTAGAAATTACCATTTTGCACATATGTGCATTTTTGTAAGAAACTGCGTGTTAGTACAATGTCAACATATGTAGGATATAGGGTACAGGGTGAAGGGTGCAGCACAAAAAGAAGCAGAGTCTACCAAACATGCGAGTAGTTGTGTGTTTTCGTAACCATGAGCTTCTTCTAACCCCTAGCCCCCATACCCCCACACAACCCTAAACCCTAAACCCCAGAACATTTCATCCTAATCTCTCCACCCTAAACCCTTCACCCTTAACCCTGTCTCCACCCTACACCCTATACCCTATACCCTGTACCCTAGCCCTTCCCTCTGCTATACTACCTACCATAAGCAAGTAGGCAAGACAGTAAGACAGCAAGACAGTGGAGCCACTATCAAACGGTTAATACAAACACTAGCCACAGCTACCAAAAAGACACTTAGCTTCATGGGCGAGCGGGTAGTCCCTATCCTGATTGCCGTACTACTGCTTGGTATCGGCGGTGCCGTGTTTGCTAGCCTAAACCCACCAGCCCCACCAACCGACCCATCCAGCCAAAGCTACACCCTAGATGACCTATGCAACCGCCTAGAAACCGGAGCCGCCGGTACTATGGTCGCAACCTTCACCGAACCAACCACCGGCCCAGGCGACACCACCCCAATGTGCAGCCTGGATGAACTGTTCGGCCTGTTGCCGGAAGCAGACGTGGATTGTGCTGAGCCAAGCCAGGTTATACCCGGTACGACCTACTGGAGCTTGTGCGCGGGCAGTGGGTTCGGCCCAAGCTTTAATTCGCCAGCTCGACTCGCAGCTACTGGTCAAAACACCTGCTATGACGCTGCTGGTAGTGTTATATCCTGTGCTGGCACTGGTCAAGACGGGGAATACCAAATGGGCGAAACCGCCAGCCCACGCTTTACCGATAACGCTGACGGTACCGTGACGGATAACCTGACTGGCCTGATATGGCTTAAGAACGCTAACTGTTTTGGTACCCGCACCTGGGAACAAGCCCTGAGTGATGCTAACGGTCTCGCGAGTGCAAGTTGTGGTCTTACGGATGGCTCTGTGGCTGGGGATTGGCGGTTGCCTAACATTTATGAATTGGAATCACTCCTAGACTTAGGTGTAACATCGGCACCACGTATACCCTCAGGCCACCCGTTTTCGGGTGTAGTAACAAACTACTACTATTGGTCGTCTTCTACCTACGTACCGAATGCGTCTCGTGCCTGGTTTGTGTACTATAATAATGGCACCACCGAAAACTACGGCAAGACCAACAACCACTCTGTCTGGCCCGTCCGCGGTGGCACCTCCAGTATCGCTTTCGCGCCACACAATCCGCCCACAGACCATATTGCTATGGATAACAGTCATGGCGGAGCAACCCTAGAAGATGCTGCCTTTGCTAGCTCTACCACTTGGTACCGTTCACTTCTGACCCGGCTCGGGAGTTTTCTGCCACGCAGTGGCGTAGCCCACGCTCAACTCACCCCACCCAGCGGCCCAAATAGCCCTACCTCACAGAAGCCCAGCCTCACCCAAATTTATAACCGACTTACAACCGGCACCTCCGCACTAACCCAAACCGGCTTTGTTGGTCCAACTTCTGGTCCAAGTACCACCACCATGTATAGCCTCAATGACATCATGGGAGTCATGCCAGCAGTAGATGATACCAACTGTGCTCAGCCAAGTGATGTCCTAGACGGACAGACCTACTGGGGGTTATGCAGTAGCGAGTGGGGGTACTTAACCGGAACGGCTGCAGATGTAGAACCTGACTGGCCAGCGCAACCTGCTGCCACCGGCCAAGATACCTGCTACGATGCAGGTGGCACCGTCATCTCCTGTGCTGGCACTGGCCAAGATGGTGAGTACCAGATGGGTCTTGCATGGCCAGACCCACGCTTCACTGACAACAGTGATGGCACAGTGACAGACAACCTGACAGGGCTCATATGGCTCAAAGACGCCAACTGTTTTGGTACACGCACCTGGACACAAGCCCTGAGTGACGCTAATGGTCTAGCTAGTGCAAGCTGTAGTCTTACCGATGGCTCTGTGGCTGGGGATTGGCGGTTGCCAAGCCGCCGTGAGTTTCGCAGCCTTATGAGCCACCAACATTCTACTCCAGCTCTCCCAGTCGGCCATCCGTTTTCTGGTCTGGTGCCCACCTGGTATTGGTCGTCTTCTACCTACGCTCCTAATACGTCTGACGCCTGGCACGTAGACCTGGGCGCCGGCCTCACCAACTCCCGTGGCAAGACCTTCAACAACTACGTCTGGCCGGTACGCTAGCCTAAGAGACAATGCGGGTCTTTTAATGGATAGTTTACAGTTAACAGTGGACAGTTTGAGGTATAGGGTATAGGGTTTAGGGTTCAGGGTGTAGGGTGCAGAAATTAGTGCCACAAACTGTACAAGGACGTTCCTTGTGCAGCGAGGATACAGCTTGTATCTTTTTTTGTGCCAAGGTCTGACCTTGGCATGTTCCTATTGTTAAGAACGTATTTTATTGTGTTTTTGATGCAGGGGGAATAAACGCGCCACTCGAGTGGCGCGTTTATTTTTCGCTTAAAAAACTCTCTAGCTTGAAAGCATGCCGACTATGCGGCTCCATAGGCTCGGAGCATTTGATGGTAAGATAGGCGGTTCTTCTGAAGTTGTTGACGGGGTGACTGAGCTGGCGATATTCTCGGCCGGATCAGGAGTGATTTGCTCACCGATCACCACGAGCCGGTTGGTGCTGGTGCCTGGCGGGTCGCAGGTTATAAGAGATACAGTAGACGGCCTATCTTGTGTCTCAAGTACCGATAAGTCATTTGGACTCACTACTTTCTTTTCATAAATTCGATAGACGTAACGCGTGCCTTCATAGTGCAGCATAAAGGTGTCCCCTTGCTTGAGGCGGTTTAACATAACAAAAGCAAATTTATATTTCCCGCTATTGAGGATGTTGTTGCTAGAATGGCCAAAAATTACCGCGTTGCCACGCTCGCCGGGATTCGGCGTTATACCATAGTGGACGACACCACGCTCCAAAGCTCGCTGAACAGCGTCCTCTTCTATAGACGGCTCATCGTAGACAACCGGAACCTCTACGTTAATTTTGGGGATAATGACGAGCGGATCGTCACTGATTTCTTCTGTATCGTCAACTATAATAGGAGTAGAGCTAACGGTTTGGCTTGGTGTGATAAATGGCGCAATAAACCGTTCATTAAAAAACCCAAACAGCATAAACACCATGACCAGGCTTCCCATACCAAGTCCAAACATGAGCGATCGAGCGTGTGCCGATTTTGGTGCTTTAGCTCGGCTGCTTACTCTTCCGATTAGTTGCCCTTTTATGTCAGACACGGTTCGTTTGTCTGATTTTGCAGCTGGGTTTTGCTGAGGTGCAGGGCTTTGTTGTGTATCGTGTTGCGAGCTTGGTGTTGATGATTGTGAGTGTTGTTGGGGGTGGAATGAATCACTTCTCCCGTGCTGCTCGTAAAATTCTTGCCAAACCTGGTGCTTTTCGTTATCGCTGAGCTGGGTGTAATATTCGTGCCAAGCGGTTTGGATTTCTGCCAATGACTTCCCGGAGGTGCTTAATTGATGCATGTATTGCTGGTGTTTCGAACGGTGTCGGTCGGCAGCTTCGGCTTCTTCTAGTTCCTCCTGAGCTGATGGTTCGGTTGCGTAAAGTTTGTTAATTTTTTCGCGTATGAAAGTCACGGCCGTATTATTATGGTCGTTGGATTCCAGCTCTGTATGTAGTGGCTCAACCACCTTGTCCTTTTTGGGTGGTTGCTGAAACAGAGGATTATCATTTGTTCGGTTTTCATCGCTTGGGTTCATAGATGCTCATGCTAGCCTTAACAGTGTAATTATATTACAATAAGCCAGTCTTTCCTAAGATAAGCTCGAGTCTGGAAGATGGCTTTTACAAACATTCTTTTACGTCTGTGCCGCGGTGGCGGAATTGGTATACGCGTGCGACTCAAAATCGCATGCCTTACGGCTTGAGGGTTCGAGTCCCTCCCGCGGCACCAGGCGTAAACGAATTAAAACCCTTGGGGCGTTTTCGTACGGGCGCGTCGCGATTGCGACCCCGGCAAAGCCGAACAAAATCGTGTTACTCACGGATTGATGTGACCCGACTTTCCGGCGGAAAGCCGGACGGGTCGGCGGGACGTGGCCGAGCCCCTCATCCAGTGTCACGAAGTATTTTTTGTCTATCAATAGTCTCAAGTAGTAATTGGCTACGTTTCTCAAGGCGTTGTTTTACGCTTAAGTAGTTTGGATTATCCGGTTCGTTTACTTCAAATTTACACTCGTGGATGATAGTACTTGCGGGCAGTTTGGACTCCCCCTCAAGTCGTAAATCTGGGTTTAGGCAAACCAGAGCAATGTTGTCGTCTGGCGGTGACTTTTGCTCCCAAGTATCGCTAGTTTTAGACTGTACTTTGTAGGTTAGTTCAGGTTCTCCTAGTTCGTCGGGATCAGTTAATACTGATATACCCCAACGTCGATTAACGCTTGCAGTGCTGCCTTGTCCGTGGTTCTCTGTCAGTAGAGAGGGTATTGCGCACCAGCTCCGATCTTTTAGTTCGTATATACCAAATCTTTTTAGCAGTAGCTTTAGGCTAATTTCTGTCATATTCCCAGCCAGCCTACTACGCTCGCTTTTGATGCCATTTACCTTTTGTGTGTTGTACTCAGACTCTTCTAAGCTTTTTAGCTCAGAAGACATTTCCCTATGTTTATAGCTATGCCACTCACCTACGCCAATAAGATCTTTGTAAGTTTTCTTTGCAATATATTCAGGAGGCAGGGTTTTATTTAATAGTAGCCATTGATATGTTTGCAGATAGGCTAGGTGCGTTAGGGACTTACCTGCACTGGATTCATGCCCTGCTCGAATTGTATCGTAGTTCATTATGCAGTTTTGCCAATTTGCTTCGGCACTAGAAAGCAGTTCAAGCCGTTTGTCGTCAAAACTATCCGGTAGTGCAAAAGCTTGTTCCAGCCTCGCTTCGCCGGCTTCACATTTTTCTTGTATTCCACCTCGCTCCAAGCGAGAAATCAATTTTTCGTCGCCCGCTGCTCCGCGCATAGCGTGCAGGCATTGAAAATTCACAATTGGGCTTTCGATTTCTCCTGAAAAAGGGGTGCGCATCATAGTTACCTTATTTAATTTATGACTTTTCGTCAAACATATTGTATATAGCTGTAGTCATAGATTCGAACGGTTTGTTTTTATTCTGCAGCCACCAGGTGCAGGTATGAGCTGCGGTTTTTACCCGCCAATGCTCAAGATCGTCAGTTAGCTTTGTGCTGCTCACCTGCCCGTTGCAAGCAACAATTAAGTTCTGCATGTGCTTAATAACAATATTGCACTCATGTGTTGAACTGAAGTCGTGCAGTACATCAACAAGCTGTACCAAATCCATCCCAAAAGTAACCGGGCGCGCATAACCACTCTTTTGCAGCAGTTTTTGTAGCTGAGCTATGGTGCAAACAATGGTCGTGTCTGGACGTTTGGTGATTGACTCTGGTGTATCGTGGAAGTATTCTAGGGCGTCTTTAGTTATCGTTAGTTGACCCGTGTAGTTGTTCGTGAACTTTTCTAGTATCACTGCTGTTTCTGAGTTTCTGCCTAAGTCTCCGGCGAGCAGTACTCCGTCTGCCCATTCTGACTGCAAAATAAGCTCACCGTAGGCATCTGCCGCAAAGCTGCCGCTTGGGGTGCTGGCGGCGAATTCGGCTTTGTCCAAAAAAGCTTTGATAATCTTTTTAATCGCATCGGGTAGTACCACGCGAGCCGATCCGACACCGGCTTTGCGCGCCTGATCATAAGCTTCTGCTGGAGCAGCAAAGCCGTGTGCATTGCCGCCAATAATTAGTAGTTTACCGGCGTGCATTTTATACTCCGGTCTGCTCCACATCAACGTTTCAAATAGCGGTTTGTCAGTTTGCTTTTGCCAGTACGTAGCGTCCATCTTGGGGCTCCAGTTTATAGATTACATTTTTGCGCTCAATAATAATCGGCCATTCACGCTTCTGCGCCTCTTCTCAAGAGTAGTTCATCCGGGTTGAATGCAGTTGGCTTTTCTACGAGCTCCAGCATCGCTACATCACTTTTACTGTCACCGATACCTACGCTGCCGTCATAGGTTAAGCTGTGTTTTTCGACTAACTTACGCAGTGCCGAGGCTTTATCGCGGCTAGCGAGCTCTTTCTCGCCGCTGAAGGCGCCCTTGTCTCTTAAATACCTGGTACCAATCCAGTCATCAAAACCATAGTATTTACCAATTTGTTCAATCAACTCATGGTGCGATCCGGATATAATAATTAGAAAATACCCATCAGAACGCAGTGTACGCAGCATATCTCGGGTGTAAACATATGTTTGATCCTTATACTCGTCGATCACTCCAGTTACCAGTTTGTCGAATTCTTTTGTACTGATGTTATGGAGCGCGTTCTCGTATATTTTTATCAGCGTGGACTCGTATTCTTTGAATGCGTCTGCGTGTTCACGGCGTTTCCAGACCATGCGTGCTTCTCGAAGCAGACGTTTAGCATCTTTACCCAGTGCTCCTTCACTCGCCAGCTTATCCACCAAAACGTGGTACAGCTGCCAGCGAATCAACGTCCCATCAATATCGTATGCCGCAAACTTCTTCATGATACTAGTGTAGCAAGATTAGTACTGATCATCAGCTTGGTCGGTGTCTGATCGTCCTTTCGGATTCGCTAACTGCTGCTTGACAATGTTGCTACCGTTTTCCATGATTTCACCTGGAATTGGTGTATCGAATTTTAGCTAAGTTCTGCTTGTTGCCAAGATCTGATATACAGCCGGTTCCAGTACCGTGGGCAACCCCATGTTCGAAGCCATCAATTGCGTGCATCTGATTGCTCTTCGCTCATTTGCCCTGAACTGCCTGTGACGCGCAATGACTCTATATTTCTGATTAAAAATCTGTCAAAGCCAGCAGATACAATCGCAGTATTCTCTTAAATGGTACTCCACTCAGCGGGTTTCTGCTGGATAGATCATTGGGTTGAGGATTGGTTCTACGTATACCTCTCCAGACACAAGAGCTACTAGACGTTCTTGCTGTGACTTTGTTCTGACGGGTAGAGTGTCTGTATGCTTTGTATTTTTTATAAATTTATTAAACGTCCTGAAAGGGCTTCTCATGTACTGCACGGTGCTTAATGCACTGACTGCAAAATCATATCCAAGCTGTATCCCACGCACATATTTATCTACTTCTTCGCTAGACAACTCTTCAATCATCATTCGTAGCTTCTTCTCTATAGATGTTTATATCGGTATCTATGATACTTGCAATTAGTTCGACGCTTGGTGTATACAGCACCTGCGATATCGGCTAACACCTGTACTTCATGCGTTCTGAGGTTATCATCGAGCAAGCCCTTCTATCATAAGGCTTAATATCGGGCAAGCACCGTAATCAGGTTAGTTCGCCTGTTTCTATGTAGCTCATAACTCATAACTGATACGTTATACACTGTTACAGCTTATATAACGCAAGCGCATAGAGATCCAGCCTTACATACACTGTTATGTGATAGATCTATTTATGGCGTAATCAGTCAACCAGGACGACTTTATGAAGAATGCGCGACAATTGCGACCGATTGCCTTCGCCGCGGAATGTTTTATCGATAATCCACAAGCCGTAACCGGTAAGCATTAGCAACTCGCCAAGTAGGGCTAGCTGGAACCAATTGACTGTCGGTACCGAACCAAATGTTATGTACCCGCCAATAACTATCAGTATAAACGAAGTAAATCGCAGCAATCTCCACCAAAAATATGATTTATTGCGTCTGACTTTTGTCAGTAAGGTATCAACCACGACGGTCGCGGCGCAGCCAATTCCGGCTAAGATAACGCCAAATATATGAATCCGGTATGGCCAAGGCTCCCAAGATATTGGCATTAGAGCGCAGCAATGTACAGGCCGACGACCGTCAGAGTCACAAGTCCGGTGATAGGACGGGCTCGCTTAAGTGTACGGCGCAAATAGTTACGCCATCGCCACAAACCATAAGCTCCAAAAAACAGTGACGCCGCTAGATATGGTGCGGTACGAACGTCACGGCCGAAGTCGCTAAACGCAGTTGACCATTGCAGCATGTCCGGCCTGATAGCAAAACAAACACCCATACCCAGCAGCAAAATCGACAAACCGCTCACACCCCACAGACGGTTGCCAAGCTTTTGCATGAGTCGAAAAATCATCACCTTATCGACGATAAAATGAACAGTCTTTTTGCCGTAACGTACCGTAATGCGCGGGACGGTCTGTCGGTGTTGTTTTTGCTTGCTTTTTGTTTTTGTAAGCGGCATATGGGCATCAGTATAGCAGTTTTTACGTAACCACTTTAGAGGTCAATAGCCGAGAGTCGGTAAAAGATATCAGTTTTAATACCTAAAAGCGGCAGAGGGCTTTGGGCTGGGCTAGCTCCTTATAGGCATCAACCTCTACGGCAATCACCTCGCCGGCTTGGTTTATGACCGAACGAATCATTGATTCCAGTTCGCTGATAGCTTTGGGTAGTTGCAAGACGATAGAGTGGACATCGCCGGTGCGTACGTTGTCAGCGGTATTACGGAAAATTGGCAAGTACAGTCGCTGAACTCTATCGGCGGCAGCGGCTTCAGTTATTTCGGAGTGACCCATGACCACGTGTTCTGGGCCGCTTGCTAGCAAGTTCTGCACTAATTCCTCGCGTTGATGTTGCTGGTGTTGCTGGATGATTTCTGTGGCTGCATCGTGCAGCATCTGCGGCGTGTGGGACTCAAAATTGCCGGTTAAAGCATGCGGCAGGGTGTGCTTGTAGTGGATAAATTTATGCAAATTACCCACTCTATTCTCGGTTCCGGCTAGTAATAACGGTTTGTCGTGACCGGATAAGTAGGCATCAGTTGCTCTAGCTACATCACGTAAATACTTTATGATATCGTCTGCTATTGCTTCGTCGGGTTCATGCCCGTGGAAATCACCGCGACTACCAGTGCTGTCTTTTGGAGCGCCTTGGTGTTGTAGCTCGTAGGAATATTCCATGTTAGCGAGCCTGTCCTGGAATGATTCTGGTAATTGAGCGTCTTCTATCTCATGTAATGTTCCATGAGCTGATTTTAGTAAACGAACCCTGGATAAATTAACGTCTAGTACATAAAACCCAGTAGCTATGCTGTGCATAATAATAAGCGGGCTGATGACAAACTCTTTATCAATATACGTAGCCTCGGTCGGCTCAAGCGGCAAATGCATAAACTCAAAGCCGTTTGCATCGGCAAACAGTGCCAACCCGACAGCTTGGTGCTTCCAGAACTGCGTATCATCAAGCACGTCATGAAGCGGCTTAAGTATATTTTTATGAGCATGCTTGTCGAATTTTGGGTCGTTTTCAATAGCTTTTAGGGCGTTTTTGAGGCGAGTTTTATCCTCGTTAATCGACGCACTATTGGATTTTGGGTGGGTCGGTATGTAAATGCTGAGTTTAGGCCCGGCGGATGTTCTTTTATGCAGAGTTTGTATGCTCTTACGTGTTAATTCCATGAAACCTCCCCTTTTATTAGGTGCATATTTACGGTCTTTACTGCTCGCCGTAAACACAGAGCTTCTTATTAGAAGCCTACTTAAAAGTATGCATGATTATCACAAGTGTTGCAGCCTAGTTTCTCTCATATCAACCAGATTTTTTGCCAAACTTCTAGGCTTTAGCATCGGTGGAGTGCTGGTAGCAAATACATCCGCCGAGGCCGGTTTGGGCTTCGTGGTACATTTGCGCCGGTATATCGAGTGTGTCACCGGGCTGCAAGGAAATGTCCTGGCCGTTGACGGCGTATATTACTGTGCCTTCGGCGCACCATAGCCGTTTGTCTTGTTTGCTTGCTTCACCGGGTATTGCTTCGCCCGGCTCGGCGGTCCAGCGGTCGGCCTGAATGTTGTGCTTTTCTAAGAAAAGTTCCAACTCTTCCTCGGCTGATTCGTATGCCCGTGACCATCGGTGTTTTCTAAGCTTCATGCCCTCATTGTCCCCTACTTCCGCAGCTATTGCTAGGGCAGAAGAAGAAAACCTAGCACAGCCTTGGCTTTCCTATTTAGCTCCCACACCTTCACAAGCTAACTAGCCCTAACTTGTCCAGCAAAAGTAGTGTTATTACAATCGATAGGAAAAGGATCACAGTCACGATCTGCCAATCCTCATCACGATGGAATCTCCCAAACCTGTAGAAATACTTACCACTGTAGTTTAGGTCGCCGCCACGTACGTTTTCATCACCGTACATATTCATATACATACGTATTTTCATATTTTCAGCTAGCTTAGCTTGCTCTAGTGTTACGTTACCTAGGTCCTCTTTGTAGGTTAGCTCAATTGGTTTATATTTTTTTGTCCACTGCGCACCAAGAAAACCGTTAACATGCTGCTGAAACCGCTCTTCTGGTGTTTTAGAAGTAATCCCAACGTAAAACTTGCCCTGCTCCAGCTTCAAAACATACAACCACCAGTGCTTCTGAGGGGTTTCTGTGTTTTCGCTCATGCTAGGAGTATATCACTAGACTTTGTCGAAGAAGGTTGAAATAGGATTCTTGAAGTTATCAGCAACCCCCGCATAATCCACCTTAATAGTATTACTACAGCGCGGAAACTTTTAACCAAAGGTATTACGAGTATCTGGCTATGTTATTTCTATTTTTCCCAAGGAAAGTTGGGGTGGCCGAAGTGGCCGAAGCGGGCGGTTTGTTCGTAGATTGGCCGTTTGAGATCGAGCGATTTGATGATACCGGCTGGCGTTAGGTCATAGCCCTCAACAACTTCTTGAGCTCCGTCAATAGTGACAGTTGCTTCTAGTGGTTGGTTGTAGCCTATGGCATATGCCAGGTGCACGAACACTTCTTGGGCTTTACGCTCCCGCAAGTAATCTACGGCGATTTTGCGTGCCATATAGGCGGCGGAACGATCAACCTTGCTGGGGTCTTTGCCAGAAAAGCAGCCGCCACCAATCGGCACGCTGGGGCCGTAGTTGTCTACCACGAGTTTGCGGCCGGTTAGTCCGGCATCGGCGTCAAAGCCGCCTTGGTGCCAATCGCCGGCGGGGTTAATGTGTAAATTGATAGTTGATAGATCATAGGTAATAGTTGATGAACTTGAGAGCCAATACTTTACTGCTGATTCGAGTTCAGGTTGTGGGGCGTTTTGGAAGCTAGCTACGATTGACTGTATGACGCCATCGCGGACGGTTACTTGCGTTTTACCGTCGTGAGGCAAGCGCTCATAAAGGGCTTGGTTTAATCTGCGGCTTAGCACGACTTCCAGTGGCAGTAGTTCGTCCGTTTCTGACGATGCGTAACCTACCATTATGCCTTGGTCACCTGCACCGCCGGTATCTACGCCGTGGGCGATTTCTGGACTCTGGGCAACGATACGTGTTTCCAGCTCTACGCCTGGCGCGAGCCGCTCAACAATCGGCGCAACGTCAACTTTGGCCGATGAAGTCACTTCACCAGTTATAAAAACTTTGCCGTGACCGCCAACAGTTTCTACGGCGACTCGAGCGTCGGCATCCTCAGCCAGGTAAGCATCGAGTATGGCGTCAGAAATTTGATCGCATAGTTTGTCGGGGTGCCCCGGGCTAACTGACTCGGCGGTTTTATAGATTGATTTTTTTACAGACATGAAAAAACTCCTTTTAATCTGTCCTGATTCGGGTCGATAAAGGAGCATCGTGTTGTGCTGATATCTTCCCCGAAAAGGGCTGAACGTAGCACCTTGGCTGCAAAAAGCTAGGTTGCTGGTGGGTCAACGGGTCAGATCCCTTGCCACTCTCTTGATATTTTTTAATTGTAAATTTACGGCTTACGCATCGTAGCACAGAATACTGCGGCGTTCTATACTATATGCATGAGTAAGATGATAATTGATGTGCGTGAACCAGAAGAATACCAAACGCGCCACTCGACTGGCGCGTTTAATATACCCCTGCTAGAGCTTGATAACGCGGCAGAACTTATGACACTTGATAAGGATACTGATATCGTGGTGTATTGCCGGACTGGTGATCGCTCAGAAGTAGCAAAGCAGCTACTTAACGCCAAAGGTTTTAATAAAGTTACTAACGGTGTAAACGCCGAAACAGTTGCCTGTGATTACGGCATTGGCTTAGAATGACCGGCTGCTAACTGGAAAGCTCTATGCTGACTGGGCAATGGTCTGAACCCATGACATCAGCGTGGATCTCAGCTTTTTTAACCCGGCTTTTTAAAGCCTCAGATACCAGGACGTAATCAATCCTCCAGCCAACGTTGCGTGCCCGCGCGTTGGCCCAGTGTGTCCACCATGTATAGTGCCCGTTGCCTTGCTTGAAAAGTCGCAACGTATCAATAAAACCGGCATGAATGAAATTATCAAAACCTTCGCGCTCTTCGTCAGTAAAGCCTTTTTTGCCACGGTTTTCTTTAGGGCGAGCCAGGTCATCCTCGGTATGGGCTACATTTAGGTCACCACAGAACACGACCGGCTTTCCGGAGTGATGAGCTGCCGTATCGTGCATCTCGCTCAAGCGAATCTCTCCGGTTTCTAATGATTTGCAGTATGCCAGGAAGGCTGGATCCCACTGTTTATGACGGAGCGGAACACGGCTTAAATCGTCTTTGGAGTTTGGGGTGTAAACAGTCACCACGTAAAAATCGTCAAACTCGGCAGTGATAACTCTGCCTTCACTGTTTGGGTCGCCGTAGTCATCGGCCGCGAGCTCGTATTTTTTGATAATGTCTTCTGGTAAACCGTTTTGGATAGATAGTGGTTTTATTTTGGTGAAGATTGCTGTGCCAGAGTAACCTTTTTTGTCTGCGCTGTGCCAGTACTCTTCATAGTCGGGCAGATCAATCTCGGCCTGTCCCTGCTCTGCCTTGGTTTCTTGTAGGCACAAAATGTCGGGTTGATGTTGGGCTACGAAGTCTTGGAAAGTCCCCTTTTTGATTACTGCCCTAATCCCGTTGACATTCCAACTGTACAATTTCAACTTACTCATCGCACCACCTGCTTCCTAGCGGAGCTAGTATCTCAATATAAGTAGCTTTAATAGTTTCATTTAGCTCAGTTAGCTCTTCTTGTACGATTTGTCTTACTTTTATTTCTATCCTGGTGTCAATAGTATCGAGCATTGAGGCGAATTTATCGTCGAGGTGTTCAATAACTTGTTTGGTCTTGTCATCGTTCATGCATGAAATTATAGCATCGGGACAGTATGTTCTGCTAAACTGTAAAGCAATGTATAAACGTGTTTTACTGAAAATTTCCGGCGAACAGCTAGCTGGAAAGTTCGATGGCGGAATTGACCCAGAGCGAGCCAACTGGTTGGCGGCTGAAATAAAAAAAGCCCAGGATAAAAATGTGCAAGTAGTAATCATGGTTGGTGGCGGTAATTTCTTGCGCGGCGCCCAAATAGCCGGTCACGGCATTAAGCGGGTTACGGCTGATCATATGGGAATGCTTGGCACTATGATGAACGCACTGGCATTAACAGACATATTCGAAGCGAACGGCATAAAGACCCGTTGTTTGAGTAATATTTTTGCTGAACAGGTGGCTGAAAAGTTTATCCACCGTTTAGCTGAAAAACACTTAGGCAAAGGCCGAGTGGTGATTGTAGCGGGGGGTATCGGCCGGCCGTATCTTACAACTGATACTGCTGCCGTGTCTATGGCGCTAGAGTTAGAGTGCAACGCAGTGCTTAAGGCCACAAAAGTAGACGGCGTTTACGATAAAGACCCGACTACGCATAATGATGCCGTAAAAATGGATTCTCTCAGCTACCAACAAGCTGTAGAAGACGGTGCAATCAGTATTATGGATAAGGCAGCCATGGGTCTAGCCATGGAGCATAAAATGCCGCTGGTTATATTTGACTTGCTCAACGGGGGTAACATCGCCAAAGTTTCTGCTGGTGAGCCCATCGGCACCACTATTTCTTAGATAGGCTGGATTTTCTGAAAGGTTTGGGTAACTATACGCTGACCCGCTCAAGAACTATCCATACTGCGCCAACTTTGGCGGCTACATTCTCAACGGAAAGACAGTAAAGTTCGAGCTTGGTTATCTTTATACGTTTAGTATACTAAGCTAATGTTGGAGAGGTGTCCGAGTGGCTTAAGGAGCACGCTTGGAAAGCGTGTGTGCGGGCAACCGTACCGAGGGTTCGAATCCCTCTCTCTCCGCCATAACAAAGACCGGGCAGTTGTCCGGTCTTTGTTATGTGGCAAGGGATGAGAACCCGTGCTGCGTAGCAGCGGGGTTCGGCGTAGCGAAGTGCAGAAAAGAAAGCACCGAAGGTATTTTCTTTTCAAGCGAGCGGAGGAGGCTTTTGCCGATATCCCTCTCTCTCCGCCATGAACCATACGGTTCATGGCTCCGCCACATAAATTTCCCTAAAATTATCTGAATAATTTTTTTACATTTCGACACTAAGCAAATACGAGCTAAGCTACACTATTGGCTCGCAAAAACTAAATAAAATCTAAATTACTACATTTACATCTTGTAGTGCATGTTGCAAAACAAGTATAGTAGTAGCAGATGCCAGTAATTGAACTAAAAGACGTCAGCAAATTGTATGGTCTGGGCGACGCTACTACGGTTGCGTTGGACAGTGTTGATTTGCAAGTTGACAAGGGTGAGTTTATTGCCATCATGGGTCCGAGCGGTTCCGGCAAGTCAACCCTCATGAATATAATAGGCTTACTCGACCGCCCTACTAATGGCCAATATTCGCTGAACGGACGTATTGTGGCGCGTATGACATCTGGGCGTCGTGCTCGATTGCGACGCGACCAGCTTGGTTTTGTGTTTCAGAATTTCAACCTGCTGGATAAGCTAAATGTTTTGGAAAACGTCGCCCTACCCCTGGCTTATAAAGGCATGACCCAATCTCGCCGGCTTAAACAAGCCGCCAATGTATTGGAACGAGTCGGCCTGTCTGACCGTGAGTATTTTACTCCTAAACAGCTCAGTGGCGGACAAACACAGCGTGTGGCTATTGCTCGCGCACTGGTTAACAATCCGAGCATTATTATCGCCGATGAACCGACTGGCAACCTAGATAGCGAGGCCAGCCGGTTAGTAATGGAGCTGCTGAGTGATATACATAAAATGGGCAACACAATTTTACTAGTTACTCACAACCCGGAATTAACGCGGTACGCCAGCCGGGTGGTATTTATGCGCGATGGTTCGGTTATAGCTGATCAAATATCTAAAGTCGGCGAAGTACCAGCTATGGCAAAACGACTATATTTTGTACCAAAAACAACTGAAGAGGATGATTTGGCTGGGGTATCGGCACTCATGTCGGCGATATCTGGCAAGGATGATAAGAAGAAAGCTAAATCAAAGACCAAGAAAAAGCGCGGTAAATCGTATAAATCGCGTGCTAAGAAAGGACAAGACTGATGTTTGGCGGTGACATCAAGATGGCACTATCCAGCCTGCGCAGCTCAAAGTGGCGCAGCTTGTTGACCGTGCTGGGCATAATTATTGGTATCGTATCAGTCGTGACCACAGTTTCTATTGGCGAGGGCGTCAAGCAGCAGGCGCAGCAACAAATCAGTCAACGCGGCGAAGATATTATTACCGTATTGCCAGGAACAACTGTACAGCGGAACGCAATTGGCGAAATAACCAGCTTGGATCCATTTGTTGGTCAATCGAGTACAGTTTTCTCAGAATCAGACTATGATGCGGTGGCCAACACACCAGGTGTTGTTTTAACGGTGCCTTTTGGGCAAGTAGTTGGTTTAGCTGAGACCAAGGAGCGTAGCTATCCGGAAGCGCGGGTTATTGCTACCACACCTGGTGCGCCAACCGTTTTAAGCCAACCGGTTGAGTATGGCGGTTTTTTCTCTGAAGATTCGCGGGATAACACTGCCATAATCGGCAAAACTGTCGCCGAGCAATTGTTTGGCGAGAACGTGCCAACCGGAAAATCGCTAGAGGTTCGTGACCGTGAATTCATAGTTAGGGGTGTATTCAGCGAGTTTCCCGGCGCAACACCGCTGTTGGCCGGTGCGGATTATAATAATGCAATATTCATCCCCTACCACGTTGGACAAGAACTAATGGGCGGCAGTATGCATATTTATCAAATGCTGGCGATGTCAGAAGATTCTGAGAGCACTGAGCAAACCGCCGAGGCTATAAAAACGTCCTTGACGAAGCAGCGCTCGGATCAAGAGGATTTCACAATATTGCGTCAAGAGGAAAGCCTGGCAATTACCAATGAACTCATCCACTCAATTACTAATCTGGTAACGGCAATTGCGGCTATATCACTGTTAGTTGGCGGCATCGGTATTATGAATATTATGCTGGTATCGGTCTCAGAACGTACACAAGAAATAGGGGTCAGAAAAGCGGTGGGCGCCAGTAATAGGCAGATTCTTGGTCAATTCATGACAGAAGCGGCGGTGTTGGGTATTTGTGGCGGCCTGCTTGGCGTAGTGTTTTCGGTATTAGCAAACTTCTTACTAAGGATATTTACCAACCTTCAACCGGTTATTACGCTAGAGATTGTCGGTGTTGCGGTATCGGTAGCCTTGTTTGTAGGGCTTTTCTTTGGCATGGCTCCAGCGCTTAAAGCTGCTCATAAAGATCCAATCGACGCTCTCCGATACTAAGCCGAGGCTTACTTGAAGCGGCCAGAGTGCGCTATTTAAAGAGTTTCGGTATGAGAAGCGGTGTTTTGCGCTTGTATGCCTGGTAGGATTTGTTGTCACCCCATCTTTTGTCTGCGTAGGTTTCAAGTTTTGGTGTACCGGAGACAAACCTTAATAAAATAAATATCCACAAGGGGCTAGCCAGTGCTATAAGTTGTTGGGTGCCGCTTATAGTTGATATTGCTAATATGTATATGCCGACCCACATGGTGATTTCTCCAAAATAGTTTGGGTGGCGAGAATATGCCCAGAGGCCATTCTGTATCCATTTGCCTTTGTTGGCCTTATTTTGTTTAAAAGTGAATTTTTGGTAATCAGCTACTGTTTCAAATAAGTAGCCAACACTCCAAATTAATACGCCTACCAATACCGCACCTGTAAACGAAGCTGTATCGCCGGATAAGAAGTAAATGCTCGGTAGCATGATAACCCAAGCAGAACAGCCCTGTAGCAGCCAGAAAGCTCCAAACTTCCAAAAACTTTGACGGATGTCGTTAAAGCGATTATCTTTACCGGTTGACAGTATGCGAATTAATAAAAAGGCAGATATTCGCACTGCCCAGAGAGTAACCAGCAATAAAAGTATAGCTTGAGGTGTGGACATAGCTCCTTGCGTGTAAGCCAATAAAGCTATCAAAAAGAATGTAAGACCGTAGGTAAAATCGGTTAATTTATCACTCTTTTTGCTGTACGCAATAGCAAATGCCGCAATATTGAGGGCTAATGCTAGTAGTAACGTGTAGATAAGTATCATAAATTAGTTTAATTATACACCTATTACATATTTGCTAAATATAAATGACTCCCTAGATAAACGGGAGCCTATTTATATGTTATTTTATTGTTTAACGAGTTACTGTGATGGTCGAGTCTTCCGTAGATGCTACGGTTACTCGGCTGTTTTCGACAGAAATCTCATAACCGGTGCTATAATCTGTCGCGTCAGTACAAGTCGCTGAAGATGCCGGATCTATAGACCCCACGGTTGGGTCGCGTGGTATGTCAGCTATAAATTCTGGTACCAAATCGCTACAAATATCAATCTCTGCCGGAGTAGCGGTAGCGTCAGTGCCGATAGGTGCAGCCGTAGCTGTCACGCCGGTTGGTACAGCGCCATCATTTTGCAATGAGTACTGGTTAACGGCGCTAAGGATAGCGCTTACGTCTGCTTGACGCTTTGTATTGTTAGAATCTTCGATATGTTGCCCTGGATTTATTGCGACGAGAACAATCGCTAGTAGTACCGCCAATATAGCAATAACAACCAAAAGTTCAATTATTGTGAAGCCGCCTTCACCTCTTAATTTCTTAATACTTGGTAATTTCATTTTTGTGGTGCCCTTTTTAATTGTATCTATAGCCATAAGCATAATGGTTTATACAAAAAAGTCAATCATTTAGGGGTAGTTTTTTGGTAAAACTTAGTTAATCCTTGTGGATATGTAAAAAGTTGGCGGCTTCTACCCATTTTTTATGCGAAAAGAGCTTACGCAACTTGGTTGCGTCGGTTTTGCTATTTAATTTTAGTCCGTACGCGGCGGCTGGGACTGCAGCGAGCAATTTATTGTTTCTTGACTCCAGCGTACTAGTAAGTGTCTCCAGCACCTCGTTATTGATACCAAACATAAATAGCTTTTGTGTGCGGGGTATTGTCAATACAAGCCGTCTGTCCTCTGGAAATGGTAATTGTTGAGCGAACTTCTGCTCTAATTGTTCGGTATCACTAGAAGACGCGAGCGGTTCGGAGGCGTGAAACACCATGCTCTGATCGAGTACAATGACTGTGCGTCGTTTGCGGATCCGGTTATTTTCTATAAACTCGCGGATCTGGTTGGCGAAGTGCGGTTTATCGATAATCTCAAGATTGCGCATAAGTTCATAAGGGATCGTAATCTGGCTTAAGACGCCTCGTTTGCCAAATAACACGAGTTTGTCGCGGCTCATAAGTAGTACGTTGTTTGGTTTGCTCGAAAACACAGTCTAAGGTATTTCACTCCAGCTTGTTATGTTTAGCGTGCCGCCTGATTGTTCAGCGGTTATTTCCACTGTCCGCTGGAAATCGCCGCTTTGCCCAACCGAAGTAATTGTTTTGGTGGTGGATCCGCTTACGTTTATTGTAGCAGTTCCGGTATCTAACGAAAGTGTTTCTCCGTCGTAACCTGGGTCACGCAGTAGTCGCAATAAAGCATTCTCTGCCCCGTTTTCAGCCAAACGGAAAGCTTCTTGTCCGGCTTTGAGACTGATTATCGCTTGGGTGTTGATGACTGTGATACTAACAGCTGCGCCGGTTATAGAAATGAACATAATCATAAACACCAGTAAGGTTATGAGAACGTGACCGGTTTGAATGGTAGTCAAGCTTGTGCGTCTTTGGCTCATTGGCGCATCCCGACTGTTGTGGTGAAGTTTTGCGTTTTTGCCCCGGATGGTTCGTCTATGCGGCTGGTTACGGTAAGATTAATCTTGATTGTCGGCGTATCGCCACTTGCACCGAGACGCTGGAACGAAAGGTTAGAAATCACCGTGTTGGAGCCGTTTAGGCGGCTGGAATCTGGCGGTTCTGGTAAATCTTGACGAACGAGCGTTAGTTCTTGACTAGTGTTAGATGATGCGACATAGGCCCAATTATCAAAATAGGCGATAGCGTTGGCGTTGTGCCCTCCCCCGAGCGTAGTACTGTCGTTCAGTGATGGCGCAGACAAGTTGCTGATATCGAGTAGAGAGACCTGCTGACCAGAGGATGACATGGCAAGTGAGGCGGTAGTGTCATTGATATGGAACCCGTTGACGTCAACACCTGTTTCGTAACTACCGGTGAGTGAGGGCGAGGCTGGATCGCTAATGTTCAAAATGAGGAATTCGCTGTCACTGCCGTTGTTGGCGGTGGATACGAATAGATTGTTGTTGCTCGTCTGTAGTTTGGTAACAACAGCAGTGCCACCAATATTGTATAATCCGGCAGCTGAAGGGTTAGATTTATTAGATACGTCAAGTACTATTATTTCGGAATCGCCGTTTTCATTGCCGAGATACGCATAGTTTCCAGAGATGGCAATTTCGTTAACATGGTATGGATATCCGACTTCGTAGCTGCCAACTGAACTGGCGGATTCAGGTATGGATATATCCACAATGTATAATTCTGCCGTGACGCTCCCAAAGCCCCAGAAGCAACACCAGCCAGATGTGCGACCAACATATGCGTAACCGTCGGATACCGCGACACCTAGGGCGTCCTCGGTATATTCTAGATCGACTGAGTTGGTGAGTGATGGAGATGCAGGATCGCTGACGTTTATTATGAGCAGCTCAGCATTGTCTGAAGGGGTTGTGAGATATGCATAGTCGCCCTCTAGAGCCATATCGTTGACGGTGACACCCGTGTTGTACGAGCCAATATTTAGTATGTTATTTTTGTCAGATACGTCCAAAATGTAAAGGTTGTCGCCAGTTAGTAAATATGCACGTTCATTAGCGTTGTCTACCTCTAGTTTAGTGCCACCAAAACTATCAGGCGTGTTATAACCTCCATCAACTGATAGGTACGACGTGTCCCCGGTATTTACTTCTGCGGTATCTAGGCGGATGTTATCGAGATCGCTTAAAGAGTATGTATATACTAATCCATCTATGGTGAGCTCCAGCGTGTCATTGGTGTCGCCAAGTGTCTCTGGGACGGAAACATCACTTGCGCGGCGTATGTCGTGTTCTAAGCGATTCAATAGATAGCGCCCGTCTTGGGTCACCGCCGACGCTGAATAAGATTCCTTGTGTAAGGAGACTAGACTTACTAGCATGTCGGTTAATACCATTAGCATCACAGACGTTAATGCTAAAGCAACGACTACTTCTATTAGAGTAAATCCGGTCTGTTTTCTTGTTTGCTGTTTAATCATGGCGAGTAATTTATTGTTATATTTTCTAATGCTGACGTGGTGTCTCCTGGTCCAGTGAGCAGTAGTCGATAGCGGAAATATCTACCGGATAGATCAAAAGGCAGCGAATTATTATCGGTATAGTAGCTAGTTGGTGTTCCGTCCGGTCCAATAAAATCCCAGGTAGCATTGTCGTTGTTGGCCGCGACCTGTAGACGCAGTGTAGTACCAGGTGGTTGTGATGACTGGAATGACAGATAGTTGTATCCAGCTGTAGAGCCGCTGTCGAATGTTGGTGAAATGTACTCGCCCTCTTCCTCAAACCCGCTGCCAGTTATGCTAGGGACTACTACGGTTAGCTCAGAATTGTTGGTCGATGACGCGATGTAGCCGTAGTTGCCGAAAAAGACGCCTTGGTTGGCGGTGTTACCTCCAATACCAGTGCCATCCATCTGTGATATGTTGCTAGGATCGGCTACATCTATAACACGAATTTGAGGATTTGTGCCAGATAATGCTAACAATAGCTTATCACCTAGTTTGTGAATGCTATTGACGTTCCTGCCAAGATCCAATGCGTCCAGTAGAGACAGTGAAGAGCCATCCGTACTGAGAGTGTAGAGCTCTTGCCCTCCGTTATAGTTAAACCGACCAAAGTATACAGTGTCATCAGCAACAAACACTGCATTGCCAGCTATTGTTCCTGGTGCGTTGTAATACGTAGAAACGGTAGGGTTGTTCTTGTTGCTTACGTTCAGGACTGCAAGCTCGGCAGCTGTGTTGTCTATGGCTACGTAAACATGCTCTTCGTAATAATACAATGAGTTTATATTTGAACCTGTATCGTAACCGCCCGAAATAGATGGTGATACAGGGTCACTGATGTCAACGATACATAGTTCGCAAGCTCCGCCAGCCGTGCTTGGTGATTGGCTCACGTAAGCGTACCCGTCTACTACATGAATGTTAGTTGCATCGGTTGTACCGCCGAGGTTTAAATTAGTAGTAAGAGATGGAGAGTTGGGGTTGCTCACATCTACGATTTGGAGTTCAGTGGTGTTGCCAGATGTTGCTAAATAGGTATGATCTCCGTCTACATGTATGCCATTAATCTGTGAGCCTGCCCCATAACTACCAAGGAGAGATGGATTGGTTGGGTTTTGCACACTAAAAATGTATAGCGTTGCTCCGGTTGAGAGGTAGATACGTTCTGTGAGCGAATCTGCATATATACGGTAGCCGTCCGTGTTACCAGGGGTGTTATAGCCGTTTGCAGTAGAAACGTCTTCCCAATCAAATGTTTGGCCGGTAGCAAGAGTTACGCTACCTCCACTGTCAAATGAAGCTGTTGTACCGTTGAAGCTTCCACTGGCAAAATCGGCATGACTAATTTGCTCCCAAACATCGTTTTCATATCGGCTAAAGTAAAAGGTAGTACTAATGCTGTCAGGTCGCGGCGTTGTCCATTCAACACTAACTGTGATTTTTTTAGTAGAGGCGTCTGGGCTAGTTTGTGTTGTATAAACCTCGTTTGCTTCATTTGGTAAAGAATAGTGAGTATTGCTAATTGGCCGCTGTGTAGTGTTATTTGGCAATCTCCAACCGATTTGGGCATGGTCGCCACCGCCAGCTTCTTTGTAGTTCGCTTCAATGTAATAATATTGGCCTGCGTTGAGCGTGACTGGAGCTGAGGTTTGGGATGTGTACTTATTCCATTCACCTGCATTTGTCCAGCCATCTACAGACGCAATAGTGCTGACATTGGCTGGGTCAGTGTCAGCACTGATACGTAGCTCGGTGCCGTCGTCACCGTTAACGTAAAAAATGTAGTTACCATCTTCAGGTGCACAGAGGAGCGCCGACAAGCGACCTCCGAAGTTATCGTCGATGTTTATCGGTGTTGTCAGAACCGTATCGTTAATGCTTTGAGTGCTGGTTGGATTATCCGGAAAGTTCGCGCTATCGTAAAGCTGTGAAATTGCTGTTCCGCTGATATTGTCATATTTTTCAAACCGTGCGTTACCTGTTGGAGTGCAAGTAGTAATCTCGTCGTCTGGGTCTGCTTCGAGTATAGTTCCTGTATCATCGCGGTAGGCATCTTCAATGACTATTGATTTTGTGTAGCCGTCAACAGTTTCAGCTCCACTCATGAGCGACCAGCCAGTACTAGTAGATGCTATATGATAGGTGCCATTGGTGCTGATATTATCCCAGTTTTCTTCACGGACACTACGTAGCACTTCGACGGATTCCTGCACTAGTCCACTTGCCAGTAAATGCTCTTCAGTTTGGGCACGACCTTCCCTAGAGACAATAATAGATGTTAAAAGTGCAGGTAGCATAATGGCTGTTAGTGCGATTGTAATAAGTACTTCTATGATTGTTTGACCTCGTTGAAAGTAATGGAAATTAATATGCTTCATAGTTTGTTTACCGTTGTTGCGCCAAATTTATTGATAGAGATTACGTTGGTTTCTCCAGATAGTTGGCTATTGACTGTGATTGTTGCGTTACCGTCATTGAGACCACTAACCTCCCCGCTCCCCTTCAAGAATAATAAACGATTACTCGGTAGCGTGGTGCTTAGCGTTACGCTATTGTTCAGTTCAATTGTGAAGCTGTCAGAACCGATGTCGGTCACTACATCTGATTCGCTTGGTTGTGAATAGCGATTGCTAACAATCGGACGCTCTAATGTTCCGTCAGGTAACATCCAGCCGATTTGGCCGTGATCGCCTCCAGAGCCCTCTTTGTAGTTAACTTCAATATAGTAGTACGTGTCAGCCAAAAGATTTACAGGTTCTGAAGTTTGTTCTGGGAAAGTTGTCCAGTTGTTCGCCGGTGCCCACGTTGGAACTGAAGCAATGACACTGACGTTGGCTGGATTTGTATCAGTACTTAATCGTAATTCTGTCTCGTCATCACCAGTTACGTAAAAAATGTATTCCCCGCTATCCGGTGGGCACAGAAGTGCCGAGACTCGTGCGCCAAAATTGTCATCAATATTAATCGGCGAAGAGAGATTGATACCACTGAGTATTTGCGTGCTACTAGGATTACTCGGGAAGTTCGGACTGCTGTAGAGCTCCGATAATGCTGTCCCGTTTATTCCATCATATTTTTCGTAGTAGGCTGTTTCGCTTGGGTCGCAGGCGGAACCACCCGAAAAAAGGGTGTATTCCTCGTTATGCACAATAATCCCTTGATCCTGTGTTGTATTACTGGGGTCGGTATGGCCATTCATAGCTTTTATTTGTTGGCTTTTTATATCAGATATAAGTTGACTCGTAGTGCTCTGTACGTCTGCGGTAGTCCTTGGTCCAATTACTCCCATAGATGAGATTGCAAGTAGCACAGCCAGTAGTGATATGACAACCAACAGCTCAATAATTGTAAATCCTGGTTGCGATTGTGTAAGTTTACGCTCCATCAACAGAACTACCTAGGTATTAATTTGACTAATAAGCCCATAAATCGGTGCAATAATTGCTAGCATGATACCTCCAACAAGCAAACCTACCACCACTAGTAGTATTGGTTCCAGCAAAGCAATAAAGGTTTTGAGTGTGCGGCTAACTTGGTTTGAAAAGTATGTGCTTAGTTCGCGAAAGGTTGTTTCCAGTGTACCGGATTGTTCGGCGGTTTGCATGAGTCTTATCATGACTGGAGGTATTACGTCTTTATCGAGCGTGCGCAAATCGGTAGACATTGGCTTGCCGGCTTCGACATTTTTTGCCATGTGATCAACCGCTCTAGAAATGTCTTTTTTTAGTACAGATGCTTTGGCAAGTGCCAGACCCTCGGATGCGGTTATCCCAGAGCTAAGCAACAAACCCATACTGCGGGTAAACCGCGCCAGATCAATCTCGCGACCCAATTTCTTAAACCCCGGCAAGCTAAGTAGCATATTGGCCATAGCGTGTTTTTTAGTCTTAATTAAGAGAATAAGCAGTGTCACGATAAGAACCGTACCAAGCCCGACAAAGATAAGGTTGTTAGTAAAAAAGGCTGACATTTGTATCAGCACGCGTGTAGCGAGTGGCAACTCAACGTTCAAGCCTAGGAAAACCTCTGATATGCGCGGTATGACGAAAGTTAGTATAAGTATCATAACAGCGGCCAGTATCCCCATGACGAAGGCCGGATACATGAGGCTGGCTTTAATCTTGTCGTTAAAAGCAAGTTCTTTGCGGATGTTTTTGGTGACGTCCTCCAGGGTTTCAACTAAGGTTCCGGACTCTTCACCGGCGGCAATTAAGTTTATAGTAACTGCATCAAATGATTTGGGCATTTTCTTCATAGCAACCGATAGGGAGCGGCCTTCATGAAGCTCATCACGGAACATATTTAGTGCGTTGCGTGAAGCACCCTTATTATCTTCCAGAAGCGAGTCAACCGCCTCAGAGAGAGATATACCGGCGTGTAGCATAGTAGTAATATTACCCAGAATCTCCAGTTTGTCTTTACCCGATAGCGTCACACTCATGCTCTAGTTGCCCTTAATATTTCCTCAAGCGTGGTAATGCCTGAGCGTACTTTTTTCATTCCATCATCCATCATGGTGGTCATGCCTTCTTTGACAGCTGCAGCGGTGATAGCCTCCGAGCTCGCCTTGTCGGTAATTAGTTTCTGGATAGCAGGAGAAACTTCCAAAACCTCAAATACGCCAACGCGGCCGCTGTATCCTGTTTCGTGGCAGGCACCACAGCCCTTGCCTCGGTACACTCTAACTGAGCCGGTCGCGCCAAAATGTCGGGATACTGTCGCCGGGTCGAGCGCGGCTAGTTGTTTTGCGGACACGTCGTCACCGCTCCAACCAGTTTTGGTTCGAGTAAGTTCTAAACTAGCCTTACAACGGTCGCATATTTTTCTAACCAGTCTTTGGGCAATAATTACGTTTACGCTTGTGGCGGCCAAGAAAGGCTCGATCTTCATATCAATCAGACGCGGTAACGTGGTTGCTGCATCATTGGTGTGCATAGTAGAGAGCACTAAGTGGCCAGTCATGGCCGAATTAATTGCAATATTGGCTGTCTCTTCATCTCTAATTTCACCGACGTAAATAATGTCAGGATCTTGTCTTAAAATTGAGCGAAGTCCATTGGCAAAAGACAGATTGGCCTTTGGGTTAGCTTGGATTTGATTCACACCCTTGAGTTCGTATTCTACCGGGTCTTCAATAGTAGCGATATTTTTTTCGCGGACGTTTAGAATTTTTAATATGGCATACATGCTTGTGGTTTTACCGGAACCCGTCGGACCAGTAGAAAGCACCATACCGTACGGTTTAGCAAAACCGTCGCGTACCTTTTTAAGGTCGGCTTCTTGCATACCTAAATCTGTTAGCCCAAATTGGCGCATATGTGATGCCAGCAAGCGCAGAACGGCCTTTTCGCCACCAATCACCGGGACAATCGAAACGCGTATATCGACGTCTTTTTCGTCGACTGTCACTCTGGTTCGACCATCTTGGGCGCTAAAGTGTTCGTCAGTACGCAATCGAGCCAGTACTTTTATACGGGTTACAACTTGGTCGTGCAATCTTCGTGGTAATTTAACGACATCGTGCAGTACACCGTCAATCCGAAACCGCACATATGATTCCTCTCTGGTAGGTTCTACGTGGATATCAGATGCTTGGTTAGTAAAAGCGTATTCAATGATAGTTTCAACAATATGAGCAACTGGTAAATCGCCCCCCTGGCCTTTTTGCTGCAACATATCCTTAAAAACGGACTGCATTTTTTCTTTGTATAACCGGAGCGTTGAGCTCACGTCTTGCTCGGTTACGTAGTACAAGCGGAACTTTTCGGCTCCAGCTTTTTTGGTTAAATTGGCAAACAAGGTCTGGTTATCCGGTTCTGAGGTACCAATCTTTAGCTCCCCGTCTTTGAGCTCAAAGGTTATTACCCGGAACTTCTCGGCCGTTTCCTTGGGGGTTATTTTCAATATCTCTTCTGGAATATTCAATTGCCCAAGAGTAATAAAGGGCAGCTTATACGAATAGGCGATTAATTTACCGAGGTTCTCATCGGTCATTAATTCGGATCGTTGTAGAGACTCATAAAGTGAAATACCACTGGTGGTGGCATTATCTTGAGCTTTCTTTAGATCATCAGCTGAAACATAATCCAGCTCACTGATGAGCTTTACAAGTTGTTTGTCACTGATTTGCATGTTATCCCACCCATACCTCGATCTTTGTCTTTCACGGTTTTAAGCAATTGCGCTACGATGCCTCTAGATTTGTCTATAACAAAGAATTAACTTTGTCTACCAACGACTCCATAGTCATGTCGCTTTTTATAATGTAGTCTGTTGCCCCCAGAGACTTAGCTTTATCCATGTCTTCTTTTTGGCCTAAATTGGATGTCACGATAATCGGCAAGTCTTTTAAATTGTCTTGGCCGCGGACTTCTTTTAGTACGGCAAAACCATCTTTGCGTGGCATTACCAGGTCAAGCAACATAATATCAGGTACACTGGTTTTGAGCTTTTCGATAGCTTCTTCTCCATCAGAAGCGGTATCAGTCTCAAACCCTGCTTTGGTTAGTTTAGCACGGTAAGCACTTGTTAGGAACTTGTCATCTTCTACGACTAAAATCTTGGCCATAGCTTACAATCCCTTCTTTTGTTTCTTTTCTTTTTTAACAAAAGAATCAACAGTCTCAATAATTTCGTCTAATCGATGCTCAGCCTTGAGTATATATTTCTTTGCTCCTAATCCCAGTATAGTGTGGACTTTTTCTGGGCCGGCAGAGTTACTTACTACAATAACCGGTATATCCTCCCACTCCTTCTTTTCTTTCATGGTTTCCATGAAGGTTAGGCCGTCGATATCGCCGAGATAATAATCAAGCCATATAACATCGGGCAAAGAATCAAAGTTACCAAGGTAATCGATAGCTTGCTTGCCTGAAGAACACGACACCACCTGATAGCCGGTTGCGCGTAGTTTCTTGCCTATTGCTTGGAGGAGCAGCGTTTCGTCCTCGACCACCATAATGGTAGCGGCTGGAATTTTCATGGTTCTACTGTATCACACAACCAGGGTATTCATGTAGTGGTTAGTAGTGTTCGGCTAGCTTTCTAGAACTGACTTCAAGGATGGGTCTACGCTAAACTCTTCGGCGATTGTTTCCCGAAGTGATTGACGATCGAACTGGCGGACTGGCTCGTGTTCAATAAGATATCGTTCGATGTCCAAGTAGACCCGCACGAGCGTCGATTGCTCGGTTTTGGATAACTCACGGGTATGGTTCATTTGGGCAGTTATCTCGCGAACCGGATCGAGTATGGGGTCGATGTCTGCCGGATCGGTCGCAAGCTTGGATGTATAGGTTATGACATCTAGCAACGAAAGACCCTTATCGCTAACCGTGGGTTTGTCGGCCGGTGCTTTTGAGGCGGTCAACAGGCTAAACTCGTAACCGGCTCGGATGAGAAGCAAGCCTGTTATTATGAGCGGTATAATTGCAAGACTAAAATCGGGATACCAGTCACCCGGTACGTAAATTTCGTTGGGTTGCCCAACATTTTCGTAGCGAGAGGTCACGAATACGAGCAAAACAAACACGTAGTGAACGCCGGTTAATGCAATCATTATCATTGATCGGTAGAGCCACTTCATAGCTGGTTTATAGGAGTCGCTGATTTTTTCGGTTATTTTGAAAAATAACAAAGCTGTGGCAAGCGCATTGCTAGATACCCAGACGACTAACCCAACCGATAATTTAATTGAAGCTGTATCAAGCCAATTATCCGGATTATGGGGCAAAAAATAACTTAACCCAGCGAGTGCAGTTGCTGTTAATATGATAAGCGTAGGCGAGTTTAGGACCGTTTGTAGTTTGAGTATTTTAGCTATCCTACGCGCCCCAAAATACATAAACAATGCTGCAAGTACGTAGGGAATCATAAACGCCCCGCTATTAACGATGAGCCAAAAATTAAAAACAGTTGCAATAGGTATTTGTATTTGGGCAATTGCGAACAAAATAACACCGACACAGAACACTACGTAGGCTTTCTTTATGGTCGTACGGAAACTTTTTAGTGCACTTAGGTAAAATGGTACGGCTCCGAACATAAGCAGTGTTGCGGCTACCGAAAGACCAGCTGTTACCGGCACGCCCTTGTCTGGTGGCTGGTTCCAGAATAAAACGAGCGCCAAAAAACCAAACAGAAAAGAAACCAGTATAGTCAATGTTGCGATTTTGCGTAGAGCTGCCTCGTTTTTTGCTAACGGCATACGCACTTCCCTCCTTATGGCTTCAGGCTATGATTATGCGGTATTTTAAACAATTGTCCAGTGGTTTATATTGTTATGCTTTGTGTTTCTCGTTAGGAGGCAGTTTATCCCAAAAAGCTTTATCGGAGTGATCCTGTAGATTAAATGTCGTCTCTATATATTGACGTAGACCTGACACCGTGAATGAACGTAAGTTTTCTTGAGTGGTAAGGTACTCCTCAATAGCGAGATATGTATCTTTTAGTTTATCTAGTTGTTGCGTAGTAAAACTCGTCTGTTTCTCGGATTCTGAACTGATTTCCCGTACAGTATCAAGTAGAACGTCTATATCACTCGGGTTAGATACTAGATTTGCACTAAACAGTACAATGTCTAGTCCCAAAAAATTACTCGGTTTGATTTTCTCAGATGACTCGACAATTTTTGTAAACCAAAAACCGGCTAGCAAGAAAAACAGACTGCTGAAAAAGAAGGGCGATGAAATTATATTGTAGTCATAAAACCAATTACCCTCCGATAAATACAAGTAAGTAGCCAGATAAAAGAGTGCCGAGGGTAGCATTGCTAAGAACGCCCAAAATAGCCACCCCATTGTAGCTCTGTAGGCGCTGCTGGTTTTCTGTTTAATAGTGTACGCAAGCCCGGCACAAAATACCTCAAAAACCATGTCGTAAGTTATTAGTGCGATGGTAGCCAGCAACACAGCTTCCGGTAGCGTAGAATCTGTTCGAGGCAGGAGTATAACGAACATACTGGTGGCAATGGCGGTGAGAATAAGTAAAGGCACCGAAGACCACGGAGTTTTAATACGGAGTAAAGTCGAAATTTTGCGCATTCCCCAAAACATTAAAATAACAGACAATATAAACGGAATACCGCTCAGTCCTGACTCTACGATTGCCCAATCTTCGGTAAGAATTACGTACGGAATCTGAGCTTGGCCGAGGCTGAGCAAAAATACGCCGGCTCCAAGTGTGGCGTAGTGTATTTTGAGTTTATTCGAGAAGTTGCGAAGCCCTGTAATGAATAGCGCGATTGCGCCGATATTAAGCACAAGCGGTAAGACACCGATTATGAGAGCAACTTGCGAAGAGGTTGCTTCGCCACGAAAAGCGTACAACGAGATAAATACGCTAGCTACGGCAGCGACGCTGGTTAAAAGTAAGATAATTTTTGGTATGTTTATGCTGATTTTGTTCATAATTTTTTAATCTAGTGAAACTTCCCCTTCCTTGGCTTGCATGCCGCTCATCGGCAAAGTAAACCAAAATGTAGTCCCCTTACCTTCCTCGCTTTCAAACCAAATTTTGCCGCCTGATGATTCGACAATTGACTTGACCAGATACATGCCCAGCCCATTACCGTCAGTTTCAATCTTAACAATATTCTCAGCCCGGAAAAATTTTTGGAATACTTTTTTATGCTGAGCCTTGGGTATCCCGTATCCGTTATCGGTGACTTGCGAAATGATATGGTCGTCTTTGCGTGATATAAACACCGAAATTTCACCGCCCTTAGGGGTATATTTAATGGCGTTGGTTAGCAGGTTGAGATACACCTGGCGAACCAGTTTGGGGTCTATGTTAATTTTGGGAAGATTTTTATGAGCGCTTATTAGTAGTTTCTGTTCTTTCTCATCGGCGCGTTGTTTGAGCTCGGTAACTATGCTGTTGACCAGCTGGCTCAAGTCGGTTGGGACTGGGTCGATAATGATACGACCCGACTCAATACGTGAAATGTTAAGTAGTGAGTTGACTAGTTCAATCATACGATCAGTTGAATCGTAAATATTTTGCGCAAACTCAGACTGTTCTTTTTTTAGCTTGCCAGCATCGCCGGCCAAAAGCATTTCAGAGAACCATTTTATAGCCGATAAGGGGGTGCGTAACTGGTGGGACGCCAACGATATAAACTCTGTCTTCATGCGGTCAACCTCACGGTCTTTGGTAACGTCACGTAGCACAATAATCGCACCATGTGTTTCTCCGTCAACTTCAACCGGACTGACACTTACGTTAATATCAAGTTTATGTTTTGAGGCTAGCTTAACGCTATAAACGTCTTCGATAATCGAGCTTGATTTTAGTGCTTGTTGCACTGGATGCTGTTTCTTATCTATGTCGTGACCATCAACGCCCTTCAGTTCCAATACGTGGTCAATATTTGATCCAACCAGCTTGTCCTCGCTCTCTATATGCAGCAGTTCAACAGCGTTGTCGTTAATAAGAACGATCTCTTCTTTTTTATCGACGGCAATCATGCCTTCACTCATGCTTTTCAGGAGAGCTTCATCACGACGTTTCTCTAGTGCAATACGTTGGTATGAATCACGCAAGCGCACCGCCATCTGGTTGAAAGCATTTTCTACTTGACCGATCTCGTCTTCCGATTCTACGGGAATAGGCCGGGAAAAGTCACCGCTGGCAATACGATCCGCGCCAGTTTTAATGTTTGTTAGCCGCCTAACAATCAACATGCCAGCTAATAGGCTGGCGATAACAGTAACCAGTACCGGCAGCATTGCGGCAATAATCGATTGCCTGGCAAGTTCAGTCGTCTCACTGTCAACGCTACGTCGGTCTTCTGACAAGTTGTCCATCTCGAGAGATATGCTGTCGCTAATCAAATCGTTGAACTGCGCTTGAGTCTGGCGTAATTGCTGCAGCGGGAGTTGATTGTTCACTACTAGAGTAGCTTGTCGGTAAAAGTTATCCAGCAGGCTTTCTGTATCGCTAATATTAACTACATGAATGTTGCCGCGTTGATTTTGTATGCTGCGGTTAAACAATTCAACGTCTTGTTGTGCTTTTATTTTATTTTGCTCTATGGCTTGGAGTTTTTCATCCTCGGAAACGCTATCCAAACTAATAAATGCAACGGTAGAAGATACGCCGTGGCGCAGGTCGTGAAGCGTTTGAACACGTTGCACGTTGTTATTAATTACTGAGTCGAAAACCTGTTGGGTGCGCGACACAGCGGCATACTGGAATGAAACAGCAATAATAGCAAGTCCAGCGATAGCCACCACTAAGATAGCAAACAGCTTTCGTAATGACTTATTTTTCATAACTAATCTTTAGATTAAGTTTATTTGAATGCCTAGATTGATAAAGGTGAGATAAGTTGCATACAGCTTGTTGCGTTTGCTTGTTAACGGGTAGCTTTTTGTCATGCATTGCTATCATTTTATACGTAATTGCTCCAAAGCGTAAGTTTTTTACGGTCGTTTTAACAACTAATAAGTATTGTCGCTCGTGGTTGTTAAAAGAGACTTGCGCTGTTAGCTAGAATTATCCATCTAATCGTTCTCTTTAGTGATGAGTTCGTTAATTTTTACGCCAGTTTGCTCGAATACAGCGTCACGAAGACGTTTTTTGTCGAGTTTTTGCAGCTTATCATCGTTAATAAGATAGTTCTCGAGCACTTTATAGACCGAGAGCAACCGTTTCTCTGCCTCGGCAGACGGCTGTTCGCCAGGTTTTAGCTGGGAGGTGATGCTTCGAACCGTATCGAGTTTGGGGTCGATTTCGCGGTTATCACTGGCTAGAGACGAGATATAGACTATAACGTCAAGAATTGACGACTCTTGGTCGCTACTTTGTTTTGGTTTATATCCCAGTAACTCTTCACTGGTATCATCTTTGGTGATGTTTTTAAGTTGACCAATCCGGCTAAAGCTATAACCGGCACGCATAAACAGCCAGCTGCTTACTATGAACAACACAGCGGTAACGGTATAGTTGTAATACCAGTGATTAAGAGGTAATGTTAATAGCACGATACTATATGGCACGGCAACTAAAAAGGCCGCTAACATGGCTTTATAGAACCACCTTAGTGATGTTTGATAAATTTTGCCGATGACCTTCTTGATTTTAAGCAGACCCCAGGCACCAAAAGCAAACACTACTGCATTGAATGTATTGACGGTTAAAGATATAACGTGTGATTGGTGTTCGATGGGTTTGTCAACATACGGGATGAACGAGAATAGTATGCTTGCTATTACCCAGACTGCAAGTAAGGCGAGCCAAGATGTTGCTAGTCCCTTTATGTTTAACAGGCGTGCAAAACGGCGTACACCGGCAAACAATAACGCGCCGGAGGCAAGATAAGGTATAAGAATCCCGCCGCTGGTAATCCATTCTCGCAGTCCAAATAATTTAACGATTGCCAGTTGCATAACGGCGATACCTAGTACCACCATTCCGGTACTAATTAGTATGTATGCAATGCGTTGTTTTGACTTGAAATATTTTATACCAGCCAAAAAATAATACGCCGCCCCAAAATGGAATAATGTTGGCAACAGAGCAACCATAAACGAAAATTTGACTGCAGTTGATGGGTTTGTAACAAGTACATAGCTAAGCAGACTTAAAATAACCATTGTGCTGGTTATCGCCCAAAATATTATTTTTGAATTACTGTCCATGGCTTTGGCTTCCATAGTACTATCTCCATGATTTACAAAATAGAAATTACCGCAATTTAACCTTATGCACAATTGTAGCAGATTGCGCTCCGATTAGTAACATAACGTGTATCTAAGGCTACTAAAACCAATGGATGCATAACAATGACCTAAACGCGCCAGACGTCTGGCGCGTTTACTTTTTATGTCTATTTTATTGTTTCAGGCGGCCATAAACTCTTTTTTAAACAATAAAAAAATCGGGCAGTATTTGCATAAGCTGATTGGTATAATAAGTTTATGAAATGGCTTTGTTATAGCATTATTCTGCTTTGCCTGATGGTGACTGGCGTGCTTGCTCAAGTAGTGACGGCCGAAGACCAGCCCGTCTATCAGTTGGAGTTAAACGATGATATTAAAGCTGGCACAGTGTTAGACGTACAGCGAGCTATTAACCAAGCTTCAGAAGCTGACGCTAGCCATTTAATTATCTCCCTAGAAACGCCAGGCGGCTTGCTCCAGTCAACCCGCAGTATTGTGGAGGCGATAACCGCTAGTGAGGTGCCGGTGGTTGTTTATGTAAATCAGCCGGGTGGCTGGGCATATTCTGCGGGGACCATTATTCTCTTGGCGGCCGATGAAGCTATTGTGCATCCAAATGCTTCAATTGGTGCGGCACAACCTTTCTCCCCCGATGGCGGTAACGAAATCCAGGATGAAAAAGTCCAGGAGGCCACGGTCTCATGGGTTCGCGGTTTAGCTGAAGAGCGTGGTCGTAACGCCGATATTGCGGAGCAGTTCGTGTCGGAAAATCTAACCCTGCGTGGTAGTGAGGCTTTGGAAGCTGGTGTTATTGATATGACAGCAACCGATATCTCCGAGGTTCTGACATATCTGGACGTGAGCGGCGCGAACCTGGTAACTATAGAACCTACTTTGACCGGACAAGTCCTCAATACTTTATCTGATCCGTTTTTGGTGTCATTATTTTTGTCACTTGGCGCTCTTGCTTTAGTGTTTGCAGTGCGTTCTGGTGAGTTTGAAATCTCGGCGGCGGTTGGACTAGTGCTACTGCTGATAGGTCTTTGGGGTATAGGTATTATTGAGTTTACGTTCTTAGGTATTGGCCTACTTGTTATAGGTGCAATCTTGGTTGCCATTGAAGTGTTTGATCAGCCGGGTTTTGGTATTTTTGGTATTGGCGGTATGGTTGCCATTTTCGCTGGTGTGCTGACATTGAGCCAAGAACCGTTTTATTCCCCGAATATCATAAGCTTGTCCGGTATCATAACGCTACTTACCTTACTGTCGGCAGTTGTTGCCTTTGCGTTTATTAGTCGAGCATTGGTGCGGACAATTAAAACCACGCCGGTAAGCGGTAGTGAGGCAATGATTGGCCAAGAAGCTGTCGTGACCGAGAAACTGACTCCCCGTGGACGGGTAAATATTAATGGTAAAAGCTGGCTAGCTGAGCAGAAAAAAGGTGTGAAAAGTCGTGCAGCCAAAGGCGTCAAGGTGTATATTATAGGTATCAAGGGTAATACCGTGATTGTTGATAACGTTAAACCACGTAAGAGGGAGTAAACCATGGCTGATTTGTTTGTATCACTTTTTTGGCTGATTATTTTAGCGGTCGCTGTGTTGCCAGCGGCGATTCGTATTACAAATGAGTATGAACGCGGGGTTATTTTCCGGCTTGGCCGGTTTGCGGGCGTCAAAGGCCCCGGTTTGTTCTTTATTATTCCGATTATTGATCGTATGGTAAAGGTTGATTTGCGTGTAGTTACCATGGACGTCCCGCCGCAAGAGGTTATAAGTGAAGACAATGTGCCTATAAAGGTTGACGCGGTGGTGTACTTTAAAGTTTCTGACCCACAGAAAGCGACGATTGATATCGAGAACTTTCGGATGGCAACTTCACAAGTGTCGCAAACAACCTTGCGTACTGTTACCGGTTCGTCAAGCTTGGATGAGATTTTGACCAATCGCGAAAAGGTCAATCAACGCCTCCATAGTATTATCGATCAAGCCACAGATCCGTGGGGTATTAAAGTCACTTCGGTTGAAGTAAAACACGTCGAGATCCCATCCAATATGCAGCGGGCTATTGCCAAGCAGGCAGAAGCCGAGCGGATGCGCCGAGCTAAAATTATCTTGGCTGAAGGCGAGTATCAGGCGTCAGATAAGCTCCGTCAAGCTGGTGAAGTACTTAACGCCTCCCCTATTGCACTAAGGTACTTGGAAACCTTGACCGACGCTGCCAAAGAACCAAATACTACAATATTATTCCCTATGGAAATGATCAGTTTTGTTAATGATCTGCTAGAGAAGCCCAAGAAGAAATAGTTCATAGTTGACAGTTAAGTTTGTGCTGTTTTATAAGGCTTGACTTTCAAATTTTGGTGTGTAGTATAAGTCTTTGTGCCTAGAGCTATGTGAGGTAGCAGGCTGCTATGACCGGCATCGTCAGTAGCGTGACGTCCGGAAATTAAGTATGAAGCAAACCAAATTTTAGGAGGGTTAAGTATTATGCGTATGACCGCATTTTTGGCGGGGATATTTTTATGTGTGCTAATTTTTATGGCACACACTCAGAGTGCACAAGCGCTCACACCACTTGAAACAGTGACGAAAGACGAAACACCAAGCAAAATCCGAGAGTTAGCGGTTTTGGATGTACGTGAGAATCGCCGCCAGGATGATTCATCAGAAAACAAGCCAGAGCCGGTTAAGTACAAAGTACAGGAAGACGATTCGCTAAGTAAAATCGCCAAACGTTATGACACAAGTTGGCGGCGGTTATTTGATAAAAACACACATTTGGAACATCCGGATATCATAAAGGTAGATGAAACTATTGTTATCCCTAAAGAAGACGAAGAACTAGAGGAACGCGAATTGCCCTCTCCGCCTATTACTACAGATATTTCACAGGAGCCATCGCGTTCAAGTGTCCCGCAGCCAAGCTCGACAGCTGAACAATCAACCGCTTCGAGTCGATCTGTCTCAAGCACCAGTACCGCCCGTGGGTCGGCCAGTGGTAACTTATATACCTATGGTTATTGTACGTGGCATGTAAAAAACTTACGGCCTGATTTGCCAAACAACCTCGGCAACGCCAACACGTGGGTTGCACGAGCAAGAGCTCAAGGTTTACCAACCGGCTCAACGCCGCGGGTTGGTGCTGTCGGTCAACAAGGTATGCACGTGGTGTACGTTAAACAAGTACACAATAATGGCACAGTAACGGTGAGTGAGATGAACTTTAAGGGTTGGAATGTCACCAGTTCACGTACAGTAGCCGCTAGTAACTTTACATATATCTACTAAATAAAAAAGCGTGCTATTTTTCTTGGCGGCGTATAGTAACGGTGCCGAGTAGTAGTACACCGATTCCAAAAGCTAACACTACTAGCAGGTTAATGGTTAGATCAGCTGTCCAGTTGGCGTGTTGTGCAACTTCCCGCATGGCATCAACAGAATACGTCAAAGGCAATAAATTAGAAATCCTTTCTAGCCCGCTGGCCATTTGATCACGTGGCACAAACAGGCCGCACAACAAGACTTGCGGCATCAAAATAGGCATTACTAGCTGGACTGCCTGGAACTCGTTGCGGGCAAAAGCACTCACAAACAAACCAAGTGCGGTTCCAAGAAAGGCGGCAAAAAACGAGGTTACCAGTACCAGGCCTAGTCCACCAGCTACGCTAACGTCCAGTACGGTAAGAGTGTAAATAGTTACGATGGCTGCCTGAACCAGCCCGACAATAGAAAACGCTAGTGCATAACCAAACACAAAATCCAGTTTAGAGATAGGTTGGGTCATGAGTCTGTCCAGGGTGCCCGATGTACGTTCTCGCAGTGTTGCGATTGACGTAATTAAAAACATAATAAACAGCGGGAATATTCCAAGAAGCAGCGGAGCCGTCATCTGATAGATATGTGGCTGCCCATCAAACAAAAACTTTAGTATAGTCATGAGGAGTATTGGCACGCCAATCACCAATATCATCGTTCGCGGGTCGTGACGTAATTGTTGGAGCACGCGTCTAGTAGTGGCGAGTGTTCGTAAGGGGTTCATGTATTGCTCCTGACAAGTTTCAAAAAGCTTTCCTCTATTGTCTTAGTGTTGGTTTGACGTTTCATATTATCCGGAGTAGCGTGGGCGACAATTTTACCGTGTCTAATTAATAGTAAGTCGTCACAGCGCTCGGCTTCGTCCATCACATGGCTAGAAATAAGTAGAGTTAGCCCGCTTTCTGCCAGATTCCGAAACATTATCCAAAGCTCGTCGCGTAGTAACGGGTCAAGCCCGACTGTTGGTTCGTCGAGCACCAGCAATTTTGGCTTGCCGATCAATGCAATGGCAAGTGATACCCGTTGTTTTTGCCCTCCGGAAAGACTGCCAACTAGTTGCTTACTCTGCTGCTGTAGACTCATGGTATTAATAAACTCTTGGGTTTGTTGTTTAGCTTGTTGTCTTGGAAGGTTCATCATACGGGCAAAGTACTGCAGGTTTTGGGTGACTGTAAGGTCATAATAGGCTGAGACCTCTTGAGTTTTATAACTAACTTGACTCCTGAGGCTAGCCGAACCCGCCGGCTCATCGTATATAGTTATCGATCCGTCGGATATTTTTTGCCTACCGACTATGCTTCGGATGAGCGTTGTCTTGCCTGCTCCTGACGGGCCAATAATGCCGGTAATTTTGCCTTTTGGGATTTGAGCCGAAACATCATTTAGTGCCGTGAATGAATCAAAGTTAACTGATACATTACTGATATTAATTACTGAGTCATTCATAATTATATTTAAGTATAACCGGTTATTTTCACTACGACTAATACTAAGTTACAAATATGACGGCGTAGTCTACTCGTAAGCGAGTAGTGCAACCATCCCGCCGGCTACGTGGACGAGCTCGTGACAATGGAACATCCAATCACCTGGGTTGTCAGCGGTAAATTCGATATCGTAAATTTCGCCGGGCATCATGGGTTGGGTGTTGCGTTTTTGGATAGCCGCTACAGGCACATCATTTCCGTCCATAGCAACGACTTCAAATTGATGGCCATGCAGATGCATAGGGTGTATAGCACTTGAGCTGGCGTTAATCATGCGGACACGGACTCGGTCGCCTTCTGATACAGTTAATACTTCTGGTTCAGGAAATATTTTACCGTTTATTGGGTAGACGCCAGCTTCAGGTCGTTCACCAAGCATCATGATGAATTCTTTGTCGATTGGCGGCGAGTCAGCAGGTTCTATAACCAGTGGTCCGGATAGTCCCATGTCAACCTGCTGATGTTCGTCGCCGTGGTGCGAACCGTGCGAGTGATAAAATTTTGTCCCGGCTGGATCAGCGGTAAACTCATAAATAAACGTTTCGCCCGGTTCGACCGCAGCTTGGGTTACATTAGGCACACCGTCCATGGCATTTGGCACATCAACACCGTGCCAGTGTACGGTTGTGGCTACCGGCAGCTCATTTTTAAATATAACACGTACTTGGTCGCCTTCGGTGACACGTATTTGTGGTCCGGGTATTTGCCCGCCAAATGTCCACGATTCAAGCTGTACGCCATCGGCATATTCCCAGACAATATGTTCTGCGGTAAGTTCAAACTCTTTAACCCCATCGACTTCCTGGTAGTCTAGACGCTCAACGGCATCCTCAGCCGAGCGTATTGGTAGATCCCCTTCATATGGTTCTACTCCCCTATCAATTGAACCGCTGTGGTCGGTATGGAAGGTATTGTTCTCGTTACCGCTAGCATGCACGGTTATGACAGCCTCGTGTCCGTTATGGAACCGGCAATGAATACGGGTATCTTCAAGTGTTTGGGTAACCTCTAGGACAGTTTCTTCGCCGGGGTTTATAACCTCATCAAAACCAAGCTCGTCAACGGTCACGGAATGTCTAAGGTTGCCAACATTAGTGAATTTGATGGTATCGCCAACCGCCGCTTCTAGGTATCCGGCAGGTATTTCTGAACCCTGTTGCTCAAAGTACATTTCCCCGACGTGGACAGTAATTGTATTGGAGCCTGTGGCGTCCATAGAGTCATCGCCGTTTAAAAAGGTGGCGTATAGCTGAACCGCGAACGCCAGGGTAAGAATAAACAGAAGCGTACCAACAACTTTCACGTAGCGGCTTTTTAAAATCAGCTGGACAATGTCGTTTTGTTTAATGGAGTGGAACATAGCTAGTTTTGATAACCCCTGTTGTTAACGTAGGCTGTGCGATTGACCTTGTTATAACTGGATTCGGATGAAGCAGAGTCATCTCCGTTGTTAGTTATTAACATAAAACCAAGCGCGAACACGACAATCAAAGCGATGGTTATAAGGATTTTGTTTATCTTGGTTATTTTTTTCATACCTGGCGGCGTACTCTTGCTCAACGGAAATATACGTTTGCCGCGCAGCTCCGAGAATATTATCCAGTAGATACCTATATATCCGGTAAGAATAGCCCCAAAAACAAGTAATAGGTAGGCGTTTAGGATTAACAGGTAAGAAAAGTCAGTAACTTGCATAACTTTACCCAATATCAGAACAGTCACCCAGGATATGCCAGACAATCCGCCGGTTGAGGCAAGCAGCCACAGCTTGCTGCGGATTTCCTCGGAAGCCAAGCTTTTATCAGCGTGTCGTTGCAGTATCGGCAATATTTTTTTATGGAAGACTACGCCGTTTATGGTAAGTATGGCAACGATTGTCATCTTAACCCAAAATAGCTGGCTGCCATCGGATAAACTCAGGTAGTGCGGGTGTAAAGCAACGAGCGATAAGCCGCTTAGGATTAGGAGCCCTAAACCGGCAACAACAACCTTAGAGATTATCTCTATAAGCTGCAGCTGCCCTTTGGTTATGGTGCGATCCCAGATGCTTCGTAAAAACGTTGCGTCGGTTGTCAATGCCCCGCCAACACCGAGGGCGATACCGAGAACATGCAAAATGATCAGGTGTTCGGTGGCGCGTAGTCCGTGCATGTATGTTGGAAACGAACAGCATTATTTAACGGTAAGCTCTCTTCAGACAAGCGCGCGAAACCTTACCGACGTAAAACGGTTTAGCTAGAAACTGTCGCCCGCATCAGAGCTTATTGATTAGGGCTGCAACTTGTTAGTATTGCTGAGTTTTTGCGTGTAAAGGTTATACAGTGCTGCTGCTATAAATACAACCTGAAGAATAATGAAAACTATATCTCCAATTGCAATGCTGTATATCTCAAGCAACACGCCTCCGGTTATAAAACTATAGTTTTGCTTAGTCCTGTCGCTTGTAATATTCCGGCACCAGTCAACGAGTCAGCCCGAAACCGCCAGATAGCTGCATCATATCCATCTAAAAACAAACCTGTAGCAGTTGCTCGTTGGTATCTTTTACTATTTGATTTTAACCACAGTGTGAGCCTATTAAAAAGCCACGAATAGTCCGAAGTGATTTGCACCAAGCTAACACAATCCGCCACCGCTCGCCTCCAGTGTCATAGCAGAAATAC